>NZ_JAHZPJ010000002.1 GCF_019929345.1 Streptococcus oralis
TATCTTCATAACTCAATTTCATAATAAAACACCCCAAAAGTTAGATTTTTTCTGTCTAACTTTTGGGGTGCAGTTCATTTAAGATGGATTCTTTTATTACATTTAGACTTGATAATCAAGCTGATTAGAGTATAATAGAGAGGAAAAATGAAAAGGAGTTATTCATTAATGTTAGAAATTCCAGTAGAAAGTCTTAATCTATTTGAACAGTTAGACCGCAATGTTGTTGCTTTTTATAGAAATGAAGAAATTTCCCAAACAGAAAGTTTAAATATAAGTATCACACAAGAACATTATGATAAGAAAAATAAAGAGCTGCAGCCTTTAGGATACCAAGCTGTTCAAATACCTTTAGGAATGGCTTTAGATAATGTAATCCAGCAAGCCTATTTCCAAAATCTTATAATTGGCGGTCTTCTTCCCGATGAAATCAAAGTAAAGAAAGAGGACTTAATGCCTTTGAAAGACATTGTTGATAGTTTTTGTATTATGTACGCTGCAGCAAATAACCGACTGGAAAATGGTAAAGCTTATGAACTGATGAAGGATAAGACAGTGTATTTTATTGGTAAACTGTTGACTGACAGTCTTAAAAAAGGTGACGAAATTTCGTATATGGGAATCGAAAGAGAATCAGCTGATGGAACTTTTTATGAAGCAGTAAAATGCTTTCTAACTAAAGAGAGCGCTGAGCAATATAATGATGCAAAAAGACCAGTAAGCCACGCAAATTTAGCTTATCTGAAAGCCTTTTGGGGTAATCCAGTAATAATCGAGCCCCATCGTAACTACTGGATTGAGTTTAAATAAACAAAAAACGAAAGATAATAGGAATTGGTCTTTCGTTTTTAAGTAATCTTTAATTTACATAATTAATTCTATGTATTTTACAAACTATCCAAAGCATTCTTTTGTTCATCATTGACGATATGGGTATAGAGGTCAGTGACTTGTGTACTAGCGTGCCCTAGCTGATGGCTGACCAAAACTTGCGATTTAGTTGCATCATAGAGCCTAGTAGCCAGCGTATGGCGTAGTTTGTGGGGAGTTACACGGACTTTGAAGTCCTCAGAGTACTTAGCAACCATCTTTTCAACGCTAGAAGCATCGATACGATTGGAAACGCCACGATATAAGGTCAAAAAGAGAGCTGTATCCGTCTTTTCCGTCTTATAGCGTTGATTTCGAATGGCTAGATAATTCTCTAGATAAGGCTTGGCAAAGGCAGCGACATTGACCGAGTCACGTTTTCCCCCCTTACGAGTGACATCAATAATCATCATTTTGAGATTAAGGTCTCTTAGATCCAGATTAACAGCTTCAGATAAGCGAACACCAGATGCTAGGAGAAGGGCGATAATGGCCAAATCACGTTCTTTATTTTTATTGAATGACGAGAGAGCGCGATTTGAGAGCTGTTGTGGATACTCTTGGTCGATATAAGTCAGAAAACCTTCTGTTTCATCACCTAGAAAGAGTTTTTGCTTGATGTTTTCAGCTCTAGCAGCAAGGGTTTCTTTCTTTTTCTTAGTTGAAACTTTCTTCATTACATTACGATAGAAATAAGGTTCCCCTTGGTCGTTTTCAACTTCCTCGGTTAGATACTTGTAAAGACTAGAGAGTGCTGACAAGGTCCGATTGATAGTCGTCTGAGAGACACCTTGTTTGGTTGTATTGGCATTCAGCAAAGGTCGTTCTCGTAGATATAGGATAAAGGATTCCATGTCTTTCTTAGACATATTTTCCAAGACTGATAAAGGAATGTCAGACATTTTATCAGCATTTGAAATACCAGACTCCAAAACCCAGCTGAAAAATCGATCATATTCCTTAAGGTATTCGTACAAGGTTGTAAAACTATAGGGGACAGCAAGCTTAGATTGGTAGTATTCCAGAACATACCAGGGCATGATTTGTTTTAGTTTGTCGATTCGTTCCAGTAAAATATCACGTTTCATGTGTTCTCTCCATATATAAGTCTACTAGTAGTATAGCATAGACTTATATATTTTTCAAGAAAATTATAGTTTTTCGGAAAGATATAATAAGAAACTTAAAACAGAAGTCTAACTTTATTCCATTTATTCTGAACTACTTTATTAAATTTCATCATACTTGAGCAACATATTCGAAATCTTTGCTTCAAGACTCTTGCGAACCTTACCTTGAATTGCAGTATCCATTTGGCTGTTTATGCTTGTGATAGTTGATTTGGTTTCTGTAGCAATTTTTTCAGCTACCTTATTAAAGTTTTCTTTTAATTTATTTTTTGCTGATATCGCTAACCTTGCTTCCGTAATAATTCGGTTTCTTTCCATCATTCGATACATTTGTTTCAGTGCATATTGATATTCTTCATCAGTGTAGTATTCATTCATTGGTGCTTGCATAATCTCTCCTTAGTTTGTGAAATTCTTCGTCTAAATCATTTCTTTTTTTGCGAAACTCGTTATCGTATTTTTCTCTCTCATCTTCAAGTTTAATCCTATGATCTCTGTATACTTGATTCGAAAAGTGTCTCAAATTTTCTATTTCTATAAAATAGTCTCTAACATCATCAGCCGTTGACGAAAATTTTCTCAAGATTTGATACATTTTATCAACTTCTTCGGAAATTAGTTTTTCTAAGTTTGCATTTCGTTCTTCTAGATCAAGCGCTTTGTTATCAAGTTTCTTCTTTTCTTGATAATATTGTTCTTCTAGAGTAAACAGTTCTCTTTCTTTCTCTCTGATTTCCTCCCATTTTACATCTTTTCTTTCCATTGTCGAAACTCCTTGCCTAATTGCTTGTCTGTTGCTACTGTTTTTTCGATGACTTCCTGTAATTGTTTATCCATATTTTCAAATGCTTGAGCGGAAGCATTCATCAGAGTGGCTGTTTGTTTTGTTTCTGCCTGAAAAGTATCGATAAACTGTGCTTGAGTAATACCTTGGCTAGCAAAAAGGGTCTCAACCTCATAAGGAGCTAATGCTGTGTAGCTTGTAAAATCGATTTTTGACCAAATTTCTTGTAATTCTTGATTGGCTTTTTTGGCTAAGGCGCTCACTTCATCAGCTCCAGTTCTTGCTGCCGTAGCCATAGATGATGATAAGATAGAACCCTGAGCTGCATCTAAGTATATTTCCTCAGAGCTACTAATGCCACCTGATGACCATTTTGACTTCAAGTCCTTGTAATGAGCCATTCCTCGGAGACTGTTGGCATACGCTCGATAAACGCCACTGATTAAGGGTTTTCCTCCTTTGCCATCTACAAGTTGACCAGTTACAGGATCAAACTCCCAGTCACCAATTTTATGACTCGAACCATCAAGCCAGTGAATCGTACTAGGCATAGAATTTGTAGTGGTAGTATTATACCATTCTGGATGGTTAAAATCATTCCAGACTACTACGTCATCATTTTTTCTACGGTAATCTATAAACATAGAAGGGCTACTTTCAATAAATGCTTTTTCTTTCAATGAAAGGGCTCCATATTTAAACCAAGCATTAAAGGTAGTCGTAGGTATATGATATTTAGCCCCTACTTTTAGCATATAAGATCCTTGTGAATAACCAGATAGTTGACTAACTTCATATCTGGGATCATCCATAATCTCTTTTACGAATTGGTCAGCAACTTTATATTGTGGAGATAAATAAGTTTGCCTTGCAATTATGGCACTATTGACGTCGCGTGAGCTGAACATAGTTTTATTCACCGGACTATCAGGATCCGTTCCAGCAGCAATCACAGCTACATTTTTATAATCTGGTTTGCCATTGACTATAGGAGCTACCGCCAGCCCATCAAAACCAGTTCCTGGGTCAGACTTAGTCGCAACAACACGAAATTCTTGACCATCGGAGGTGGTAATAGTGTTGGTTTCTTCAAAATCAGATGAAGAAGGATTCGGATTAGGAGCTTCTGTAACCAAAGGTTTATTATTTCTCTCAGCGTATTCAGCATTGACACTGTATACATTCTTCCCGTGGTTTAATTCATTAAGTTGTTTATCAGTATAATTAAATACCATTACTGTTCCCCTCTTTCTTTGTTAGAGTATGTAACTGTAACTGTATTAGTTGTTATTCCTTTTCTTCGGTTAAGAAAATCTCGCTGTCCATAAGTCATACGACCATTGTAATTTTCTATCTCATCTAAGTTATGTGGAATTCCATAGAATATTTTTTCCCCATCTTCAAACAAAATATCAACCTTACAAGACCAGTCACCAGGAGGGTTCGTATATGTTGGATTGGAAATTTTGATTTCTTCTATCCCTTCATATGAATTTTTTAAGGCATTAATCAGACTTACTTCATATTCTCTATTTCGACGCTCTTCTTGAGACTTCCCTAACATACTAAACATAAAAACACCTCCTGCTGTGATAATTGCGATTGACAAAACGATTAGTAACCTTTTATAACTTTTTTTAGTGCTGGAATTATTCATTTAAGATTTCCTCCTTTTTCTTATTATACTATAAGATTAGTCTATATTACACTATAATAAGAAAAAGTTGTTTTACAACTGTCAATCTTAGTGGGACTCCCTGGATCTGTCCCAGGAGCAATCACAGCTATACTTTTATAATCCGGTTTGCCATTGATAATTGGCGCAACTGCCAGTCCATCAAAACCTGTTTCAGTGTCAGACTTAGTGGCAACGACACGGAATTCTTGACCATCTGAGGTGGTTATAGTGTTGGTTTCATAGCTAGCTAATTCAGAATCAGGTTTATTAACAACAAGCTTTTTATGTTTTCGTCTAGCAAACTCTGGATTCACACTGTAAACTGCAGTATCTCTATTTAAATTATTAAGCTGTTTATCTGTATAATTAAATGTCATTATTGCTCTCCTTCGTCGTTATCAGAATAAGTTACCCTGATTTTCGAAGTGGTTTTACCCTTGTTTTCATTCAAAAATTGTCTATCTTTTATTCTTCCTTCCCATTCCAATGAAGCATCTGTTATTTCTTCGGTGTCTAAAGAATATCCAATCCCATATTTAATAGTTTTTTCATCAATAAACTTAATTTCAACATCACAAGACCATGATCCCGGCGGGTTTGTATAATCAGGATTTGTAATCTTGATCTCTTCTATCCCTTCATAGGAATTCTTTAAGGCGTTTACCAAACTAACTTCATACTCTCTATTTCGACGCTCCTCTTGGGATTTCCCTAACATGCTAAACACAAAAACACCTCCTGTTGTGATGGCTACGAGTAACAAAACGATTAGTAGTCTTATATATCTTTTTTTATTGCTGGAAATATTCATTTAAGCTTTTCTCCTTTTCTCTATTCTACTATAATTTAAAGATAAATAACAGTAGAATAGAGAAAATCAAGTCAATTGTCACAGATACTGCATCAAATCCCGATATTCGGTGAGACTTAGTCGCAACAACACGGAATTCTTGACCATCAGAGGTGGTTATAGTGTTAGTTTCATCCGAAGATAACTTATCATTTGTTTTGGCTACAACTTTCTTTTCAACTTCCCTTTCAGCATATTCAAAATTTACACTATAAACATTTTTTCCGTGATTTAATTCATTGAGTTGTTTATCAGTATAAGTGTATACCATTAATATTCTCCTTCTGAACCATCTGAATAAATAATTTTTGTGAGTTTACTAGTCTTACCCAAGTGACTATTTAAAAATTCTCGGTCCTCTTTTCTATCCTCTCTCTCTAAAGATACATCAGAAATACGTTTATCTTTTTTTGAATAATTAATTTTATATTTTATGCTTCTCTCGTTAAAATATAGTTCAACTACGCAAGTCCAACTTCCTGGAGGATTTGTGTAGTTTGCATTAGAAAATCTAATTTCTTCAATACCCTCATAACTATCTTTTAAAGTTTCAACCAGACTAACTTCATACTCTCTATTTCGACGCTCTTCTTGGGATTTCCCTAACATGCTAAACATAAATATACCTCCTGCTGTGATAATTGCGAGTGACAAAACGATTAGTAGCCTTTTATGGCTTTTTTTATTGCTGGAATTATTCATTTAAGCTTTTCCCCTTTTTCTTATTATACTATATTTTAATTAATTTTAACGATATAAGAAGTAAAAACCGATCTCATTGCTGAAAACGGTTTTTAAAAGTATTAAATTACAATCTTTATTTACATAATTCATATTATGTAAATATCATCTACAACAACAAATCTTTTACTTTGCCAATTTCACTTTTTGGTATCACTAGGTGAATCATATCACCCAGATACATTCTGGTTGAGCCATTCACTGTTTGACTTTTGCCATTATGGACTTGTGTGGTGATGAGTACGTTATGTGGCAGGTTGAGCTCGTGAACCTGTTTTCCAGCGATCTTATCTGATACAGGGATTTCAATGAGGGTGACTTCTCCTTCATCTGTTGCTTCTTCTGGTAGCATTTTTTCCAGCATGGCCTCATAAACTGGAGCGCCCTTGAGTAGATCCATGATGATGTAAGCAACCAAGGTCACTAAGCCAAGTGGCATGAGGTTGCGAATATCTCCAACCATCTCGGTTACGAGTATCATAGCGGTTAAGGGAGCCTTGGATATTGCCCCAAAGTAGCCACTCATTCCCAGAATGACAAATATAGGGAATTGTTCCTGACTGACAAGTCCAAGATTCACACAAATAACACCAACTAGGGCACCAAGTAAGGAACCAAGCGCCAAAATGGGAAGGAAAATTCCTCCTGGGAGACCACTTCCATAGCTAATCATGCTCCAAACAAATCGAATCAAAAAGTAAGCTAATAAAACCTGAAAACTAAAATCTTGCTCAGTCAAAGAAAGAACGACCTGATTTCCACCACCAAGGATTTGTGGCAAGAAAATCCCGACTGGTATGATAAGGATAAAGGCTAGGATTGGATAATAAGCTCTATCCAAATGGATTTTTTGACCAATCCAGTCATAAATTCGACCAACATTGAGTACAGCCTTCTCATAGAGAAAACCAGAAAGTCCGAGAAAAACTCCCATAAAGAGGTAAATCCAATACTGGTCTAGGGTCATGAGAGGAATGTTGTCTGGCATATCCAGTACGGGTGTTAGGCCAAATATGAGCAGAGAAACAAAGTTTGCTACGAGACTGGCTGCTAGAGTTGAGACCCAGAAAAAGCGGGAAAAATGGTGATAGACTTCTTCTACAACAAAGAGGAGACCTGCGATTGGTGCATTAAAGGCAGCGGCTAAACCTGCAGCAGCTCCACTGGCAATCAGGGAACGTTCTTCAACTGGGCTAGATTTTAGCCACTTGGCAATACCTTTACCACCAACAGCTCCAAGTTGAATGCTTGGCCCTTCTCGTCCTAACATAAGTCCACTGGCAATAGCAAGAATCCCTAGGACATATTTTTTCCAGAGGACACTCCACCAGTTAAGAGCCATGAGTCCTTTTAGTTCGGCTTCGACTTGAGGAATTCCTGAACCCTTGATATCTTTTTCTGACCGAGTTAGTTTCGCACTAAGCCAGCAAACGATTAAATAAAATAGGCCAATGATAAAAAGATTGCGCACTAGGTGCGCTTGATCTTGATAGAGCCCTTGTATCAGATGAAAACCCTTTTCGATTAAGAAACGAAAAGATCCGACGATTAGCCCGATGACGAGACCAACAATGATTCCTCGTCCAACTTGGGATAATATGGTGCTTGAGGCAAAGGCAAATTCTTTCTTGGAACTAAGTGTTTCTGACTGTTCCTCCATAATCATTTCCTCCAACTTAGCTTTCTTTATTTGTTGCAACCAGTGTTTTGACTGGTTCAAAACTGGTTCGGTGAATTGGGGTGACACCTAGTTTTTCAAGCCCTTCTAGATGTTTAGCTGTTCCATAGCCTGCATTAGCTGTAAAATCATAGCCAGGATATTGCTGATCGTATTCCTTCATCAATTCATCCCGTGTCACCTTGGCTACTATAGATGCTGCTGCGATTGAGAGGGAGTTAGCATCTCCTTTGATAATGGAGGTTTGTGAAATTGGTAACTCCAGTTTCATGGCATCTATCAAGAGGTGCTCAGGTTGCGGACTGAGCTGGGCGATTGCTTCCTTCATGGCCAGTTTGGTAGCTTCATAGATATTGACTTGGTCGATGATGTGATTATCCTTGATACCAATACCTATTGCCAAGGCTTGATCTTGAACAGCTTGATAAATTTCCAGATGTTTCTTTTTAGGAATCTTCTTGCTATCGTTGAGGCCTTTAATCTTACAATTTTTAGGTAAAATAACAGCTGCAGCGACTACAGGGCCAGCAAGAGGACCACGTCCGACCTCATCAACACCTGCAATTAGGGTCAATCCTTGCTTATAGAGTTCTTTTTCATAGGAAAGCATAGATTCCAAACGAAGGTCTTCATCCAGTTCAGCCTGAATGGCTTTTTTACGCTTGCTGATTTCCTTTTGAACTCCAGAACGAGGATCCTTTCCCAGTTCAAGAAAAAGGGGATTGTCTAATTCTTTGACAGTAGCAAGAAGGTCTTTGATTTCTTTAATCATCGTCATCGATGTCGTCCAATGTATCTAAGGTGTAGTTACCGAGTTTGCCATCACGGACTTCCTTGACGAAGAGGCTGTAAAAGCGGTCGTAGTCGTCTCGGAATCCAAGGGCACGGGTCATATCCATAATAATAACAGGCGCTTCTTCTTCTATCTTCATTTGTTTGAAGCGTTCAGCTAGCTTTTCTGGATAATGTTTTTTGAAATAATTGAGACCAAAAATGGTCACTTCATCCATAGGAAGCAACTGGTCTTTGATAGCTCCAGTCAAGGCTAGTTTCAAAGCAACGGTTTCGTCTTCAAATTTAGGCCATAGAATACCTGGCGTGTCTAATATTTCCAGGTCTTTGTTGGTTTTGAGCCACTGTTGCCCCTTGGTAACACCTGGTTTATTGCCGACAACTGCAATCTTTTTCCCAGCCAAACGGTTCATGAGAGTTGACTTACCAGCGTTTGGAATTCCGATAATCATGGTCCGCAAGGTTTCGATTTTGATACCGCGTTCTTTCTGGCGTGCAATCTTATCAGCCATGAGCTTTTTAGCCGCATCTGTCACAACTTTTACAGTCACTTGCTCTTTGGAGTTGATAGCCAGAGTTTGGATTCCCTGTGATTCAAAATACTGACGCCATTCTTTGGTCATTGCGGGGTCAGCAAGATCTGCCTTATTCAAAATCAAAAGCTTTGGTTTATCACCCACAATCTTGGTTAACATAGGATTTTGACTAGATAAAGGTAGCCGAGCATCCACCAAAATCGTCACAAAATCAACAAATTTTAAATTCTCCTGAACCTGTCGCCGAGCCTTAGACATGTGACCCGGAAACCATTGAATAGTAGCCATAATATTTTCCCCTTCCGACTAAAAAAACGTAGTAAAAACGTTTTCTTTCTCACCATCTATTCTATCATAAATTAGGTGCTTTTGCACAGGCTTTGACTAAAATAAAACCACACTATAGCACATAACTTAATTTATGTAATTAAACGTTTGCTTGACTTTATTTGCCGTTTGGTATATACTTTGTATATACGATTTCGTGGAGGTAGAGTGATGAATACAGTAAAGACTCGGAAGGTGGGAAATTCTCTCACTGTGACCATTCCTAAAAATTTGGGTATGACGGAAGGTCAAGAAATGGTTGTCTACAAAGGAGTTGATGGAGTCATTGTCTTAGCTCCAAAACTGAAAGATCCTTTTGATGGGATTGCTGACTTAAGAATGACAAACGATTTTGAAGGGGTAAAAATCATTGATAGCGAAATCTGAGTATATTCCTGAAAAGCAGGATATCATTTGGCTCGATTTTGATCCATCAGTTGGTCGGGAGATTCAGAAACGGCGTCCTGCCTTGGTTGTTTCTAGGAGAGAATATGCCTTGCAAACTGGTTTTGTGGCTGTCTGTCCCATTACCCATGGTCAAAAGCATTTAGCAGAAAAAGGCCTGCTCGTTCCTGTCTCGTCGGATAAGGTAGATGGTGCTGTCAATCCATTTCAACTGTATACCTTTGATTTTAGGATGCGCAATGCTCAAAAAATAACAAGAATGGACACGCAGTGTTTTCAGAAAGTCGTCCAACTTTACCAATACATTTTTGAAGATACATAAATCCTACCATGCATAGACAAGGTAGGATTTTTTCTATATGAGTAACCTATCTAAAAATGGGTGAAGGCAATTGAGGAGAATTCCTCTAATCCAGCTTTCTTGTGCAGATGATAGATGTTCTAGCTGAAGGCATTCTTTTAGAAAATCACGGACTTGTTCTGGTGCAATTTCAAACTCAAAGGCTTTCATCTTGTAGAAAAAGTCGATGAGATGCTCAGATAAATATTCATCTGAAAAGCGTACTTCTCCACTTTTTCGATATTCTAATAAGAGTCGAGAAAATCTGGCTTTTTCATCAGGTAAATCACGAAAATAGGAATTAAGAAGCCAAGTCTGCTTCTGCTTTCGTTCAATAGGATCTTGATTTGCAATTCGCTGTTCCTTTTCCAGCTCTTTCTGGTTTTGTTTAGCCTTGATAGCCCGTTCGTCTCTATTTTTTCCAAAGAGGATTTTCTCCCACTTTCGTTCTTCTTGAGTCAAGGTTTCTGTAAAGCCAAAGTAATCTTGATAGGCTCGCTCTGCAGGTCCCATGGCAAGAATGAGGTTGTCAGCGTATTGCTTGGCGATTTTATCTCTTTTCTTGCGTTCTTTCTCTGCCTGAATCCGCAAATGCTGCTCGTAGTCAATTTTCTCCTTGCCTAGTTTGACAAGGTAGAGTTGGTCATCTGTCTTACCAAGTAAAAAAGGTTTGATACACTTTTCCAGCACTTCTTCCATACGAGCCTTCTTCTTTGGCTCTGCCTTGGTCCAACTTCCGCCTTGAAAGACCTCTAGGAAGAGCTGATAATCTTTCTCAGGCGTGAATTGATTGCCACGATTGGCTTTGAAAACACCTTTTTCCCAAAACCATTTTAAAAGTCGTTCGTCAAAGTCGCTTTTATTAACCTTGATTTTTTCCTTTTTCTGAGCCTTTCTGGTTAGGTTTTCAACTTTTCTGAGTAGTTTTTCTTCCTCTTCCAGTTGCTGGTCTAAACTCAGTCGGTGAAAATGGCGAACACAATCACTGCCAATCGGAAAGAGTCGTTGGCCTGTAACGCAGTTAAAGAGTTCGTAGGCGTATTTAATGGCATTCCCACAGACGCAATTGCTACGACCAATACCATTAAAAATCAAGGAAACTTCATTCCATTCCTTGGTAGCTTGTTCCCAAGTATCAGCTTTTGAAGCCTGTAAAACCGCATCGTGCAGGGATTTTCTAACTGGAAGTGACATGAGGTTTCCTTTCTAAATTATACTTTTACAACTTGAACCTCATCTTTGCCGAGCAAAATCAAGTATTTTTCTATGTTTTCAATCAAATAAGCTCGAGATAAAGCCTCTCCGTATAGGGCTAACTGACCACGATAGCGGTCTATGAGTTGTCTTGGTTCATCGTAACGGTCTGTCTTATAGTCAAAAAGAATAATTCTGTCCTCGTAAAGTAGATAGCCGTCCAAAATCCCACGAACAACAAAGTCTTCCTGACTCTTTTGATCTTTTTTGAGCATGGAGAAAGGTTGCTCGCGATAGAGATGGTCGGTATTAGCGAGAATCTCCTGACCAAGTGGTGTGTCAAAGAATGCTAGAATTTTAGAAAGATTGATCTTGTCTCTGACAGCTGGACTAGCCTGAACTTGTTTGAGAGTTTCTGTCAGGCTAGCAAGTGTTGGTTGCTGACTGAGGTCAATTCTCTGCATCAGTTCATGGGTGGCACTACCAATCTCAGCTCCAGTGACTTTTTCTTTAGTTGAAAAATTTGGCAAATCAAAGCTGATTTTCTTATCAGTTGATTGAGTTTGGTTAGCAATTTCTACCCCTTCCATATCCATAACCGGTTCGTAGAATTTCTTGATTTGGCTTGGGGTTTGAACACTTGGTAGTTCAATGGCTGCGCGGTGAAGAGTATTATAAACTTCCACCTCTTTCAGCATTTCCAGAGCTTCTTTGATGGTCTCAGACTGGCGGTTGTCTGCTTGAGAGCTATCTTGGAGAGGGCTCTTGTTTTCCAACTCCCCGATAGCTTCTCTAGTCAACTGATCTTCGCCAACAAAACGATAACTAAAGTTGAGATCTTCCTTGGCAAATACTTTACTGATAGCCCAGACCCAATCTTGGAAATTTCTTGCTTGCAGTCTGGTATTGCTATCTAATTTTCCGCTCTCAGCTGATGGATATTCCTTGGCTTCTAGCTTTTCACGAGAGCCCTTACCGACAAGATAAAGCTTTTTCTCAGCCCTCGTCATAGCAACATACAGCAGACGCATCTGCTCTGAATAGCTAGCCAGTTGCAGTTCTTTCTCATTCTGGATATAAGTTAGACTAGGAATGGAAAGTTTGATGGTTTTAGGATAGTGTGCTTCCACTGCTCCTGTTTCCACTTTGGCAGTGTATTTGACACCAAGCCCATTTTGACGGCTGAGAATGACGTCTGACATCGAGTCTTGCTTGTTGAAGTCCTGATCCATGTTGAGGATAAAGACGTAAGGAAATTCCAATCCTTTGCTCTTGTGAATAGTCATAAGCTCCACGGCATCTTTAGGCGGCGCGACGGCTACGCTTGCGAGGTCATGCTGAGATTCCAAAACCTGATCAATCATACGTATAAAACGCGACAAGCCCTTGAAATTACTCTTTTCAAACTGGTCAGCGCGCAGAGCTAGGGCGTAGAGATTGGCCTGTCTGGCTGGCCCATTGGGCAAAGCCCCAACATAGTCATAATAAAAACGGTCGTTGTAAATCTTCCAAATCAAGTCATAGAGAGAGTGGGTTTTGGCATATAAGCGCCAAGAATCCAAAATATCCATGAATTGATTGAGTTTTTCAGCTAGAGCTGTATGAATTAACTCTTTCTGGCTTGTTGCCTGTTTTTGAGCATTGACCAGTTTCTCATAGAGATTTTCTTGGACCTTATCTTCTACTTTCTGAAGGGACAAGCGTGCCAACTCGTCCTCATCAAAGCTAAACATAGGAGACTTCATCAGCGCAACCAGAGCATAGTCTTGCAGGGGATTGTGGATGACACGAAGAGTATCCAGCATGACTTGTACTTCTAGGGATTGGAGATAATTATTTTGCTCGCCGTCGGTTTTAACTGGAATTCCGTACTCAGACAGGGCGAGGAGAATCTGGTCATTTCGACTGCGACTAGAGGTCAAAAGGGCTATTTCTTTGAAGGCAACACTTTTCTCCTGATGAAGTGTAAGAATCTCCTTGATGACCAGGCGCATTTCTCCTGTGAGTTTTGTTTCTGTTTGGTTCTCTTCTTCCTCTTGCACACTATCGTCCTTATCGTAGAGGAGAAATTCTGCCTTGTTGTCTGGATTAGGAGTCAGTTTGGTATTGGCAAAAACAAGTTGGTGCATGCTGTCATAGTTGATTTCGCCGACCTCTTGGTCCATGAGACGTTCAAATACATCGTTGGTTGCTGACAGCACTTCTGAACTACTACGAAAATTTTCCTTGAGGAGTATCAATTTACCCTCTTTAGGATTTTGCGCATAGCGTTGGAATTTTTCATTGAAAATCTGCGGGTCTGCCTGACGGAAACGGTAGATAGACTGCTTGATATCTCCCACCATAAAGCGATTGTGACCATTCGACAGCAATTCCAGCATTCGTTCTTGAATGTGGTTGGTATCCTGATACTCATCGACCATGACTTCGTGGAAGCGATCTTGATAAGTCTTACGAACTTGCGGGAAATTCTCTAAAATCTCAATGGTGAAATGACTGATATCAGCAAATTCAAAAGCATTTTCATGGCGTTTACGTTCTCGATAAGCCTCCACAAAATCACTCATAAAGGTTTGGAAGGTTTTAGCTAGATCCCAGGTATCTTCATGATAACGCTCTTGGTAGTCGAGAATGGTTATCTGGTCTGACAGTTTTCCTAGTTTATCAAACTGGACCTTTCTCTCATCGTTATAGGCATCAGCCAGTGGTTTCAAATCGGCCTTACGACTGGAATTGGCTAGAGCACGACCATTTTTCTCCTTCGAGGTGGCGACAACACGCGCAAGCACTGCTTGATAAGCCTGACTGTCGGACTCTTGATTTAAGGAGCCAATTACATCCAGAACCTGTTGAACAGCTTCTAAATAGGCAGCTTTTGGGAACTCCTTGGCATCATTATCCAGATGATAACGGAAGAAACTTTCCAAGTCCCAAAGCGCCTGCTTGATTTGCTCAGTTAGTTTCTCTTTTTCATTTGCAAAGTCAGCCTTTTCAAACCCTTTGAGGAAAGACTCGTTCAGCCATTTTTTGGGACTGCTGGTGGATTGAAGGAAATCATAGATTTTGTAGACTTGCTGGCGCAGACCTCGTTCATCCTTGCCACGCCCAGCAAAGTTCTTCACCAAGCTACTAAATTTCTCTTTATTCTCACCTTGGTAATGCTCTTCAAAAACCTGATGAAAAACTTCGTTCTTTAAGAGTAACTGTTCACTTTCATTTTGTAAAATACGGAAGTTCGGTGCGATATCAATCAGATAGCCATGTTTGCCAAGGAATTTTTGTGTGAAAGAGTCCATGGTTCCGATGGCAGCGTTTGGTAGATCTGCCAATTGACGTCCCAAGTGTTGTTTGAGATCGACATCATCGGTTTCTTGGATTTGTTGGCTGATTTTTTTCTCCAAGCGCTCTTTGAGTTCAGTAGCAGCCTTGACAGTAAAAGTCGAGATAAAGAGTTGGCTGATTTCCACACCACGCGCTAACTGGTCCAGAATGCGCTCTGCCATGACAAAGGTCTTCCCTGAACCAGCAGACGCTGAAACTAATATATTTTGCCCTACCGTATAAATGGCTTCGATTTGCTCAGCTGTTTTCTTCTGTTCCTTGCTCGAACTCGCTTCTGCTTCTTGCAGTTTTTGAATCTCTTCCTCAGTTAAAAAGGAAATGGGCTTCATCGATTCAACTCCTCTCTCATTTTCTCAAACCAAGCTTGCTTGAGTTTTTCTCCGACCAGTCGTTTGCCATCAGATAAGTCTAATTTCTCTAGGAAACGAGCTTGACCTAAATGGTAATTAGCTTCAAAACCTGTGATTGCTTGATGCTGCTGAACGTACGGGGCAATGCTTCTGCCATTTTTGGTATAGGGATTGATGGCGAACTGGCCTTGTAAAATCTTCTCAGCTGCCTTCTTGTACAGATGGGCATTATAGTCTAGTAAGAGCTGGAACTCCTCGTCTGTCAGCTGATTAGCCTTGTTTTTGTTGTAAAATTCGCCCAAGTGACTGCTTTCTTTTTCTAAAAAGAGTCCTTGGTATTTCATTGATTTGCTGGCTTCTACTACTGCTCCTGCCAGACTTTTAACGGTCAACAGAGATTGGACAGGTTCAGCCATTTCCAAGTACATGGCACCGAAAAAGTTCTGCTCCCCTTCTCTTTTTAGGGCAGCAAGATAGGTTGGCAGTTGGGAATTGAGCCCATTGAAGAAATGAGGAAACTGGAACTGGGTCAAACTAGACTTATAGTCCACCACTCCTATCGCACCATCAGCTTTCAGGCGGTCAATACGGTCAACCTTGCCTCGCACATGGACACTGCGACCATTATCCAATTGAATAAAGGCTTGATCTTTGCCGCCAAATGTTGCTTCCTCTTGGATGGTTTCGATGGCTGGATTATGACGAAGGATGTGCCCAGTAGTCCGCGCGACATCGAGCAGAACTTCCTTGGTAAACTGGGCTTCCAAACTTTCTTGATAAATGGCTTCAAATTCCCGTTCTTGGCTGGTTTCCTTAATAGCTTGCTCCAGACGTTGGTCGAATGGATTTTCAGCAGGCAGCTTCAAGGCACGTTCAAAAATACGGTGCAAGAAATTCCCGTGACTGCGAGCATCTGGGCGCAGGCGCAATTCTTCCTGCAAGCCTAGAACATAACGGAGGTAATAACTATATTCATTGCGGTAAAACTCCGTCAAACCAGAGGTAGACAGGTAAAACTCTTTGTCAGCAGGATAGAGAGCCTGCAAGGTATCCTTTGCTAATGGCTTGCTACTTGGACTAGTTGGAAGGGCAGGATTCGCAAGGTCTTTTTGATCTAGTTTTTTACCCATGACACGCGCTAAGACCGTGACAAAAGTTAAATCTTGTTCATTTTTACTAGAAGCAGCTTGCTGATGATAGACAACCAGACTAGACAAGAGACTGTGATAAGAACTCATATCTTCTTTGCTAAGATTTTTATGGTTCATTCTCTTTTCTCTTCGGCTAAATCCAAAACTTACCAGTTCATGAAGATAGGCAGATTCCTTGCTCTCATTTTCATTGAGAAGACTGGGTGCTGACAAAATCAACTGCTTACGGGCAGCATTGACTAAAGAAAGCATGGTATAGCGATTTTTCTTGAGGTTTTCACTGCTTGCAATCAGCAATCGTGCTCCTTCTTCTGTCGCTTGGTTTAGGCTTTGTCTTTCTTCATCTGTCAAAAGGCTAGTATTTTGCGCGATTTTTGGTAAATGATCCTGAGTTAGTCCAATGGCATAGACAAAGTCAGCAGTCAGTGGTGCAATCAAATCGTAACTCTGCACCAGAACAGTGTCCACTGTCGCTGGAATGGTGCGATACTGAGACAAGCTCAACCCAGAGTGGAGCAAGGCTAGGAAGTCCTCCAGACTAACTTGTGAACCATCAAAAACGGTCGCAAATTGTTCTAAAACGTGACAGAAAGCTTTCCAAACTTCAGCTTGTCTTTCCTGTTCAGGAGCTTCCATAGTGGATGTTAAACCTTGCATCTGCTTGCTTAAAGCAGCATTTTTTAGAAAAGTACTCCACTTTTGCAAGAGATTTTCGGTCTTCTGTTTCCGGCTGGCAAACAAAGTTTCAAGGGGCTCCAAAACTCGCAAACGAATGGCATTCAAGCGTTCCAAATCAAACTTTCCATGGTGGGATTTGGTGAAGGTTTGCTGAAAAGCTGGCAAGCCATTGATGTCAAGATAGCGGAGATATTGCTCAAAAGCATCAATATCAGCCTGACTAAGGTCAGTATACAAACCAGTTCTGAGGAGATTAATCAAATCCTCCTGACGGAAACGGTAGCGTTTTAATCGTAAAATAGACTCCACATACTGGGTCAAGGGATGATGAGCCATGGATTCGCTTTTACCAAGATAGAATGGAATCTGGTACTGGTCAAAAATGGTCTTTAAGGACAACTGATAAGAAGTCACATCCCCCAGCAGAATTCGGAAATGCTTGTAACTCAGTTCTGGATGGTCATGTAATTTCTGACGAATGCTACGGGCTACCAACTCCAACTCTTCTTTTTGCGTCAAACAAGACCAGATTTGCAAGTTTTCACGGTCCTTCTCAGCGACATCCAAAGTAAGTTCTGAAAAGTCATAAGAAGACTCCAGCAAACGAGAGGCCTTGTCAAAACTATCCATGTACGCATGAGTGTGAGAACGGTCTTGAGCAGGTGTTTGGTATTTAGCACCTAAATGATGAAGAAATTCCACACTGGCTTGGTAGAGATTCCCTTCAGTGAAAGGACTGGTATAAGCCTTTTTACTTGCATAAGCACCAAGGACAATCTCAACACCTTTGCGATGGAGTAGATCCACCACATGCTCTTCCTCGGCAGAAAAACGGGTAAAACCGTCAATGATCAAGGCAAGCTGACTGAAATCACTACTTACCTTATCATTCTCAATAGCCTCAATCAAATGTGATAACTGACTTCCCTGAGCCAACTGGTTTTGATTGAGATAGGTAGCCACTTTCTCAAAAATCAAGAGTAAGTCTGCCCGCTTGTCCTCATCGGTCAAACTTTCCAAGTCCAAAAAGCTCATCTGAGCAGTCGTCATCTCGTGATAAAGTTCAATCAACTGCTGGATAAATTGAGGATCTTGTTTAATAGCACCATAAACTCGTAACTCTTTGGGATCAAGTTCAGCAAGGCATTTATAGAAGGCCATCCCAAGACCGATGTCATCAAGACTGGTCTTTGTAGGCAAGTCATTTAAAACCAGGTAACGAGCCATTTGAGCAAAGCGCGTGACGGTAATAGCAAAAGAAGCCTGCTGGGACAAGCATTCCAGCACGGCACGTTCCTTTTCAAATGAAAGAGAGTTGGGGGCAATGTAGAAGACCCGTTTGCCAGCAGCAACCAGCTCTTCTGCCTCTCTAGTTAGAATTTCTGTCAAAGAAGTCCGAATATCAGTATAAAGTAATTTCATCTCTGCCTCGTTTGGTTTCTCAAAGTTTCTTACTCTATTATAGCAAAGTTCGCTTCACAGTCCAAATCCAAAATTCTTGTTGACAATCATTTAACTAGCAAATCAATCAAGCTTCATCATCCACTTTCATATGATGAAAGATATAGAGGAAAAAGTCTTTGGAAACTTCAAAATGCCCATAACGAAGCCTAGAAGCATAGTCTTTCCATTCAGGATGTTGTCTGGCTATTTCTATTGAGCAATATTTTACTGGTAGATAATACTCGATATTTCGTCTAAAGGGAAAGAATCCTTCAAACTGCTCTACTTGATAGGCTTTGTCATCTATAATTTTACCTACGGCCACAAAAGCCTGTAACTTATCTTGACCATTCATATCGTATTTTGGGCTATAGTATAAAAAATAATCGCCTTTTTTCATACGGTTTAAGGGGCCGCCCTTTCCGTGACAGACTTGACAAAAATTTCCCTCAACTCCTCTTAAAACATGATTCTTTGAAACAACTCCGACCCAATATCTAGGCATTTTTATCCTCCAACTCTGCTAATATGCGATTGAAACTTTCTCTATCGTTAGAAAGTTTTTCAAAAAAATCTTCATCAACCCCTTCTACTAAGGGTAAAGCTTGATTGACTTTCTCCACACCAGACTTCGTCACTAAGACCAGTTTTGCCCGACTATCCTTTGGATGTTGATCGCGACTAATGTAGTCTTTCTTCTCTAGTAACCGGACAATCTGAGAAACCGTCATTACATCCATACCTGTGAAATGAGCAATATCAACTTGTGTTACATATTCCTCTCTATTAGACAAAAACAAGAGTGAGGTCAAAACGATAAATTGGGGCAAAGTGAGGCTAACTGATTTCAAGACTCTTTTTAAGTTGCTTTCCCACTTGTTGTAAACTTTAATGAAAAGAAGACCTGTAGACTCTGTTTCATTATTTTTGTAAATTGAATTAAAGTGATACTTTGACATTATTTCTCCTTAAATATTAAGTATACATATTATATAAGAATTTATTTTGTTTTTCAAGAAAAGGAAAGTGAAATGTTACAATTCTGTCAGACATTTTATAGTCTATATGCTATAATAAAAGCAAAACACATAGAAAAGGAAGTCTTATGATTAAACTACTAGCCTTGGATATGGACGGAACCCTCCTTAACGAAGCCAAGGAAATCCCACAAGCCCACATCACTGCCATTCATCAGGCCATAGAAAAAGGTGTCAAACTGGTTCTCTGTACGGGTCGCCCGCTTTTCGGTGTTCTCCCCTACTATAAACAACTAGGACTTGACCTCCAGAACGAGTACGTCATTGTCAATAATGGTTGTTCAACTCACCAGACCAGTGACTGGGGGCTAGTTGACTGGCAAGAACTCAGTCCAGCTGACATCGGATACCTCTATGACCTAGCAGAAAAAAGCGACGTCCAGTTAACTCTTTTTGATGAGAAACATTATTTTGTCCTCGGTGGTAAGCCTAATCAAATTGTTCAAAATGATGCCAAACTAGTCTTTTCAGACCTGACTGAAATTTCTCTTGAGGAAGCCACCAGTGGAAAATATCGAATGTTCCAAGGCATGTTTTTAGGAACAAAAGAGCAAACAGACGATTTTGAGCAACGGTTCGCGGAGGAACTCTGCCAACGATTTAGTGGCGTTCGTTCGCAGCCTGTCATTTATGAAGCCATGCCACTTGGAACCACAAAAGCTACTGCTCTTTCACGACTAGCTGATATTTTGCAGATTGAGCCATCAGAAATTATGGCCATGGGTGATGCTAATAATGATATCGAAATGCTCCAGTTTGCAGGCCTTGGCATTGCTATGGGAAATGCTAGTGAGCATGTCAAATCCCTTGCCAATGACGTTACATCCAGCAATGAAGAAGACGGCGTCGCGCGTGCCATTGAGAAGTATATTTTATAATTGAGAAGCCCAGTTCATGTCAACTGGGTTTTGTTTTTTTTAAGAATCACAAAACTTTAGAAACTCTTTAGAAATACTTGAGCTTTCTTTGATTTCTATAGCTTATACTAAAGTTAGAAAAATAAATCAAAAGGAGAAAATCATGAAAACAGTACTCGAAATTCATGGACTGACCAAAGAATTTGGTAAACAAGCTATTCTTCAAGATCTTAATCTAACGATAAAAGAGGGAGATATTTATGGTCTAATTGGGAAAAACGGAGCAGGTAAAACCACTCTTATCAAAATAATTACACAACTACTGTTTGCGGATAAAGGAACTATTTCCCTCTTTTCTAGTCAATCGGAAAATGAGTGGACCAAGGCTTTATCTCGAGTGGGTTCGGTTATCGAATCACCTGTAGCCCATAATCATTTAACAGCTTATCAAAATCTGAAATATTATTGTATGATTCGTCATATTCCAAATGCTGATAGGGTGATTCATGAGACCTTGGACTATGTTGGGTTGTCAGATACAGGGAAAAAAGTCTTTCGTGATTTCTCGCTAGGAATGAAACAAAGACTTGGTATCGCCATTGCCCTTCTATCTAAACCTGATTTCCTGATTCTTGATGAACCCATTAACGGTCTGGATCCTATTGGGATCAAAGAATTTCGTCTCATGATTCAGCGGCTCAATCAAGAAAAAGGAATAACTATCCTCATCTCTAGCCATATCTTGTCAGAACTCTATCTCTTAGCTAATCGCTTTGGTATTCTGGATCAAGGTAAGATTATCCGTGAAATCAGTAAAACTGAATTTGAAACACTGAGTGAGGATTATATTGTGCTTAAAACAAGCGACAAAGAAAGAGCTTGTCAGGTATTGAAAGAACAAATCCAGCTCCAGTTTAAGGTTGTCAATCCTGAAAATGAAATCCATATCTTTGGAAATGAACAAGATGTCAAACAGATCCTCAAGCAACTAACTTTGGCAGATGTTTCTATTGAAGAGATTTACTTTGCCCGTCAAAACCTAGAAGAATACTTCACACAATTGGTAGAATAGGAGAAAAATCATGATACACACCATTCAAGCAGATTTTTACCGTCTTTTCCGCTCCAAAGGATTCTGGATTACAGAATTCATTCTCTTTGTACTTATGTTACTGGGTGCTACTATTGGCGCTACAGGACATCTAATGTCCGTTCAAACAGCACCACCTGAGACTCCTACCCATGGTTGGAATGGGATAGAAGCTCTAATCAACGTGTCAAATAACGGCTCAAACCTCGTTTTCCTCTGTATTATTCTAGTATGTTTAGTTCTTGGGGTTGATCTAATCGGCAAGCTTTATAAAAATAGTTTGACAGTCGGTGTTTCTCGTACAGAATTTTTCCTTGCTAAATTCTTTGTTCTAGCAAGTATCGCTCTCTTACAACTCATTACCAGTCTTGTGATTGCCTTTATTCCCGCGACTCTACTAAACGGACTTGGTACAATGCCTGATGGTTTTGTTACTAATCTCCTCTTGACGATTTCCCTTCAATTTCTCTGCCTTCTAGCTTGGCTTTCGATTGTTTCCTTTATTCTCTACCTAACTCATTCTTATCTTGCCGTATTTATTGGTTATCTGATTAGCTCTATCGTCATTTCTATTCCAATGCTTGTTTTCCCAGACATTGAAATTCTACGATATTTAATTCTAGATTTTGCCTATGCTATGACTACTAATAGTCAAGCTATTCTCTATACCATCACGGTTTGCGTAACGGTCATACTTTTCTTCTCTTTCAGTGGACTGATTATTTTCAAGAAGAAAAGCTTATAAAAAAGACCTCCTCTAGGATATAGAGGAGGTTTCTTCTGTTAAAAATAGATAAAGACCGAAAACCATTCTCCATCAGCAACTAGCTTCATATCCGCTCCAAGAAGATGAACCAATTCCTCGGTAATATAGAGACCTAAACCAGAGGATTCTTCTGTGTCTGATAGATTTTCAGAATAAAAACGATTGCTGAGATTGTCTATATTCTTGATTGGTTTTTTGACAAGATTATCAATTTCCAAAACAAGCCCTTTTTCTCCCTTTTTCAAAGAAAGTCGAGCCTTCTCCTTGCCGTGCTTGAGAACATTTCCAAGCAGGTTTTGTATAATTCGATCAAGCAAGTCCTCATCAGTCGCCGTTTTCAATCCTGGTTCAACGTTAAAATCAAGAACAATCTGTGAAGATTGAAAAACATCGTAATAAGCTAAAGTCTTTTTCGTTATAAAAGTTGATAAATCAAGTTCTTCCAGTTTCGGTTTGACTGCTCCTTCCATCAAATGACGGTATTCAAGGAGAGCCTCCAAACGTTTGGAAACCAAATCAAGGTGATGGGCTATCTTGTTTAACGTTTCTGGATTAGGTTCAGGATTTTTTATTAGTTGCTGAGTATATCCTGAAGCGATTGTTAAAGGTGTTCGAATATCATGAGCGATGTTACTGATTGCCATATCTAGGGTGCGTTTTTCCTGCTTCATGATGAGCTGATTCTGTTCCACTTCTTGAAATAGATTCTCAATTTGGTTATGTAGACGCAAAATGGTCTTTGAAAAGAAGTTTACCCCGATTCTTTTCATGCTACCAGAGCGAATCTTTTCTTCAATTTGTCTGCTTAAATCTCTAATTGCTATATAATAGCGAATCAAAGAGACTGATAAAATGATGTTAACGAGGAGTAATATTGATATCAAAATGTAATTCATTATTTGTCTCCTTTTAATCGAACACCAACTCCCCAAATGGTTTCAATGTATTCGTGATTTGGATCCAGTTGATGCAGTTTTTTACGGAGATTGCTTAGATGGGTGTTGAGCGTATTGTCTCCAGGCAGGTAACTTTCTTCCCAAATCAATTCATAGAGTTCTTCCTTGGTGAAGATTTTTTTAGGATGATGGAGCAACATTTGGAGAATTTGACACTCTTTCTTTGCAAGGCGAATAGTTTCAGTTGCGCTACTTATTTCAAAACTATCCGCATCAAACTGGATATTTTTTAAATTTTGTACGAGGTTTTCAGTTTCCCTGCGGTTTTCTGACTGATGTTCACCATTTTGGCGTAACTGTACAGTGACTCTGGCAAAAACTTCGTTCAAATCAAAAGGTTTTACTACATAATCATTGGCACCATCTAGGAGATATTGGCTGATGAGCTTTTTATCACCCAAAGCAGTGAGCATGATGACCGGAGTCTGACTAGTTTGTCGAATAGCTTGCAAGACTTGGTCACCATTTTTCCCAGGGAGCATGATATCTAGCAGAACGAGATCAATGCCACCTTTGTCAAATTGCATGATACCTTCTGTGCCAGAAAAGGCTTGTATCACCTCGTGTTCCTCTGCAAGAAGGGTTCTTAAAATTTCCTGGATTTCATTATTATCTTCAATAACCAATATCTTAGTCATAAACCTCGTCCTTTCTAAAACTATTATAACATGTTTTATTAGGAATTCCAGATACAGAAAAGCTCCTCTCACATTTTAAGCAAGATGGAGCTAATGGAAATTGAATCTACTTAACCAAATAAGCAATCAAGGTTATAATCCATAGATGAGCCGGGTAGAAAATATAAAAGAAATACTTATTCCATATAGTTTGTTCACCACGTTCCCCATTATACAAGGCCATAAAAGGAAAGACAGTGATAAAAAGCCAGTCAGAGTTGTAAAGCATCATTTCCAGTGTTTGGTCCCAAGTGTCATAGATTTGGATGGAAGTTACTAATAGGAAGGCCCAAAGGAGAGTATAGAGAAGATTTCGCAATCCCTTGCGATTTCGACAAGAGTAACTAATTAAGAGAAATGGTAGCATAGTGATGCCACCCTCAGTAAAAAGACAACCGAAAATCAAGAGACCAGCAACTCCAATTCGACGACATAACTTCTCTTTTTGATCCAACTCTTTTCTGGGAAATCCAAGCCAAAGCATGGTAACACCGATGGCTAAAGTAAAGAAAATGTTATTATTTACCATTACTCCTTTAGATGCAAATAGGGCGTTGAGGAGGCTATTTCCAGCAAACATGATAAGCGCCCAACTCCAGAGACGAATGAGGTAGTTTTTCAAATTTCGAGTATGGATGAATCCTTCCATAGCCATATAGGCAAACCAAACTCCCACACAACGGGTCAAGGCGTGAAGAATACCTTCCCACATAGGAGAAACAATTCCGGTGATATGAGGAATATGGTCTAAAACCATTATTGCAGCCATCAGATACTTCAACTGCGTCGCATTCCATTTTTTCATAATAAACCTCTTTCTTTTTGATCTACATAGAGTATAGCATACATTTCCACGTATAATCGTACACCCATCTTACATTTAAAAAGCCTATCTTACATTTTTGTAAGACAGGCGTGAATATCAAAAGTTTATTATGAAAGTTACCTTCTAGTCCGTAATTCGTTGGTACATTTCTGGTCTTCTATCACGAAACAGGCCCCAGTTGAGGCGTTCACTTGCTCCCTTGTCAAGGTCATAAGTTGCTAACAGAACAGCTTCACCTTGTCTTTCGGCTTGCTCTAGAATAGCTCCCGTTTCATCCGTCATAAAGGACGAACCGTAGAAGTCAAGACTGGAACTCTGTCCACCATTTTCCTCACTTGGAGTTACTTTCTCTAATCCATAACGATTGGCCGCAATGACTGGAACAATATTTGCTGCTGCATGACCTTGCATAGTACGTTGCCAGTGACCACAACTGTCTGTATCCAAAATCGGCTCTGAACCGATGGCTGTTGGATAAAAGAGTAATTCAGCACCATTCAATGCAAGACAGCGCGCTGTTTCAGGAAACCATTGATCCCAACAGATACCGATACCAATCTTAGCATAGCGAGTATCCCAGACCTTGAAACCTGTGTTACCAGGCGTAAAATAAAACTTTTCTTGATAATAATGGTCATCTGGTATGTGGGTCTTTCGATAAACGCCCAACACTTCCCCATCAGCATCAATGACGGCGATAGAGTTATACAAGACATTGCCATCTTTTTCATAGAAACTAATGGGTAAAACGACCTTTAGCTCCTTAGCAATCACCTTAAAATGCTGAATAGCTGTATTTTCTGTCACCGACTGGGCATACCGATAATAGTCATACTTGCGTTCCTGACAGAAATAAGGACGTTCAAATAACTCTGGTAAGAGAATGATTTGTGCGCCTTTGTCTGCAGCTTGACGTACTAAACGCTCCGCTGTTTGGATATTTGTTGCTACATCCTTGGCACATTGCATCTGGATCGCTGCAACTCTAACATTTCTCATCTTTTTCTCCTATTCTGGGATTTGTTGGGTGATACAGTGAATATTGCCACCACCTAAGAGAATATCTCTGGCTGGTATTCCTACGACTTTACGGTCTGGAAAACACTTGCTGAGGATATCTAGGGCAACTTGGTCATTGACATCCTCAAACTGGGGAACCAAGACAGACTTGTTGGCAATATAGAAATTGACATAGGAAGCAGCAAGGCGCTCGCCCTCATAACGCTCCTCTTCCCCCTCTTCATAGGTATAGCCTGGTAAATCTTCTTTAGTGACAACCTGACGAATAGCTGGGATAGGAAACTTATGAATAGTAAAGGGACGCCCTTTTGCATCCGTTTCCTTCTCTAAAAGGGCAAGGTCAGCTGCAGACATGGCATACTGAGGATCGTTTTGATCATCTGTCCAAGCCAAGACAAGCTCTGCAGGACCTACAAAGGCAGCAACATTGTCAACATGTTCATTGGTTTCATCTTGATAAATACCATAAGGAAGCCAAATAACTTTTTCAGCTCCAAGACTTTCTAATAAGGTATTCTCGATTTCCTCTTTAGTCAGGTGGGGATTACGACCGGCGCTCAGAAGGCAACTTTCAGTCACAAGAATGGTTCCTTGACCATCGCTATGGATCGCTCCGCCTTCCAGTACAAAAGGTTTGGCATCATAAACAGGCATTCCCAAGGTCTCAGCAAAACGACTAGCTACTTGGTCATCATCTTCATAATCTTGATAAAGACCATCGAAAGCACCACCCCAGGCATTGAATGACCAATCAACTGCCAACTTTTCTCTTTTGTCATTAACAAGAATGGTCGGACCAGTATCACGCGCCCAGGCATCATTGGTGGGAATGTCTAAATAAATGACCTTGTCTCCAAGATAAGATTGGGCTTCAGATAGATGGTTCTGCTCTACCAAAAGGTAAACCCTTTCCCCTTCTGCTATGGTCTCGATGATCTGAGTAAATGCTCTTTTAGCAGCCTTTCCTTGAAAAGGCCATGATCCTGGTCGAGTCGGCCATATCATGAGGGTACCATGGTGCGGTTCGTACTCTGCTGGCATACGATAGCCAGCTTTTTTCGGAGTTTCTATCATGATAATCTCCCTTTAAAGTCTTGATAGCCGAAGGTTTTGACTAAGTTGCAGTCTCCCTGCTCGTCCATAAGATAGAGACTTGGCAATCCAATACCGTTAAAGGTATTATTTTTAACAAAGGAGTAAATAGCCATGTCTTCAAAATAAAGTCTATCACCGATTTGGATTGGATTTTCAAAGCTATAATCGCCAATCACATCACCCGTCAGGCAGGTATTGGAAGAAAGTCTGTAGGTATGGGCTTTTTCCTGCGCCTCAAAGCCATTTCTCAAAGGTGGACGATAGGGCATCTCCAGTACGTCAGGCATATGACAGGTCGCAGAGGCATCTAAAACCAAGATTTCCATACCATTTTCTACAATATCCAATACCTCAGTTGCTAGATAACCGGCATTGAGCGCAATGGCTTCACCCGGCTCGATATAGACTTCAAGATTGTAAGTTTCTCGGATACGCTTGATTTCAGAAATCAGTAAATCCACATCGTAGTCTTCTCTTGTGATGTGGTGTCCTCCACCCATATTGAGCCATTTGACTTGATGTAAGTACGAACCGAACTGCGCTTCCACTGCTTTCAAAGTTGTCTCTAAATCATCTGACCCTTGCTCGCAAAGGGTATGAAAATGAAGTCCGTCCACTAAATCCAACAAATCACTAGGGATTTTATCTAGTGTTACTCCAAAACGAGATCCAGGAGCACAAGGGTCATAGAGCGCGTGATCTCCTTGGGTTGAACATTGAGGATTGATACGCAAACCGACACTGATACCAGCCTCTCGACAACGAGCCCCATGTTTACGCAACTGTCTCTCCGAGTTAAAAACAATATGGTCTGTTATCTCAAGCAATTCCTCTAAGTCCGCATCCTTAAAAGCAGGCGCGAATACATGGACTTCACCAGGAAACTCTTCTCTAGCTAGCTTGGCCTCATAGAGTCCACTAGCCGTCGTACCTGACAGATACTGGCTAATCAAGGGATAGGTTTTGTAAAGAGAATATGCCTTCTGGGCAAGCAAAACCTTGCAACCGGCTTCTTCTTGCACATATTGTAGAATGCGGCAGTTGGCTTCTAACTTTGCCAAGTCAATGACATAAGCTGGTGTTGGTACTTGTTCTAGCTTCATTAGTCCACCATTTGTGGATTTTCAACCACAACCCAAGGCAAGCCATACTCATTCAAAGCTTCCATGAATGGATCTGGATCCAATTCTTCAAGGTTGTAAACTCCAGGTTGTTTCCAAGTACCGTTCATAACTAATTTTGTCCCAATCATAGCTGGAACGCCTGTAGTGTAAGAAATAGCTTGTGAACCAACCTCTGCGTAGCATTCCTGATGGTCGCAAACATTGTAGATGTAGATGGTCTTCTCGACGCCATCTTTGACACCTGTAAAGATACATCCGATATTGGTTTTACCAACAGTGCGTGGACCAAGGCTTGCAGGATCTGGAAGCAAGGCTTTCAAGAATTGGATTGGCACAATTTCTTGGCCGTTAAAGTTAATAGCATCCGTACGAAGGAGACCAACGTTTTCTAAGCATTTCATGTGCGTGAGATAAGATTGACCAAAGGTCATAAAGAAACGAATCCGTTTGACGCCTGGAATGTTCTTCGCCAATGATTCGATTTCTTCATGGTGAAGGAGATACATGTCTTTTTGACCAACCTGAGGGAAATCGTACTCACGCTTGATAGACATAGCTTCGACTTCGACCCATTTTCCATCTTCCCAGTAAGAACCTGGCGCAGAAACCTCGCGGAGATTGATTTCTGGATTAAAGTTTGTCGCAAATGGATAACCGTGGTCCCCACCATTACAGTCTAAAATGTCGATATAGTGGATTTCATCAAAATAGTGTTTGAGAGCATAAGCTGAAAAGACACTAGTCACACCGGGGTCAAAACCAGAACCAAGAAGTGCAGTCAATCCAGCTTCTTTGAATTTATCCTGATAAGCCCATTGCCATGAGTAGTCAAAGTAAGCTGTAAAACCAAGCTCCTTACAGCGTTTCTCATAAATAGCACGCCATTCAGGATCTTCTGTGTTCTCTGCCTCATAGTTTGCAGTATCGATATAGTGTACTCCAGTCGCCAAACAAGCATCCATAATGGTTAAATCTTGATAAGGTAGAGCTACGTTCAAAACGGCTTCTGGTTTGTAGCTTTCGATCAGGGCAATCACTTCTTCTACCTTGTCAGCGTCAAGGGCAGCTGTCTCAATCTTTGTACTTGTTTCGCCTTCCAGTTTAGCTTTCAAGTCATCGCATTTTGACTTGGTACGGCTAGCAATCATAATCTCTGTAAAGGTTTCACTATCTTGGCAAATCTTTGAAATGGCAACTTGGGCAACGCCCCCACATCCGATAACTAATAAACGACTCATTTTTTTCCTTCCTCTTCTTCTAAAATGTCCTCAACATACTTGGGCAACATAAAGGCTCCTACATGTAAGTTTGCAGTGTAGTATTCTGTGAAAAGCTGACGTTTTTTCCAGCCTTCCTTGTCAAAATCTTTGACAGGGTGGTATTTTTTCGATGCAAATCCAAACAACCAATAGCCAGCTGGACTGGTTGGGATATGGGCCTGATAAACCCGACTGATTGGAAAGGCTTGATTTACCTTGCGGTGCATGCTTCGGCAAGCTGACTCATCCTCGTCAAAGAAGGGACTCCCATGCTGATAGATCATGATGCCGTCTTCTTTCAAGGCTCTGTAACTGTTTCCGTAAAATTCCTTGGTAAAGAGCCCTTCCGTATGTCCAAATGGATCTGTCGCATCGTTGATGATAATATCGTAATCATCTTCACAGTTTCGCAAAAAGCGTAGCCCATTTTGATAGTAAATGGTAACACGAGGATCATCTAGCCCTGCAGCAAAGTCTGGGAAATACTCACGACAGACCTCAACCAACATTTCATCTGGTTCCACAATATCGATTTGCTCCAGTTCAGGATAGAGGGTTAATACTTGGGCAACACCACCGTCACCACCACCAATAACCAAGACTTTCTTTGGATTGGGATGCACAGCCATGGGAACATGAACGGTCATTTCATTGTAAACAAAATCATCTGCATCTGAAAACAAGACGTGCCCGTTTAAAATCAGTATTTTCCCAAAAGCTGGTGTATCCAAGACTTCGATATCCTGCCATTCACTTTTACCAGCGTAGAGTTGCTTGGCTGTTCTTAGGGATAATTTCACATCTGGAGTATGAACTTCAGAAAACCATAAATCCATCTAGTTCTCCTTTCTCTTAATGACGTTGATGCGATTGACCTCTGGATCTTCCGTCCCTTGGAGAGAGCAACCACGTTCCTTGGCAAATTGGATATAGTCTACAATTTCACGTGTAATGCGTTCACCAGGAGCCAAGATAGGAATGCCTGGAGGGTAACACATGACAAATTCCCCACAGACTTGTCCAACAGACTGGTCCAGGGTCAAACTTCTTCTCTCTGAATAGAATGCTTCTTGTGGAGACAGCACTAACTCGGGCTGAATATATTCTCCAGCTATCAAGTCCTTCCCATCTCGTGAATAAAGTCTCTTGATATCAGCCAAAGCACCAACCAAACGCTCGATATCTTGGATGCGGTCACCGATTGAAATATAGGCCAAGATATTGCCAATATCACCAAACTCGATCTGAATGTCGTATTCGTCTCGTAAGAGGTCATAAACCTCGATACCTGTTAAACCAATACCCTGAGTGTAAACTGACAGCTTTGTCACGTCAAAATCACAAACGGACACTCCGTCTATTAACTCTTTTGAGTAGGCATAGTAACCACCGATAGCATTGATTTCACGACGAGCATACTCGGATAGCTCAATGACCTTCTCAAAAGACTCTTTACCACGAAGGGCTAGATTGCGACGTGAAATATCCAAACTAGCCATCAACAAGTATGAGGCGGATGTTGACTGGGTCAGGTTGATGATTTGACGAATGTACTCAGGATTCATCTGCTCTCCGATTAAAAGAACTGAGCTTTGGGTCAAACTCCCTCCAGACTTATGCATGGAAACTGCTGCCATATCAGCTCCTGCGTCCATAGCAGAAATTGGAAGTTTATCAGTGAAATGCAGATGAGCCCCATGGGCTTCGTCCACTAAAACAAGCATGCCAGCTTCATGAGCCATTTCTGTCAACCCCTTTAGGTCTGAACAGATTCCGTAGTAAGTAGGATTGTTAATCAAAATTGCCTTGGCCTCAGGATGTTCCTTTATAGCTTGTGCTACACGGTCATTTTCAAGACCTAAGGCGATGCCGATTTTAGGATCTACGCTCATCTTGATATAGATGGGAATGGCGCCACATAGAACCAGCGCATTGATAGCAGATTTGTGGACATTACGTGGTAGAATAATCTTATCTCCCGCCTTGCAGGTGGAAAGAATCATAGTTTGAACAGATGAAGTGGTTCCACCAATCATTAGAAAAGCATGGCTGGCTCCAAAAGCATCCGCAGTCAGCTCCTCTGCATCCCGAATAATCGAAATAGGATGTCCTAGATTATCCAAGGATTTCATCGAATTGACATCAATGCCAACACATTTTTCTCCCAACAATTCAACAAGTTCTGGATTTCCCCTTCCTCGTTTGTGACCAGGTACATCAAAGGGAACGATCCTTTTTTTTCGTAGCTTAATCAGACCTTCATAAATAGGGGCTTGATTCTGATCTAACTTTTTCAAAACATACTCCTTTACAGTATTTGTAGCGCCTCAAAAATGAGTGCGACCAAAGGTTGACTTATGAAAAAAGAGCAGGTTTTCACCTGCTCTGCAATCTTCTGACGTGTTTATTTTGGTTTCTGTTGAGTATGTCTGTTCCTGATGTTTCCTAACTCTCTAGTAGCAAATATTACGTACTTTATTGATCGTTTCACAAGATGACGTGTGCTTTCACCACACTAAAATTTATGAATTAGGACAAGTGTCCTAACATCAACTTATAAAAGTAGGCTTTTAACCCTATCAATAATGTGGCTTTTCAACCACGCTTCGGCATTCAACCCTGCCTGTCCGTAGGCATTTTTTACTCGGGTTTATATTTGCTAGAAAACATCATCTCATTTTCTAAGCCTTATAACTATATCATGTTTACAAGAGCTTGTAAAGGTTTTTGTGAAAGTTTTTTAAAGAATTTCATTTTTTGTTCGTGAAATGTTATGTGACGATAGAAAGAAATCGTTTTAAAGTCTTATAGCTACAAGAAAGATGAACTACAATCATTAGATTTAGACTAGCGGTCTTGCTAAGCCGATTTTCATCTTAATAAGCTAAAAATCGCTATAATTAACTTTTTCTGTCTCGTTTCATAAAAGCCTCAGTCTAGGAAGTATGAATCAACTGCTCCAATTCTACTTCTGAAAGCTGTCCTTGATTGTAAAGTTTTCTAAGTAAGTCCTCATCTACGGTAATTGAATAGTAATCCGTCACAAACTCATGAAATCGCTCAAAACTTTCAAAGAAATAGGATAATAACCATTCTCCACCATCCTGATCTTGGTCCTTATTTTGATGCATTTGACCGTCATACCAGATAAAGAAAGTTGTTTCATCTTTTTGCTCTTCTGAGTATAGGTTTTGATACTTTTCATCCAGTCCTTTATAAAATCCGTCTATGATGTCCTGATTCCACTCGTCCGCAGCAAACTGACTTAAATTGCTTTCATGATCAAAGCCTTTTATAAGGATTATTTTATCAGTAAAGATCACATCTAGAGAATCGCCAGAACAGTTGTCGATAAGGTAACGGATTCCACAGTTTTCCTCAGTCTTAACTATCAATCGAAGCCAGTCATTGTCTGGATCTGTTCGATACTCATCAATGACGAGCAAAGCATCTAAGCGAGTCTTAACCTTGTCCCATTCAATTTTTTCCATCTCTTAAAACCTCCATGTTAAATATTTAAAATTTATTAAGATCACAAATTCTATAACCAATTTCTATCTATCCCGTCCGACTACACGGTGGAATATTTCCTTCACCAGACAAATCATCGGGTGTACGATTTTCTAGATGTGCATTCATCACGCACCTGACTAACAGTTGGTAAAAGCACTTAGCAAATAGTCACTAAGACATTCCCTCTGAGAGTTAAGATTTTCTTGTAAAAGTCTTTCATTTTTATAAAGCTGGTTCGAATATCATCCTTGATTTCTTCCTCTTCATCAAGATAATCCCAAATATCGGGGTATAAATCTGCCTTCTTGCATGCTTCCATGCTAAAGTCTGCCAGAGCCCTATCCATGTCAAAATTATCTAAAGCTTGAACAATCTCAGCTATCTTTGGCTTTTCAGTATAGGCTATATATTCTGACACATTTTCTAAAGGGGTCACTCCCAAGACAGCTTCTCTCAAAGGATCGTCATCCATAAATTCTGAACTACTAAAGCCCGTCATAACAAAGAGTAAGGCGTCCCACATTTTGTCAATATCTATTGACGTATCATTTTCCATAGTTGAATCCTCTACTACGTCAAGCAAATCCCCTTCCTGCCGAGAAGCTCGCATTACTTGGCTTAATTCTTTGTCAGTTAAATATCGATAATTTGCAATCATTCCCATAATGTTTCCTCCTATTCATTTCTTAGGATAACACTGATTTTACTAGTTACCTTTCTTGAAAAGGCATAATACTGTTTTTGGACTCTCCTCCTTATTTCTAATCATCGTCTTCTGTCGCTTCCCAAACTTCTGACTGATAGCCCTCGCCGTCAATATCATAGCGCTGAGTATAGCCCATAAATCTTTCCTTTTTATTTGACTTACGAGGCTTGAGAATGCTTACAGCCCAGAATCCGATAAGAATGACAACTAAAAGCGCTATTACTGTTTCCAATTTGATTCTCCTTTTCCCAGCTTAATAACCTTCAACCCACTTTTCATTATCCATGATGAAAGGCTTAGCTAGGCCGTCACCTGTGTAATCCGCATACTTGGTGGATAAATTCTTGTAACAATCTTCCTTGCTCGCAAACTTAATAGCTTGATAAGGTTCTTCAAAAGTCAGTTTCTCTACAAATAAGAAACCATCATCAGCTGGCACTAAAACACCAACGTGCCCGACAAAAAGATACTCTCCGTCCAAATTATCATGCAACACAACTGACAGCATTCGAGCTTTGTCATTGAATTGAAATTGGGAGAAGAATTTCTCCATCTTCTGCGCGTGAATTTTTACATCCGTCGTTGCTTCCGTCTCTACTCTAGAAAAAAGAATATCAAACTCTTCCTTATCTTTTGCATCAAACACCTTTCCCTTATCAATAGCGTCATTATCCACAAAAAGTAGCTGATCATTCTTTTCAATTTTTGGGATTGTGACTGAATTTTTTAATAGCGCATAACTATTGATACGGCAGTTGGTCCCGACAAAGTCACCCTTTTTTTGATTCCAGTGATTACTGATTTTCTCTACGTCGTATTCCGTTTTTGTAAAGGAGGCAAAATCACCACTTAAGCCGGTGGAGCCGACAGTCGCATTATAGTCTGTAACAAGATTGAAAAATGCCTCAACACTATTTGGATCCAAGTGAGCTGATAAGAGAGATTTGACCTCTTCGGTACTTATCTGATTGTTTAGATTGGTATATGAAGCTATCCAAGGAACTTTATCTGAACTGGTCTGTGCTTGATTTGTAGCTTCAGTCCTCGTATTATTTTGGTGACAAGCAGCCAATCCAAGTAATAAGGGTAAACACAGTCCCAAGGCTACTACTTTTCTCGTTCGTTTCATGCAATTCTCCTTTTTGAATTTTTTAACTAGTAATTTAGAGAATGAATTACATACAGCTAAGAAGAATAATTCATTCTCTACTAGAAATATGAGTAATTTGTAGAATAAGGATTCAAACCTATTATACTATATTAGCAAGAAAAAGACTGTAAGAATTACAAAATACTTACAGTCATTCTTTTATAACAAGTGGAAGTTTTTCTGAAATTACATCCAGCCCAAAATTAATACCAAGAATTTGAAAATGATGAATCGATTGAGTACAGTGCCTTTTAATGTGCCTCTTAAAATTGCTATTAGTGACTTCCAACAAAACTCCATCAGATATATGAGACTGTTTTTCATCACTTTCAAACTTTTTTTCATAGGGATTCAAATTCCATCCCTCATCTATTGCTCTGCAAAATAATACTTTTCCAAAATCAAGATAATAAATATTCTTTTGATTTTTTAAACCATATAAGTAAACTGCGAGGTGATTGTCTAGGGATAGTTGACATCGCAATTCATACCAATCATACTCAATCTCATTATCAATCTTGTTCCACTTCATTTTTCACCACCGCTTCTATCTGGATTTCACGACTTTGATCTTCATAGAGAATGATGTCAATAAGTAAATTTTTAGTAAGAACCCGATAGTGCTCAAGTTCTTCTTTAGCTAATATTCCCCCTGCTCTATGAACAATTTGCTCAATTAAAAAACTATTTCCAATTCTGTAGAGAGGATATTCACCGCCTTTTCTTGGAATGAGTGGAATATCCTAAAGTACCGAAGCTAAATTTCTATCTATAATTTGATAACAATGACTAAAAAGAAACCGTATCCGTAGTCTGCGCTTCTCCCCCGTCAATACAATTGTAGCTAGTTCAAAATCAGTATTTTCACGAAATTTTGCTTCAGCCTGATAGTGGTCTTTAGTAATATTTCCAAAAGGTATATGGTATTCACTATTTTCTTTACATTGAAAATTATTTTTAAAAATCAAAATCTTTAGTCTCTTTTCAATTAGATTAAAATGCTAATGCTTCTAAAATTTTTATTTAATTAATAACGGGTTAGCATTTATTAATTGATCATACCAATGCATCATTTTCTCAATTCTTCAACGAAAAATTGATTTAGGGTTTCCCACTCTTTTTTCTCCTCAGTAACGTTTTGGATGTAGGCATCGAGCTCTTGGATATTATCTAAAATATAATCTTGAATTGGCTTTATAGGCTCAATTTCCATGTCTTCAGGTCCGTTTATTTTAATGTCTAGCAATTTTGAAACATGCTCCTGCATTTGGGACGGAAGTAATTCTTTGACCAAATCATCAAATAAAATCGGCGGAATAGAATGGTATTTTTCAATCCAACGACAAGCCAAAATAGGACGCAGCGCATAGAAATACTTTTTAGGTTTGACCTTGTCTCCTGAAAGATACTTATTCATTTGAGTTCTAGCAGTGTTCAAGTAATGGTGGAGCATCTTTTTCTCAGAAAAATACTGGTTGGCAAGAGGACGTAGGCGTTCAATAAAATCCGTTTGTTGATAGACAATTGGTGACTGTAACCATTCAAACAGTGTTGGATTCGACTTATAAAGGAGTTTTAAAGTCTTGTCTAAATCCCAACCATTCACATCCCAAGTATCGTCAATTGGTAACTCGATAACATCACGCTGTTCATTTAAACGGAGATAAAAATCTCGCTTGTGTTTGTAGATAAATCGTACATCAAAGTCACTATCAGGAGACTCAAAACCCCATGCACGACTACCAGACTCGATAGCCCACAAAACTGTGACACCATAATCACGCTCAATTTCTGCTAATTTTTCAGGTACCAGAACATTCATTTCTTCTTGTGTTTGCATAATAAATCCTCGTCTATATTCTGAACATATATAGTTGCTAAAATTGGGAATTATGGGAACTGAAAGAGAAATATATCACTCTTTCAAAACTACAATCAAATAAACTAAACCTTCCATTAGCTTATTCAGACGTTTTCTATACCTGAGACCTTTGAATGACAGAATCTTCATCCTTCCAGTTTCGAGCAATCTCTTCGTCTTTCTGGAGTTGGTCTACCAGTTCCTCTACAGAGTCAAACTTGACCATATCGCGGACACGGTCTAGCCAGTAGACCATGACTGTCTCTCCGTAAATATCATCTGAAAAGTCAAAAATATTGACTTCAAAACGCGGCTCTTCTCCATCAAAAGTAACATTTTTTCCAACACTTGCCATGCCACGAAATCTCTGACGTTGTACTTCTACATCGACTACGTAAACACCGTCTGCTGGCATATAAGTTCGATCTCTTAGAACCAGATTAGCTGTTGGATACCCGATAGTGCGCCCGCGGGCATTTCCGTGAACGACCATCCCACGGGTTGGAAGCGGTGTGCCGAGTAGATGATTGGCTTCCTTGACATCTCCATCAAGAATAGCTTGGCGAATCCGTGTGGAACTGATCTTGCCCTTCTCATCCTCAACCGGAGGAACAATGATAATCTCTCCATCAAAATAATCCTTCAGGTCATCCGCAGTTTTCTTATCTGAACCAAATGTATAATCAAATCCTGCTACGATAATTGCTGGTTTTAAAGCTCTAACATAAGTATCAAAGAACTCTTGACCCGTTAAACTAGCAAATTTGCTACTAAAGTCCAGTAAGAAAAGAGCCTCTACTCCGTGCCACTTCATCTTGTGCTCCCGTTCTTCGTGATTGACGATGTGAAGCATGAGCTCAGGTTGGTAAGGTTGTAAGGCAAGTTTTGGCGACTCTGTAAAGGTCATCACGACAACTGGCAGATAATCCTTCATAGAAGCCTTACTGGCCACTTCAAAAAGTTTCTGATGCCCCTTGTGGATGCCATCAAAATAACCTAGTACAAGGACTGTTTTACTCGGTACTGCAATATCTTTTTCGTTCTTAATAGGTACTGTTGTAATCATGAAACTATTATATCATAGAGCAAGTCTTTTCGCTAAGAGGAAATCCCAAATGTCGTTTTTTGCGCCTGAACTGACCTTAAGAGAAAATTTAGCACTTTAGTTTTAAAAAATAGCACCTCCTAAGAGATGCTATCATTTGGTAACTAGTCTACTGTTTCTTCCAAATCTTTTAATTTAACCGAAACAATCTTAGAAACACCTGATTCTTGCATGGTAACTCCATAGATAGAGTCCGCTGCCGCCATCGTCCCCTTACGGTGGGTTACGACGATAAACTGACTATCCTTGTCAAAGCGGTTGAGGTAATCCCCAAAACGTTTGACATTGGCTTCGTCCAGCGCCGCCTCTACCTCGTCCAAGATGACGAAAGGAATGGTCTTAACTCGGATGATTGAGAAGAGCAGAGCCAGAGCTGATAGGGCTTTTTCCCCACCACTCATGAGGTTGAGAGATTGGATTTTCTTACCTGGTGGTTGGACAGAAATCTCAACCCCAGCCGTCAGCAGGTCTCCTTCAGTCAAAATCAAGTCTGCCTGACCACCGCCAAACATCTGTCTAAAGGTCACTTTAAAGGATTCACGAATAGCCTCAAAGGTTGATTTAAAGCGTTCCTTAACCTCATCATTCATCTCTGTGATGGTCTCAAGAAGCAGATTTTTCGCTGACAAAATATCATCACGCTGGCTATTGAGGAAATCCAGACGGCTGTGAACTTCTTCGTACTGGTCAATAGCTTCCAAGTTGACAGGTCCCAGTGAGCGAATAGCCTTCTCTAAATCCTTAACCTCTTGCTCCGCCAGATTGAGATTTTCCAGTTCATGAGCCTTTTCTAGAGCCTCATTGTAGCTAATCTGGTACTGGTCTGTTAATTGAGCTTGTAGATAGCGCAAGCGTTCGCTGACTTTTTCCTTCTTAGCTTCAGCACGTGTTTGCTTGCGAATCCACTCCTCATTTTGCTGACGAGCCTGATCCAAATGACTGGCAATATCATCTAGCTGACCTTCAATATCATCCAATTCAAACTGCTTGCGAATCAGACCTTGTTGGAGATTTGTTTTCTGAGTTTTGGCTTCTTCTGCCTGCTGACTTAGCAAATCCGTATCAACTTTCTCAAGATTATCAACCTTTTCTTGGAGAAGGCGCTGAATCTCCTCTTGTTCGATATCCAGATTATCCAGTTCCTTGCCTAAGCGTTCAATATCAGTCACTTCGTACCGCTTTTGTCCTTGCAGTTCGGACTTAAGCAAGCGCGCTTGAGAAATCTGTTCCTGCAAGTTTTGATAACGTTCTTGAATAGCGTTTTTGTTAGACTTAATTTCTTCAATTTCAGCTTCCAGATTTTGCTTTTCACTGGCAATGGTAGCAAGACGCTCTTGGCATTTTTCCTTGTCCGCTTGCCAATCTCCTTCAGAAAGACGATTTAATTCCTCTTCTTGAAGTTTCCAAAGAGTTTCTAACTCTTCCACTTGCTGGTTGGTTTGTTGATAAGCAAGGTACAAGCCTTGCTCCTGAATACGAGCTTGCTCACCCTGAGATTTGATAGCTTCTAACCTTTCTGCCAATACCGCCATCTCATCTTGCAAGGTCTTCAAACTCGCTTCTTCTGACCGCAAGTCAACTTCTTCTTCAGCAATTTCTTTTTGTAATTGCTCCAGCTCTGGCTTGATGAAAATACTGTTATTTTGACGATTGGCACCACCCGCGTAGGAACCACCTGTACGCAACTCTGTCCCATCCAGTGTCACCATACGAACCTGATAACGAACTTGACGAGCCGCTGCACGCGCATGTTCTACATTATCAAAAATTGCTGTCGTTGCTAGCAAGTTCTTGAAAATGGCTTCTAGTCTCTTGTCAAACGACACCAACTCATCTGCCATTCCCAGAAATCCTGGACTTGCTGCGATAGTATCTTGATTCTGACTAGAAATCGTACGAGCCTTGATAGTCGTCAATGGAAGAAAGGTTGCACGACCAGCTCTGTTACGTTTTAGGAAATCAATCGCCTTGGTTGCCGCGTTTTCATCTTCTACGACGATATGCTGACTGCTAGCTCCAAGCGCAATCTCTAGGGCAGTTTGATAATGCACATCAAAGGTCAAATGTTCACTGACTGCACCAATGATCCCACCAAGACGGGCTTTTTCTTGAAGAACACTCTTAACACCCGCATAAAAATTACTATGATTTCTTAGGATGTTTTCCAAACTCTGGGCTCTAGCCTGCTTGTTTTTGAGACTGTCTAGACGATCAAAGAGTTGGCTCTGCTGGGCTTGGTAAGAAACTTTCTGCTCCTCTTGTTCCTTGGCACTAGCTTGATAGTCTGCCAATAATTTCTGAACCTGCACCTTGGCAGTTTCAAGCTCATCCTGCTGTTGACTGGCCTTCTCTTTAGCTGTAGCCAGTTGTTCTTTCAATTTCTCAAGTTGATCAGCTTGTTTTTGAGACAGCTGACGGCTGTTCTCCAGTTCATTCTCGATGCGGGTCAGTTGGTTTGAGACATCCGCTTCTTCTTGTAAGAGCGCCACAAAACGTTCACGTAAGAGCTCAATCATCTGGTCAGGATCATCTGAAAATGCCAACAATTCTGCTTCTAAACGATTGAGTTCCTTGTTGTTTTCAGCTAGACTTTTCTCTAACTGTTCCAAGTTCGCTTCTTTTTCAGCCTTTTCCTTACTTAGAGCCTTTCTTCTATCTTCCAGAGTCGCTAAACGGGCTTGCGCTTCTTGTTGATTGAGGGCTACTTGCTCGGATTCCAGTTTGGATAGGGCTAGTTTTCGCTCTAAGTCACTGATCAAACTAGTCAAATCCATCAAACTTCCTTGATCCTTGGCCATTTCAGCTTGCAGATCCTGACGTTTCTTTTTAAGAGTTTGATTTTCCTCTTCTAACTCTTCACGTTTTTGGTAATAGCTAGTCAAGAGTTCCTGAACCTGCGTTAGCTCTTCTTCTGTTAGCTCTAGTTCAGTCTTGTTTTCCTTGATTTGGGCAACCAGTACATCCAAGTAAATTGCCTTACGTTGACCATCCAAGTCTAAAAACTTACGGGCATTCTCGGCTTGTTTTGCAAGGGGCTTGATTTGATTATCCAACTCATAGATAATGTCTTCTAGGCGGTCTAGATTGTCTTGAGTTTGTTGCAGTTTACTCTCTGTTTCTTTTCTGCGTGTTTTGTATTTTAAAACTCCAGCAGCTTCTTCAAAAATAGCACGGCGCTCTTCAGGCTTGGAGTTAAAAATCTCCTCAACCTTCCCTTGGGAAATGATGGAGAAGGAATCCCGTCCCAAACCGGTATCCAAGAAGAGGTCATGAATATCACGCAAGCGCACTTTCTTGCCATCAATTCGATACTCGCTATCCCCACTACGATAGATATGACGTTCTACCTTAATGACTTGCCCTGCATCCTTGATAAAACCATCTTCATTGTCCAAGGTCACGACAACAGAGGCATAATTGAGTGGTTTGCGGCTTTCAGTTCCAGCAAAGATAACGTCGGGCATCTTGCCACCACGGAGGCTTTTGACACTGGACTCTCCCAAGGCCCATCGCAGACTTTCTGTAATATTTGACTTTCCAGAACCATTTGGCCCAACGACAGCTGTCACACCTTGGTCAAAGACGACTTTGGTCTTATCAGCAAAGGACTTGAATCCCTGGATCTCAATTTCCTTTAAATACATGAATCCAGCCCTTTCTCAACTGCATTTTTCGCGGCTTCCTGCTCTGCTAATTTTTTGGATCGTCCTTGTCCTTTTCCGATACTCTTGCCTTCAACCAGAACTTCTACATCAAAAACCTTATCATGGGCAGGTCCCATCTCAGAAGTCACCTGGTAGCGAATATCCACATCTCCATTGACCTGGAGCAACTCTTGCAAGTGTGTCTTGTAATCCGTAATCATCTCAAAGTCACCTGCCTCAACCTTGGGAATCATGACCTGATAGATAAACTCTTTTACTCTAGCAACATCCTTGTCTAAAAGCAACGCTCCCAAAAAGGCTTCAAAGGCATCTCCAAGAATGGTGTCACGATTGCGCCCACCAGACTTCTCTTCCCCTTTTCCTAGCTTGATAAATTGATCAAACTGACAATCACGCGCAAAACCAGCCAAACTCTCCTCACGGACAATCATGGCACGGAGTTTAGACAAATCTCCCTCTGGTTTCTTAGGATATTTTTTATACAGATATTCCGAAATCAATAATTGCAGAACAGCGTCTCCTAAAAATTCCAAGCGCTCATTGTGTGAAATTTTTAAGAGGCGGTGCTCATTGGCATAACTCGTATGAGTAAAGGCCGTTTCCAGTAAGTTTTTGTCTGCAAATTCGATTGCAAAACGCTTCTTCAGTACAGTTTGTAATTCTTTCATACTGACCTCTTTCTAATAATTACGATCCTTTCTATTATAACAAAAAAAGCCCTCTGAGTCACTTTAAAACGGGACTAGGAAAGATTTGGGTAGTTTTTGAAAAAAGATTTCCAATTTTGGAGGAAATATAAAGAAAAAAGCCTTATTTAAAGGCTTTTTAGGCTGTTTACATCCACCCTGAGGGAATCGAACCCCCATCTTAAGAACCGGAATCTTACGTGATATCCATTACACTAAGGGTGGAAACTTGTTTTATTATAACAGAAATTTGCTCTAATAACAAGTTTTTTATGGGTAGACTAAGCGTCCACTAGTGGGACGCATCCCCGTTCCAGATAGAATTTTTCACGATAACATAATCAACGTGCTTGAGGTCAGCAACCTTGCGTCCACCTGCGTAGGAAATGGCACTTTGCAGATCCTGCTCCATCTCAGTAAGGGTGTCTTGCAAATGTCCTTTAGCAGGAAGCAAAATGCGTTTTCCTTCTACATTTTTATAAGCACCCTTTTGGTATTGGGAAGCTGAACCATAGTATTCTTTGAACTGTTCCCCATCGACTTCAATCGTCTTTCCTGGGCTTTCGATGTGTCCAGCAAAAAGGGAACCAATCATGACCATGCTAGCACCGAAACGGATAGACTTGGCAATGTCACCGTGTGTACGAATCCCTCCATCAGCGATGATAGGTTTACGCGCAGCCTTGGCACACCAGCGTAGGGCAGCCAATTGCCAACCGCCTGTACCAAAACCAGTCTTGACCTTGGTGATACAAACCTTACCAGGACCGATTCCAACCTTAGTAGCATCCGCTCCAGCATTTTCCAATTCACGCACAGCTTCTGGTGTCCCCACATTTCCAGCAATGACAAAAGTATCTGGCAACTCTTTCTTGATGTGTTGAATCATAGAAATCACGCTATCCGCATGACCATGGGCAATATCAATCGTGATATACTCAGGAGCATCAGCCTTGAGCTTGCTAACAAAGTCATACTCGTAATCCTTGACACCAACAGAAATGGAAGCAATGAGCCCTTGATCGTGCATGCGTTTGATAAAAGGAATGCGCCCAGCCTCGTCAAAACGATGCATAATATAGAAGTACCCACCCTTAGCAAGTTGCTCTGCTACGTTCTCATCCAAAATCGTCTGCATATTTGCAGGTACAACGGGTAGTTTGAAAGTGTGACTTCCAAGTGTGACACTCGTGTCTGCTTCTGCACGGCTTTTAATGACACATTTATTTGGGATTAGCTGAATATCTTCGTAATCAAAAATTGGAAATTCATTTAACATATCGATGTCTCGTTTCTTTTGTAATGACCTACCTATGCTTGCGCATCCCTACGCCTTTTTCCGACGTTTCCTTAATTTATTATAAACCAAAGTACAGTTTTTGTCAAATATTTTTAATAATCAAATTATATCGTTCGGTTTTTACTTGAGGAATCGAGAAGTAAAGTGGAGAGAGTAGTTTCACTCCACTTCATTATCAATATTCCTTTTAAAAATTTCTTCAGAATTTTCCATTATTTTACAAAACACACTGTAGGATAAAGCCTTCTGAGGAATTTGGATAGACCACTTCTTCAATTGAGCTCCATAGCCAGCTAGTTTTCCTATTTCACTATTTACTGACTGCTCCATACTAGGAAAAATCAATCCTGCTTTCCAAGTTTTCCCAGCTTCTAAAATATAAGAATAGGAAATCAACTGGAACAAGTCCTCGCGATTGATCCCTTTTTCAGTAAACTCCAGTTTTTTATATTTTGCATCTAGAACTATTTTTAACTCTTTATGATAAAAATCTGGAAATACTTTTCTTTCACGATTAGAAAATACTGAAATTCCGTCCGTCTTAACCTTATTTCGTGGATGGATGAAATCTTTTGGCAACAGGGTGTAAATATACTCTTCCCAGAGCCAGGAAACATCGAAAAGAATACCATGAATTTTTTGTTCCTGATACCCTAAACCGTGCTTTTCTTGGTTTAGGATCATCAGGCAAAGTTCTTGTAACTTCCTGTACTCGTGAAAGTACGCATGACGTACAGGTTTAGATTGATTTCCCCGAATAATCTTGGCACGATCAGCTAGTTTATAAGAGGGCGTTACACGTACGATTTCAGATACATTTTCACGATTACTATCGAGTAGTGCTCCAAAACTTTTTTGAATCTTTATGTACTCAATCGTATGCCGAATCAATTGCATGAGTGGATTATCATAGGTAAACTCCCTAGTGGTATAGGCAATATTTCCCGTAAAAGGAAGATTTTTTTTCAGATGGTTTCCTACATCTAACACTCCCTTTACATGACTGTCGTTATGAGAAAATCGCTGGTATTCCTTATACAGACCTTTTCGGAGAGCAGCATGCAGATATTTGGGAAAGAGGTAAACCAAGAGTTGATAGAGTTTATCTTCAGGAGATAGACCGACATCCAAACTAGTCAGATTGATATTGAGAACTTTTTGTAAGAGATAATGCAAAAAATGGTCGTTACTTTCATCAGAAAAACGAGAGGAAATCGTCAATCTTTCCTGACCACAGCCCAGAAAACCAATCACATTTCCTGTCTTGATTTTCTGATTAACTGTTTCAAAAATCTTTTGGTCCTTGTCTAAATCAGGAGAATTCATCAAATCATTTGGGAAAATAAAGATACGGTCCTCTCGAGAAAGGCTATCTAGTGTTCTATCAAGAAGTGCTTGACTTAGGTTGGGATATTCTACGACAAAGTCCTCTTTAGCAATTCTATGCTGATTATCAGTTATTCGCATTATCATCACCAGTATCTTGCAGATCTGTTTCCCCGTTATTTGTCAGATCAAATGCTTTTTTCAATGTATCCAGAGTTTCAGTCTCTTCATAAGAACCTCGTAAGTAATCTTCCAAAAGCGGTTTAAGGTAATCAGACCAAAGTAATTCATAGTCAAAATCTACATCCTTCAACTTAAGGAAATAACTTGGTCCGATATGATAATGACTGTTTAGCTCCTGAACGTTTTCGATAGCTGCATTCAAATTTCTTAGACGAAGTTTTGCTTCTTCTGCATGGATATCTAGTTCTTTATCCAACATAGCAACTTGGCTTTCAGCAGTAACTTCAACAAAACGGAAACGACGACGCATAGCAAAATCAAAGGTGTCCACTGAACGGTCAATATCATTCATTGTTCCGATGATGTAGACATTTTCAGGGATATAAAATTTGTCATCAGTCTCATGTAAATTAGCATACTGAGTAGAAACACTCCCCTTTTCACCACGATAACCAGGGTCGATAGAGAAAAAGAGTTCCCCAAAAATCTTAGAAATCTCCCCACGGTTGATTTCATCGATGATGAAAACGAATTTCTTGTCTGTGTTAATTTCTGTTGGAGAAATATAATCTTTCAGACCAAATCTTTTCTTTAAAGTTTCTAGGACTTTTTTTCCTTGATTACGATAATAGGGCTGTTTCAGATATTTTTCATCTTTATAGAGTTCATAAACATAAGATTTTGTTAAGCAAGTTCCTTGAGCTTTAGTTTCATAATTGATATTAAAATTATTTCTACTATTTACTGTGAGATAGGAAAATTCTGTCAAATATTCTTTTTCATCTCTGCTATTTACATATTCAAGATAAAGATCCCAAGCTTCATCAAAATTATCTTGTCCTCCAGTTTTCTGAGCTTCTTTAGCTAATTGGCAGAATTTCTTAAAAATACCGTCCTGTAAGCCAAAGTTAATCTGTCCATCATTTACTAGGATTGGTCTCAGCCCCTCTACAAAATCCGTATAATCATAGGAAGGGTGAAACTGTACAAATTCGATTTGGTCTTCGTTGCCATCCGTTAATTCTTTGGCAATTTCTTTAGCAAGATAAGTTTTTCCTGTGCCAGGAGCACCACGAAGGATGAGGTTTTTGGATTTTAATAAGATATTTTTATACTCGTTGATATTTTCTAACATGTTTATATCTTCCTTTTCTGCTTCTCTATAAAAACTAGTAAAATTGTCATAAAAGTCTTTTAAAATTTCATTGGGTTCAGCAGTTGATTCCAACTCTAAGTCCTTGACAAGGTATTTATACCCTAAATCTTCATCTAGATTATTACTATACCATTTTACAATTTTAAATTCTGTGAGTTTAAATCTCTCAAAACCACACCTTATATTTATCCATGAATTATCAATTTTATTTAATTGATAACCAAAGTAAGGTAGTTTTCTATATCCTTCACCATTTTTTGGACCACACTGACCTGTGTTAAGCATTTCAACTTTGTATGGAATATCCTCAATTGTAACAGCAGGATAAATAAGTTTAGCTCCATCTAATTTTTGAGAACGTTTAATTTTTATATCTTTCGAATTATAGATATTTGCTTGATTCACAAATTTAGCCAAAAATTCTCTGAAGACTTTATAACACTCTGAGTTATTTCCACCTTTTACAAACTCATAAGATTTATTTACAAAAGGTAAAATCTCATTCAATGAATTCTCGTCCTTAATAAAATACTCAGCATCAAGTGTCCAACCAAATGAATCAGGTTTCTTATTAAACAACAATATATCTGAATCACAAAGGCTCTTCGAAAGAACAGCGATCTTTATTCCTTTATTCTGAAAATTGATCTCTATAAAATTTTGTAATTTCCCTTTTCTATTCATAACCTGAAAAGAAATATAACTTTTTGTTTTATTTTCAATTGCATCTGGGAATTCTTTTTTTATCTTGTCAATGAAAGTTTGTTTTGAAACCATTGTGTTTTCCTTGCTTATAAAAAATTTATTGTTAGACTTAAATTATATTTGTTTCGTTCAAAGTAAGATATTTTACTTTGCAGAAACTACATTCTATTAATATATTCTGCATCTAGCATATCATATCTATTTAAAAAAGAAAAGAATTTCTAAAGAAAAAGCCCAGTGTAGAGAGCTTTATTACCTCATAACACTAGACTCTTTTTATCTTAATAATACTCACCCTGACGGTAGTCCCATGAGTTAAAGGTATCTGACAAGTGCATCATGATTTTATCAATGTCAAGCCCTTTACGGATAACGACTGGTGCTGGTGAAGTTGAACGTGCTCCTCCTTGTTCTGGGATTAGTTTGCCGTCTTTATCAACCATAGAGACCATCACACCTTGCTCGTAGCGGGTTTCAATCGTTTTGTCAGGTTGGATGGATGCCACATAGTCGTCTGCTTCAATGACAAGGTCCACTGCCCCTTCGATTCGTTCTCCGATACCTTCTACCTTACCACGGTTACCTTTTCCAGATGGGTTAGCTGATGAAGCATAGACCATCTTTCCTTCTTCCCAAAGTTTGGCAGCCAATTGTTCTCCTGCTTTCCCAAACTTGATGACAAAACAACTAGTACCACGAACGTCTGTCATAAGTTCTTCACGGCCATCACCATAAGCTTTGAGTTTTTCAAAGGCCTCTGGTTTCCAAGGAAGGATACAACCAAGAAGAATATCTTCATCCCAATGTTTTTGGTAGAAGGCTTCAATTTCTGGATTGAGTTGTGCCAAAGCGCGAAGCTCATCCATGCTACCACAGAGAACAACACCTGGCTTGTTACGGTTACGCTCTTTGGCTGCAAACTTGCGTTCAAGTCCTGCCTTATCGCTAGTCATGATGATGTAACCAACTTTGGTAGGACAAACGATACAACCGCCCTCACCTTTTAAAATATCATAGCCTTCTTGTGAAAGTGTTCCGTTCCATTGAATGTGTTTTGTCATAGTTCTATTTCCTTTTCTATTTTTTCTAATCCTGCCAGTAGGCTGGACGTTGTTTTTCATAGGCAGCAATCAAATCTTCATACTGCAACGTAATACCGATATCATCCAAACCATTTAAGAGCTTGTGTTTCCATTCGCTATCAATTCCGAAAGTGAATTCTCCAACTGGTGAGATGATTTTCTGTTGTTCCAAGTCCACCGTTACCTGGTCAGTTGGTTGTAGCTGAGCTAGTTTCTCTCTAACCTCTCTGGGCTGGACAATAGGCAACATGCCATTATTGAGTTCATTATTGTAATGAATGTCCCCGAAAGAACCTGCAATCACGACTTTAAAACCATAGTCAGCTAAAGCCCAGGCTGCGTGTTCCCTCGAAGAACCTGCCCCAAAGTTATCCCCTGAGATGAGAATACTGGCTGTACGGTATTCTGGTCGGTTAAAGACAAAGTCTGGATCCTCAGTATACTTGTCGTCCAGATAACGCCAAGCGTACATAAGGTACTTACCAAAACCTTTCTTATCAATTAACTTGAGAAACTGCTTGGGAAGGATTTGGTCAGTATCAATGTTATCATTCATAAGAGGAACGGTCGTTCCCGTATAAACTGTAAATTTCTCCATATCCTCTCCTTACTGGGCTTCTGGCATCTGTCGAACATCTACGAAGCGCCCTGCGATAGCTGCCGCAGCTGCCATGGCTGGACTGCAGAGATGGGTCTTAGCACCAAAACCTTGTCTGTCCTCAAAGTTACGGTTGCTAGTTGAAGCGCAGTGGACACCATCAGGTACCTTATCTGGATTCATCCCTAAACACATGGAGCAACCTGGATCTCTCCACTCAAAACCAGCATCTAGAAAGACTTTGTCCAAGCCCAACTTCTCAGCAGCTCGTTTCACAGGACGAGAGCCCGGTACTACGATTGCTGTTAGATTGGGAGCTATTTTCTTCCCTTCAACAAACCGCGCAGCCAGTTGCAAGTCACTGAGCCGAGCATTGGTACAAGACCCGATAAAAATATAGCCTAGTTCAATGTCCGCTGGCTTTTGACCTGGTTCCAAGTCCATGTAATGATAAGCTCGTTCATCGTTCATATCCTTAATTTCTGGGAAGCTACTGTCAAAGTCAACGCCCATAGCAGGGTTGGTTCCCCAGGTCACCATAGGAGCCAAGCCAGAGACATCCATCTGGATAACCTTATCATAAACGGCATCACTATCGCTTACAAGCGTCTTCCAGTCGGAAACTGCCTCCTCAAAGTCCTCTGGAACACATTCTCGTCCCTTGAGATAGTCATAGGTAGTCTGATCTGGATTCATAATCCCCATCTTGGAGCCAAACTCGATGGACATATTGCAGATGGTCATTCTCTCTTCCATGGTCAGAGCATCAATCGCCTGTCCTCGATATTCCACCACATAGCCAACACCACAAGCAACGCCGTACTTGGCAATTAAGGCGAGAATGTAATCCTTAGAATAAACTCCTTTTTGAGGAACACCAGTGAATTCTACCAACATTTTCTTAGGTTTAACTTGCCAGAGGGTCTGGGTAGCAAAAACATGCTCGACTTCACTGGTCCCAATCCCAAAGGCGATAGCTCCGAAAGCTCCGTGAGTAGCTGTGTGGCTGTCTCCACAGACGATGAATTTTCCTGGTTGGGTCCGTCCTGTCTCTGGACCAACCATGTGAACAATACCCTGCTTTTCAGAACCGTGGGCAGCATGTTCAATCCCAAATTCCTCAACATTTTCAGCTAGCTTATCAATTTGAGCCTTAGAAATGACATCTCGAATATCGTAGATATTGACAGTCGGAACATTATGATCAAAGGTTCCAAATGTCAAGTCTGGTCGTCTCAATCTGCGACCTGCATCTCGTAATCCTTGAAAAGCTTGGGGACTGGTCACCTCATGAATATAGTGCTGGTCCACATACATGAGTTGGGGCTGCCCCTCTTCTCCTGTGATGACATGGCGGTCCCATAATTTATCAAAAATCGATTTTCCTGCCATCCATTACCTCCAAATAAAATATAAGGCCACTAGTGTGGTCACCATCCCGAGAAACCAAACTGTTTTAAAATACCATTTTCTAGTCTTGTGGTGAAAGGTGATTCCTGCCAACCAGGCACCAAAACCACCACAAGTAAAGGCTAAAATGAGTAATATTTTCTCTGGAATGCGCCAAGCACCTCTTCTTGCCTTGGATTTGTCAATGCCATAAATCAAGAAAATCAGCAGATTCCAAATCAAGAGGGCTAGAGTAATTTTTTCGTCTAACTTCATAACCTTGCGATAATAGCTTCTGTCATTTCCTTGGTCGAAGCCTGTCCTCCAATATCTCTCGTTAAAATGCCAGCCGCTAAACTAGCTTCAACAGCACGCTCGATACACTCTGCATCCTCATAACGTCCGAAACTATCTCTCAACATCATGGCAACTGACAAAATCATGGAGATAGGATTGGCAATTCCTTGACCAGCAATATCAGGCGCTGAACCGTGAATAGGCTCATAAAGACTTGGTCCCTTTTCAGAATGACTGGCTGATGGCATAACCCCAAGTGTGCCTGATAGAACGCTTGATTCATCAGATAAGATATCTCCGAAAAGATTCTCCGTCACAATGACATCAAACTTGGCAGGATTGGTAATCATAAGCATAGCAGCTGAGTCCACCAACTGGTGTTCCAAGGCCACATCTGGGAAATCTTGCGCGACTTCCTCAGCTACTCTGCGCCAGAGTTTTGATGTCGCTAGAACATTTTGCTTATCGATACTAGTAAGGATTTTTCTCCGATTTTTTGCAATTTCAAAGGCCTTGCGAATAATCCGCTCTACTTCCTCATAGCTGTAGTCATTGATATCACGCGCTTTTCGCTCGTCAAGGATATGATCTCCAAAGTAAATCCCACCTGTCAACTCACGCACCACGACAAAGTCTACACCAGCAATTCGTTCTGGTTTAAGTGGTGATAAATGCTTGAGACTATCAAAGATTTTCACAGGCCGAATATTGGCATAGAGATTGAGTTCCTTACGAAGAGCTAGCAAGCCTTGTTCAGGCCGAATCGCTGCCCCATCATACTGAGGACTACCGATAGCCGCAAGGAGAATAGCGTCTGCTTCTCTACATGACTTGAGGGTTTCATCAGGTAAGGGATGCCCTGCAGCATCAATACCTGCACCTCCAAAGGGGCATCTATCTATCTCATAGTCAAAACCTGTTTTTGAAGCTAGGGCTTCTAGAACTGCTAAACCAGCTTCCATGATTTCTGGACCGATTCCATCCCCTGCTAGAGCTACTATTTTCTTTGTCATAGCCAACTCCTTTACACACTAGGCATGTCTCGGTAGGAAACGCTATGCCCCATCTCACCTGCATTCTCTTTTTGAACAAAGGTATTAGCATTGATATAAGCAATAGCCGAAGCCTTCAATACATCGAAATCGAGACCTGCTGCGTTAAAGATCGTTTCTGTATCTCTGTTTTCAACAGTAACCAGGACACGAGCTTGAGCATCAATTCCATCTGTCACAGCATCAATGGTATAGGACACCAAGCGGACAGATTGGTTAAAGAACTTATCGATAGCGTTAAAGATCGCTTCAACGGAACCTTGCCCTGTCGCATTGAATTCGACTTTCTCACCATCCATATTGGCTAGGCTAACGAGCGCTTCAATTTCATTGTCTGCATGGGTTTGAAGTTGCAAATCATCAAAGTGGAAGCCTTCTGGATTTTCAACCATGGTTCCAGCTACCAGAGCTCGAATATCTGCATCTGTAATTTCTTGTTTCTTGTCCGCTAGTGCCTTGAACTTAGCAAAGAGTGGTTTGATATCCTCTTCTGTAAAATCTAGGGCTAATTCTCTTAGTTTCTCAACAAAAGCATGACGTCCAGACAATTTTCCAAGCGGAAGGCTATTACTCTTAACACCGACCAATTCAGGTGTGATGATCTCATAAGTGAGAGGATTCTTAAGAACTCCATCTTGGTGAATACCAGACTCGTGAGAAAAGGCATTACCACCAACGACAGCCTTGTTTTTAGGAACTGGAATACCCGAGAAGCGAGAAACCATTTCAGACGTATTCATTGTTTCATCCAAAACAATATCACTAGTTGCTTGGAAGAAATCCTCACGAATCTTCAAAGCAACAGCTACTTCTTCAAGAGCAACATTACCTGCGCGTTCACCGATACCATTAATAGTTCCCTGGACACGTCCAGCACCGTGTTTAATTGCTGTCAAAGTATTTGCAGTTGCCATACCGAGATCATCGTGACAGTGGACACCAAAGACAACTTTATGATCTGATTTAATATTTTCAGTCAAGTAATCAAAGATACGTGCAAACTCTTCTGGAGTCGTAAAGCCAACAGTGTCAGGGATATTGATATAAGATGCACCTGCATCAACCGCTGTTTGAACGACTTGCAAGAGGAAATCCAACTCTGTTCTAGTCGCATCTTCAGGAGAGAATTCGACGATTTCAAACTTAGAACGAGCATAAGAAACATGTTCCTTGATAGCTTCTAAAATCTCTTCCTTGCTTTTATTGAGCTTATACTTGCGGTGAATCGGACTGGTAGCGATAAAGACATGAATCTGTGGATACTTGGCATCCTTAAGAGCCTCATAACAAGCATCAATATCAGATTTTACAGAACGAGCTAATCCTGTCACTGCTGTTTTTTTCATGGCTTTAGCAATTTCTTGAACAGCTATAAATGAATCTGGACTAGCAGCCGGAAAACCAGCTTCAATTACAGAAATTCCCCATTTCTCCAGCTGCCTTGCAATGGAAACTTTTTCCTTTATTGAGAAGTTAACACCAGGTGTTTGTTCCCCATCACGAAGGCTTGTATCAAAAAATTCAACTTTACGCATAAGATTTCCCCTTTTCCAAATGTGGTTTTAAAAAAACATCTCGCTCAGAAGCCCAAGCGAGATGTTGATTTACTCCCGCTTGGTAAGCCAAACAGGACTAATGCTTTTGCACTAGCCCGAGTACCTCAACAACAAAGCAAATTGATTAAACTTAGCTGTTTTCATGTTTGACTTTCTCCTTCGTTTGATATCTTGTTTAGTATTTTAGCATAGCTAAAAACACTTGTCAAGAAAAAATCCATTATTTTCTGAAAATTTCTTCAGTAAAGAATATTTTGCTAATTGAAAGTATTTGAAAACTCAAGCGAATTTCTTTATTTTTTCACAGTCAAGTTCCAACTTCTTTCGATGAGTTCTATCACTTCTTCATCTTGCAAACTATCATCAAGTGCCAGACTAAGCCAGTAGCGTTTGTTCATATGAAAGGCTGGATAAATGCCCTTTTGTGAAAGCAAGTCAGCCACTTGATCGTGTTTGATATTAACTGCTTCGACTAGCCCTTCTCTGCCCTTTTCCAGCTTATTCCATGGAATTCTCATCATAACAGCATACCACTTTTGATTGCCTTCATGGCGCAATACAGCAGTATCAGGCGATTTCTCCCAAAGATACTCCAATTGATTACCATATTTTTTCTGAACTTGAGCCATGATACGCTTAGTCTGAGGGCAGATAAAATCCTGTACATCAAAGCAGGCCTTGCGAATCTGGTAAAGAATCTCCAAACAAGCCTCACGGACACTTCCGACAAAACTTCCCCTCATACTTTCCATATGGACTTGAGGATAGAGGTCACCCGTCTCTTGATCAAAAACTTGAAAGCTTACATTATCCGTCGTGATGGACACAGTCATGGCAAAGTCTCCATCCAAAATTTGGAAACTGTGGGTCCAGACTTCCTCATTTTCTACAAAACCATAGACACGTGCCTTTTCTCGATTAAACTGATAGGATTTAAAAATTTCAAACATAAGTGAAAACTGCTACCAAAAGCTAGCAGTTCCTTTCTATTTTTTTAAAAGACAACCTTGGTACCGTGAAGCTGTGTCACACCAAGTTGGTCGATAAAGGTTTGACGGTTGTCCAAGTCAATCCCCCCACCTGGTAGAATTTCAATTTTACTAGCAGCATGTTCCAAAATTCTATGATAGTGGGCAAAACGTTTTTCTAGCGAATCACCAGACACACCAGCACGAGTTAAGATACGAGTGACACCGGCTTGGCTGAGCCAGTCAATGGCTTCCAACTGGTCTTTATCACTCAATTCATCAAAGGCCATGTGAAAGACAATTTCCATTCCTTTAGATGCGGCAATCAGCTTCTCAAGATTAGGCTTATCCAACTTCTTATCAGCAGTTAAAGCACCAAATACAACCCCCTGACTTCTAGCCTGAGCAGTCATCCGAATATCTTCTAGCATAATAGCAATTTCCATATCATTATAGACAAAATCGCCACCACGTGGACGAATCATCGTCATAATGGTCGTATCGTAGTTAGCTGTCAGTTCAACCGCTGCCTTGGTCACTCCATAGCTTGGTGTTGTTCCACCAACTGCTAGATTGTCACAGAGTTCGATTCGACGAGCTCCAGCCTGCATCGCTTTTTCAAGCAGGGTCACATTTTCAGCACAAAATTCGTAAATCATTTGATTCTCCTTGATGTTTTCTTTAAATTTATTATATCATATTGTTTTAAATATGCTTTCATTTTTATCAAGGCAAATAACTACTATTTTTATCTATTCTTTGTCAGGAATGACTTTAAAGAGATAGTAGGTGATAAAGATAGTCAGGGCTCCCAGACCGATTTTGACTGGTAAAAGAGGGGCAAAATAAATAGAAATCCCCATCAAGATATAGATAGATACGATGATTTTTTTCTTTCGTTCACGCGCGATTGACTTGGTTTCTCGAAAATCAGCTACATAGGTCTGATAAAGCTTTGTATGATAAAGCCAGTCTTCAAAACGCTTAGAAGATTTTGAAAAGCAAGCGATAGCTAACAAAAGAAAGGGTGTTGTTGGTAAAAGTGGTAAGACAACTCCAATAACAGCTAAAGCCAGTGAAATAAAGCCAATACTGAGATAAATGATACGCATGATTTCTCCTAGATAAATTACTCTTCCTCTAGTTTCGCATACAAGGGGGAAATTTGTCAAGCATCAACAAAAAAGAGCCTGAAATTCATTTTCAGGACTCTGCATTTTATTTAATTTTTTCCTCTTCGTAGTCGCCATTACTACATACAACCTGCTTGCCACCACCACGGACTTTTTTCTCCACTAGGAAGTGTCCGCATTTTGGACAGTCACGGCCAATTGGTTTGTCCCAGGAAGTAAATTCACATTCTGGGTAACGATTGCAACCATAGAAGATACGATTGCGCTTGGTTTTGCGTTCGATGATTTGTCCTTGATGACAGCTTGGACACTCGACTCCAATCTCTTTGACAATTGCTTGTGTGTGACGGCAGTCTGGGAAATTACTACAAGCATAGAATTTACCAAAACGACCGAGCTTAATGACCATCGGACTGCCACAAACTTCACAATCAAATCCAGCTGGCTCATCCTTGATCTGGATTTTTTCCATTTCGGATTCAGCCTTGGCTACCTCTTTAGAGAATGGTTTATAAAATTCATCAATGACACGTTGCCACTGCTCTTTACCAACCTCGACATCATCCAGTTTTCCTTCCATCTCAGCTGTGAAGGTCACGTTTACGATATCTGGGAAATATTCAACGATGAGCTTATTGACAATTTCTCCCAGTTCTGTCGGTTCAAAACGTTTAGCAGCCAGACGAACGTAGTAACGTTTTTGGATGGTTTCAATGGTCGGAGCGTAGGTTGACGGACGTCCAACTCCATTTTCTTCCAAGGTCTTGATAAGAGTCGCTTCCGAATAGCGAGCAGGTGGTTGGGTGAAATGTTGTTCTGGCTTGCTATTCACCTGCTTGACTACATCTCCTACTGCCATATCTGGCAACATCTTGTTCTTGTCAGAGTCATTGTAAATAGCAAGATACCCATCAAACTTAACTTGACTTCCATTTGCCGCAAACTGAACGCCATTTTGAGAGAGCTTAACAGCCATGGTATCAAAGATAGCGCCTGTCATCTGGCTAGCCACAAAACGGTTCCAGATAAGGGTATAAAGTTTGAGCTGGTCTTTGTCCAAGTACTTAGCGATGCTTTCAGGTGTGTTAAAGACACTTGATGGACGAATGGCTTCGTGGGCATCTTGAGCACCTGAGGCATTCTTGACCTTGCTACCATGCTTGGAATACTTGCTACCAAAACGGTCGTTAATGTAGCTTGCCGCTTCATTCTGAGCCACAGGACTGATACGAGTCGAGTCTGTACGCATATAGGTAATAAAACCTTGCACACCTGATCCGATATTGATCCCTTCATAGAGCTGTTGAGCCACCATCATAGTCTTTCGAGTACGGAAATTGATTTTGTTAGCAGCATCCATCTGCATGGTTGAAGTCGTATAAGGTAGGGGCGCATTGCGTTTGCGTTCTTTCTTATCTACTTGGTCTACTGTAAAATCTTTACTAGTCAAATGGGACAAGACTTCTTTGACTTCTTCATTGGTGGTCAATTTCATCTTTTTGCCATTCATACCATAGAATGAAGCCTGAAATTGCTTGGTTCCCTTCTTAAAGACACCATCAATTGTCCAGTATTCTTCCGGTTGGAAGGCATTGATTTCATTTTCACGGTCAATGATGAGCTTAAGGGCAACCGACTGCACGCGTCCTGCTGATAAGCCCTTCTTGACCTTTTTCCACAAAATAGGCGAAATCGAATAACCTACCAAGCGGTCTAAGACTCGACGAGCTTGTTGGGCGTCGACCAAGTCCATGTCAATCTTGCGCGGTTCTTTAAAGGCATTTTTTACCGCGTCTTTGGTGATTTCATTAAAGACTACACGGTTGGCATCATTCTCGTCCAAGTTGAGAATGTGAGCCAAGTGCCAGGAAATCGCTTCTCCTTCACGGTCCGGGTCACTCGCAAGAAAAACTTTATTGGCCTTTTTAGCTTCTTTTTTCAGATCATTGATGAGAGGACCTTTTCCTCTAATATTGATATACTGCGGTTCATAGTTATTTTCAATGTCGACTGACATACTGGATTTTTTCAAATCACGGATATGCCCGACACTAGCTAAAACCTTGTAATTTCGGCCTAGATATTTCTCAATCGTTTTCGCTTTAGCAGGCGACTCCACGATGACTAGATTTTTTTTAACTGTTGATTTTTTCTTTTTTGTTGCCGTAGCCACACTATCACACCTTTTCAAAGTAATAAACTTTATAAAGTGTAAACCATTTTTCTATAGCTGTCAAGACTTAACTCCTATATATAGAAGAAAAGTTTATCTGTGTGAACAAATTTCTCCTTAAAATTCAAACTCAGCCAACACATCTTGGCCACTGCTAATCAGCTTTGCTCCCTCTTGGATCAGATGGTGACAGCCATCTGAATGGCCGTCTAAAATGTTTCCCGGAATGGCAAAGACATCACGACCTTCCTCCATAGCTCGCTCACAAGTAATAAGACTACCAGAACGCATTCTTGCCTCTGCTACAATAACCCCACGACAAAGTCCTGCAATGATACGATTTCGAGCTGGAAAGTGAAATTTCAGAGGTTGCTCGCCAGGTCCATATTCACTGAGAACCAGATGGTCATTGCCAATGTAGTCTTGCAAACGTTTATTGGCTTTAGGATAAAACACATCCAAACCTGTTCCAATCACTGCAATCGTTTTTCCACCATTATGGAGTGCAGCCATATGGGCAGCCGTATCAATCCCTTTGGCTAAACCACTGACCACGATTAACTCGTTTTCCAAACCTTGAATGACTTTCTGAACCGACTTTGCTCCCTGACTAGAACATGAACGACTCCCTACAACAGCAACCTTTGGAAACTTCAACAGGTCTAGATTTCCTTTATAAAACAAGAGCGCTGGAGCATCATAAATCTCACTCAGATCCCAAGGATAACAGTCATCAAGAATCGAGAAGGATGGAAATTTCTGAAACTCCTTCTCCAACTGTGCATCATCTATCTGGAAATAACGTTCCATAAAGACAGCAGGATTACGACATCCTGAAATTTCTGCAATATCACCTAGCAAGAGCTCCTGATCAACACTCTCGTCATATTCAAGGACAGTTAGAATCTGTTGATTGGTCAGGCCAGCTTTTCTCAATTTGTAAATCTCATAGTTTGTGATCTTCATATACAACTCCATTTCTTTTGCTACTCATCTATCTATTCGTAAAAATAGCAAAAAGAAGACCAGTTGATCTTCTTTTTTTCATTTATTCAGATTTAGTAGTTGACCAGCTACTTTCAACCATTGGTAAGATTGTTTTTAAAGTTTCCCCATCTCCTTCAAGTGAAACATAGCGGATTTTACCATCATTTGATCGGAAAACCCAAGTAACGAGGTATTTCCCTGACTTAGTAATTGCATTGACAACATAGGCTTCATAACCTCCAATGGTCGATTTGGAGCCCCAAACCTTACTGAAATCAGAGCTTTGTTCTTTGGAAATTAAAATACTAGATGAGACAGTCACAACATCCAGTTTAGCATATTCTTCTTCGCTGATATTGAACTGCTCAGCCTTGAAGGTATTCAGCGTAACAATGTTGATATCTGTTCCATCGCAATACTGTATATCATTTCCACCTTCTACTTCATGGAATCGAACCCATGATTTGGGTACCTTGACAAAGCCATACTCATTCGATCCGATGATTTGCGTCTCTCCCTTTTTCGCTTCAGAAACGGCAGAGCTAGAGCTACTCGTTTCCTGACTACTAGAAGAACTAACAACTGCAGACGAACTTTCTTCGGTTGCTGTTTGCGATTTATTGGAACATGAAGCTAAAAAAGCACTAACAGTAACTACAGTACCTAAAATTAATAATTTTTTCATCCTACCACCTTTCCATCTGCATTATAAGAAAAATAAGGACTTCTGTCAAATTCTAACCTAATCGATTCTGTTAGTTTACGATTTAATAGCTCACATTTAAAGCAAAAACTCTTGAAAAATCTTCAAGAGTTTTATTTTTTATTTCTATTCTTCATCCATGCTCAAGACGCTGAGGAAGGCTTCTTGGGGAACTTCTACTGATCCGATAGCTTTCATACGCTTCTTACCAGCTTTTTGTTTTTCAAGGAGTTTGCGTTTACGAGAAACGTCACCTCCGTAACACTTGGCAAGTACGTTCTTACGAAGGGCCTTGATATCAGTACGAGCTACAATCTTGTGTCCAATGGCTGCCTGAATAGGTACCTCAAACTGCTGACGAGGAATGATTTTCTTGAGCTTATCAACGATGAGTTTTCCACGTTCGTAGGCAAAATCCTTGTGAACGATAAAGCTGAGGGCATCCACCTTGTCTCCATTGAGAAGGATATCCATTTTGACCAGTTTAGATGGGCGGTACTCTGACAATTCGTAGTCAAAGCTTGCATAACCACGCGTCGAAGACTTAAGCTTATCAAAGAAGTCAAAGACGATTTCAGCAAGTGGAATTTGATAGATGACATTGACACGATTATCATCAATATAGTCCATGGTTACAAAGTCCCCACGTTTGCGCTGAGCCAATTCCATTACTGCACCAACAAACTCCTGTGGTACCATGATTTGCGCCTTGACATAAGGTTCTTCAATGGTCGCGATCTTAGTCGGATCTGGAAATTCAGAGGGGTTAGACACATCCATAGACTCACCGTCAGTTTGGTTAACCTTGTAAATAACAGACGGAGCTGTCATGATGAGGTCAATGTTGAACTCGCGCTCTAAACGCTCTTGGATAACATCCATATGGAGAAGTCCAAGGAATCCACAACGGAAACCAAAACCGAGTGCCTGAGATGTTTCAGGTTCAAACTGCAAGCTGGCATCGTTTAGCTGCAATTTTTCAAGGGCTTCACGAAGGTCATTGTACTTGTTTGACTCGATTGGGTAAAGACCTGCAAAGACCATAGGGTTCATTTGCTTGTAGCCGTCTAGTGGTTCTGCTGCAGGATTGCTTGCTAGGGTCACTGTATCACCCACACGAGTGTCTTGAACCGTCTTGATGGAAGCCGCAATATAACCAACGTCACCAGTCGCTAGAAAATCGCGCCCAACTGCTTTTGGCGTGAAAATACCAACCTCAGTCACATCAAAGGTCTTTCCATTGCTCATAAGCTGAATCTTATCGCCAGGTTTGACCACTCCGTCCATGACACGCACTTGGAGGATAACCCCACGATAGGCATCATAAACTGAGTCGAAAATCAAGGCCTTGAGTGGTGCCGTTACATCTCCTGTTGGTGCGGGAACTTTCTCTACGATTTGCTCAAGAATTTCTTCAATACCAATACCAGCTTTGGCTGAAGCCAAGACCGCTTCGCTGGCATCTAGTCCAATGACATCCTCAATCTCTATACGCACACGCTCAGGATCAGCTGCTGGTAGGTCAATCTTGTTAATGACTGGTAGAATTTCTAAATCATTATCCAAGGCTAGATAAACGTTGGCAAGAGTTTGCGCCTCAATCCCTTGGGCTGCATCGACCACCAAAATCGCCCCCTCACAGGCAGCGAGCGAACGCGACACTTCATAGGTAAAGTCCACGTGCCCTGGCGTATCAATCAAGTGGAAAATATAAGTTTCTCCGTCTTTCGCAGTGTAATTGAGCTCAATGGCATTAAGTTTAATGGTAATCCCACGTTCACGCTCAAGATCCATACTATCGAGAAGCTGGGCTTGCATTTCACGACTAGAAACGGTCTCCGTCTTTTCCAAAATGCGGTCTGCCAGCGTCGACTTTCCGTGGTCAATATGGGCGATAATAGAGAAGTTGCGGATTTTCTCCTGTCGTTTCTTTAATTCTTCTAAGTCCATGATGCTCTTCCTTTCAGGGTATCTATTAATTATAAATTGTTTTTAACATTTTGACAAGACCATACCCTGCTAGGAGTACTAATCTTCGGCAATAAAACCATCATTTTCGATAAAGTGGTGTTCTGTCATTCCTTGGTCTGTAAAGACGATTCCATGAAGGACACCACCATAGACAGCTCCTCCATCCATGCCAATCTTGCCATCCTCTGTTATCCAAAGCTCAGCAGTACCTCGGTCTTGCTTGAGCAAACCATAAACTGGTGTATGCCCAAAGACAATGGTTTTCCCGGTATTATTTTCAGCTTCGTGGAATGGTTTTCTGAGCCAGACTTTCTTGTAATCAGTGGTTTCATGCCAATCATCCAAGGTCAAATCAATACCAGCATGCACAAAGATATACTTGTCTGTCTCAACGAAAAAAGGCATCTGACGGATAAATTCGACTAAATCTGCTGCTTCCGTCTCAACATGTTTAGCGTCTTCAACTGCATCCACAGGTGCATCTAAGGGACGACCTAGGATAGAGTTAATAGTTGTATCACCACCATTGCGACGATAATGGTCATAGCTTTCTTCTGGGTCATCGAGCCAAGTCAGAAACATATACTCGTGGTTTCCTGATAGACAGATCGCTCCATGATTGTCGACCAAGTCTTTGACCATTTCTAGAACACGGCGACTATCCTCACCACGGTCAATCAAATCCCCTAGAAAGAGCAGCTGAGTTTGACCATCCCAGGTTTTGAGCAGATCTTCTAGCATACCTGCCTTTCCGTGAACATCTCCAATTACATAATAGTCTGTCATTTATTTCTCCCTCGTTTGTAATAATTCTCTGGCTTGGGTAAGGGCCGCTTGGGTTACATTTTCCCCAGCCAACATCTTAGCTACTTCCTCTACTCGCTCTTCTAAAGTCAAGAGGCGAACCGTCGACACCGTTGAGTGCTCATCGCTAATCTTCTCAATAAAGAATTGATAATCCGCGATGGCAATCACTTGTGGAAGGTGAGAAATAGCAAGAACCTGACCATGCTGGCCAATCTTATGAATCTTCTGTGCGATGGCTTGGGCCACACGACCTGAAACTCCCGTATCCACCTCATCAAAGACAATACTGGTCTTGCCTTCTTTGCGAGAAAAAGCAGACTTGATAGCCAACATGAGACGGGATAATTCCCCACCAGACGCAACTTTGACCAAAGGTTTAAAGTCTTCACCAGGATTGGTGGAAATGTAAAACTCAACTGCTTCATTTCCTTCACGGCTGAATTTACTCTTACTAAAGCGAACCTGGAATTGTGCCTTCTCCATATAGAGGTCCTGAAGTTCTTGTTTAATCTCTGCCTCAAGCTGCTGGGCCAAATCATGGCGAGCAGATGCAAGCTGCCCTGCCAGATCAACAAGATTAATTTCCAATTTCTTGAGCTCTGCTTCCATGTCTTCGGAAGAAAGATTATTACCTGTCAAGAGATTGTACTCATCCGTAATCTTAGCGAAGTAAAGCAGGACATCGTCCACAGTCCCACCGTATTTACGGGTAATAGTATTCAGAAGATCTAGGCGATTCTCAACCTGCATGAGGCGATTGCCATCAAAATCCAAGCCCTCAATAATATCTTCCAAACGCTTTGTAATATCTTCTAAAACATAGTAGGTCTCAGACAGAGAACTTGAAATTTCACGGTATTCAGGGTCATATTCTTCGACACTTTCCATGTCATTCATGGCTGAACGGACATTAGCAAGACTGGAGAATTCCTCATTGTCCAACATAGTGTAGGCATTGGTTAGCGTATCAGCAATATTCTTATGATTGAGGAGTTTATCTCGTTCTTGGTTGAGAGTCAAGTCTTCACCAGCCTGCAAGTTTGCAGCCTCAATCTCTGCCATTTGAAATTCCAACATTTCGATACGTGCCTTATGTTCCTGCTGGTTTTTCTTGACTTCCAGAACCTGCTTGCGCATTTTACGATAGGCATCAAAGCTAGTCTGATAGGTCTCCTTCAAGTCCAAGAAAGTAGTATCACCAAACTCATCCAACATCTGAATGTGCAGTTGAGGACGCATTAACTCCTCTTGGTCATGCTGACCATGGATATCCACAAGGTGTTGCCCAATAGCACGCAGAACAGAAAGATTGACCATCTGACCATTTACGCGACTAACACTACGACCGTTTTGCAAAATTTCACGGCGGATGATAATCTCATCACCCAATTCTAAACCTTGCTCTTCAAAAAGTTCCTGTAAAAGGCGACTATTTTCAACTGAGAAAAGTCCCTCAATCTCTGCCTTTGGCGCACCGTGACGAATAACGTCTGTCGTTGCACGAGCCCCCAACATGAGATTCATAGCGTCGATAATGATAGACTTTCCAGCACCCGTTTCCCCGGTCAAAACAGTCATACCCTTTTCAAAATTGAGGGAAATCGCCTCAATAATGGCAAAGTTTTTTATCGAAATTTCAAGTAACATACTGACCTACCATTTTTTGACTTGTTCAACAATTTCTTCAGCTGCCTCTGCTGTTCTAGCTACAATTAAGATAGAATCATCATCAGCTAGACAGCTAAAAATCTGTTCAGTAAATGCTTCAACCAACTGACTCTTCACAAAAATAGTATTTCCAGGAATGACAGAAAGGTTGATCATATTTCCCATTAACTCAGAACTCACAATATTGTCCTCAGCCAACTGCAAACTTTTGACGATTGATTTTGGCAATTCATAGACATAGGTGTTGTCTCTCAAAGGAATTTTGACAATACCTAGTTCTTTGATATCTCGTGATACCGTTGCCTGAGTGGCACTGATGCCTGCTTCTTTCAAATGTTCTACGATTTCTTCTTGCGTACCGATTTGATAATCTGTCACAAATCGTCTAATTTTTTCAAGTCTCTCTTTTTTATTCATTTTTAAATTGACTATGCGCCCTCTCTACAATTTTTTCTATTTCTGGGGCAACTTGATTACTTGCTCCCTCTTCCTTTTTCAAATAAACTAAAAACTCAATATTTCCATGTCCACCTTGGATTGGTGAATAGTCTAATCCAAACACTGAAAAACCTTGTTCAACTGCCATAGCAGTGACAGATTCAAGGACATGTTGATGAACCTTGGCATCGCGAATGATTCCATTCTTTCCAATCTGCTCACGACCTGCTTCAAACTGGGGCTTAACCAGAGCCACAACCTGCCCTTGATCAGCCAAGACTCGGTGTAAGGCTGGCAGAATCAAACTGAGGGAAATAAAACTCACATCAATACTGGCAAAGCTCGGTTCCTGCTCAAAATCAGTCTTTTCAGCATAGCGGAAATTGAACTGCTCCATGCTGACAACCCGTGGGTCTTGGCGCAATTTCCAAGCCAACTGATTGGTGCCGACATCAACTGCAAAGACTAACTCAGCACCATTTTGCAACATGACGTCAGTAAATCCTCCAGTGGAAGCCCCAATATCAATCGTGGTTGCGCCATCCACTGATAAATCAAAGACATGCAAAGCCTTTTCCAGTTTTAGACCACCTCGACTGACATACTTGAGTTTTTCACCTTTGAGTTTTAACTCGGTGTCATCTGGAATTTTCTCTCCTGGTTTGTCAAAGCGTTCTCCATTCAGGACTGCTACGACTAGACCAGCCATGACACCACGCTTGGCTTGTTCACGCGTTTCAAACAAACCCTGTTTATAAGCTAGTACGTCCACTCTTTCCTTAGCCATTGATTCTCAAACTTTCTACTATTTTCACAATCGGCGCTGTTTCAAAGCTGACTTGCTGGGCGATTTCTTCTAATTTAGCCTCGGCTTGATCCAAAGTTTGGTTACAAAAGGCAATGGCCTCTTCCAAGCCCAACAAGGCAGGATAGGTTGACTTTTCTGCCTGTAAATCCTTTTGTGGTGTCTTGCCGATTTCCTCAAAACTAGCTGTCACATCCAGTACATCATCTCTTACTTGAAAAGCCAGCCCAATCAATTCACCTACAGTTTTCAATTTTGTTTGGATTTCAGGCGCTAATTCAGCTATGATAGCAGCTGCTTGGAAGGGATAGGCTAGTAATTTTCCAGTCTTATTGGCATGAATGGTCTGAAGTTCTTCCAAGGACAAATGCTGGTGTTCGCCTTCCATATCTAAAACCTGACCTGCTACCATGCCTAGACTTCCTGAAGAAAGGGATAAGTTGGCAATCAAATCCACCTTGATTTGACTTGGCAAATCTGTCTGCGCTATCAAGGCATATGGATCTAGGAATAAAGCATCTCCAGCCAAAATAGCCATTGCTTCACCAAATTTCTTATGATTGGTTAAACGCCCTCGACGGTAATCGTCATCATCCATGGCAGGAAGGTCATCGTGAATCAAGCTCCCTGTATGAATCATTTCCAAGGCCGCAGCCACCTGCGCGTGTGCTGGTTTAATAGCGACTTGCAAGGCTTCCAGAACCTCTAACAAGAGAAAAGGCCGAATACGCTTGCCCCCAGCATGAATGGAATAGAGAACGGACTCTCGTAGACTAGAAGCAAACTGCTGGTCTCCATAAAAATCTTCCAAGGTCGACTCGACAAGAGCTAATTTTTCTTGCTTCTTCATTCAAAATCACTTTCTGTTCCGTCTTCTTGCATGACCTTAACCAAGGTCTTTTCAGCCTTGTCCAGTGTCGCTTGGAGCTCTTTTGACAAGACCATGCCCTTTTGAAAGGCCGCAATCGCATCTTCCAAAGCAATTTCACCATTTTCCAAACTTTGGACAATGGTTTCCAGTTCTGCTAGATTTTCCTCAAATTTCTTTTGTTTTGACATCTTTAACCTCTAATTCTACTTGACCATCTCGCATCAAAAGCGTCACTTGGTCTTTTTTCTTCAACATCTCAACTGAATCCACAACAGAATCTTCTTTTTTGACAATCGCATAGCCACGCGCCACGATTCGACTGGTATCCAACATCAACAAAGCTTCTGAAAGTCTCTTCACCTCAGCAACCTTGGCATCATAAACAAGCGCCATTTGGCTACGTAGGAGCTTGTCCAACTGACCTAGACGATCTTGATAGCGTTGGATTTTGGTAACAGGTGATAATTGTACCAGTTGATGCGTCCTTGCTTGGACTAGCTGTTTGTTATCGGAAATCCGTGTTCGCAAACTTTGTTTTAAACGCAGTTGCAGTTGATCCAACCGTTGCAAATAACCATCATACAAGCGCTCTGGCTGTCTAAAGATAACAGACTGACTGCATTTTTTCAAAGCCTCTTTTTTCCTTGATAGGACATTTCGGACTGCTGTCGCCATCCGTTTTTCCTGATTTTGCAAATGAGCTAATAGATCCAACTTGGTCACAGGTGTTGCTAGTTCAGCAGCAGCAGTCGGTGTCGCAGCCCGTCTATCTGCCACAAAATCCGCCAAGGTCACATCTGTCTCATGCCCCACACTAGAAATGATTGGCAAACGAGATTCAAAAATAGCTCGTACCACAATTTCTTCGTTAAAGGCCCAGAGATCCTCGATGGAACCACCACCACGACCAATAATCAGTAAATCCAAATCGTCACGTTGATTCGCACGCGCGATATTTCGAGCAATTTCCTCCGCCGATCCATCACCTTGCACCTTAGTCGGATAGAGAAGGATATCAACACCAGGAAAGCGCCTGCTGACAGTCGTGATAATATCTCGAATAACAGCTCCACTACGACTTGTTACTACGCCGATACGCTTAGAAAATTGGGGCAGAGGTTGCTTGAAGCGTTCTTGAAACAGACCTTTTTCTGTCAATTTTTTCTTGAGTTGTTCAAACTGAATCGCAAGCGCCCCAACCCCATCAGGCTCAGCCTTTTCAATGATGATAGAGTAGCTACCGCTCGGTTCATAAACCTGAACTCGCCCAATCACATTGATTTTCATCCCTTCTTCGAGGTCAAAACCTAGTTTCTGATAGATCCCAGACCAGATGGTCGCTTGAATAACTGCATGGTCATCCTTCAGGGAGAAATATTGGTGAGTAGGTCGTTTACGAAAGTTGGAAACTTGACCAGTTAAATAGACCCGTTCCAAGTATGGGTCTTTATCGAATTTCATTTTCAGATACTTGGTCAAAGTTGTTACCGATAAATACTTTTCCATCTCCACCTACTATTCATTTTCTTGCTCTTTCATGGGTATTATTATACCAAAAATATGCCTAAAAATCTCCATTTATGTACCATTATGAGTGAAAAATAGAAAAAGGAGGCAAGGCCTCCACATCTGATTATTTGCTGTTTCGAGCTTCTTCCAAAATCTTTGCAATCTTGGTCGTCAAAAGGTCGATAGCAACTGTATTGCTGACTCCCTCAGGAATGACGATATCAGCATAACGCTTAGTTGGCTCGATAAACTGGTGGTACATGGGTTTAACCACACCTAAATACTGGTCAATAACGCTGTCAAGACTACGGCCACGCTCTTCCATATCACGCTTGATACGACGAATAATGCGCACATCATCATCCGTATCCACAAAAATCTTGATATCCATCAAATCACGCAGACGCTTGTCCTCCAAGACCAAAATCCCCTCAACGATAAAGACATCTTGAGGTTCTTGACGATAGGTCATGCTACTCCGTGTATGCTCTGTATAGTCATAAGTCGGAATATCCACTGGACGACCCGCCAATAACTCCTTAATCTGCTCGATCATCAAGTCTGTATCAAAGGCAAAAGGATGGTCATAGTTGGTTTTGACACGCTCTTCAAAGGTCAAATGAGACTGATCCTTGTAGTATGAATCATGCTCAATCATGGAAATCTTCTCATCAGGAAAATGCGATAAAATGGCTCTTGAAACACTGGTTTTTCCTCCACCAGAACCACCTGTAACCCCGATAATGATTGGTCTATTTTGCATGCTATCCTCCGTTTTTTTATCCGTCGTCTATTCTATCACATTTTTTGAAAAATTTATAGTCTAGTTTTGGATTGATTATGGGTAACAATTCTAATACTTGCACCTAGCCAGACTATCCAAAAACCTTCCTTGGCTTATAAAGATTACCCCGTTTTTCTAGAATGGCAAGCAATTTTTCTTCTTCAAAGGCAGCCAATTCCTTATCCGACTGATCTAGCTCGATAAAACGACCAAAGCGAACTTCCGTAGCCTGTTCTGGAGTTAGGAAAACTTTGACAAGGTCCCCTGTTCCAATCTCTAGAGGATGGAGAAAATCCAATTGGCCAGACTCTACTCTTTCAGCAATTTCTTCCAAGGTAAGAGCGTCTTCCAATTGTAAACCGGCTGCACTAGTCCGTGTCAAATGGGACATGTGAGCCGCATAACCCAACTTCTCTCCCAAGTCAACAGACAAGGTACGAATATAAGTTCCCTTACTGCATTTTACACGAAAGGTGAAACGTGCAAGTTCGCCCTCATAAGAAATCGGACTTGTCCGTTCAAAGCTATAAATAGTTATCTGACGTTCTGGACGCTCCACTTCCTGACCAGCACGTGCATACTCATAGAGCTTGCGACCATTGACCTTGACAGCCGAATACATGGGAGGAATCTGAGTAATAGGCCCAGTCAGGCTAGTAATTGCTTCATCGACAAGCTTTTCATCTAAGGGCGACAAAACGGGTGTCTCTGCGACCACTTCCCCACTAGCATCCTCGGTCGTTGTTGAATAACCCAGAGTGATTTCTCCCTCGTAGACCTTGCCCTCATCCTGCATAAACTCAACCATGCGGGTCGCCTTGCCAACTGCAATGGGCAAAACACCCACTACATCCGGATCCAAGGTCCCACCATGACCAATCTTCTTAGTCCCCAAAATCTTACGCAGTTTAAAAACCGCATCATGCGAGGTCATTCCCGCTTCTTTTTTTAAGTTGATAATACCGTTCATTTTTGCTTTCTATTCCCCCTTCAAGGCATCAAACTTCGCTTTCATGGTTGGATTTTTACGAGTCAATTTTTTAACCGAAACATCTTCCAATTTATTGTTTGCAAGACGGAGTTGGTTTTCTGATGTTGTTAGGAATTTTTTGACCTCTTCCATCCGTTTGATGGCCTTGTCGATTTCATCGATGGCTTTACCAAAGTTAGTTGAAGCTGAATTGTAGTTCTTGGCAAAGGCTAGTTTAAAGGCATCCAAATCTTCCTCAAAGTGAGTGATATCAATGTTTTGTTCACGGACAAGTGCCAACTCTTGCTTATATTTCAAAGAATTAAGCGCAGCATTTCTTAAGAGACCAATTAACTGGATAAAGAACTGGGGACGAACCACATACATCTTTTCATACTCGTGGCTAACATCAACAATCCCTGTATTAAAGTAGTCGTTATCGGCCTCAAGCATGGTCACCAAAACTGCATACTCACAGTTCTTTTCACGACGGTCCTTGTCCAATTCTTTATAAAAATCCGCATTCTTATGTTTCTTCTCTGTTCCGTCGGCTTCATTTTTCATCTCAAACATGATGGAAATGATTTCCACTCCATTTTCATCACATTCACGGAAGATAAAGTCGCCTTTAGACCCACGCGCAGAGACCTTGTTATCCTTCTCAAAGTAAGCATTTGGAAAGGCAAAACTACGAACCTTGTTAAACTCACTCTCTGCATACTGTTCCAAACTTTCCCCGATTGCCTTGGTAGATTGTTGAGCCTTGAAATTCTTGTAAAATTCGACCTGCTCACTAGCTGCCTTGAGCTGGGCTTCATAATTTTGCTTGAGGGAAGCTAGAGATAACTCATTTTCCTTTTCTTGCAAGAGGAGCTGATTTTTGACCTGATCGCGCTCTTTTTCTAGGTCAGAGAGGGTCTTTTGCAGTTGATTTTCATGCTCCAAACGTAAGGTAGCCAGTTGGTTTTCCAAGGTCTGTACTTCCTTATCCTTAGCCAGTAAAGCCTCATGACTTGTCTGTTCAACCTCTTTCTTTGCCAATTCTTTCTCTGTATCAAAGTTTTGGATTTGACTCTGTAATTGGGCAATTTCTTGGTCTTTTTGAGCTAGTTTTGACTGTTGCTCATTCATAGCCTTTTGCTCAGCTAGGGCAAGCTCCTGCTTCATGCGATCGTGTAGTTCCTTATCAAACTCTGTCGTTCTCACTTGGGACAAAAGTTCAGCATACTGGCTCTCATTTACTGTAAAGACTTCCCCACAGTTGGGACATTTGATTTCGTTCATAACTTTCCTCTTTCTAGACTTCTGTAACCATTATATCATGCTTGAGGGAAAATCAAAAACAGCGAGTCGAAACCCACTGTTTATATCAGTTACTTTAAATTTTTTCCAAGGCCAAGCGCAAATCTTCAATCAAATCCTCTACATTTTCAAGACCGATAGACAAGCGGATTTGGTTTGGTGTGACACCTGCTGCTTCTAGATCTTTTTCTGACAACTGACCGTGAGTGGTTGTGGCTGGATGGACCACAAGGGACTTAGCATCTGCAACGTTTGCAAGGTCAGAGAAGATTTCCAAATTATCAATCACCTTGCGGGCTTCTGCTTCTCCACCTTTGACATGGAAGGTAAAGATTGAACCTACACCTTTTGGCAAGTATTTCTCAGCCAAAGCACGGTAAGGACTGTCAGCTAGTTTTGGATAGTTGACTTTTTCTACCTTAGGATGGTTAACAAGGAAATCAACGATTTTCTCTGTATTTTGAATATGGCGTTCTACACGAAGCGAAAGCGTTTCGAGTCCTTGGAGTAATAGGAAAGCATTAAATGGTGACAAGGCTGCACCAGTATCACGAAGCAATTGAACTCGAACAGCGATGATAAAGGCTGCTGCCCCAACATCGCGAGTATAGCTCAAGTTGTGGTAGCTAGGATCTTCCTCTACAAATTGAGGGAATTTTCCTGAAGCTTCCCAGTCAAAACGACCACTATCCACGATAACACCACCAATAGTCGTACCATGACCACCGATAAACTTAGTTGCTGAGTGAATGGCAATATCTACACCGTGAGAGAAGACGTTAATCAAATACGGTGTGGCAAAAGTATTGTCCGAAACGAGAGGAATTTGGTGTTTATGAGCAATTTCGGCCAATTTTTCCAAGTCAGGAATGTTAATCAAGGGGTTGCCCAAGGTTTCAATCAAGACAAGCTTGGTATTGTCATTGATAGCTGCTTCCACTTCCTCCAAGTTATCCACATCCACAAATGTTGTTGTGATTCCATAACGAGGAAGGGTTTCTTTCAAGAGATTGAAGGTTCCACCGTAAATGGTTGAAGCTGCTACTACGTGGTCACCTGCGTGAGCAAGAGCCAAAATAGTGTAGGTTACGGCAGCCATACCAGATGCTGTCGCAAGAGCCCCAACACCACCTTCAAGAGCAGCGATTCTTTCTTCAAAGGCAGCTGTTGTAGGATTGGTAATACGGGTATAGATATTCCCTGGTTTTCTCAAGGCAAAAAGATCCGCCCCTTCCTGCGTGTCATCAAATACAAAGGATGTTGTCTGATAAATCGGCACTGCACGAGACTTGGTAGCTGGATCAACCACCTGCCCAGCATGTAATTGTAGAGTTTCAAATTTAAAATCACGAGTCATAAGACGACCTCCAAATAGCTTCATTACGGATATTGTATCATCTTAGGCTAGTCTTTTCCAATACCGTTTTTTTATATTTTGATATAAGGAACGACTATGACTAGTCTTACACCTCAAACAAAAAAGCACGATTGACTCGTGCTCATTTCTTTAATCAACATAAGTATCTTCGTTCTTATTGAGAAAGGCATATGGTAATCCCATCAAGAGGCCACCTCCAATGAAGTTCCCGATAAAGGTTACACCCCAGTGACGAAGGATATTAGGTATGTCAAAGTTTGCGATGGAATCAGCTGCAACACTGAACTTAACAATCGCAAAAGAAGCAAAGTTGGCTGCAATGTGTTCGTTTGTTAAGAATACAAACATGTAAATAGCTGACAAAACAAGCCAAAGTTTGGCCCCACCGTCTTTCACCAAAACAAAGGAGAGAATGGCAATGTTTACAAAGATATTGGCTAAAATACCTTCAAGTAAGACTAACTCATTTGAACGACCTAATTTCATCTCAACAACCCCTGAAATGAAGCTATCATGTGTCAGATTTGCATAGGCTGCTGAGTGGGCAAAGCCCCAACCTGCTATCAAAGCTCCTATGAGATTGAACAAGGTACAGTAAAGTAAAATCTCAGCTGTTTTTCTCCATGAGATTTTTTTCAAGAAACTACCAGCTGTCAAAAACATCATATTTGAAGTTACTAGCTCAGCATTCAAGAAAACAATGTAGGCCAATCCCCAAGCAAAAACGAATGGGAAGAGGAAGCGACCACTGCCTGGTGCGATCTTATTAATCAAGTCAGCCCCAACTGCACCCGCAGCCGTACTAAATGTTAGAAAGGCACCTGCAAACATGGAACGAATCGCATACTTAAACTTGCTTTGGCTATAAAGACTTTCTTTCTTCTTACAAGCAAATTCAATCTTTGAGATAAATTCTGAAGAGACCATAAAAAACTCCTAAAACTTTTATTTGTGAATATTATAACATAATTCTTGATTTCAAGAAAGCGTTTCCCGTGAAATATGAAAATTTTGTTCAAAAAATTTCACTTGTAATACTTTTCATATTTTTCTTTAAAAGTTTTTTTAGTTCTCTTTGTTCACACAAAAACCAGCGATTTTCTTCTTCACTGGTTCTTTTATTTGTTAATAACGCTGTTTATATGGTTTATTAAAGGCACTAAGGACATCATCAGATGTTTCTGAATATGCTTTAACTTCTTTAAAATCACCTTTAACAATAATTCGCTCTGTCGCATCATAGTCGACACAGGTTACCAATGTGATTTCTTTGATACCATCACGGTCTTCAATTTCGTCTACGCGATCAGGCGTCACGTGCTTCACCTCACGAATCTCATAGGTGTATACTTTATCTTTATCAGTCAGATAAATTTTCATCCCCGCTTTGGCATTGACTAAAGGTGAAAAGAGCATTTGGCTTGCATTTTCAGCAGTAAAGATATGGTGGCTGGCTAGTGAATAGTTGCCTTCCCCCATTTTCTGATTTGCTTTCATGGTCCCTGCCCCGTAGAACAAGTTTACATTATCTAAACCTTTAAAAATAGGCAGGTTGATCTCTACTTCAGGAATGGCAATCCCTCCTATGACTGGAAGTTGTTGAGCATCCCACTGGGCAGCTAACACCGCTTCTGATGAGATTGATTTGACAGAATCAAAATCGAAATTTCCTTCTGCCTCTTTATTCTCTTCAATCTTTTCCTTAGTCACCTGACTGACTTGATATTTATTGGTATTCCAAACCATAAACATGTTTCGGATCTTTGAATTAAAAATCAAGACCAAAGACAAGAGGATGAGAAAGACTGCTAGGATATTGGTCAGCAGGTTTCTGCGTTTCTTTTTTTTCTTTTTATTATCTTTTTCAGACATTATACTTCACTCTCTGTTTCAATTTCAGTCCCAACTTCTTCTTTTTCTGCTGCAGCAACTGTTGTAAAGGTCACAATCTTAGCATCCTGATCTAGACGCATCACCTTAACTCCCATAGTTGAGCGTCCTGTTTGTGAAATATTGGCAACATTTGTTCGAATTATGACCCCTGTATCCGTGATAATCATCAGGTCTTCATCACCTTTAACAGTGAGGAGGCCTGCAAGAGGACCATTTTTCTCAGCAACATTGGCTGTCTTCATCCCTTTACCACCACGGCCTTTAGTTGGATATTCAGTAGCAAGAGTACGTTTACCATAACCTTTTTCAGTGATGATAAGAACCACATCCTGGTCAGTAATAACACTTGCGCCAACTACTGTATCACCTTCACGAAGATTGACTCCTCGGACACCTGTCGCGATACGGCTCATTCCACGAACAGCTGACTGATTAAAGCGAACAGCATAACCAAACTTGGTACCAATGATAATATCTGTATCTTCTTCTGTCAGCAAGACATTGATCAACTCATCCTCATCCTTGAGATTCAAGGCCTTAAGTCCATTCTGACGAATGTTAGCAAATTCCTTGACGCTGGTTCTCTTCACGATACCGTGACGAGTTGTAAAGAAGAGATAGGCGTCATCACTACGTTCAGACTCAACGTTGATGATGGTCTGAATGCTCTCCCCTTCGTCCAACTTCAAAAGATTGACAACTGGCAAGCCCTTAGCTGTACGCCCATATTCAGGAATTTCATAGCCTTTAAGGCGATAGACACGTCCTTTATTAGTAAAGAAGAGCAGGTGATCATGAGTGCTGGTTGAAACCAACTCACGCACAAAGTCATCATCCTTAACACCAGTACCTTGGACTCCACGGCCACCACGTTTTTGGGCAGTGAACTCACCTTGGTCCAGACGTTTAATGTAGCCCTTGTTAGAAAGGGTAATCAAGACATCCGTCTCCTCAATCAAATCTTCATCTTCAAGAGTTAAGACTTCTCCGACCATCAACTCAGTACGGCGCTTGTCACCAAACTTGCGTTTGACTTCGTCCAGCTCCTCTTTGATGATTTGGGCCACACGCTCAGGTTTGGCAAGAATATCGGCCAAATCTGCAATCAAGGCAATCAATTCATCATACTCAGACTGAATCTTATCACGTTCCAATCCTGTCAAACGACGAAGACGCATATCAAGGATAGCCTGACTTTGACGCTCTGAAAGTTTAAACTTGCTCATCAACTCAGCTTGTGCTTCGGCATCCGTTTCACTAGCACGGATGATACGGATTACCTCGTCTATATGGTCAAGTGCAATTAAAAGACCTTCTAAGATGTGCGCACGCGCTTCTGCTTTTTCCTTGTCAAAACGGGTACGACGAACAACCACTTCCTTTTGGTGCTCGATATAAGCATCCAAAATTTGACGAAGAGACAAGATTTTCGGTACGCCATTCTGAATCGCCAGCATATTGAAACCAAAGTTGGTTTGCATCTGGGTCATCTTGAAGAGATTGTTAAGGATAACATTTGCGGAGGCATCGCGTTTGACTTCGATAACGAAACGAACCCCTTCACGGTTGGATTCATCACGGACTGCAGTAATGCCCTCAATCCGTTTTTCCTGAACCAAGCGAACAATATGCTCATGCACCTTGGTTTTATTAACCATGTATGGAAATTCCGTTACAACGATTCGTTCACGGCCAGTCTTAGTTTCTTCGATTTCAGTACGAGAACGAAGAACAATCGAACCTTTACCAGTTTCGTAGGCCTTATGAATACCTGATTTCCCCATAACAAGGGCACCAGTTGGAAAGTCTGGACCAGGCAAGACTTCCATCAAGTCCTTAGTAGTCACATCTGGATTGTCCATGACCAGCTTCACGGCATCAATGGTTTCACCAAGGTTGTGAGGAGGAATGTTGGTAGCCATCCCTACGGCAATCCCAGTTGCCCCGTTGACCAAAAGGTTTGGAAAACGAGCTGGCAAAACCAAGGGTTCACGTTCATTGGCATCGTAGTTGTCTACAAAATCAACTGTATTTTTATTGATATCACGAAGCATTTCAAGAGCAATCTTGCTCATACGTGCCTCAGTGTAACGTTGCGCGGCAGCACCGTCCCCATCCATGGAACCAAAGTTTCCATGCCCATCAACGAGCATGTAACGGTAACTCCACCACTGGGCCATGCGGACCATAGCTTCATAAATAGAGGAATCTCCGTGTGGGTGGTATTTACCCATAACATCCCCTGTGATACGGGCTGATTTTTTATGGGGTTTATCTGGAGTGACCCCCAATTCATTCATTCCGTAAAGAATACGACGGTGAACTGGTTTTAAGCCATCTCGAACATCAGGAAGAGCACGCGCTACGATAACACTCATGGCGTAGTCGATAAAGCTAGTCTTCATCTCCTTTGTCAGATTGACATTCACTAAATTTCTATCCTGCATTCATAAATGCCTCATTTCACTATTAGTAATTAGATATATTATACCATAATTTGTCCTTCATTTCAGTCTTTGGAAATCGCTAAAACGTTTACATCGATAACCGAATAGAATATTCGTGACAAAGTTTTTTAAAAGTGATAGAATGAAAGTGTCTGGGGATTCCCCTAAAAAAAATGAAGGAGATGTTTAGATAATGACTTCAACTAAACAACACAAAAAAGTGATCCTTGTTGGTGACGGTGCCGTAGGTTCATCTTACGCTTTTGCACTTGTTAACCAAGGAATTGCACAAGAGCTTGGAATTATCGAAATTCCTCAATTACACGAAAAAGCTGTAGGTGATGCGCTTGACCTTAGCCACGCCCTTGCCTTCACTTCACCTAAAAAAATCTACGCTGCTCAATACTCTGACTGTGCTGACGCTGACCTTGTTGTTATCACTGCAGGTGCTCCTCAAAAACCAGGTGAAACTCGTCTTGACCTTGTAGGTAAAAACTTGGCTATCAACAAATCAATTGTGACACAAGTTGTTGAATCAGGTTTTGATGGTATCTTCCTTGTTGCGGCTAACCCAGTTGACGTTTTGACTTACTCAACTTGGAAATTCTCTGGATTCCCTAAAGAACGTGTTATCGGTTCAGGTACTTCACTTGACTCAGCTCGTTTCCGTCAAGCACTTGCTGAAAAATTGGATGTTGATGCTCGTTCAGTTCACGCCTACATCATGGGTGAACATGGAGATTCTGAATTTGCGGTTTGGTCACATGCCAACATCGCTGGTGTAAACCTTGAAGAATTCCTTAAAGATACTCAAAACGTTCAAGAAGCTGAATTGATTGAATTGTTCGAAGGTGTTCGTGACGCTGCCTACACAATCATCAACAAAAAAGGAGCTACATACTACGGTATCGCAGTAGCGCTTGCTCGTATCACAAAAGCAATCCTTGATGACGAAAATGCAGTACTTCCACTTTCTGTATTCCAAGAAGGTCAATACGGTGTGAAAGATGTCTTTATCGGTCAACCAGCTGTTGTTGGTGCACACGGTATCGTTCGTCCAGTAAACATCCCATTGAACGATGCGGAAACTCAAAAAATGCAAGCATCTGCAAAAGAATTGCAAGCTATCATTGATGAAGCATGGAAAAACCCTGAATTCCAAGCGGCTTCTAAAAACTAATCCACATAAAAACAAGTTCCTTGTAGTCGCAAGGAACTTGTTTTTATATCTATCACTAATTAAATAGCAAAACATTCCCAACTATTCAAAAGAACTTGTAGGACTCTGTTAAAGATCCTTTTCTTCTAACCTTTTGTAAAAATTTTTATTCTCTTGATGACGAGCTTCCAACACATTCTCTATACGATTCTTATACAGTTGATGATAGCTGTCTAAATTGTTCTCTATCTCAAAGATATATGGTTGAATTTCAGCAAAACTACTGTCTCTACAGGCATAGGAAAGCGCCTCTAGGAGATTATCCGTCTCCCTGCTAAACTTGTGGAAATCATCATCCAAATCCATCTCCAAACGCTCTAAGTCTCGTAATTTACGATTATGCTCATCCTCTAGTTTCTGAAGTTCCTTTTTATCCATCACAAGTTTTCTCCTAGTTTTTGATCGGACTTTGTAACGTAGGGGTTTGCATGGTCTGGGTCAAGTAAGTCTCTGCAGCTTCTGCAGCTTTACCCTCAAATCCGCCCTTAATATTGTTTACATAGGTCTTTGAAGCGTATTCTTGCATATCTGAGGCCGCTTCTTGCAACTTTTTAGCTAATTCTGCTCCTTTAGCAAGGATGGACAGTTCTTTTGCAGTTACCAAGGCCCGAATCGCTTGTCGTTCTTGCGCCTTCATCTTTTCCTTAAAGCCTCTATCGAGCTGCTCTCTTGTAATTAAAGTATCCTCATCAGTTAGCACTACCATTTTTACCCCTCCATGTTTGTTTTACATCCGCCAATAGATTGTTAAAATCTTCAGCTCTATCTGTATCTATGGTCTCAAAGGAGCCACTAGCTTTAACCAGACTTTCCCCTAGTTGCTCAATTTGTGTCAGGAAGGATGTTGCTGCAGTCTTCGTGTCACTGGTAACGCCTTCATCCCAAAAGCTTGTTGTATCAAAACCAGAAAGCAGATTCGTAACTTCTGAACTTGACAAATATCCCACCATGTCAAAGGCTGTCTGTCTTGTTTCTTTTATCATATTTTGAATATCTTCCTTAGCATCTGAAAGTAAGGTTTTCACAGATTTAACTTTGTCTTCCATGTCAAAATTTGCCAACTGGGCTGCTGTCTGAAGCAACTGAGCTCGAACCAAAATCCTCTTTTCTCCTGTAAGATTGCCATTTCTCAGTTGTTCCTGATAACGAGGAATAGCTTCTCGATCCCACTTTATAGATTCCTGACGAGCTTCTTCGACGATTTTACTATATTCAGTTGTAAAATTCTCGTAAACTGAATAACCAATAGCTGCCTTTATTTTAAACTCACCTCTCATAATGGAATTTAAAACATTTGAGGCTACATTTTCATCAACTCCTAAAGCTCGGAGGGAATCCAACGTTGTCGCTATCAGTCGAGCCAGCTTTTCACCTGCCCTGAGCAATTCTGGGTGAAAATCCTCAGACGCAGTCAATAAATTCCCCTTTCCATCCGATTGGAAAACACCAAAGTCATGGGAGCTTTCCGGATCAGTAATCTGGGTATAATGCAAGGGGACAAGGACATTGACTTTACCGACGGGTTTTTTAAGTGGTTCATCGGAGTCCCCAGGTAATTTAGTGATGGTATGCTCGCGGTTAAGCATACCCACGACATCAAAAGGATTGACATAGTACTCTATCTTTTCGCTAATCTTTTTGATTTTCTCATCACTGAGGCCCATTTTCTTTAAACTCTTTGTCGTGTCTGGGCCATCAAAGAGGACGACTTTGCCGATTTTCTCAAGTTCCTCATCGCTAAGGCCCGCTACTCCTTGGGCAGAGACAATGGTTCCTAGGGAGTGACCTGTGATGTCCATCGTAGCTTGCGGAGCTTTTTCGCGCATCTCTGCGATCTTCGTTTTCATTCCTACTGTCGCTAACTTGGCTTGCGGCGTATGGATATGATTGAGAGCGAACTTAGCGTCGTTGTCAATCCAGTCGTTCCAATTTTCTTTACTGATGGCATCACTGCCGCGGATAGTCATATAAGTTTTCGTAGTATCATTAGTCAAGGTAGGCGTATCCGTTAAGTAGTAGGCACTGAAACCAGCTTCATCATCAGTTAACAGTCCTTTTTGATAACGTTTGTGATGAATATCCTGCCTCATCCCATTCGCATCAGGAACTGGTATCGATGTGACTTTATAAGTATCTCGCAAATCAGGATCCGGCTGCAAGTAGACTCTACCATTATGGGGTAGATGTTTACCTCCGGGGGTGATTTCTTCGTTATAAATTATTTCTTTTGAATAGTCAAACACTCTTGCTTCTATTGAATTATTTTTAGGTGGAAAATTATTGGGACGACCAATATAAGCCGATTGCGCTAAATCCGCATAAAAATTATCAAAGGTTTTTAAATTACTGTTAGTCATAAATCTCCCATACGTTGCCTTTCAAAACTCTTATCGGTTGCATTTCAGAAATTTTCTTAATATTGGGAATACTATTGCTATTATATTCTATAGGGAAACCAATTGTAAATTCAGTATCTTCATTGTTATTTATTTTTCCATCCAATGTTATAATATATCCCCCACCTTGAGGGGTACCATTTCCTATATTTTCTACTTTCATACTATCCCAATCAAATTGGACACTTTCGACTTTAGGATTTCTAGACTTTATAAAGTTCGCCATCTCATCTTCATGCTCCTTCAGATAAGCCAACTGCTTAGCCCGTGGGCTCAGAGTTATTCCTCCAAATAGATTTGTTTTCTGTGCCATCCATGCGCCTCCTCCAAATACTACAAGAGCTATAACTAGCCAAAGTAAAGTACGTTTTTTCATCTCTTTCCTCCTATATAGTGGAATCTAAGTATATTATATCATGAATGTAAAAAAAAATACTTTTAGCAAGTATTCTAAGTTAATAAGCAATGAGGAATAATGTTAAATCTGCATAAAAATTATCAAAGGTTTTTAGGTTACTATTCGTCATACTTGTCCCAACCTCCATTTTTTAACACTCTAGGCTGATTATACATACCAATCCTATCTATTGAAGGCACATCATTTTTATTTTTTAATCGAAAATCTATTGTAAAGTCAGAATCCTTTATATGATTAAAAGAACCCTTCACTGATAGATTATAACCTCCCCCCTGTGGAGTTCCATTCCCTATCTGTTCAACAGTTAAACTATTCCAATCCATCTGAACAGATTCAATCTTTGAATTTTTAGACTTTACAAATTTTACAATTTCTTCTTCATGCTCCTTCAAATAAGCCAACTGCTTGGCTCGCGGACTAAGAAATACTCCTCCAAATAAATTTGTTTTCTGTGCCATCCATGCGCCTCCTCCAAATACTACAAGGGCTAAAACTAGCCAAACCAAAGTACGTTTTTTCATCTCTTTCCTCCTATATAGCGGAATCTAAGTATATTATATCAATTATATCATGAACTCAACAAATTGCCCCACTTTCAATCAATACAAAAAAACAGCAAATCGATTTGCTTTACTGTCTTCTACATATGATTTTACAAATGTCTTTCCAGCCACTCTATCTTTTTAAAATCTTTATTGTTATTGTGGTCATTTCGATAGGAATCTTGGGAAGAAGCTTTGTATATACTGAAATACTGTTCCAAACTTGGAACACGAAACGTGATGTCCTCGAGATGAATCAACTCTATATCTGATTCCGAAACTTCTGCAAAATCTGGTAATGAATTGATACTCCCAAATTCAACGCTCAGACCATCTTTTTGGAATTCGTGCTCGTGAATATCTACCAAGTTATAGCCCAAGTGGTTCATCACTTTCATTATCTTGTCCCAGTCATAAATTCTGAGATGATCAGGCGCTTCCCAGCCTCTAGGATCTCCAGGAACATGAATATCAATGTCAGACGGCTCCCAATCTTCATTTGAACGGTATTCAAACCCCAAAGACCCCATGAGCGTCGGTGTGATTCCGACTTGGTTTAAATGAGAACAAATTGTTCGAAATTCATCAAATAGAGAATTCATTCCTCCTCCAATCTTTGATATAAAACTTTATTTCTCAGTGAAAGACAAACTTGTTTCTACCTTCTACTCTTTCGGTTGTGAAAAGACTTCAATATGCTGGCCTAGTACCTTGATTTCTACAGGTAGGTTATCCGACTTATCGCCGTCAACATCTGACTCCAATTCACTATCTGAAGAAATCTTAATGGTTCGCGCTCTGATATACTCAATATTATCATTTCCGACAACATCCCCTTTTAGTAAATCTGGAATGACGGATAATTTAGAGAATAGAGAAGCATCTTTTAGAATCAAAATATTGGCATAGCCGTCTTTATTTTCTTCAAAGATTTTCTTATCAGCGAAGTAATTTGTCAAGAGAACCAAAACATGACTCGCTTCACCATCATAATTTCCATTTTCTGTCTCAATCTTAATGTTAAAGACCTGATCCGTCATCACAGACTTCATGGTATTTACAGCATAGGCTAAAATACCGAATTTTGTCTTGTCCTCGATCTCCACATTGTGAATCGCCTCAGGCAGAGAACCGATACTAAAGATATAACCAAAATAGTTGTCATTTGCTTTACCAATATCAATCTTATTGGTTAAGTTAAAATCGAGTTCATCAATCGCGCCATCGATGTCTTGATTGATTTCCAACAGTTTCGTAATGAGGTTGCCCGTACCGCCAGGGATAATCCCTAACTTCGGAGTGTAGTCTCTCTCAGCAATACCCGAAATAACTTCATTGACAGTCCCGTCTCCACCGAAAACAACCACTGCATCGTACTGCTCACGAGACGCTTCCTCAGCAAAGAGTGTTGCATCCAGTGCTTTTTCAGTAATTTTGGTTTCCACATGCTCAAAATAATCTTTGGCTTTATTCTCCAGTTTGACCTTATAATCCAAAGCCTTTTCCCCACCAGAGGTAGGGTTGATAATTACCATTGCTTTTTTCATTTATTTTCTCCTTAATATTCGTTAGAAATGTTTCTATTTCATCATGTGCAACTAAACGTACTGCTATTATATAATGAAATCTCTGAAAAGAAAAATCTGACGTACTGGGGATTAATTTAAAAAACATAGACAAAGCGTTTACTAAGAATTTTGAAGATATAAAATATAATTTGAATAAAGATCAGTAGACAATATCAGACGATTAGCTCCTAAATATTGTCACTTACCTATCTAAAATAAAGAAATTAATTTATTAATCTGTTTGCCATTAAATCTAGCTTGCGCGAAAATTTCTTTAAAAATTTCTTTTACCTCGTCCCCTTCCTTTTTCTTCCAATCCCCATGAAATTTATTTTCAATTCGGTAACTTCTTTGAATAATCACTTTTACATGATTAAGTAAAAATTCTTTTGCTAATTTATGTTCATTTTCTTGAAGGAGATGTAAGTAATAACAACTTAATGAAACAACATAGTCTTTTTTGAGACTTGGAACAATATTTTTTATGGTTAAACTATCCTTGTCAAAACAATCTTCAAAATAGTAATCTGTGATGAATTTGTTTAGATCTTCTCCCCAGTTTTCTTTAATCCAATTTCTCCATTTTTGATTAGCACCAGATGTATGACAGTCAATTATCGTCTTCATTTTCCAAAGCCAGTTGTCTGCTCCATCACTTCCAGGGAGGAAACTTTCCACCACTGGCATCATATTTCCACACCAATAGTAAACAATAGCAAAAGCTTTAAAATAAGGTTCCAAATCATGTGGTATTTCTAAATCACCTTTTAATATCCCGTCTTTTATTTCTTTACCACCTTTCAAGCTAGGTTCAACATTGGTAATTTTTTTATACGGAACAGTGATTGAAGTAAGAATGTCAGCCGTAAGTGCAATACCTTTCGATTTATTGACAAGCAAATGAGCTCCCTTATATCCTGATTTTGATTTTTCTTTGTATGCTTCAATATCTTTATTATTCTTTAATTTATTATATTTATCAACTGAGTTTTGAAACTTAATAATCTTCCAATCATCTTCCTCATAAAAAGGATACTTCTTATAAAAATCCATTGCCTTTTTACGTACTTCAAATTCACAATTGACATTATCACTATCTGTAATATCTACTTTATTAATAAACTCATTTACTTGTATCATAAAATATCCTCCATATTTTTTAATTATATAAATCCGTTTAAAAAGACAAATAGATGTGTGTAAATCTACACTAGCTCACTATTTACTCCGTCTTCAAAAAATATCCTTGACTTGCTTAAAATCGCTTAAAATGATTATCGCTTACTTTAAAGTTAAAGGCTGCTTTAATTAAGCTAAGTCAACAGCAGTCAAATCAAAAATATCAAAATCAGGTCACTTCTATTGAACTACCTCGCCATACTCGTTTATTTTATCAGCATATTCAGTCAAAAGATTTTTTGAATAAATTTTTTCATTACTTGAATTTCTAACTTCTTTCCAAAGAATGGAAGCTACTTTTAGTTTATTCGAGTAGTTGCGACTATTTTCGTCTGCACAGAAGTCCTTTAAAAATTGGTTCCATTGACAAACTGAATGATCATACTTGGCATAATCTGAATCTCCATAATAAACTTTTAGCATATCTTGGATTGTAAAACTCAAATCATGTTCTCTTTTGACTTTTCTCCAAGCAGTGGCCATATCAGCAGTAAATTTAAAGGGCGAAACACCTGTTAAAGTTGAGAAATATTCTCTAAAGTGTGCATTAAAGGAAAATCCACATTCAAGTAAGGGCGTATCTAAGGTAACGACTTCTACTTGTTTCTTTTTTCTTTTTACTGATGATTTTTTAATCAAATTCCCCTTAAAGTACTGCTCAATAATATCATTGAGTTCTTGTTTTGTACCTCTATATTCAAGCCCTAATGACTTGCATATCTGTGAAAGTTCATCACGATACCAGTAATATTTATTAAATTCATCAAAGGATGTGATTTTTTCAAACATAGGTCTGCTTTCTATCAATATTTCACCTCCTAAAAAACAGTTTAGGTTTTCATCTCAAAATAATGGAATTTTGGCTTCTTTATTTTGAGGATTAGCAACATTTCACTAACAAACTCACACACTCAGCGGTTCGGACTTACCGTATCATCAGTGAGAAACAAAGTCTTTTCCATCTTCTAAAGAATCAAATACGACAAAATCTTTAGAATAATCATTTTGGCACAATTCCATTATATACATCTTTCATTCTCCCAATATTTGAAAAACTAACCGATATTTTAAGTAACTTACAATCAAATTATCTAGCCTTAATATATGCATTTATCATATAACGAAGATAATTAAGTGTTGTTTATCCAGGATCGACATCTATAGAAGTTATTTTGTAACCATCATTATTGTATAAAAATTCTAATTGTAGGGTTAAATCTACTAATTCAGAATCGGAGGTCATCTCATATTCAACAACAAAGCCAGTTTGATCATTAAATTCATAAACTTGTAGTTGGGAGTACTCATAATTCGGATGGAAATTACAATCTACACCATATTCATCAATTTTATCAAAATCATTTAATTGTAATGAATCGTCAATATATTCAAGTAACTCTCTTACATCATCAACTTCTGAACCATCAACACAATCCAAAATATCTCTATAATTATTTAGATGAATTGCTCTTAAAATCTTTTTAAGTACTTCAATTACTTTTTCTTCATCTTGGTAGTTTTCTTTGTACTCAAAATCATCGAATATTCCCATGATAATACTTCCTTTTTTGTAATCAACTTTAAATCTTATAAATATTAAAAATGTTTCACTAACAAACTCACACACTCAGTGGTTCGGACTTACCGTATCATCCGTGAAAAAACAATCCTCACAAAATAAAGGAAAATCCTTCGTTTTGATGTTGTTACTTTCGTAAACTGAACCTGCAATGTCTCCAACAATTGCTCCTAGCATCCGTTTCCTCCTTGTAAGATATTGGGAATTTGACCATCAACTATAGTTTTAAAATTATCTATTAACGAATTTTGTGTAATTTATAGGTATTCATCTAATCAAATTATAATTAAAAAACTTTTTTGATTCCACTATGTACTACATCTTCATATTATACCTAAAACGGAAGTACACCAGCCATCAGCCCTTGAGCAATAAAACATCTATTATTTTGAAAATCTGAAAAATAGGTTTCGCTTATAAAACTGTACAAGTTATCAACGGGTCTATTGTACCAATCCTTGTAAACATAGTCCATATTATATATCAATAAAGCTTGTCCATCTTGACTATAGCCCTTGAAAGTTATCGAAAATGCATCTCTATAACCAATAACTTTATCATTCTTATTTGAATTGTTCCCCTTTCTATATTTCTCAAAATCAATAAGTCGCGTATATTTCATGAGTTTAGATAAGGCTTTTTCGGATAGTTTCTGACTATGTTCAAAAACGATCATTCCAGTATTCCCACACTCTTGGTAGGACAGTTCAGAGTTCATCAGATTACACTCAAAATAACCAAAAATTTCACAACCACAATGAATAATAAATTCAATTTTAGAAAAATATTCCTTAGTCCATGTCATCTTATCTCTCCATTCCTAAGTATGCTAGGAAAAATTGTTCAAAACTCACAAATCTACTCTTAGCCTATTTTAATTTCAGGCATAATACTAAAATATCTCTTACGGCAAAAGCCTTTGTTTCAATACTTTCTTAAGTTCTTTTGTTATAAGATTTTTACGCTTTTACCAGCAAAGCTACACACTCAGCGGTTCGGACTTACCGTATCATCTGTAAAAAAGCAGTCTTTCCTAAATAAAGGAAAGTCCTTCGTTTTGATATTGTTCCATTCATAAACTGAACCTACAATGTCTCCAACTATTGCTCCTAGCATCCGTTTCCTCCTTATGGCATATCAGATTCGTTACACATTTCTAATGAGTCACTCTTTAAAAATGGCACCACCAAATCAATCCACTCATAAGTTAGGTAAGCTGATAAATAGCCGTGGTTATAGCCCTTTGCTTCATACAAAATTGTATTTGAATGTAGCTGATGAAATAATTTCGCTGATTCTTTCACACAGTTCAATTCTTTTTCACCATAGATATACAGAACCTGAGCCTTGCTAGCAGAAATCATATCTTTCAGCTTGTAACATCCCATATAGTTTTTGTAAATGGTCACCAATGTTTTGATAGGCGTCCTTGGCAAATCCTCCAAATAATAAGCTTTTATTTCCTCTGGAAAAGCCAGTTTAGGATAGAGTTTGTTCATCATGCTGAACTGAAGTTTGCAAGAGAATTTATTGAACATCAGTTTACCAAATAGAGACACTAGAAAGATGCTGATTTTAGCTAACCTTGGTTGAGGAATACAGAGGCTTCCATCTATGATGGCCTTCTCAGCAATTTCACTGTCTAAAGACAAAAACTCCATGGCAATTTGACCACCAAGTGAAACACCACCGATTGCAAACAATTTCCCACCACAGTTTGCTTTGATATAGTCTAGAATCTCCAAAGCAGAATCTTCAGTAGAAACATAATCAAGTTGATATTCCTCGCCGTGGCCATTCAAATTGGGTAGAATAATACGGTATTCTTTTGACAAGATTCGTGCTTGACGAAGATAATTCCACCAAGAACTGCCACCACCATGTATCAGTAAAATAGGAGGCAAATTCTTATCACCAAATTCATGGAATTTCATGTTTAAACTCCTTACTGTAGGACTTTCACTAGCTACACCCTTGTTTAATCAGCTCGTACAAGCAGTGACACCGCCTCCGCATGATGCGTATGTGGGACTCAAAAGGTTTGGGTGAATCTTTTGAGGATTAACTGCGTTTCACTAACAAGCTTACACACTCAACATGGTGCGTTTGTGGAAACAAATCAACCGGCTGTACTTTCTTCAATTCATATCCCAACTCTTGGTATAGTTTGATATCACGCGCCATGGTTGCGACATTACAAGAGATATAGGCAATGCGGTCAGCTCCAATTTGGCTACTTGCTTTGATAAAGCTTTCGGTCAATCCCTTGCGTGGTGGGTCAACAAGAATGGCAGTTGGTTGAATACCTTCTTTAACCCAATTCTTCATAGCATTTTCAGCTGTGTCACAGACATAGTGGGCGTTTGAGATATTGTTTAGTCGGGCATTCTTTTTGCTATTCTCAACTGCTTCTGGAATCACTTCAACACCGTAGACTTCCTTGACATACTTCGCAACGGATAATCCAATCGTTCCAATCCCTGAATAGGCATCGATAACCACATCATCTGCTTTTAACTCTGAAAAGTCAATGGCTGTTTGATAGAGTTTCTCCGCCATTTCAGTATTGACCTGGTAAAAGGCTGGGCCAGCGATTTGGAAGTCATTTCCCAACATCTGGTCGGTAATGTAATCTTGACCATAAAGTGTACGCCACTCCTTGCCGAAAATAGCATTGGTATTCTGGTCGTTGATATTTTGCATGACGGAGACAATCTCTGGGAACTGCTTGATGAGTTGTTCAATCAATTGCTCAACACGAAAAACTTTAGGACGAGTTGTTACTAAAATCACCATGATTTGTCCTGAATAATGACCACGTCGCACTACAAGATTTCGAATCAAGCCAGACTGTTCCTTTTCGTCATAAGGTTTTAAATCAAAACGACGAAGCAAATCGCGTAGAACTACCACAACTTGGTCAATGACAGGATCCTGGATAAAGAAATCTTCAAGAGGCATAAGGTCATGCGAATTCTTACGGAAAAAACCAGTTTCCAAGACACCATTCACTCGACGAACGGGCACCTGTGCCTTATTGCGATACTTGACTGGATGTTCCATACCTAGTGTTTCAGCGACCTCTACATCTCTAATGCCAGCAATCTTGTAGAGACTATCCTTGACTTGCTTAGTTTTAAACTTGAGCTGCTCTGGATAAGCAAGATGCCCCAAGTCGGCTATGCCTGAACGCAGGTAAGCCAAATCTAAGTCTTGATTACGATGCGGAGAATGTGTAAGGTATTCTTCAACCTTCCCAAAGCCAATCTTTTTATTGACTTTAAGGACACGCATGAGGATTTTCTCAGTTGGTAGAGCATTCTCTACAAAGAAAACCAAACCTTCTACCTTGGCCACCCCAGCACCTTCATGGGTCAAATCGACAATTTCAACTTCTACAATATCATTTTTCTTTAACATATTTTTCACTTTCTATCAGCCGACAAAAAAAGACGGCAACATTTCTGTTACCATCTATTATATCATGAAATGACCTAAGCACCAAAACTCTTGAAGAAATTGACAATGGCTTGCCAAAGAGAGCTAAAGAAGTTGCCCCCCTCTTCTAGCGCTTTATTAGCATCAAAGTTGAGATTGATATTTTTAAAACTATCTCCAGCTTGGGAAACAATGCTTTCCTTGAGGTCATTTAGGGTTTTAGTGAAATCAGCATTGTTCAAAATGTCACTCTTTGAGAGGTTGAGTGCAAAATTGATGATGATATTGACCTGGTTTCCTGTTATAACCTGATCGAGTTTGTAGTTTTTTAGTGTGTCTTCTACAATTTTGCGGACATCTTCTTCTGTCAGATTGCCTTTGGCTTCTTTTGCCTTTGCGATTCCTGCCTTGATATCTGCCAAAGCGACATTGAGTTTATTGGCATCGTAACCTGACTTGTCCTTGTTTTCAGCATTAATATCGGATAAGGCTTTTAGTTCCTCTTGAGCCAAGTCTTTATTGGCTTGCGGTACTTTGGCACCATTGGCCTCTAACGAGTAGTAAATCCCTGCTAGGGCGCTCTCTCCTGTAACTGGAATGGGTGCTGCAACTGTGATTTTTGCATGCTCCACTCCCAGCGTCACCGCTGCGTTACGGTACATATCCTGCGTCACCTTGGTGATATTTTCAGGCGTTTCAATCTTGACTTCTAGAGGTGACTTGTCACCTAGCTTTTGAATCTTGGCTGATGAATAGAGCTGTAGACTAGCGTCATTAGCCACATTCATAATTTTCGAATAGACATCAGGTGTCATAGTTTTGATATCTTTAGTGTCTTTTGATGCGTCATAGCCAAGTTTGCTAAGAGTTTGGTTTATCTGGTCTTCAGATAGAGAAGAACCTAGAACATATTCTGGTTGTACATAGGTTTCATCGATTACTTTTTGAACATCGGTTGCTGCGTGGACACTCGTCATAGCTGTTACGGCCCACAGTACTGCAGCGCTTGTTAGAAAGAATTTCTTTCTCATGGGATATTCCCTCCTTTACCTTTCTAGGTTAATAAAACAATCTTAAAGAAAACTTATAGTGAAAAAACACCTGGTCAAACCAGATGTTTAAAAGAAATTAAAGAATTTCATGATATAGAGATTAAAGCGAACCTGTCTCGAGTAGTAATAATTTCCACCGTTTTCATAGAGTTCAGCTCCGTGAAAGATTGAAATAGGGTTGATATAGGTATAGGTCTTCCCTGTAGTATTACCAAGGATTGGAGCGACCGTTTCTCGGGAGTAACGCTTGGCTAGGGCCAGAGTATTTTCCTTGCCATTCTGAGCGATAAAGTCGATATAGGCAGGTCCAAAATTATAGGCTTGAACAGCGGTCCAGACATCTACTCCTTTGCTCTGTGCCAAATAGAGATTATCTGTTAGTGTCTGAACCCCTTGGCGAATACTAGAGGCATCGTCTTTGATGGTATTGGTAGCGCCACTAGCAGACTCACTAGACTGCATGACATCCCGCTCTTTTCCCTTCGTTTCGGTATAAATCATGGCGAGCACCAACTCTTCATTGGCTGGGGTATCTCTTTCACTGAGGATTTCTCGAACCATGGGTTGGTAGGTCATGACTTGTTTAACATCCTGATGGATATGATAAGCTTTGTATCCTGCGAAAAGGAAGACTGCTAGCACAAGCACTCTTCTTATAAATTTAAACATTATTTACTTTGAATATCCTCGATATTTTTGATTAAGATAGAATAGGTTCCATTGTCATTTTGGATAAACTCGACCGACTCCGCATCTTGATAGACGTTATTGGGAACGATGAGCTCAATTCCATTTGACAAGGAGAGTTTTTGGTTTTCAAATTTCTTTAATTGGCGACTGGCATCAATTTCATCAAACTGGACTGGTTCTGGTACGGCTTCCTTGACTTGGTCGATAAAGCTCAAACGAGCTGTCAGATTGTTGTCAAAAAGGTCATTAGCCAATTTTTCAGGTGACAATTCATTACTTTCTTCAAGATTGTTGAAAATCGCTGATTTGACCTTGGATTGAAATTGAAAATCATCTGTGTTAAAGGACTCTGCAATTCTCTGGGCCGTTTTTTCCAGTTCCTTGATGGATTTTTTTGGCGAAATCTTAGGGGCAACGCTTAAGAGATTTTCTGAAAAATAGTTTAAAAAAGTCCCATTGTACTTGATGCGTTTTTCGATGAGGTGGTACTTGCGACTTTGAAGATTGACCACCAAAGCCTCATCAGCTCCCGTTCCAAATCCAGGAAGGTTATTCTGAGTTAGCTTGATTGGATTGTCAACTTCTCCTCCGAGGTGAGTCAAGGTCTCACGCAGGGCAATTCGCAAGAAAGCAAAATGTTCAACGCCTTCTTTAGAAAACTGAACAAAAACCAAGTCATTGGTCTTGAGATTTTCAGAAATGCTGAACTCCTCTTTCCAGAGATTAGCCAGTGTTACTGATGTCTCCAACAAATCATCCCTGATGTGATTGAAGAAGGGATTTTCTTCTTCGAAAATCCCAGTCTTAGCTTCATCTGAATACACACGTTCGATTTTTTTGCGTAGGTATTCCTCGATTTTTGGAGTGATATTGAGAAATTTATCCGCTAGAAACAACTCAGTATCGTCTGGGCTGAACTGATGGATAATAGCTTTCTTAATATAAATGTCCATAAAAGTATTAGTCCTCGTATAGTGGGAAGGCATCTGTCAACGCTTTGACTTCACTTCTCACTTCTTCTAAGACAGCTTCATTTTCTGCATTTTTAAGAGTTTTAATGATGAGTTCAGCCACTTTACGGCTTTCTTCCTCACCAAATCCACGTGCAGTGATGGCTGCAGATCCTATACGAATCCCACTTGTCTTGAATGGTGACAAGGTTTCGTATGGGATTGAGTTTTTATTTAGGGTAATATTAACTTCATCTAGCAAGTTTTGAGCAACTTTTCCGTTTTCTACAACCTTAGTCACATCCACTAGGAAGAGGTGGTTTTCAGTTCCACCAGAAATGATACGGAAATCAGGGTCTTGCAAGAAGACTTCAACCATAGCCTTGCTGTTTTTGATGACATTAGCAGCATATTCCTTGAAGGCTGGGTCCAAAACTTCTTTGAAGGAAACCGCCTTAGCCGCCACAACATGCTCCAAAGGACCACCCTGAATACCAGGGAAAATAGCTGAGTTGATTTTCTTAGCTAGGTCCTCATCATTTGTCAAAATCAAACCACCACGCGGTCCACGAAGAGTTTTGTGGGTCGTTGTTGTAGTGATATGAGCGTATGGTACTGGGCTTGGATGAAGTCCAGCTGCAACCAAACCAGCGATATGGGCCATATCGACCATGAGCTTAGCACCAACGGCATCTGCGATTTCACGGAATTTTGAGAAATCGATAATTTGAGAATATGCTGAAGCACCAGCTACAATTAGTTTTGGTTTTACTTCTTGCGCTTGTTTCAAGATAGCATCAAAGTCCAAGAGTTCCGTTTCAGGATCCACACTGTAAGAAACAAAGTTATAAGTTTGACCTGAGAAGCTAACTGGAGCTCCGTGGGTCAAGTGTCCACCTGCTGCCAAATCCATCCCCATAACGGTATCACCTGGCTCAATCAAGGCCATGTAAGCCGCACAGTTGGCTTGGCTTCCTGAGTGAGGTTGGACATTGGCGAATTTAGCACCGAAAATTTCTTTTGCACGTTCAATAGCTAGAGTTTCTACCACGTCTACCACATCAGTTCCACCATAATAACGGCGTCCTGGGTAACCCTCGGCATATTTGTTTGTCAAGATAGACCCTTGAGCTGCCATAACTGCCTTGGAAACCACGTTTTCCGAAGCAATCAACTCAATGTTGTTTTGTTGGCGTTCTTCTTCTTTGGCAATAGCATTCCATAGATCAGCATCGTATGCTTTAAAATCGTCTTTGTCAAAAATCATAGGTCTTCTCCTTTATAGTGTGACTGGTCCTTTAGTTTGTTTTTCAATAGGAAAATAAACTAAAAGATGCGAATAAACCGTTTCTGCACTTTATCACAAGTATAACCAACTTTTTCATAAAATGCATGAGCTCCCAGACGATGATCAGCAGAGTTTAAGCGGATAAACCCATAACCCCGTCTTTTTGCTTCTTGATCCAACCCTTGCAGTAAGCTTTTACCGATACCTTTCCCTTGTGCTTGAGGTGAAACCGCTAAGCCTAAGATATTAAATCCTGCTTTGGAATAAAGGGATTCATAAACTTCAGCATGGACATATCCAAGTAGGACATGGCTGGCTGCATCCTCATAGCCAAGTAGGAAATGATGGGAATCCTGAGATAGTCTAGCTAGTTGACTAGCTGTGTCCTCTGGACTAAAAGAATAACCCAAAGCCTCTTGGTTAATCTCACATATAGCATTCACATCTGTTTCTTGCAAATCTCTTAGCATCTCATTCCTCCTCAAAAGAAATCTCTGGCAACCGAGCAAGAATATCTTCTCGTTTAATTGCCCCTTGGCGTAAGATTTTCACCTTGTCTCCAGACAAATCCAAAATAGTCGAATCCTGTCCAGTTAGAAAAGCGTCGTCCTCCAGACCCAAAACCTCTTGGTCAAAATCCTCTAGAATTTGAGCATAGGCCACTCCACTTGTCTGACCTGAAATATTGGCAGACGGCCCAATCAAAGGACCTGTCTCTCGAATCAAATCAAGTGTAATGGGGTGACTCGGCATCCGAAACCCCACCGTTGAAAGACCAGAGTTGACCCAATAGGGAACTCGGTCATTGGCTTCAAGGATAATGGTCAAGGGACCTGGTAAAAAGGTCTCTACAAGCTTTTGTAGATAAGTTGGCTGATTCTTTGAAAAATGCAAGATGTCCTCGAGAGAAGCGACATTAAGATTGAGCGCCTTGTCTCTAGGACGACGTTTGAGTTGGTAAACATGGTCGACAGCTTTTTCGTCTAAGGCCTTAGCAAAGAGACCATAAACTGTCTCGGTAGGTAAAACGACTGCCCCGCCCTTTTCCAACTCTTGTCTAATCCTGTCCATCATCAACTACAACCATCCTATCTTGACCAAATTGGTCCTTGAGTGTTCGTACTCGTTTTTCAGGAAGATGTTTCTTAAAAAGCGCAGGAATACTATGACCTTGCTTGTATCCAATTTCAAGGTAAATCTTACCACCATCTGTGAGATAGTCTTTTGCATCTTCCGCAATTCTGCGGTAAATAGCTAGGCCATCCTCATCTGCAAAAAGAGCTAGATGAGGCTCTGAATGCAAAACATTCAAACCAACCTCTGACTCATCTTCACGAGAGATATAGGGTGGATTGGATACAATTATATCATATTTTTCAGAAATTTCTGCAAAACAATCAGATTTTTTAAAAAATATATTAAGATTTTGATTTCTAGCATTCTCTGATGCAAGCTCTAAGGCGTCTTGGGAAATATCTGCTGCTGTTACTGACCAATCTGGTCTGTTTTTAGCTAATCCAAGAGCTATGGCGCCACTTCCAGTCCCGATATCTAGGACCTTAAGATTTTCCTCAGAATTTTCAGCCAAGATAAGTTCCACCAACTCTTCTGTCTCTGGACGGGGAATCAAAACTCGCTCATCTACTTTTAACTGCATCCCAAAGAATTCAGCATGACCAATAATATATTGGGCGGGTATATGAGCTGCCAGTTTCGTGTAAATATCCTCTACAAATCGTCTTTCTTCCTCTGAAATTTCTTGCTGAAGAGCAAAAACAAAGTCTGTAAATGACAGATTTTTTAGGCTACGATAGACAAAAGAGAGGCTTTCAGCTTCCTCTCCCTGTGCTATTAACTTTTCCTCATAATCCTTAAAAATTTGAGCTAATTTCATTATTTGTTTAATTCTTCCAATTTTTGCGTTTGATCATAAAGAACCAAGGCATCCACAACTTCATCGAGTTTACCAGACAAGATCGTATCTAGTTTTTGAAGGGTTAAGCCGATACGGTGGTCGGTAACACGGTTTTGTGGGAAGTTATAAGTGCGAATACGTTCTGAACGGTCACCGGTTCCGATAGTAGACTTGCGCTCTGCGTCCTGCTCATCTTGAGCAATCTGTGCAAAGTGGTCAGCAACACGCGCACGAATAATCTTCATAGCCTTCTCACGGTTCTTTTGCTGCGTACGTTCTTCCTGCATTTCAACCTTGATATTGGTTGGCAAGTGAACAATACGAACGGCAGTCGCAACTTTGTTGACGTTCTGTCCACCAGCACCAGATGCGTGGTAGATATCCACACGAAGGTCTTTTGGATCAATATCGTATTCTACTTCTTCGACTTCAGGCATGACAAGGACAGTCGCTGTTGAGGTATGAACACGCCCTTGGCTTTCTGTCACAGGGACACGCTGTACACGGTGAGCACCTGATTCATACTTAAGTTTAGAGTAGACAGACTGACCAGAAACCATAGCAACTACTTCTTTGAAACCACCAACGCCGTTCATAGAGGCTTCCATGACTTCAAAGCGCCAGCCTTGAGCTTCAGCATATTTTTGGTACATGGTTAGCAAATCGCCAGCAAATAGGGCTGCTTCATCACCACCTGCAGCTCCACGTATTTCAAGGATGATATTCTTGTCATCGTTTGGATCTTTAGGAAGGAGCAAGATTTTCAGTTTTTCCTCGTACTCTTCTTTTTCAGCCTTAGCATCTTTCAATTCTTGTTTGGCCATTTCTTCCAAGTCCGTATCTCCGCCTGATTCTTTAATCATCTCTTCGGCATCGATGATATTTTGAAGGACTTGTTTGTATTCGCGGTAGGCAGTTACGGTATCACGACTTGAAGCCTCTTCTTTTGAAAGCTCCATGAAACGTTTGGTATCAGATACCACATCAGGGTCACTGAGCAATTCTCCTAACTCTTCATAACGGTCTTCTACAGCTTGTAGTTGATCATAGATGTTCATTCTTTCTTATTCTCCTTATTGATTTCAGGTGCAAAATAATGTTTACGGCAAACCGAGATATAGGTTTCATTCCCACCTATCTGGATTTGCTCACCATCATAGACTGGAAATCCGTCCTGCGTGCGCAAGACCATGGTCGCTTTTTTCTTGCAATACTGACAGATGGTCTTGATTTCATCAATCTTATCTGCTAAAAGCAAGAGGTGTTTAGAACCTTCAAATAGTTCATTACGAAAGTCATTTTTTAAACCAAATGCCATGACAGGTATATCTAACTCATCGACAACACGAGCTAGGTCGTAAACATGGTGACGCTTTAAAAACTGGGCTTCATCGACAAGTACACAATAGGGCTTTTCAGGTAAATCTCGGATGAACCCAAAGATATCCGTCGTTTCCTCAATAGCAACTGCTGGTCTTTTCATCCCAATTCGACTCGAAACATAGCCAACACCGTCACGCGTATCCAGAGCCGAAGTCATAATCACAACTCCCTTTCCTTGCTCCTCATAGTTATAGGCCACTTTTAAAATCTCAATCGTTTTTCCTGAGTTCATAGTCCCATAACGATAATACAACTGTGCCATGCTTCTATTTCACGTCCATTTCTAAATTTTTGCTACATTCTAGTATACCATATTTTCTCAAAGCTTTAAACGGCAAATTGTGGTAAAATAGAAGAAATCAAATAACTAGTGGAGGACTCAATTATGCCATTTGTACGCATCGATTTATTTGAAGGACGCACGTTAGAGCAAAAGAAAGCCCTAGCCAAGGAAGTAACGGAAGCTGTGGTTCGCAACACTGGTGCACCTCAATCTGCTGTTCATGTCATTATCAACGATATGCCTGAAGGAACCTATTTCCCACAAGGCGAAATGCGCACTAAGTAAAGCTTAAGCAATCTGCTTAGGCTTTTCTTTATAAGTGCCATTCGTTGAATAAAACACTATATTTTGTTACAATTTTAAGAGATATTAGTCTATACAAACAAATAAACTATAAAGGAATTGAAATGATTACACGGGAATTTGATACCATTGCAGCAATCTCCACTCCACTAGGTGAAGGAGCTATTGGGATTGTTCGTTTAAGCGGAACAGATAGCTTTGCTATCGCCCAGAAAATCTTTAAAGGCAAGGACTTGAGTAAGGTTGACAGCCATACACTTAACTACGGCCACATTGTTGATCCTCAGTCAGGCAAGGTCATGGATGAGGTTATGGTTGGGGCTATGAAATCTCCAAAGACTTTCACTCGTGAGGATATTATCGAGATTAACACCCACGGTGGAATCGCCGTAACCAATGAAATTCTCCAACTGGCTATCCGTGAAGGTGCTCGTATGGCAGAGCCTGGTGAATTTACTAAGCGTGCCTTCCTTAACGGTCGTGTAGACTTAACTCAGGCCGAGGCTGTTATAGATATCATCCGTGCCAAGACAGACAAGGCCATGAATATTGCAGTCAAACAACTAGACGGTTCTTTATCTGACCTCATTAACAATACTCGTCAGGAAATTCTCAATACACTGGCACAAGTAGAGGTTAATATCGACTATCCTGAATACGACGATGTTGAAGAAGCCACTACTGCTGTTGTCCGTGAAAAGACCTTGGAGTTTGAGCAATTACTTACCAATCTCCTTAGAACAGCTCGTCGTGGTAAAATCCTACGTGAAGGAATTTCAACAGCTATCATTGGTCGTCCCAACGTTGGGAAATCCAGCCTACTCAACAACCTCCTACGTGAAGACAAGGCTATTGTAACGGATATTGCAGGTACCACCCGTGATGTCATCGAAGAATACGTCAACATCAATGGTGTTCCTCTCAAATTGATTGATACAGCTGGAATTCGGGAAACAGATGATATCGTGGAACAAATCGGTGTCGAACGTTCTAGAAAAGCCCTCAAGGAAGCTGACTTGGTACTACTAGTATTAAATGCCAGTGAGCCACTGACCGCCCAAGATCGCCAACTCTTAGAAATCAGCCAAGATACCAACCGCATTATTCTGCTTAACAAAACTGATCTGCCTGAAGCGATTGAAACTTCGGAACTACCTGAAGGTATCATCCGTATTTCAGTTCTTAAAAACCAAAACATTAATAAGATTGAGGATAGAATCAACGACCTCTTCTTTGAAAATGCTGGTTTGGTCGAACAAGATGCTACTTACTTGTCTAATGCCCGTCATATTTCCTTGATTGAAAAGGCCGTTGAAAGCCTACAAGCTGTTAACCAAGGTCTTGAACTAGGGATGCCAGTTGACTTGCTTCAAGTTGACTTGACTCGCACTTGGGAAATCCTCGGAGAAATCACTGGCGATGCTGCTCCAGATGAACTCATTACCCAACTCTTTAGCCAATTCTGTTTAGGAAAATAAGAAAAATCCATGATCGTTCATACGGTCATGGATTTTATTGTCTTTATTAGTAATCTGGTCTTAGGACACCTGTTACAGTTGCCTTAGTTGCTTCGTAGTCGCCATCTACAACAACTTTGATAATGCGTTTGGCATCTTCTTCTGGTGCTGGAACTAGAGGTAATCGAGTTGGTCCAGCTTCAAATCCCATATAGTTAAGGACTGCCTTAACTGGAGCAGGACTTGGATAAGAGAAGAGGGCGTTGACTTTAGGGATGAATTTACGTTGAATAGCTGCAGCTTTCTTCATATCGCTTTCTGCAATGGCAGTGAACATCTCGTGCATCTCATCTCCATTTGTATGGGAGGCAACAGAAATAACCCCATCCGCACCAAGGTTCATGGCATGGAAGGCATCTCCATCCTCACCAGTATAGACCAAGAACTCTTCTGGCTTGTGTTCAATCAAGTAAGCCATATTGGCCAAGCTAGTACATTCCTTAACACCGATAATATTAGGATGGTCAGCCAAACGAAGCATGGTTTCGGGATTCAATTCGACAACCACACGGCCTGGAATGTTATAAATGATAATAGGTAAATCTGATGCATCTGCAATAGCTTTAAAGTGCTGATACATGCCTTCTTGAGAAGGTTTATTGTAGTATGGCACGATAGCAAGACCAGCAGCAAAACCACCAAATTCTGCTACTTCTTTGACAAACTCAATCGAGTCACGTGTATCATTGGTACCTACACCCGCAATCAAAGGAACGCGTCCATTAACAATCTTTTGTACAGCTGCAAAGAGTTCCAACTCTTCATCGTGGGTTAAAGTTGGACTCTCAGCAGTCGTTCCAGCTAGAAGAATGCCGTCTGTGTGATGGGCTAATAAATGCTCAATCAAGGCCGGAATGGCATCAAAGTTGATGGAACCATCCTCGTGGAAAGGAGTAATGAAGGCTGTAATGATTTTACACTCTTTTAAATCTTGATAAGACATGAAAACACCTCTCTATTTCAAAGAAGGAGTTCATTCGAACTCCTAAACCATTATTTCAATTCAAATTTCAATTCAGCTGTTGGACGAACCAATCCACGTTCGTGGAGCGTTTCTGCAATCTGTACTGAATTCCAAGCAGCACCTTTAAGAAGGTTATCTGAAACAACCCACATGTGAATTCCTTTTTCAGCATCCAAGTCTTTACGGATACGACCAACAAAGGTATCACGCGAGCCAACAGCGTTGATAGCTTGAGGATAGATTTGATGCGCTACATCATCTTCAAGAACTGCACCTGGGAAGGCTGCGATGGCTGCTTTCACTTCTTCGATTGGGGCCACTTCTTTTGTTTCGATATAAACTGACTCAGAGTGAGCTGACAAGACTGGAATACGAACACATGTTGCAGACACTGCGATGCTATCATCTTCCATGATTTTCTTCGTTTCCTTAGTCATCTTCATCTCTTCATAAGTGTAATCATTGTCAGTAAAGACATCGATTTGTGGAAGAGCATTAAAGGCGATAGGATAGTGTTTCTTGTCACCACCTGAAGGCAAGATTTCCGCATGCAAATCACGTGGATTCACACCATCATTCAAGACTTCACGGAGTTCACGTTGTGTTTCAAGAATCGCTCCCATACCAGCACCAGAAACGGCTTGGTAAGTTGAAACGATGATACGGTCCAAGCCCCATTTTTGACGAACAGGTTCAAGCGCCACCATCATTTGGATTGTAGAACAGTTAGGACATGCGATAATACCGTTGTGGGCATCAAGTGCATGAGCATTTACTTCTGGCACAACCAATGGTACATCTGGATTTTGACGGAAATAAGATGTATTATCCACTACTACCGCTCCAGCTTGAACTGCGTATGGTGCATACTTAGCTGATGTCGAACCACCTGCTGAGAAGAGTGCAATATCAACACCCTCAAAAGCTGTCTCAGTCGTTTCTTCAATCGTAATATCTTGGTCTTTAAATTTCAAAGTTTTGCCTGCTGAACGTGCAGAAGCAAGGTAACGGATTTTATCAATTGGAAGTGTTGATTCTTCCAACATTTTTATCATCTGAGCTCCGACAGCACCTGTCGCGCCGACTACAGCAACTGTATATCCCATAAATAACCTCTTTCGGAATTTTCTAAAAATTTCTATAATAGATGTATTATACTACTTTTTCCAGAAATTGAAAAGCATTTTTAGACTATATTTTCTGAAAACTAAAAATCCCTAGTCATTGACCAGGGACTAAGAGGCATCTTCATGTGATGAGCAGGTTCACACAACTCATCAAGGTCCGCTCCTGCGTTATGACCTCCTTATGCTCAATAGTAGTCTGAAGACTACCTATCGACTCATCGCAACTACTATTCTACTAGATAGAGTCACTTTTGTCAACAGCCAAAACTCTTTAACTTCATTTATACAAGTGTACAAGAATAACCTTGGTTTCCCAAGGTTATTTCGTTTCTATCATGCTAATTGCCGGGATTGAACCGGCGACCTCATCCTTACCATGGATGCGCTCTGCCAACTGAGCTAAATCAGCTTACCTAAAAAGTATACTATAGTTCTATGTTCTTGTCAAGCGCTCTCTTTTAATTTTATGGAATAAAAAAAGCTAGATTTATTAAGAATCTAGCTTATAAACTTCTTATTTTGTTAGATCGATTTGCTGTCCCAGTTTATTGATCAAAATCGCACCCACGATAAGTGATGCAAACTCTCCAATCCCCGTAGAGAACCATGTGAAGAAGAATGGGGCCTCTGCAACGATATGAAGTTCAGCTGCAATGGTAATCATTGAAATTGAAAAGAGGATTGAAAAGAAGAAATGATCTTTACGAATCAAACCATTGAACAAATAATCATTTTTGTATTTGTTAAAGAGCCATACACCTAGACTTAGGAAAACTAGGGTAGAACCTCCACCGACAAAGACATCTATTAGACCAAAGCTAAAGAAATTAGCAATCATACAACCAATCGTCACACCGATGATATATTTAGGATTGTAAAAGGCTAGAAAATTCATCATCTCAGAAATACGGAACTGGTAAGCACCGTAGCTAATAGCATTTAGTGGTGGGGTAATGGTCAAAACCACATAGATAGCAGCAACAATAGCAATATCTGCCATGTCACGAACAGTTAAATTTTTCATGTTCTCTCCTTTGGCGGTTTCCCGCGTAAAATATGCTTGGTGAAAGAAGCTAAGCACCAAGGGTTGAGTGAATCAACCTTACCAGTATAGCACAATATATGACTTTATGCTATACTAAAATCATGAAAAATCAAATAAAAGCTTTCTTTGATAACGAGATTCTCTCCTACTTATTTTTTGGTGGTGCTACTACTCTGGTCTCAATTTTATCACGTTTAGCTATCTACCGTATCAGCCATCAAGAAGTCCTAGCAACCATACTCGCAAATATTATTGCTATTCTTTTTGCCTTTATCACTAATGATGCATTTGTTTTTAAACAAGAGAGAAAAAATTGGGCAATCCGTCTGGCTAAATTTTTCTTAGCACGGCTCTCTACTCTTGGTTTGGACGTTCTTTTAACTTATATTTTCGTTACATCTTATCCCAATATTATTGGTCAGTTTGTTGAACAGAATATAGATAGGGTTAATACCATCGAAACTCTGATTGCTCAAATCTTGATTATCATTCTCAATTATATATTTAGTAAATCATATATCTTTAAAAAAGTGTCTTAAATCATAAGCATTAGAGTTGCATTATATAGCTATTTAAGATATAATATAACATGATTTTATGAAAGGATTTTATGAAAATGTTAAAAGATCTTAAAGAATTTTTGCTTCGTGGTAATGTCGTTGACCTCGCTGTCGGTGTGATCATTGCCTCTGCTTTCGGTGCTATCGTTACTTCATTTGTTAATGATATCATCACTCCACTTCTCTTGAACCCAGCTTTGAAAGCTGCGAACGTTGAACGTATCGCTGAACTTTCATGGAATGGTGTTGGTTATGGTAGCTTCTTGAGCGCTGTTATCAACTTCCTCGTTGTGGGTACTGTTCTTTTCTTCGTTATTAAAGGTATTGAAAAAGCTCAAAACCTTCGTAAGAAAGAGGAAGTGGTTGAGGAAGCACCTGCTACTCCAACTGAACTAGAAGTTCTTCAAGAAATCAAAGCCCTTCTTGAGAAAAAATAAGACAAAAAAGGATCTAGCTTCATGCTAAATCCTTTTTTCTTTAGTCTTTCGGCAACTTACCTGCCTTTTCTAGCATTTTTTTTATTAAGTAAGGCATCTTCACATTTTCACGGCCTTTTTTCTCAATCAGTTTTTTCACAAATTCTGGCATTTGAAGATCGTCTGTTTCCTCCATAATATCCTTAGTGGTTGCTGAGGGAGCTAATTCGTCAAAGGTTTCTTCTTCTGGGAGAAATTCCTTAAATTCTTTTTGTTCATTGTCCCTCACAGTATCAACTAAAGCATCAATTAAACGGGAATCTGTATTTGGCATTGGTGGGCGATGATAATTTACCCCTAATTCTTGACATAACTCATAACATTCTACATCATTATCAAAAAGAACTTCAATATGTTCACTGATAAAGCTAATCGGTACAAAAATATAATGCTCTGGATGTTGTTTCTGTTCTCTCAAATACTCGAGTACATCTGGCTTGATCCAAGGGATTCCAATGTCACTCTCGCTCTGCCAAGTATTGGTGTACTGATCTGCTACTAATCCAAGTTGGTTCGCGATGAGTTTGCTATTGTCAAAAATCTGGTCGATATAAGGATCTCCATAGTCCAAGGCAAAAATTGGAACACTGTGAGCTGAGAAGATCACCTTGAAGGACTCCCCTCCCACTTCGTCTCTCAAGATTTTACCAACCTCATCTGTCCAGAAGTCTAGCAAAGACTGTTGCTGATACCACTCTTTAATGACTAAAAAGCGTATTTGCTTGCTCTCCAGAAACTTCTCATATCCCATCACCGAGTAGAAGGAATAATGAGGTTCCAAAATCAAGCAGATACATTCTTCAACACCATCAGCTTCCATCTGCTTGATCACATCAGGGATAAAGGGGCGAGAAAATTTGTTAGCAAAGTAGATGCCATACTCTTCTCCTAATCGCTCTCTTACTAAAGCAACTTCCTCACGGGTAATCTTCTGAAGCGGTGTTCCACCTATACGGACATAGTTATCATAGAGGGTCTGAATCTCGTGATCCTGGGGTCTAACCCCACGACGAATATTGGTAAAAAAATCCGCTACACTCTCAAAGGTAATCTCTTCTGGTGAACCGAATGTCATCATTAAAATTGCTTTTTTCATTGATATATCCTTGTGATGTTTTTTTCAATTACCATTGTACCATGAAAGATATAATAAATAAACGTTTTCATTAATTTTGTTTTTTTATTTACTCCTCTTTGTCTTTCCCTCCATTCTATGATACAATGAAAAAAATGATAATAAAGGAGTTTTTATGACTTATCCCAATCTTTTAGAACGTTTTTTGAGCTACGTTAAGGTCAATACACGTTCTGATGAACACTCTACTACTACTCCAAGTACGCAAAGTCAGGTAGATTTTGCGATCAACGTTCTTATTCCTGAAATGAAACGTGTTGGTCTACAAAACGTCTACTATCTGCCAAATGGTTTTGCTATTGGTACCTTACCAGCTAACGATCCAAATCTCACTCGCAAAATTGGCTTCATCTCCCACATGGATACTGCTGACTTTAATGCTGAAGGTGTGAAGCCGCAAGTTATCGAAAACTATGATGGTGGAGCCATCGACTTAGGTACTTCTGGCTTTAAACTAGATCCTGTTGACTTCAAGAGTCTTGAAAAATATCATGGCCAAACGCTTATCACAACTGATGGTACGACCTTGCTAGGTGCTGATGACAAGTCTGGGATTGCTGAAATTATGACTGCTATCGAATACCTGACTGCTCATCCCGAAATCAAGCATTGTGAAATTCGAGTTGGTTTTGGTCCAGATGAAGAAATTGGCGTTGGTGCTAACAAATTCGATGCTAAAGATTTTGATGTTGATTTCGCCTACACTGTTGACGGAGGACCACTAGGGGAACTCCAGTACGAGACTTTCTCAGCAGCTGGCGCTGAGCTCCATTTCCAAGGGCGTAATGTCCACCCTGGTACTGCCAAAGGACAGATGGTCAATGCCCTTCAGCTGGCGATTGATTTTCATAATCAACTTCCTGAGAACGACCGACCAGAGCTGACAGATGGTTACCAAGGTTTCTATCATCTTATGGATGTGTCAGGTAGTGTCGAGGAGGCGCGTGCAAGCTATATCATTCGAGACTTTGAAAAAGATGCCTTTGAAGCTCGTAAGGAAACCATGCGGGACATTGCTGATAAGATGAATCAAAAGCTTGGGAATAATAGAGTAACCTTGAGTCTGACAGACCAGTACTACAATATGAAAGAAGTCATCGAGAAAGACATGACACCCGTTACCATTGCCAAAGCCGTTATGGAAGATCTTGGAATCACGCCAATCATTGAACCGATTCGTGGTGGGACAGACGGTTCTAAGATTTCCTTTATGGGTATTCCAACTCCGAATATCTTTGCTGGTGGTGAAAACATGCACGGCCGTTTTGAATACGTTAGTCTTCAGACCATGGAGCGCGCAGTAGATACCATCATTGGTATTGTATCCTATAAAGACTAAAAAAGACGAGGTAGCTCAGCTACTTCGCCTTTCTTTTTATTCGTTTGGTTGAGCACTTGAGTCAGACTCACTTTGCTCTTGCTTTTCGCTTGCTTGAGATGTCGCTGTTTCACTATCTTTCTCAGACTTAGATTGGTTAGCAGTTTCACTTGATTTTGAACGGAGTTCTTGGTTCAAGCTAATAATCTCTTTAGCTAGAGTAAGGAGGCCTTCTTTATCACTACTTTTGGCTGCGAGTTGATCAAATAGGGCATCAACACGCTCAAAGTCTGCATCTAATCCCTTATTATCCTCAAGGTACTTGTGAAGAGAGAGCAAGACATTATAAAGTTTTTGATAGATGATCACCGTTTGCGGATCTTGTTCTGCCTGTTTTTCCTCTCGTTGGATAGTTGCTGCAATACGGTTCAAAAGTTCCTCAAGCTGTGTCTTGGCTTCATCAAAGTCTGCATTTTCTTTTTCTGTGGCTGCTTTGATATTGGCTGCTTCTTCAGCTAGGGATTGTTTGACACCGTCTTCTTTGACACGTGCTAGGAGTTGGGCAGCTTTTGTTAGAAGAGCATCCACTTCTTCCTTTTTAACATGGCTAACCCGCTCTTCTGGCATAAAATCACCGTAGAGTTCTTTTAGGAATTCATAGATAGCTGTCTTAGCAGTTTGGCTATCCACTTTTTCCGTATCCAGAATGGTTTTGCCAGCTTTTGTAGAAACTGGTTCGTCTTTGAGAGCTTCTTCCACCTCTAGTTTAGTTTGGTAGATGGTTGGGAATAACTTGTTTAAGTCGGTTGCTTTGAGAAAAGATTGCGACTGGTAAAGTTCCCAAGTCAACTTGGCAACACGGTTACGTAGTTCTTCTCTGAGTCGGCCATCAGATACATGTTCGTAGAAATACTTAATGTACTCTACTGTCGTAACCCCTGTCCGATCGCGGAAATCTTGCAAGGCTTGCAGTTTCGCTTCAATCGCATCCAACTCTGTTTCATCTTGTGCTAGTTTCGCATCTTGCAAATGAAGCAAGAGATCCTTCTTAGGCAAACCATAAGTATCTGTATCCAGTGTATTGATCTTATCTACAAGGGCTTGGTATTTCTTGTCCAAAGGTGATGTTTCAACTGGAGACACACTGTGATCCACATGGATATATTGCTTATCAAAGAGATCCAAGGTTGCTAGGTATCCAGCAGTTGAGTTTGTCGCAAGTTTTTTCATGTTCTCGGTAAATTGACCCAAAGCAAGTTCAACCCGTCTCTGCATGATAGGTTTGTCTTTGTAGAGACTTCTGCTATCTGCTAATAGTTGATCAACTTTAGAAAGAACAGTTTGCTCGTCAAAAGCTCCAGGCTGATAGCTTGATTGTAAGGTAGGAATCTTATTCTTTAAAGCAACCTCATAGCCCTTGGTCTGAACCTTAATGTAGTGATTGTGATCACCATGTGGAATGACAAAACTACCATTTTCAACTTGCAAACTATAAGGAGACACATTGTCGCGTAGGGCAGTAGTATAAAGTTCATTTAAGAAATCAAGTTCAGGATCACCTGTCTGCAGCGGTATACGAACATGTTCTTTTCGTACTGCATAGGGATGAATATGAGTAGGATCATAGGCTTGATCCGGATTTCCAAAGACAAAGAATCCATTTGAAATACGAATCGCTTCAAGCGGTACTCCGTAGGTCTGTGAGATATACTTGATTTTTTCTTCATCGCTCGCATCTCTTGAGAAATTTTCCACGGTCTTGGCAAGTGGTTGAACAGGCTCAGACTGACGATTTTCTTTCAAGTGGTTTTGGGCGGCTTTAATTTGAGCATCAGTCAAGTCCTTCTTAAAGAAATAATGAGCGTGATCTCCATGAGAAACTACAAACCCTTGCTCATCTTCACTGACAACGCGTTCAGCTGCAAAGTCGTGATCATGCTCTTCGTCATGATGGTGATTATGGTTCTCTCCATCGTGGTCATGATCTTTATGCTTGGTCCCCTGACTTCCATGGTCACCGTCTTGGTCATGATGATGGTCTTGCTGATCAGGATGTTCTACTGGTTTACTTGGATTTTCCAAAGGTACTGGTTGCCCACTGTCGCTAGCAAGAGGAATCATACGCGCAATCTTTTCTTCCAAAGCAGAAAGCTTTGTATACGGAATGAAATGATAGTGATTTCCATGAGGAATCGCCACGCCACTCGGTGTTCTGCTTGAAATCTTAGCAGGGTCAAAAATTAAGCCATCCGATTCCGCATAACGTTGATTACTTGGAAGTGCATGGAGCTGTTTTAATAGATTCTGAAGGCTCTCTTCTGTATTGCTTGGTGTTTCAGTTTGTTGACTAGAATTAGTGGTTTGACCGATTCCATTTTGACTTGGACGATAGTCAGTCACACTCGGTTGTTTTCTAGTTCCAGAGAGGTAGGCTTGAGCAGCAGCCAATTCACTAGCAGACAAGGAACTCTTTGGAATGTAGTGGTAATGTCCACCATGAGGAACGATATAAGCATCACCAGTGTCCTCTATAATATCAGATGGATTAAAAATATATCCATCATCGGTAGTATAACGTCCTTGTGATCGTGCAAGTGTCACTGCACTGTTAGAAGCTGGCGCATCGTGTGTATGACCTTGTTTTTGGCGCTCAATTTCCTCCTTCGTACGAACGTTATCTGCATATGCCGCATCCTTTAGGTAGACATAATACTTACCATCAACCTTGATAATGTATCCACCTTTGATTTCGTTGACAATATCAGTGTCTTTAAGTTGATAATTGTCATCTTTCATCAAGAGTTCTTCACTGAAAATCGCATCAAAAGGAACTTTACCATTGTAATAATGGAAATGATCACCGTGTGATGTCACATAACCTTGATCGGTAATTTTCACGACAATTTGTTCTGCTTGAATATCTTCTTTTTTGCTAACTTGATCTGGTGTTTGGGACTCTGTTTTTTGAGAGTCTTGCTTCCCATCGACATAAGACACACGGTTATTATTGTTGTTTCCTTCTACTTGATGTTGATTCAATGCATAGATGCAAAGACTTAGGGAAAGGACTAAAGCCGATCCCACCGCAAGATACTTTTTCTTCATTTTCATAATCTCCTCATTTTAATTCTTCTGCAAGAACATTCATATTTTCTTCTAGGTTTTCTAAGTACGTTTTGTCGTTTTCAGGGTCTGCTTCCAAAGGATTGAGTGTCTTTAGATTAACTCCTGTTGATTTGACCAAGGTCTCAGCGACTTTAGAAGAAGCGTTACTTTCTGTAAAAATCGTCTTAACCTTATAGGTCTTAACGAATTCTTGAATTTCTGTTAGTTGTCTCGGACTTGGCTCTTGTTCAGGGGAAATCCCTGCTATACCAAGTTGTTTCAAACCAAAGCGTTTAGCGAGATAAGAAAAGGCTGTGTGTTGTGTAACAAAGGTCTTTTGACTCGCTTTTTCAAAAATAGGCTGGTACTTCTTAGTCAATTCTTGGGCTTTAGCGATAAAGTTTTTGGCATTCTTTTGATAAGTTTCCTTATTGGCGCTATCAAGCTCCGAAAGTTTATCCGCAATAATCTGCGCCTCTTCACCTGCTTTTTCAGGATCTAACCAAGTGTGAGGATCGTAGAGTGTTTTTTCATCAATACCGTCACCAGCTTCTACATCTTCCAAACCTGGTACACGCTCCAACATCATTCCTTCAGAAGCTTCTAAAACTTTAACTTTTGAGTTTTTCAAGTTTGGATCTAGACTTCCAGCCCAAGACTCGAGCGTATGAGAATGGTAGACAAAGACATCCGCGTCATAAATAGCAGCAATGTCATTTGCTGAAGGTTCAAAGGAGTGAATCCCGTTACTTGACTGAATCATCCGTACATCATTCAAGTCCCCCGATACCTCTTTGACCATGGCATAGATTGGATAAAAACTTGTTACAATCTTCATCCCTTTTGATTCTTGTTTTTCTTTTTGGCTACATGCTCCTAAAACAAGAACCAACAGACTTGTCATTAATAATAGGAATGTTCTTTTTTTCATCATTACTCCTTAACTAGTATTTAACCATTTAATTAACTAGTAAATAGTTTATCTTTATTTACACTATATGTCAAGATATTTTGCACATTTTCATGAAAAAAATGAGAACTAGAACTCACATTCTGCTCTCATTTTCGATTAATCTTTTCTAGTTCTCCTATCCTGTTTTTAGGAGCTAGAAAATGCTACTACCTTTACTTACTCTCCTTTAATAAAGCCAACAACTTTTCAGCTTCAGCCATAATGGTATTGTTGTCCTGTGCACCAAATAGCAGGTTATTTTTTAAGCCGGTGAGAGTTTCTTTGGCATTGGACTTGATAATGGGGTCTTGGATCTTTGCAAGCAGCTCTTCAGCCTCTCTTAATTTCGCTTCAACCTTTTCAGTCTCGACCTGAGGCTCTTCTGGCTCCTCTGGTGATTCTTCGCGTGGCTTTTCTTCTTCAGGATTGTCTGTCTGAGGTTTCTCCTCGTTTGGTTTTTCCGTTTGATTGGTATCAGCTTGGCCATTTTGGTTTCTTTGAACATGGTCACTTGCATTTCCCCAACCACTATCTGAATGCGGACGTTCGTTTGGATGTTCGACATAGTACTTGACAGTCGCAAAGAGATCTTCTAGACTATACCCCTTAGGTGCCTCATAAAGTCCCTCGTCAAACCACTCAAATTTGATATTATGGTAATGGTTATAATGAGGAATAATCAAGCTTCCGTTTTTAACTTCCACAGTATGTTGGAGATTGTAAGGCATATGATCAAGTGGAACCTTCTTAGCTGCTTTCACTCGATTGTAGATTGCTTCTGCTCCTTTAGCTTCCGTATTTCCTGAATCCTGATGGTCTGTCGAAGGAGGGGTCAAACCTTTCTCTTTAGCATAAGCCTGGGCTGCCGCTCTTTCGGCTTCAGACAAACTATCTTTTTTAATCCAATGACTGTGGGTCATATGTGGAGTTACATAGGCATCCCCCTCATCACTGGTGATATCACGAGGATCAAAGATATAGCCATCTTCTGTTGTATACTTGCCTGCCAACTTGGCTACCTGAATCTCATCATCAGTGTAGGCAATTTGCGCATTTGGTTTTCCTAGACGTTCTGGATGACGAATCGGCGCTAGGAAGGCGAGGATATCATCCACCAACTTAGCTTTATCACTTGAGGCATCGTTGAGTCGTTCCAACAGTTTATCCAAAGCGTCAAAATCAGCTTGGCGACCTTTATTATCAAGTAAGTCTTGATGAACTCTTGCTAGTAAATCATAAGCCTTATTGTAAAATCCTCGATTAGCAGATGGGAGGTTGCTGTTCTTAGCTTCGAGTTTATGAGCTAAACTTTCTTGCTTGGTGAGTTTACTATCAATGGCTGCAGTAGTTTCTGCTGAAAGTTCCTTGGCAGGAATATAACGAGAGATGCCATTCTCCTCAAATACATAGCCATTAGCTACTTTTCGAATCGCCTGTTTAACCAATTTTTCGTCAATTGGATTGCTTGGAGCTGGTTGAGGATTTGGTGCAGGTTGCGGATTCGGTTGTGGACTTGATTGTTCTGGTCTTGAATCCGGCACCCAATGGTTCGAACGATAGCGAAGCGGGATGATGCGAGCGATTCGTTCTTCCAATTCAGACATCTGTGAATAAGGGATGAAATGGTAATGGTTCCCATGAGGTACAGCTACACCTCTAGCTGTTCGACTTGTAATTTGTGCTGGATCAAAAACAAGGCCATCAGATTCCACATGTCGTTGGCTCAAAGACAGTTTGTAGAGCTGTCTCAAAAGACCATCAATATCATCACTTTGACTTGCTTGACTATCGTCACTACTGTTGTTAGATGTGTTCGTGTTCGTATAGCCACTGCCTTGGTTATTATAGGATGGGCTCCATCTATCTACATCGCTGCTAGCACTGTTGTTATTGGTACGGCGATAAGTAGGCGTTTTTGATTGGCCACTTCTACCAGTTAGGAAGGCTTCTGCTGCAGCCAATTCGCTGGCTGATAACTCACTCTTAGGAATGTAATGGTAATGATCGCCATGAGGGACGATATAAGCATCACCAGTATCTTCAATGATATCAGAGGCATTAAAGATATAACCATCATCTGTAGTATAGCGTCCTTGCGAACGTGCCAAGGCTACCGCACCATCGTTTGCTGAAGTTCCTCCTTCACGATGCTGACTATGCTCTTGTTTTTGCCGATTGATTTCTTCTTTTGTACGGACATTATCCGCATGGGCTGCATCCTTAAGGTAAACATAGTATTTTCCATCTACCTTGATAACATAACCACCCTTGACTTCACTGACAATATCCTCATCTTTTAGCCTATAGTTTGGATCCTTCATCAGTAACTCTTCACTGATAATAGCATCATAAGGGACCTTGCCATTATAGTAATGATAGTGATCTCCGTGTGAAGTGACATAACCCTGGTCTGTTATCTTGATGACGATTTGTTCGGCATTAATGCCTTCACGTTTGCTGACTTCATCAGGAGTCAGATTCTCCGTTTTTTGTGCCGCTTGTTTTCCATCTATGTAGGAAACACGATTATTTTCCTTGACCGTTCTGGCTTGATACAGTCCCAATTCATAAGAACAGACACTTAAAATTAAAGCTGCCGCAGAACCAGCAAGGTATTTTTTATTAATTTTCATCGAAACTCTCTTTCTTTTTTATATTTCTAGTTGCAATTCATTTCTAAATTGCAGAAACTCCTCTCTATTACTTAACTGGTTAATAGTTTACTCTTAAATTTGCAACTTGTCAAGAATTTTATGAACCAGTTAAGTACTTTTTTATTCTGACCACAATTTTCTCAAGATTGGACTTTATATAAGAAAGATTAGCTTAAAAATTCTTTTAAAAATATCAAAAAAAGTCCCTGCAACTGAGTTGCAAGGGCTTTTCAATTAATCAAAATTAACGTATTCTTTTTGAAGTTCAAGAACTTCTTCCATTGTTGAGCATTCTGTAAGGGCACGATTTGCGTACTCTTCCATCTTAGCTGTATCCAATTTCTTCATCAAGCTACGTGTACGAAGTACAGATGTTGCTGACATAGAGAACTCATCCAAGCCCATTCCGACAAGAAGTGGAACAGCTTGTTGGTCACCAGCCATCTCACCACACATACCTGCCCATTTACCTTCAGCATGAGCTGCTTTGATAACATTGTTAATCAAACGTAGGATTGATGGGTTGTATGGTTGGTAAAGGTATGAAACTTGTTCGTTCATACGGTCTGCTGCCATTGTGTATTGGATCAAGTCGTTTGTACCAATTGAGAAGAAGTCAACTTCTTTAGCAAATTGGTCTGCAAGCATGGCTGCTGCAGGGATCTCGATCATGATACCAACTTGGATATCATCCGCAACTGCAACTCCTTCAGCAAGAAGGTTTGCTTTTTCTTCGTCAAAGACTGCTTTCGCTGCACGGAATTCTTTCAAGAGTGCAACCATCGGGAACATGATACGCAATTGACCGTGAACTGATGCACGAAGAAGGGCACGGATTTGTGTGCGGAACATAGCATCTCCAGTCTCAGAGATAGAGATACGAAGGGCACGGAATCCAAGGAATGGGTTCATTTCATGAGGCATATCGAAGTAAGGAAGTTCCTTATCTCCACCGATATCCATTGTACGAACAACAACAGGTTTACCGTTCATTCCTTCAAGTACAGCCTTGTAAGCTTCGTACTGCTCATCTTCTGTTGGGAAGTCTTGAGAATCCATGTACAAGAACTCTGTACGGTAAAGGCCAACAGCTTCAGCGCCATTGTCATTGACACCTTCAACGTCTTTTGGAGTACCGATGTTGGCAGCCAATTCAAAGTGTTTACCATCAGCAGTCACTGTTTGTGCATCTTTCAAGAGTGCCCATTCAGCTTTTTGCTTCGCATAAGCTTCACCAGCAGCCTTGAATTCAGCCGCTTGCTCATCAGTCGGGTTGATAATAACCTCACCAGTGATACCGTTAACGGCAAGAATGTCACCATCTTTAACGATTTCAGTGATGTTGTTTGTACCCAATACAGCAGCAATTTCAAGCGTACGTGCCATGATAGCTGAGTGGCTTGTACGTCCACCGATGTTGGTTACAAAAGCTTTAACAAAGTTTTTGTCCAATTGAGCTGTATCAGAAGGAGTCAAGTCATGTGCAATGACGATCACTTCTTCATTGATAGAAGCTGGGTTTGGCAATTTTTTACCAAGAAGGTTTGCCAATACACGTTTTGTCACGTCGCGGATATCCGCTGCACGTTCTTGCATGTATGGGTTGTCTTCCATACCTTCAAAGATAGTGATAAACATGTCTGTCACTTCTTTCAGACCTGCTTCTGCATTCACTTTCTTCGCACGGATTGTTTCCTTGATTTGGCTGATCATTTCTGGGTCAGCAAGAACCATCAAGTGAGCGTCAAAAACTTGAGCTGCTTCTTCCCCTAGCGTACCTACTGCTTTCTCACGAATAACAGAAAGCTCGTCTTGTGATGCTTGTAGAGCGACATCAAGGCGAGCTTCTTCTGCGTTTGTATCTTCGACTGTAACAGTCTCAAATGACAAATCCGGTTGAACGAGTAGATATGCTTTTGCAACTGCAACACCGTCAGATGCTGCGATTCCTTTAAGCATTTCTGTCATTTTCCTTATGCCAATCCTTCTTTTTCCATAGTTTCAGTGATAGCAGCGATTGCGTCGTCAGCATCCGCACCTTCAGCTGAAATTGTAACGTCAGCGCCTTGGCCAACACCAAGACTCATAACACCCATGATAGATTTAAGGTTTACTGATTTACCTTTGTACTCAAGAGTGATATCTGAAGCAAATTTGCTAGCTGTTTGAACCAACAATGTTGCTGGACGTGCGTGAATACCTGTTTCTGCCACTACGTGGAAATCTTTAGAAGCCATAGTTTGACTCTCCTTTAAGTGTTTTCTATTTGAGTTATATGTGATAACCCTTACAAGACTGTATTATATCATCTTCAAGATAATTTTTCAAGTATTTTATGGACTTTTACTGAAAATGAAATTACTTCTTTTTCTATTATAATGAGCACTCTAGCAATTAAATAGCATATCTAAACACTAATTGTTCAAAAATGTTATCATCAAAATTCAATTTTCAAAGCTATTTTCTCTTAATATCAATCAGAAGACAATCCTAGTAAATAATGAAAAAATAATACTATTTTGTTATAATTAATATAACTCAGCCAACCTATTATTTGAAAAGACTTCATTAAATACTGAAATTCTAAAACCTACTCTTACCATCAACAGTAGAGAATTTATTCAATTTGCTACTTAAAGTAAGATAGGCTTGTAGCACCTAACAGTAAAAATGTAGATATATCTAAGTAGTATAAGTAGAACTAAAACTTTGATTGATTCCATTCAAATAAAGTATCCAACCAATCAAAAACGACATTATGGGCGAGTCTTAAATTATTGACTTGGCAATGAGCGTCCGCACCACTTTCCGCCTCAAATACTTGAAGTTTAGTTTGTTGATTTTTAGATTTAAGTGATTCATAAATTACCTTAGTTTGATGCTGCAGTTCAGCACCCTCACCCTTTCCCATGATAAACAGGCATGGGCATTGAATTTTTTGATAATCTACAATATTTGCATAGTTAAATACATCATCAATAGCACTCTTAAAATCAGAAGTACCAAACTGCCATGCATACTTTTTAAGATTTAAATTTGCTGATTCATTCAAATTTCCAGCTAATTTTAAAATGGCATTTATTAACCAACTAGGTGCTTTCAAACTTGATCCAAATTCTTTTCTGAAAAGTTCTGCAACGTCGTAAATAGGGGTACTAGCAATCCAAGCATGAATTCTTGGATCCTTTTCGACAGCTTGTGCGGTAAAATATCCCCCTCCGCTGACACCATAAATAGCTAAATAATTTAGTTTAGGATTTCTATTTTCCAACCAGTCTATGCATAATGAAATTGGAATAGAAGCATCCACATCAAAGACCAGCCCTCTACTAGGATTGCTCCCTTGACCAGGAAGATCAACCATTAAAACATTATAATTTCGTATCCATCCAGGATATCCTGCAAAGTAAAATAAATCTTCGCGATAAGTATCACCTCCACCAATCATGATTAGCGTTGGACAATTATCGCCGCTATGAAGATAATACCCAGGCAAGTAAGAACCCTGATAGGGAATAGTTAGTTTTTCAATCGGTGCACCTAGTGAATGAATTGCACTAGAAAACACCTTCTCCATTTGACGAACGGTCAGTAAATACTCGTCAGAAAATGGATCGGTAAACTGAATTGCCGAGCGAAGTGAGTAGGTCTGTGCAAGATAATACTGCGCCTTTGTTTGTTCACTCAATCCTGAATTACTTGCTTCTTGTTCAAGGTAGTTTACATGCGATAAAAATACATTTTTCCAGTCATCAGGCTTTGGTGAGTTCCCCAATCTTTGAGCAAGATAATAAAGCTCTCCATGAGAGAAACCAAAAATTTCACCGATTCCTAACAACCAATTAAAGAAAAAATCCGTATCACCATTCTTAAAAAATATTTGAGTTGATTGCCGTTTTAAAATAACATCATTTTCTTTCACCACGCGCCTCCTGATTTGCATTCTTTCATTTATTAATCTATTAATCCTATTTCCCTAACAACATTATGCTATATATTTCCACAGTAAGTATAAGTTTCTAAAGTGAATAACTCTATTCTAATAGTTTTTGCATATTCAACATTTATCTAACTCATCTACTGTCTTTTATATTTTTTAAATAGTCGATATACCTAAATATCGTAATCGCTATAAACTCTTTTCATAGCTTCATTTTTAAATTTATTCCTATCTATAAGTTCTATGGTCACTACTAGTATACCACATAAAGCGAATACTTCCCAAAAATTACAGTTATATACTCTCTATCAAGAATACGAAATTCATAATCTATTTGGATGAATGCAGTATAATCTAACATCTTCATTTTAGTTATCTTTTAAATATTTTAATACAAAATATAGGGACATCTTGTGCAGAGACTTTCTTTTTTTCATTAATATTACAGTTTCAGTTTTGTTAAAGCATTGTCTCCGCTAAACTTATTCATGCTCTTACGATTTTTGCCATTTTCAACTTCTTTCAAAAACCACTATATCTTGTATTTCAATTTTAAAACTGTAACTTTTAGGCACAAGATTTAGTTTAAAAAGTTTGACAAAGTTTTTTTTTCTGATATACTAAGAAAGTAATCAAATTTTATGAGGAGTTACGGAATGGTAACGGTTTATTCTAAAAATAATTGTGTACAATGTAAAATGACCAAACGTTTCTTGGATAGCAACAATGTCGCTTATCGTGAGATCAATCTCGACGAGCAACCTGAGTATATTGATCAGGTTAAAGAGCTCGGTTTCAGTGCTGCTCCTGTTATCCAAACACCAACTGAAGTCTTTTCAGGCTTCCAACCAGGAAAACTGAAACAATTAGCATAATCTTAGTACATCATCCAGAAGAAACTCGCTTCTAGGGCTAACTTAGAAGCCTTTCTTTTGTAATTAGATAAGGGAAATTTTATGGGATTAAAACATCTTGAGGACGTAACTTACTTCCGTCTCAATAACGAAATCAACCGTCCTGTTAATGGACAAATCATGCTTCATAAAGACAAAGAAGCCTTGGATGCCTTCTTTAAAGAAAATGTAGTTCCAAATACTATGGTTTTTGGTTCAATTACTGATAAGATCAACTACCTCATTGAGCACAACTACATCGAAACTGCATTTCTCAAGAAATACCGTCCAGAGTTCTTGGAAGAATTGCACCAATTTATCAAGGATCAAAACTTCCAATTTAAGTCATTTATGGCTGCCTATAAGTTTTACAATCAGTACGCCTTGAAAACTAACGACGGTGAATACTATCTTGAAAGCATGGAAGACCGTGTCTTCTTTAATGCCCTTTATTTCGCTGACGGTGATGAAGCAATCGCGACTGATATTGCCAATGAAATCATCCACCAACGCTACCAACCAGCTACTCCTTCCTTTTTGAACGCAGGTCGTGCTCGTCGTGGAGAGTTGGTATCTTGTTTCTTGATTCAAGTAACTGATGACATGAACTCTATCGGACGTTCTATCAACTCTGCTCTTCAACTTTCTCGTATCGGTGGTGGTGTGGGAATTTCTCTCAGCAACCTTCGTGAAGCTGGCGCACCTATCAAAGGTTATGAAGGAGCAGCTTCTGGTGTCGTTCCAGTTATGAAACTCTTCGAAGACAGTTTCTCCTACTCAAACCAACTTGGTCAACGTCAAGGTGCTGGTGTTGTCTACCTCAACGTCTTTCACCCAGATATCATCGCCTTCCTTTCCACTAAGAAAGAAAATGCTGATGAAAAAGTTCGTGTAAAGACCCTTTCACTTGGTGTTGTAGTACCCGATAAATTCTACGAATTAGCTCGTAAAAATGAAGAAATGTACCTCTTCAGCCCATACTCTGTAGAGCTTGAGTATGGTGTACCGTTCAACTACATCGACATCACTGAAAAATACGATGAATTGGTCGCAAATCCAAACATCCGCAAGACAAAAATTAAGGCGCGTGATTTGGAAACGGAAATCTCTAAATTGCAACAAGAGTCTGGCTACCCTTATGTCGTCAACATTGATACAGCTAACCGTACAAATCCAATTGATGGAAAAATCATCATGAGTAACTTGTGTTCTGAGATTCTCCAAGTCCAAGAACCAAGCTTGATCAACGATGCTCAAGAATTCCTTCAAATGGGAACAGACGTATCATGTAATCTTGGATCAACAAATGTGGTCAACATGATGACTTCACCTGACTTTGGTCGCTCTATTCGAGCTATGGTTCGTGCCCTTACTTTCGTTACAGATAGTTCACACATCGTAGCTGTTCCTACTATCGACCACGGAAATAGCTTGGCCCACACCTTTGGTCTTGGTGCCATGGGACTTCATAGTTACCTTGCCCAACAACTCATCGAATACGGATCACCTGAGTCAATTGAATTTACAAGCATCTACTTTATGCTTATGAACTACTGGACCTTGGTAGAGTCAAACAATATCGCTCGCGAACGTGGTATCACCTTCCACAACTTTGAAAAATCAGACTATGCTAACGGAAGCTACTTCGACAAGTATGTAACTGGCGAATTTGTTCCAAAATCAGACCGTGTTAAAGAACTCTTCAAAGATGTCTTTATCCCGAGCGCTACTGACTGGGCTGAACTTCGCGAAAAGGTTCAAGCAGACGGACTTTACCATCAAAACCGTCTTGCTGTAGCGCCAAATGGTTCTATCAGTTACATCAACGACGTTTCTGCTTCTATCCACCCGATTACGCAACGTATCGAAGAACGTCAGGAAAAGAAAATTGGTAAGATCTACTACCCTGCTGCAGGTTTGTCAACAGATACTATTCCTTACTACACTTCTGCTTACGACATGGATATGCGTAAGGTGATTGATGTTTACGCTGCTGCTACTGAACACGTGGACCAAGGGCTTTCACTCACTCTCTTCATGCGTAGCGACATTCCAAAAGGTCTTTACGAATGGAAGAAAGAAAACAAACAAACGACACGTGACTTGTCTATCCTTCGTAACTATGCCTTTAACAAGGGTATCAAGTCTATCTACTACGTCCGTACCTTTACGGACGACGGTGGGGAAGTTGGTGCTAACCAATGTGAAAGCTGTGTAATTTAATTTTTAACTGAGGCAACCACATTTTCTCAGACTACTGATTAAGTTACCCGCCAGACAAAACTTGATAAGTATCTGAATACTATGAAAAATGAAAAGTCGGTCTCCCGACTTTTTGTGCGATACTCTTCTCAGACTATGATAAAATAGAGAGGATTCGACAATCGCATTATTACATACAGAAAGAGATTTCAAATGGAAACTTACTACAAAGCCATTAACTGGAATGCCATCGAAGATGTTATCGACAAATCAACTTGGGAAAAGCTGACGGAGCAATTCTGGCTCGATACGCGAATCCCCTTGTCAAATGACCTAGACGACTGGAGAAAACTATCAAACAAAGAAAAAGACTTAGTTGGAAAAGTCTTTGGTGGTTTGACCCTTTTGGATACCATGCAATCTGAAACAGGGGTTCAAGCACTTCGATCGGACATCCGTACACCGCATGAGGAAGCTGTTTTCAACAACATCCAGTTTATGGAATCTGTCCACGCAAAATCCTATTCTTCTATCTTTTCAACCTTGAATACCAAGGCTGAAATCGAAGAAATCTTTGAATGGACCAACACTAACCCCTACCTACAAAGAAAAGCGGAAATTATCAATGAAATCTATCTCAATGGTAGCCCGCTAGAAAAGAAGGTTGCCAGTGTCTTTCTTGAAACCTTCCTCTTCTACTCTGGTTTCTTTACACCACTCTACTATCTCGGTAACAACAAACTGGCTAACGTTGCGGAAATCATCAAACTGATCATTCGTGATGAGTCTGTTCACGGAACCTACATTGGTTACAAATTCCAACTTGGTTTCAACGAATTGCCTGAAGAAGAGCAAGAAAAACTCAAAGAATGGATGTACGACCTGCTCTACACCCTCTACGAGAACGAAGAGGGCTATACAGAAAGCCTCTATAACGGTGTTGGCTGGACTGAGGAAGTCAAAACCTTCCTTCGTTACAATGCCAATAAAGCCCTTATGAACCTAGGACAAGATCCACTCTTCCCAGATTCAGCTGATGATGTCAACCCAATCGTCATGAATGGAATCTCAACAGGAACTTCTAACCACGACTTCTTCTCTCAAGTCGGAAATGGTTACCTCCTTGGTGAAGTTGAAGCCATGCAAGACGAGGATTACAACTACGGTTTAGACTAATTTGACCAATCATTCAAAGTATCATGGTTTGTTTAAATAAACTATGATATTTTTGTTTTTGTTTTATTTTGTTCTTTTTCTATTTGATTGATTGAGCGTTTTATGGTAAGATAATAATAGTAGAAATCGAGGTGATAAGGATGCTAAAGCAAGAAAAACTAGATAGTATTCTAGAAGCAGTAAACACAAAAGGTACCATTACTGTAAAAGAAATTATGGAGAGTCTTGATGTGTCAGATATGACAGCTCGCCGCTACTTACAAGAATTGGCAGATAAGGATTTGCTGGTTCGTGTGCACGGTGGCGCTGAAAAACTTCGTACAGGTTCTCTCTTAAACAACGAACGCTCAAATATCGAAAAACAAGGCTTGCAGATTGCTGAAAAACAAGAAATTAGCCGTTTTGCAGGTCATTTGATTGACGAAGGTGAAACTATTTTTATCGGGCCAGGAACAACCTTAGAATGTTTTGCTCGTGAGCTCCCAATTGATAATATTCGTGTCGTAACAAACAGTCTTCCAGTCTTTCTCATCCTAAACGAACGAAAACTAACAGATTTGATTTTGATTGGCGGAAATTATCGCTCTATCACTGGTGCTTTTGTAGGGACACTTACCTTGCAGGATTTGACCAATCTTCAGTTTTCTAAGGCTTTTGTTAGCTGTAATGGTATTAAGGATAAGGCAATTGCTACTTTCAGTGAAGAAGAGGGCGAGGTACAACGAATCGCCTTGAACAATGCCAATAAAAAATACTTACTGGCAGACCACAGTAAGTTTAATAAGTTTGATTTTTACAATTTCTACAATATCTCAGAAATTGATACCATCGTTTCAGATTCTAAACTGAGTCAAGAAACATTTGAAGACCTGTCGAAACAAACAACCATTCTTTTATCAAAACCATAAAAATTCCCCTGCCTTTTGGCGGGGAATTTTTGTTGAATTTTAATCAATAAGCTGCGTCTCAGCTAGTTTTTTATACCAGTGAGCCGATTTCTTTGGATAGCGCTCCTGGGTTTCAAAATCAACATAGAAGAGTCCATAACGCTTTTCATAGCCATTTGACCAAGAAAAGACATCCATCAGCGACCAGATAAAGTAGCCTTTGACATTGGCTCCATCAGAGATTGCATCTGCAATCACTTCCATATGTTTCTTAACATAATCAATCCGTCCGTCATCGTAGACTGTCCCATCCACAAACTCATCTTTGTATCCGAGACCATTCTCTGTGATGTAGATTTTCTTGTAATTTGGGTAATCTTTCTTCACGCGCATGATTTGATCATATAAACCTTGAGGGTAGATAATCCAATCCCAATCCGTACGTGGTACATAATCAGGAGCTACACGACGACCAACACCTTTGATTTGGTATTTAGAGCTTCCTTTCTCACCTTTACCATTATGGATAATTTCAGTTTCTCCATCAAAGGCTTCCATCCAGTCACTCATATAGTAGTTGATTCCTAGGAAATCATTCAAGTCTTTTGCAGCTTCTAATGCTATGAAATCTTCTTCACGAAGATCTAAACTACCACCATTGACTGCTAAGATATGGTTGACACCTTCCATGGTTTCTTCAGAATATCGTCCTAAATAAGTCGCATCTAGGATAAATTTGTTGTGAATGATATCTTCTAACTCAGCTGCACGAACATCTGCTGGATTATCTGTATTCAGAGGATACTTAGTAGGCAGGGCATGAACCACACCAATTTCACCTTTATAACCTTTATCTTTATATAGCTTGACTGCACGCGCATGCGACACCATCATATTGTGATGAGATTGGAAGACTTTGGCAAGGTCGTACTGGACACCTGGAGGGAACTTCCCAACCAAATACTGACCATCTCCTATCGGTCCAATTTCATTGAATGTTGTCCAATAGTTTACTTCTGGAAATTCTTCAAAACAGAAGGCCGCATAATCCACAAAGTGATCAATGTTTTCTCTGTTCAGGAAATCTCCGTTTGAATGAAGCGCCTCTGGCGTGTCAAAGTGATGGAGGGTCACGAAGGGCTCAACATGCCGTTTGTGGCACTCTGCAAATAGATTATGATAGAACTCAACTCCCTTGGCATTGACTTTCCCGTAACCAGTTGGAAAGATACGTGACCAAGCGATTGAAATACGGATACCATTGACACCATACTCTTCTGCTAGTTTGAGGTCAACTGGGTATTTGTGGTAGAAATCACTGGCTAGTTCAGCAGTGTACCAGTAGTTATCTTTGAGGTATTTGTCCCAGGCAACTGGTCCTTTACCATCGGTATTGGTCGCACCTTCTGCTTGATAGGCTGCTGTTGCCCCGCCAAAAATAAAGTCTTTTGGAAGTGTTTTTGTCATTTGATTTACCTTTCAAGAAATAGAAATGAGATGGAGATAGAGTTGGGAGGAGTTTCGCCATCTCACTTCTAAAATTTTATTGTTCAAATTGCGCTTGAACAAAGGCAAGAGCGCCTTTTCCATCGCGAGTCAATTTAATGTATTGGCCACCTTCTGTCTTGGCAAGTTTGATACCAAGCTTGTCGGTTTCAGCCTTCATGTCTTCGAAGTTTGAAGCAACTTGAGGAGCAAGGATAACCAGATCAAACTCAGGTAACATTTCACGGTGAGCTCCATAGCCACCAGCTGCTGCTTTAACAGGAACCTTGTACTCCGCAGCTGCCTTGTTTAGAGCATTTGCAAGGAGACCACTTGTACCTCCTCCTGCACAGAGAACGAGAACATTTGTTTCCTCAGTAATTGTGTTTTGCGCTGCTTCTACACCTGCTTTTTCAAGAATCGCATCTGCTTTGGCAGTATTGAAATTTGCAGCTACTTTTTCTTTCAATTCATCATTGGCTTTACCAGAACGCTCTTCTTCAAGAATTTGTTCATCATAAACCTTGAGGAATGGATAGTAAATGACAATGTCAACAACGATTAGGAGGGCAGCAAGAATGAACGACAGAACTTGGAAGTTTGTACCGAGAACAATACCGAGCGGACCTGGTGTTGTCCAAGGAAGGTTGGCTGTAAATGAGTTCATGCCAAGCGTCTCAATGAAGAATTTAAAGATCCATACGTTGGCAATTGGCGCAAAGATAAATGGAATAAAGAAAATCGGGTTCAAGACAAGCGGTGCACCAAACAGAATTGGTTCATTCACACCAAAGAAGGTTGGTACTACTGAAGCACGTCCGATTGCACGGTTACGTTTTGATTTTGTTAACCACATGAACATGAATGGAACAACCAGTGTCGCACCCGTACCACCCATGGTAACGATAAACATTTGTGTACCTGAAGTAAGGATCTTGTCTGCATGCATCCCTTGTTGAAGAAGGTTTAAGTTGACTTCAGCATTTGCATAGGTAATCGCTGCGATTGCAGGCTCGACAATGGAAGGACCATGGATACCCACAAACCAGAAGAAGGCAAAGGCCCCAAAGATAATGGTAATACCCAGATAGCCATCCGCGGCTGAGAATAATGGTGCAAAGAATTTACCGATTGATTCAGCTACGCTTGCACCAACAAAATGACGAGCTAGTAAATCAAGGACGTAAAGAGAAACAACTGAAAGAGTGAATGGAATCACATCTTTAAAGACTTGTGAGATATTGGGTGGAACTTCGTCAGGCATGCGAATAGTGACGTTATTCTTAACACAAACCTTATAGATTGCTACGGTAACAAAGGCAGCAAGAAAGGCTGAAAGCAATCCTTTTGTCCCAAGGAAACCTGTCGCGAAACCACCTTCAATCGGATCAGCTGCCAACATCAACAAACCAACAATCGCAGCCAAAAGTGTTGACATATAGTTGATTTGGTTGGTTTTCTCCATGCTACGGTTGACTGAGTCCGTCAATGACTTGGCAGTTGTACCAGCAACCAAGAGAGCCAAAATTCCCATTGAATAGCTGTAAGGTTTCATCAGAAAGGTTACAACTTCATCAGACCATTTAAAACCCCATGAGTTCGGAACAAAGGCAATCAAGATAAAGATACTTGAGAAGAGAATAACTGGCATTCCAGCAATGAAACCATCACGAATAGCGCGAAGGTAGATATTACGAGACAGTTTTTCAAAGAAAGGCTTTCCTTTCTCGATAAAAGCAATTAGTTTGTTCATTACTTAACTCCTCTCTTGTAGAGTTCGATTAAATGGTGCATCAAATCTTTGAGCAAGATAGTTGTCATCAAGTGATCTTGACCGTGCATCATGGTCACACTATAAGCCAAGTCTTCACCAGCTGCCTCCTTGGTCAATAGACTTGTTTGCGCGTGATGAGCATCGGCGATACAGCCACCAGCTTCCTCAACTAAGCTATCCGCTTTCGCAAAATTACCAGCTTCAGCGGCCTTCAAGGCTTCCAATAGTTTTGATCGAGCATCGCCAGCATAGGCAACAATTTCAAAACCTAATAATGTTACTTCTTCTCTATTCATGATAGAATCCTCCTTATATATTATTTGATAAATCTTATGACAGTAAACGTTGTATATGTAGAACTAGATAAACTCGCTCACTCTTATACAAATCAAGACCAGTATGTTGCGTAATCACATCATAAATCTTGGAGCCAACCTCAAATGCCTTTGGATAGGATTGTTTGATATGGTCTTCCATATCTAGAAGCGATTGATTATCATCTCTGGAACGGTCTAAATAATCCAAAAAATAATTGAGATGAATCATAAAGCGATCATAGAAATGGTTATTCTCTTTGGTTCGTTGAATATCGTAAGTCTTTAGCACTTCTTCAACATTCCTGAGGATTTCTTTCCTCTTATCAATTGACTCAACCACTTGAACTTCATTTTCCCCTTCGGCATTGATGAAATGATAAGCGATCCGAATAATTTCATCCTCAGGGAGATGATCTGTCAACTTCTGACGATAGATTTCAAAGGCTTCCTTTGCGATTTGAAAAGCTACAGGATACTTGGCAGAAATATCTGGCAGATTACTATCCTTATACCTTCCTTGTGTTAGAGCTTGGTAAGAACAGTAAATATGATCTGTCAAGGTCACATAGAGATACTCTTGAATCGGATAATGATATTTCTTAGAAAGCTTATCAATAATCTCATATGTCACTGTGATAAAATCAAGCGGGACATCTTTGAGCAGAGCCATAAAGTTTTCCCTGGACTCTTCTGTCTTCATCCGAAAAATCTTCTCTACTTGATCTTCAGCAATCAAATCCCCTTTCTTCTTTCCAAATGCAATCCCTTTACCAATCACAATCACCTCTTCTCCTTTGTCATTTCTGACAAGAGAGACATTGTGATTCATTGGATTTAGAATTCGATACATGGCAACCTCCTTTTATCTATTAAAGGTATATGAGTATAAAAAATGACCACAAATGAATTGGAAAATCAATTGATTTCTAATTCACCTGTGATCATGCCTAATATTACTTAGTAACACTCACCTTGTATTAACTTGTGATTTAAGTATAGCACAAGTCAGTTTATTTGTAAACCTTTACATTCACCTTTTTTTAAATTTTTTAGATTCATGTTCCTAAACTAGGAGGAGTTTCTTACACGCGTTCTTTCCATGAAGTCGCTGTTGTTTGAAGAACTTTATTGAGTTCGTCAATGTTCTCAAAACCTGTTGTACGTAGCCATTCACGAGCTGCTGCTTCACCGTCCTTGATGTAGGCTTCCACTGATCCAGCCCAGGTTGCACGTCCACAAAGAACACCATTGAAGTTTGCGCCTGATTCGTGGGCAAAGACAAGTGTTTCTTGGAAGAGTTTGGCTGATACACCCGCACTCAAGTAAATATATGGCAAGTTAGTCGCTTCATCTTGCGCTTTAAAGAAAGCTGCTGCTTCTTCGCGTGTATGCACGATTTCACCATCGCCAAAGCCTTCAACGTATTTGACGTTGACTGGAACTTCCACTTTTAAGACATCGATGTTGAAGCGTGGGTCTGAGAAGACCTTCATGGCACCGATAACCTTGTGTGGTTTCACTTTTGCGTATTCTGCAGAACCTGCGTCAGCGATTTTTTCATCGTAAGCCAAGATTTCAAGGAAGAATGGAATGTCCTCTGCCACACACTCAGAACCGATGCGTTCGATGTAGGCTTGTTTTTGTTGGTTAAGTTCGTCAGAGCTGTCTACATCATAGTAAAGCAAAAACTTCACAGCATCCGCACCTTGTTCCTTGATGCGTTTGGCAGACCAAACATCCAAGCAGTCTGGCAAGCGTTTGGTGCTTGTTGTGTCGTAGCCTGTTTTTTCATAAGCAAGGAGAAGACCAGCATTTGGCGCAAGCGCTTTTGTAGCTGGAAGTCCATATTCAGGGTCGAGAAGCATAGAAGATGCGTATTTTGTCAATTCATCTGCTACCAAGACTTTGAGTTCTTCCATTTGAGCCACTGTTGGCTCCTCTGTTTGGTATTGAGCCATGAGGCGTTTCAAAGCACCACGTTGGTCAAAGGCAAGAGCTGAGATGATGCCGTTCTCGTCAGAGAGTTTTTCTAAATATTTGCGTTTTTGTTCTGTTAAAACCATTTTATACCTCTTTTACTATTAATTGATCATATAAAGCTTGATAGTTGGCCATGTTGACATGCCCTGTCATCTTTTCTTGGGCATTGAGCATACCAAGGACATTGGCCTTGATGAGGAGTTCTTGATCAGATTCCTTATGAAGAAGTCCTGAAGAAATTCCTGCCACAGTAGAGTCTCCAGATCCAACAGGGTTGACTACCTGGATTCTTGGAATATCTACCTTGTAGAAAGTATCACCATGTTTGGCAAATGCACCATTTGCACCAAGTGAAACGATAATCCACTCAATCCCTGCAAATAGAGGCTCTTGAAGAACTTCTTTTAATTCATTCAAATCCTCAGAAACTTCTTTTCCAAGAAGCTGAGACAATTCTTCGTTATTTGGTTTGATAACTGTTGGTTTGTGTGGTGATTCAAGAACAGCCTGAAGAGCCGCACCTGAGCAGTCCAGAACAACTGGTTTTCCTGCGCGATTAGCAAGTTCTACCAAGCTCGCATAATAGTCGACTGGAAGACCTGCTGGCAGACTACCTGAGATGGCTACTACCTCTACAGTGTCAAGAAGTTTCTCGAAATGAGCCAAGAAATTTTGCCCTTCTTGTTCCAGAACTTCAGGTCCTTTTTCAAGGATTTCTGTTTGGTTGTCACCGTGGAGAATAGCGATACAGTTACGAGTTTCTCCTTGAATGGAGAAGAAACGTTTCGTTACTTTATCGTCGATATGCTCTACTAAAAACTCACCAAGTTTACCACCGACCAAACCGGTAGCAGCAACAGAATCACCAAATTCTGAAAGAACTCGTGTAACATTGAGCCCTTTACCACCAGCTGTCTTGGTCACGTCCACCACTCGGTTGACAGTATCAATTTTCAATTCATCCAAAGGATAAGAAATATCAATGGATGGATTCATTGTGACTGTTAAAATCATGCGTCACCTCTTAGTCGTGGTATTCACCGCGATCCCATTTTTCAAGGAATTCTGTAAAGAAGTTTGCATCTGCTTGATGAGCATTGTGAGTTTCGACGTGCTCAATTTTCGCAATCAATTTTTTGTTTTCTTCTGATGGTTTGTATTCAGCATTGATGAAAGCTTCGATGATATCACACATGAGTAATTCACCAGTAATCTTACCACCAAATCCGATAACGTTGGCATTCAATTGCTCTTTAGCATAAAGAGCTGTTGTCATATCACGAACCAAGGCAGAGCGTACACCTGGAACTTTGTTAACAGCGTTATTGATACCAACACCTGTACCACAGATACAAACCCCAAGATCAGCTTGGCCGCTAGTTACAGCTTCACCAACTTTTTTACCAAAGATTGGGTAGTGTGTTCGCGCATGATCGTAAGTACCAAAGTCAATGACTTCATGTCCTTTTGATTTCAAAAATTCTGAAACCGCCATTTTTTCATCTGTTACGATGTGGTCACATCCGATTGCAATTCTCATTTTTATCTTACCTTTCTTACTATAATCTAATTAGCACATTTTGTTCAACATGTCGACACGAATTTGGTGACGGCCACCGTCGTATTTACCATTAACAAAACCTTTAGCAATGTTTTTAGCCAATTCGTCACCAACAAGTTGTGCACCCATAGTGATCATACGAGAGTTGTTGTGTCCACGAGTCATATAGGCTGAACGTTCATCTGAAACTTCTGCAGCAACCATTCCTTTGATTTTAGTTGCGACCATGAATGGACCAGCACCATAAGCATCAATCACGATACCAAGGTTTTGTTCTTCTTTGTTTACTTCTGCAGCAACAGCAAGAGTCACATCAACAAAGTCTTGACCTTCAGCTGTAACATCCACAACGTGGAAGTTTTCTTTTTCCAAGAAGTCTTTCACAACTTCTTTCAATCTCAAACCTGCAGTATCTGCACCGATAACAATAGACATATTGTATACTCCTTTTTATTTTTCTAGGCTAGTAAAGACTTTTATAGTTAGCAGTTTACCTACAAAAGACTTTCTAGCAGTTTAGTGACAAATTTGATTGAATGAGATGAATAGCACCTTATCCAAGTCTAGGAAATCAATTTCCTAGAAAGAAACTTTCTCCTCGAAACAGAATATAACAAGCGATTATTTGTTTGTTACAAACATAATATACTCCTATTTATAGAAAAAGTCAACAGTAAATGTTTGTTTTTGTGGTTTTTTATCTAAAATATTTCAATATCAAAGCCAATCTGATCTACTTGACCAGGTTCTAGGAGACGAACATTCTTCTTATCTTCTAAATGATCTCCTTCTTCAAGTGAAGTTGATAAGCCTGACCAGGGTTCAAAAGCGATGAAAGGACCTTTATTTAGGGTAGACCAAATGATGAGATTAGGAAACTCTTGGAAGTTTACTTTCAATCCGTTCTCATGCTTCCGTGAACGAAGCGCGATTGATTTAGATTGCAACTCATCTAAGGTTACTGCATCCACACTGAACAGATCATAACTGAGCTCCACTTCCTTTTGAGAATCCAACCATGGACTTCTATCTTGAAAATCCAACATTCCTGTTTCTGGGAAAGGACGGGGAACAGAGCAAGTCTCTTCTTTTTCAAACTCTAAATAGTAATCTTCATAAGTTTCGCCATCTAGCAGAGGACAATTAAATCCTGGATGTCCACCGATAAAGAATGGCATTACTTTATTCGTTTCTTTATTGAAAATCTTGTATTGAGTACGAACAGTCTTGCCAGTCACTAGATAAGTGATTTCAAGGCGGAAATGATAAGGATAGTTTTGATAAATATTCTCATCATCTTCGATCGCAAAAGTTACGCTGTTTTCTGTTTGGTTAACTAATTCAAATTCATTTTTACGAACTAAACCATGACGCGGAATGCTTCCTTTTGTTTCTGTCCCATCTGCGTGACTATAAATGGCTACATCCTCTCTCAAAGAGCCACAGATTGGAAAAAGTACAGGAGCTTGTCCACTCCAATAGGTTGCATCCCCTTGCCAAAAGTACTCAATTCCATCTCGATCCTTGATCGATGACAAGGCGCCACCTAAGGTTTTAAACTGAACCGTTAACTGATCTGATTTTACTTCAATTACCATAAAGTTCTCCAACTATTTTTAGATTTTTATATAAAAAACTAGGTTGCCACTCCCAATGTCGGAAATTAACAACCTAGTTTTCACAATTTACATTTTATAGGAGCGAATTATTTAGCATTTGCTGCGTATTCTTCGTTACGTTTGATCATTTGTTTTCTATACCAAGCAAAGATACCTACATAGAATACAAGGAAGGCTGCTGCACCAAGGATTGCTTTGATATCGCCTGTTGTAGCATTACCGATTGCCCAACCAAATAGTTTTTCGATTGGTCCTTCAAGAGTTGAGTGAGTAATCAATTGAGCACTATCTACACCTTTAGGAAAGGCACCTACACCTTTAGCAAGTTCTGTTGCGAATGGTGCGATAAGAGTACCTGAAAGAAGGAAGAGTGGCAACAAGAGAGTTCCGAAGATAATCATACGGAGCAATTTACCACGAGTAACAACCAAGAGAGCTGGAGTTACACCCATAGCGATGATACCTGCAAGTGGCAAGATACCATTACCGACATTAGAAAGAAGTACAGCTTCTACTAGCATGATTGGAGCAAGTACGTTAGCACAAGCCCAGATTTCAGCACGACCAGCGATGAAAGGCCAGTCAAGACCGATGTTGAATTTACGTCCTTGAAGACGTTTAGTAGCAACGTTTGTAATACCTTGTGAAAGTGGTTCTACGGCTGCGATGAACCAAGATCCGATAAGTGAGAAGAGCTCCAAGCAGACACCGGCAGTCAAACCAAGGCTCAACCAACCTTTAATAACAAGTTCCCATTTATCAGCTCCTTCTACACCAGCAACTGGGTGTGGGGTTCCCATCAAACCAATAACGATACCAAGAATGAAACCGATAAAGAATTTAGATCCCCAGAAACCGATTTTCTTGTTCAATTTTGCAGCGTCAAAGTCGTATTTATCAAGACCTGGCAATACTTTATCAAAGATCTTATCCAAGACCATGATAACTGGGTTCATCATGTAGTTCATGTGAGTTGAAGTCATTGGTGATGAACTTGGTGCATTAAGAAGGTCGTCAAATGTTGGTTTCATCAAGTCAGAATTGATGATTTTCAAAACACCTACAAGGACAACTGCTGCAGTTGCGATGAAGAGTGAAACCCCTTGGCTTACACCGTTGTTGTCTGCATACCATTTGATCAAAAGACCAGTGATTGACAAGTGCCAGATATCGAAGATATCGACATCAAGAGTGTCCGTTTTCTTCATTGCAAGCATCACAACGTTGACAATCAACATCACAAGCAAGAAGTAAAGTGTCCAGGCAGAACCCCAAGTGATGGTTGCAAGTGGTGCCCAACCAACGTCAGTGATGTTCAATTGAATACCAGTATTTTCAACGAATTTCGCAAGTGATGCTGAGAAAGCTCCGTTGAGCATACCGATGATAGCACCGATACCAGTAAGAGCGATAGCAAGTTTGATACCACCTTCAAGCGCTTTGGAGAATTTCACTCCAAATAGTAAGGCCAATACTGTCAAGATGATCAGCATGATGATAGGACCACCCATTTCCAAGATAGGTTTGAAGATATCGTTGGCCAATTTTATAATGACATCCATAATAGTTCCTCCCTTTATTTTTATGGAATCTTACAAAATAATAATTAACTTAGTCCGTGTTCTTTGATAGCTGCTTCAATATTGTCAAATACTGGAGCGCTCATTGCTGGAATACGGAACAAAATTGGTCCAGCTTCAATTACTGGAATTTCTGGTTCAAAACCAAGGTCAGTAGCAGCGATTGGTGTAAAGATATCATATCCTTTGATAAGGTCTTCATTTACATCTTTTACCATAACTGCATCGCAGTGAACATCATAACCACGATTTGAAAGCTCTTCTTCTAGAGCACTTTTAATTTGGTGACTTGAGTTAACACCTGCACCGCAGGCAGCAAGAATTTTAATCATTTGGATTTCCTCCGATTTTATTTTTAATAGACAAGATTAAGCGGTTGCTTCAGCAATGTAAGCATAAAGTTTTTCTGGTTCGGAAATTTTTGATAGATCTTCCAGATGTCCATTTCCTGTGAAAAAGTCCATCAACTGAGCCAGAATATTTGTTTGACTCGAACTTGAATTGTTAATGATAAAGAAGAGTAGAGATACTTCCACTTCTCTATCAGGAGCAATCATATTGTGAAAAGTAACTGGTTTCTCTAATCGAACAACCACCACTTTCTCAGCTAGATTATGAACAATATCTGTATGAGGAATCGCTACATTTGGCAAGTCCTTCCCCAGAAATTCCATATCTAAGCCAGTTGGAAATGACTTTTCACGCGTAATCAAGGCTTCACGATAGGTGGGGGTTACGATATTTCGTTCTTCCAACAAGCTTGCTACCTGATTAAAGAGGTGTTCTTGATCATCCGCTTCTAAGCAAAACACGAGATTTTTATCAAAGAAATGATCTAATCCCATAACAGTTTTCCTTCTTTCAATTAACTTTTTATGTTATAAGTATAACACTATATGAAACCGTTGTCAATAGTTTTTGTTTTATTTTGTTCATTTTTTTATAAATTTTGTTTTATTTAATAAATATAATCATTATCAAACACTCTCCTGATTTATTAAACTAGAATTCTCATCTCTCTAGGCACCAAAATGGAGAGAACAACAGTAAAATTATCCAATTTATTTTACGATTCAAAGTAGCAAAAAAGCCATCAAATGATGACTCTTAAGTAGGCTCTATCTTTTATCCTTTACAAATCTTATCGTTTCATTCCCCAATGCAATTGATTTTGAACTTCTTAAATAAATTAAAATGATTTTCAAAATCTATGAACGAATCTTTTGCAAATTAAGAACTGCATCGTGGTTGATCAAGATTTGCCCATACTCTTGTAAGACTGAACGACTGATGTCACTGTCGTCTGCAAACTCACGCATACGAGCCAACAGCCAGGCTGGATATAGACTTGGATGATTTGCCACATCGACTAAGATTGTCAAATAGTAGTATCCATTCATCTTATAGAGTTCAGATGTTTCCATCTGGTAGTTAACCGTCTTTGCAAAAGCAACTAAGTCAGCAAGACTTGCAAAACGCAAGATATAGTAGATATAAGGTTCCTTCTTGCTCTCAGTCTCCTTGTCCGCCTGCTCTTGCTCTTCTTTAGCTTCTACCTGCTCTAGAGATTGGATGGCCTCAATATCGTCCTTGGTCTTTTCTGCGATACTCTTTTCCAAGGTTTTGAGAAATTCGTCCGGAGACATTTGAGCCAATTCTTCCATGTCTGGCAGATCCGCCAAATCTTCAAAATCCAGAGTCTGGTCAATCTTGGACTTGGTCACAAAGACATCGACCTTATCTGGTTTTGGCGTCACACGGAAACTCAACATGCCACTATCCAAGAAATTGTCTGGCATATCCAATTCATCTAAAATAGCATAGAAAAACTCTTCGGTTTTTTCCTGAGGAACGAGAAAGTCTGCGATTTCCATTCCTCGATCCATCAAATCATCTAAAGTCATCGTGATTTTCAGTGTTGTATCACTAATTTGTTTCATCTTCATTTCTACTAACCTCATACTTTCAGTCTATCTATTATACTAGATTTTTACGATTTTATCAAAAGAATGAAGCGAGAATGTGATATAATACTAGAGATGATTTTAGATTTAAGAAAGAAAGTTCAATGAAAAATATAAAAGTAAATGCCTTGGCCAGCTTGCTGGTCAATATTCTCAATATCGTTTTTCCGCTGATAACCAACCCTTATCTGACGCGGATCCTCAGCAAATCCAACTACGGTTATTTCAATACGGCCAATACCTGGGCAAGTTTCGTTATTCCACTAGCTGCCTTTGGAATATACAACTACGGGATTCGAGCTATCAGTAAGGTTAAGGATGACAAGAATAAAATCAACTACGTCTTTTCTAAGTTGTTTTATATCTCAGTTTTCACTTCTCTCCTAACTACTGGTATCTACTTCCTTTTTATCTTCTTTGACACCAGCATTGAGAATCTGAAAGTTCTCTACTACATCCTAGGAGCTCAAGCACTCTTCCAATTTCTCAATATCGAATGGATGAACGAGGCTTATGAAAACTATGCCTTCATCCTCTACAAAACGTTAATTATTCGGATTACCATGCTGGTCGCCATCTTTGCCTTTGTCAAAACTGCTGATGATATTGTTCCCTACGCTATAGTCATGACTGCGACAACTATCCTCAACTACCTCCTTAGTTTTCTTTGGATTAAGAGAGAAGTTTCTTTTGTTAAAATTGGTTTCATTGAGTTAGCTAAGGCTTCTAAACCACTCTTTACTATGCTTCTCTTGGCAAATGCCAATATGCTTTATACCTTGCTAGATAGAATGTTTATCACCAAGGGACCAGATGAAAACTATATTTCTTATTATACAATTGCCTATAGCATCGTCATGCTAATTGCTGGTGTCTTAAGTGGAGCTATCAGTGTCAGCATTCCACGTCTCGGCTACTACCTTGGGAAAAAGGATTACAATTCTTATAATTATCTTGTAAATCAAGCGGCATCATTATTCTATTTTCTCATGATTCCAACTAGTTTCGGAATTATGATTTTAGGAAAGTACGCAACGGTTATCTACTCTTCTGAAAAGTATCTTGAGGCAGGTATCGTGACCAGCGTCTTCGCCTTTCGAACTATTATCTGGGCTATTGAATTGATTCTTGGTAAGCAAATTATCTTTATCAATGACCACGAGAACCGCTTGACTGCTTTCTACTTTGCTGGTGGTGGAGCAAATCTTCTCTTCAACTGTATCTTGTATATCAATAATATTTTTGCCCCTGAGTATTATATTGCTACGACCATTATTGCAGAAGCCATCGTTGTTCTCTTAGAAATTCATTTTATTAGGAAACACCAACTAATCAATTTAAAAGAAATCTTTGTGACCTTAACACGTTATGGTCTCATATCCCTTGGTTTTATCCCGATCTTCTATATTTTCAAGATGATTTTCCAAATCAGTTCCTATACGGTGAACCTCAACATGATCCTCATGGTTCTCTCTACCATAGCCACTTGTGGAATCTACTATCTCTTGACGCTTTTTATCGCTAAGGATAAAACACTTCACTATGCACTGAACCTAGTATTAGCTAAGATCAAAAGAAATTAAAAGAACACCCTACTGATAAACGAGCGTTTACACTAGTAGGGTGTTTCTTTTATTCTTTTTCTTTCTTGTCAGAAGTATTGACTTCTAGATTTGAATCTTGTTTTGGCTGCTCAGCAATAGAGGAATTAGCTTCTTGCTTCTTTTCTGACTGATCTGCTTCGTCATTCACAGCAGCAACAGCCTGTTTCCAAATACCTTCTTCGTTGACCTTATAACCATCTGGTGTGGTGGCATTTTTCAACAAGGAACCATCTGTTTGGAAATAGTACCAATTACCGTCAATTCGTTTCCAACCGGTCTGCATAGCTCCTGATTCATCAAAGTAATAATGATCATCATTTACTTTATGAAGGCCAACCAACATGATGCCATCTTCAGGATTGAGATAATACCAGATTCCTTTATCCTTTATCCAACCTGTTTTCATAGCTCCATTTGCCTCAAAGTAACGATAATGATTATCAAACCATTTCCAGCCTGTTTGCATAGCTCCTGATGCACTAAAGTAATACTGCTTACCATCTACTTGTTGGAAACCGACCAGCATGATACCTTCCTGATTTTCAAGATAATACCATGTTCCTTGATCCTTCAACCAACCAGTTTTCATAGCTCCTGAGTCAGCGTAGTAATACCAGTGTTTATCAAGCCACTGCCAGCCTGTTTGCATGGCACCGCTGGTATTCAAATAGTAGCGCGTACCATTGATTTCTTGTTTTCCAGTCTGCATAATACCATCTTGATTTAGATAATACCATTTCTCATTATCCTTAATCCAGCCTGTTTTCATAGCTCCTGAGTTCGCATAGTAATACCAATGGTTCTCTAGCCATTTCCAGCCTGTTTGCATTGCACCACTAGCGTTCAGGTAGTAACGAGTACTGTTGATTTCTTGTTTTCCAGTGAGCATGATGCCATCTTTGTCCAGATAATACCAAGTGTCCTGATCCTTGACCCAACCAGTTTTCATAGCTCCAGAACTTGCAAAATAGTTCCAGTGACCATCAACAAAGGCCCAGCCAGTTTGCATGACACCTTCTTGATTAAAGTAGTATGTGCTTCCATTGATATTCTTTTTACCAACGGTCTTTAGCCCATCCTCATCATAGAAATACCAATCTGAATCAATCTTTTGCCAAGTTGAAGGCTTACCTGCTGTTTGGAGTGCACCACTTTCGCTAAAGAACATCTTCTTGCCATTATAGACTTGATGTCCTGTTAGCATCTTCCCATCTGCTGCAAAGAGATACTTTTTCCCTCCAATTTCAGAAAGTTCACTAAATCGTCTAGCACCATTTGATTGGATATAATACCAATGACCATCCAGCTTGAACCAACCGCCTGTTTGCATTTTACCATTTGAGTTGAGATAGTAATCATTCCCCTTAGCATTTTCTCCCCAATCATCATTAAGGTGAAGCCAGCGTCCTGCTTGCATTTGCCCTTTTCCATTAAAGAAGTAAGTGGCTCCGCCAATCTCTTTCCAACCGATAGCCATTTCTCCATCTGCTAAACGATATTTCCAGTAGCCACCTTCTTGATACCATTTTTCGTCAACTACAGGGATGTCAGGGAAGAGATTAGAAACATTAGCAAATCCGCTATCACTAATATTAAAAACAGTTGCATCCTGAGTTTGACTAGAAGCTCTGAGAACTTGAATATTTTTCTTTTGGAGATATTCTCTGGTTGAAGCAACATTAATATCACCGCCAGTTGTCTGAATAATCATCTTTGGAGATAGGTTTTCAAGAAAATTAATCGTATTTGAAATTGTCGCATCATAATGATGATTCCATTTCATCATATCAACCTTGCCGATAACTGGACCTAACTTATCTTCCGCTCCTTCAGCATTATCCAAATCTCCACCAAGGTAGATTCTCTTTCCTGCCACAGTCACCACTGAAACGATAGAGTTGGAGTTATCATCTCGAACTTTTTTCAGATTCCCCTCAGCATCATATTCATTTTTATAATTATAGAGTTTGATATCCATATCACCTAATTTAAAGTGACTATCCTCGTCTGTAATATTCTGAATAAGAGTAACCCCTCGTTTTTGTGCGGCTCTCAAAGCATTATCATAATTGAAAAGATTATCCCAGAGTCCCCAGTGTGAGGTAATCCGGTCATCTGAATATTTTTTTAAATAAAACTTACCAACCTGATAACGATTAAGTATCTCATCTGCTCCGCCGATATGGTCACTATGTACATGGGTTCCAATAATAAAATCCAGTTTTTTAACACCAACTTGGTCAAGATGGCGAATCAGACGGTCTTCCAAGACTTGATAATTTCTCATGGAAATTCCCCAACGACTTGGATAGCGTGGATCACTCCCATCAGGAAAGTCATAATCTTCCCCCATATCAATCAAGGCATAATGACCATTGCTTTCCAGAAGGATAGCATCACTCCCAGATTTTGCTTTAGTATTTATGAAATGGATACGATTGCCTGAACCAGCAGTAATGGTGTCTGCATTAACTTGTTGTGATAAACCAATCAACACAAAAAGGAATGCAAGTAAACCATAACTGACTGGTTTAACTAATTTTTTATTCTTCATCTTGAATACTCCTTTCTAGATGAAAACAATCTCTTACTAATCAATCCAATAATTCTTATCAGTTCCTGGAACCTGCTGTTCAACAGGTGGTGGAGTCATATAGTCTGCTCCAAATTCGTAGACAAGAATTTCATGGTATTTTCTCGGAGCTTTCACTACGATGTTTTCGTATGGCATATCAATCAAATCATAGAGCCATTCTTTTTTGATTCCCTCTGGAAAACTTGGATCAAATATCGTACAGGTAAGATCTGTAGCTTGATTTATACTATATTTCAAAGCAAGGTTCTCTAATTTTCGATTCCAAGTTTGTGGAGAACTTAAACGAAAAATAGCTGACCCAATATAGCGAGGTATATTTTTTATCCCCCCATTTTCTGATTTAATTCCTTTGAAATTCAAAGACGAAAGGCGGATAAAATGTTTGTAGAGCTTCATTTTCTTACAATCACTTTCCTCCGTCACAACACCATCGTATGGAAAAATGTCAACACAAGTTCCCAATACAACTGTCGGGTCCAAAAGATTGGCGTCTCTACGTGTTCTAATATCGTGGACACGCATATAACTGTAAGGATAGCCTTTTGTTTCTCTAAATGAAATCAATTTGTAGTAGGGATGATTCTCATTTTTTAAAACCTGATAAAGCTTTTCAAATTCATCTCGCGCTAAGGAAATATCGGTATCATCATCCCAAGGGATAAATCCTTTATGGCGGACAGCTCCTAGTAAGGTTCCAAAATCAATAAAATATTTAATCTGATGCTGTTCACATAGTTCATGTAGATACTTTAAAATATCCAACTCCACTTGTTTTATTTCTTCAAGACTTAAAACTCTCTCAGACATACGTTTTATTCTCCTAATTTCGACTAATTCTTTAAACGATTTCTAACTGCGATTTGCTTACTTAGAACTTTTAGTGATTTTCCACAGTTTAAAATCATGGTGAGATACTCTCTGTTCAAGAGGGGGCAATTGCATGTAATCTCCATAGTCCGAGGTCAAAATTTCATGGTAGTGTTTTGGAATCATAAATTCCTTGCCTTCAAACGTTCCCACAATCACTTGTTTTAACCACTCACGTTTCCAAACTGGCTTATTCATATCCTTGTAAATCAAATAGTCAACTTGCTCGTAGTCAGCAACTGCTCTAGATTTAGCAAGCTCATCAATTTGCTCAACATACTTATTCGTATTTGTGAAATAGAAAATGACAACAGAGATATAACGGATCAAAGAATTTAGTAGACTTTTTGTATTAGTAATTCCTTTAAAAGTGTAACAACTTAATTGACGTTTCTTTATGAGTTTCGTCATTTTGTTTTTAAAATCTACGTCATCCTCATAGCCATCCACGGGGAAAATATCTACATAGATTCCCATATTCGAATCGATGCGAACATCTTCTTCCAGTAAATAAGTATGGTTATCCTGCACTTTCATGAAGGGATAGACATAGTTGAGATTATTTTTATAAGACATGACCTCGTAACGTTCATCAGGGTTAGCGATGAGGTAATCTTGTAGTTTCTCATAGTCTTCTCTTAGCATGCAAATATCCATATCATCGTCCCAAGGGATAAAACCTTTATGGCGAACCGCACCAATTAGACTTCCATATGCTAGGAAATACTTGACACCAATTTTCTGACAAACCTCGTGAATGTACTCCATGATTCCAAGTTCCATCTGTTGAATTTCACTGATATCTGTTACTTCTTGGTACCGAACTCCTTCATCCCGTTTGCAGACTACGAGTCCATAGCCAATTGCTAACCAGAAGATGATATTAATAAAGTTGGTTGAATACATAATCTGACTCTCAAACAGCTGACCAAACAAGATACCGAAGAAAAGGATCATGATTAATTTATCAGTATTTTTCTTGGAAACAATCAAATACGTTAAAAAGCGCTTGATGACGTAAGCCAGTACAAGAAGGAAGGATACCAAACCTAGAACTCCCGAACTGACAAATATGGTCACAAAAATGTTATGGAAATTCCCACCAATAAGGGAGTTTTGAATCTCAAATTTACTGAAATATTCTGCATAGTAATCTGGAACATTTCGTACACCATAACCAAAAATTGGTTTGGCACTTCCCATCTTGATGGCATTTTTCCAAATGTAGGTCCTACCACTCGGTGTTGTTTCAATCAGATGGAGTTCACCATTCTTTTTAGTAGCAGACGAATCTGTTTCAGCGTAGGATTGCCCTTTGTTTAAATCTAAAACGGTCGCAGTTTCAGATGCGATATAAATTGAAGTTGCATAGCTTAATCCAATATTAGTAGCAGTAATTAGCAGACCGGCAACAATAAAAGTGAGGAATCGTTTAATGATAGTTCCTCTAGTAGCAAAGAAACTATAAAGTCCAACCATGAGGAGTAAAGAAAGTAAGGCTCCTCGACTTTGCATCGTAGCGAAGTAAACTAATTGAATCACATTGTTCAGTTTAAGATAAACAGAATATTTACTTCCTTTGTGGATCAAATACATAGCTAAAATAATGCTAATGTATGAAAATATCGCACTAGCATTTGGATTAACAATCCCCCATAGACGTCCATTCATGACACCATAGTAATAGGATTGTTCGCCAATCTTAAATAGGATAAGGACTCTACTTACCAATAAACCAAATGCAAAGATTGCGGAAGAGAAAGAAATGATTTGAACTGTGTAGGCAATCCAGTCAAATAATCTTTTAAGCTGATCCGATTGTAACATGGTAAATAATAAAACATAGGTTACCATGAAAAGGATTTCAATCACATTCCCAATCAAATGTCCGGAGCGATTGAATACTGCCGATAGCAGATGACTACCAGATAACAAGCCAAATAAGGCCAAAAACTTTCGATCTACTGTAATCTGTTTCCACTTAAACAACAATGTGTAGCAAATATAAAGTACAACAATCGCTGACAATCCCTTATAGATTGGATTTGCTACCTTATAAACTAGTGAACTCATACTTAAAATCGAAATGAAAACAAACAGATATGAAATCCATAATTTTGATTTTTCAAAGTATTCATTCATTTTTGAAAAATTCATTTTCAACTCCTTCTCATAATATTAGTTTCTTAACCCAACAATTTTCTTATATATCCATGGAGAAAATACAAGTGACAAGATAGCTATCTTACGAAATGTAGTGAAATAAGCATCCTTCCATATTTCACGTCGATGCTGAACAATCCAAGTCCTCAGCTCGACTTTCTCCTTTTGATACTCTTCACGTGAGGTAAAGATAATTTTATCGTAAACTGTGATGTACGACCAACATTCTCTATTTTTTAATTCGTATTTTAAATTAGGAAAGGCTTGTGAAACTTGAGCAATTATTTGCTGATAAACTTCTATCGTGTCAAATACATGTCGATTAACAGATGTTGTTGCACTTCCCTCACGATGATCATAATAATAAACAGGCTTGTCAATAAATACGCTACTGCATCTTGTCTTTAGTAGCAATTCAGTTAAAAATAAGGCATCTTCAGCTAGGTGATAATTTGTATTAAACTTTTCATACGCAAGCAGGTCTCTCTTAAACAGTTTTGCAACTGGAAAAAATGACGTTCTGGTAGTCATCAATAGTTCCTTCATGGTTTCTTCTGTTGACCAGAGTTCTGTTTTTCCAGAATGTGGAGGTAGGTCTGTTACAATGCCGTTTTTGATATGGTGCAGAGGAGCAATAACAAAGCCTACATTCAACCCCTCAACTGCACCTGCTAAGGTAGCTAGGTAATCCTGAGTAACGAAATCATCACTATCAATAAAGGTAACCCAAGAACCCGTCGCTAGCTGAATTCCCATATTTCTAGCATTTGAAACACCAGCATTTTCGATATGATAAACCTTGATATTCTCATACTGAGATGCTAGGTGATCACAGATTTGTCCGCTGGAATCGGTAGAACCATCGTTGATTAGGATTAACTCAAAATGGGCATAAGTCTGTTGAAGAATCGACTCCACACATCGCTCCAGATAGGCTTCTACATTGTAGACTGGAACGATAACGCTTATTTTTTCTCCCATCATGCTCCATATTCTCCCTTGTACTCTGTGTAGCTCTTGTCCATGTCTGCTATAATGGCATCATGATGCGGTACTTGCTTGTCCGCTGGTGGCGGTGTCATATAATCCCCAAAAGCAGTGCTGAGATAGGCATCATAACCGACTGGGATGGGCATCTCAGTTCCTTCAAATGGCAAGAAGAGATTGTCCTCAAAGGATGCGATTGGGTATTTGTTTCGCATGTAGCCGGGACCTGAGCATAATTCCGTAATTCCATCGCTCTCAGTCAGACCATACTTGGTCATTTCTTTCTCAGCTTTTTTCCAAATGCGATAACGTAGAGATTTTGGAGTCAGGCCGAGTAAGATGCGACTTCCCCATTTCATGATGGCACCATGCTTTTCTGGGATAGTTTGGGCGCAAAAAAGGGAATAAATCAAGGCCCAACGAATCTGTTTCTTACGCTCAGCTGGATTTTTAGGATAATAATCCAAAGGCAAAACATCCAAGGCCAAACCGTGTGGTAAATCCAAATCCTTTTGATAAGGCTTGATACAAGTGGTTTCCTTGTCACGAATAGTAATAAAGAGGTTTCGATCGACAAACTCCTTGTCACTTTTTGATAAGAAATAGCGCTCATCTGCAAAACGTGGCCACAGCTCTGCTAATTTTTCATAGTCCTTTCGAGGCATAAAAAAGTCTAAGTCATCATCCCAAGGAATGAAACCCTTATTACGAAGGGCACCAATAGCCCCACCACCACAGAGATAGCACAACAAATTATGTTCTTTACAAAATGCGACAAAATATTCAGCCATTTCCAGACTACGAGCCTGAATCGCTTTCAAATCACTCATGTCTCTCCTCTTCTTTTCAAAAACGAGTTATATCGTTTTATTATACCATAAAAAAGCCTTAAAAATCCATCAGATACCGTAAAAAATCAAAGCCCAATCCACCATTTTTACTGGTGAATGAAGCTTTGATTTTTATTTATCTATCTCTTATCTCATTCCCATTTGGGCGAGTTTAGTCCGGTATTTGTTCTGGTCGACAAGTAGACCTTGTCCTCCGTAGACATCATAAGCATCTACCCAATCGCCAAGTTCTGGCACTGTCAATCTTTCGATACCATTCTGTGCACCTTCGATAACTGATAAGCCATTGGTCAGTAAGAAGGTATATGGTAGGTTGGTAGAAGTCATTCCAAATACTTTTCCAAGTGCCTCTGAACCGGTAAAGAGTTTGGTCGGATCTTTGATCTGCTCAAGAACGGCTGACATGACTTGCTGCTGACGTTTGGTACGACCATAGTCTCCTTCATCATCATCACGGAAGCGAGCGTAGTTGAGCAAGGTCGAGCCATTCATCTGCTGTTTCCCAACTTTAATAGTTTGAGTTGGTGATTCCGTTTCTGTTGCATGTAGGTCATCTCCAACTGTGGCTTCTGTCAGAGGCTGACCATTTAACGTTGAAAACTTAGCGTCTATAGTCACCCCATCAGGAAATAGCGTATCAATAGCAGTTGCAAAGGCCTGAAAATCCACTAGGGCATAGTACTTAATGTCCAAATCAAAGTTATCTTTTAGAACCTTGCGGACCATTTCTGCCCCTTTTTGCCCTTCTTGTTCCCCGAGTTCATAGGCAACATTTAGTTTATTATCCGTTTGTTTCTTGCCATTCACAATCTGGCTGTAGCCATCAATATAGACTAGGTTGTCACGCATAAAGCTGACTAGCTTGATTTTCTTATCCGAACCACTAACATTCAACACCATAATCGTGTCTGTACGGGTTTCTGCACTATTTTGACCAATCCGACCATCTGTCCCCATGACTAGGATATTCACCCCATCTTTGGTATCTTGACCATTAAAGACCTCTACTTGAGCTGCTTTTGCATCAGCTGGCTTATTGGTAGAGGTTGCTGACTGGAAACCGCGAAGAAACATAAAAATCATCCCCGCAGCCACACAGGTTATCAACAGTAAAAACCAAATTAAAAATCGTTTGAAAAATTTTCTTGGTTTCTTCTTTTTCCCTTTTGGAAGTGAAGTGTTCTTTTGCTGTCTATTTGAACGACTTCGATTAGTGTAGCTAGGAAGATCAATATCAGATCCCAAAGTTTCCTCATTTTTCTCATAGATTCTACTGTGAGGTGAAGTTCCATCTAGCTTTCTTTGTAGGTAGTCAAATTCTCTCTTTTCTCTGTCATTGAGATAATGAATATTTTTGTAGAGATAGTCATAACGTAACTGCTCGTGATGACTTAAAGGATTTTCTTTGCTCATTAACTCTCCTTTTCTAAATCAGTTATGGTAAAAATCGGGTAGGTTCCCAGGATCTTATGCTGGATTCCAATGGCTTCTAGTTCTTGTCTGGCAAAATGGACCAGTTCTTTGTCACTATAGTCTACATCAATAATGAAAAAGTATTCTCCCAAGGCTGTTTTAAGGGGGCGACTTTCAATCTTTGTTAAGTCAATCCCTCTCCAAGCAAAAGTCGAAAGTGCCTTGTAAAGAGCACCAGGTAGATTGTCTGGTAAGGTCAAGGCCAAACTCATTTTTTCAGCTTGTGGCTTCAAAGGGATTATCGGTATCTCTGCCCCTAACACCCAAAAACGCGTGAAATTAGCTTCCATTTCCTGAATATCCTCAGCAATTAATTCCAAGCCATATTCTTCAGCTGAACTTTTAGGAGCAATGGCTGCATATGGCTGGTCTGGATGTTCCGAAATAAAGCGAGCTGCATAGGCAGTACTGGCTGTTACCTCTATTTTAGCCTCTGGATAGTGTTTATCGATGAATTTCTTTCCTTGAGCTAGAGCCTGAGGATGAGAAAAAATCTTCTCAATTTTTGATTGACCTGGAACTGCCATTAACTGCTGATGAATGGGTTGAACGATTTCTGCAACTGCTTGGATGTGAGTCTGATGAAAAAGGTAATCCAAGCTTTCATGAACACTACCCTCGATAGAATTTTCAACTGGCACCACAGAATAGTCCACCAAGCCCTGTTCATAGGCCTTGATAACATCTGTGATATTGGCAAAGGCCTGCAATTCCTCTTTGGGAAAGGCTGTCTGCACAACATGATGCGAAAAAGATCCCTTGGGACCTAGATAGGCAATTTTCATCTCAGTTCCTCTATAATTTCCTCTGGACTTAACTTGGTCACATCCAAAACCTGACTGGCTACTTCCTCATACCAAACTTGTCTTTCATGGAAAATACTTGCCAGTTCTTCCTTGCTTTTGTTAAGAAAAAGCGGGCGCTGATTGTCCTTATCAGCTGCGATACGTTGGTAGAGGGTTTCAAAATCTGCTTTTAGGTAGATGTTATCAGGATTGGTTTTGAGCAAGTCACGATTTCTCTGAGAAATGACAACTCCTCCGCCAGTTGACACAACTCGGTCAGTTTTTAGTAAGTCAGCTAGGACTTCTGACTCTACTTGACGAAAGGCCTCTTCTCCCTTTTCAGTGAAGAAATCCGCAATGGACATGCCCAAACGTTCCTCGATTAAGGCATCCATATCGATGTAGTCTGGGTCCAATCCTCTAGCGATTGTCGACTTGCCAGCTCCCATAAATCCGAGTAATACCTTAGCCATGAATCAAGCTCTCCAAATCATCAAAGAAGCTAGGATAGCTGGTATTGATGGCTTCTGCACGGTCAAGTTCCACTTCTCCATCTGCAACTAAGAGGGCCGCGATGGCTGTCATCATGCCAATACGATGGTCACCAAAAGTATTGACTCTAGCGCCATGAAGGCTTGATTTCCCTTTAATAATCATCCCGTCTGCTGTAGGAGTGATATCCGCCCCCATGCTATTTAAAGCATCTGCCACCACCTGAATGCGGTCGGTTTCCTTGACCTTGAGCTCCTCAGCATCCTTAATGACCGTTACACCTTGCGCTTGTGTCGCGAGAAGAGCAATAATGGGTAATTCATCAATCAAGCGTGGAATCAAGGATCCACCTATCTCCGTTTCTTTGAGGTCTGAAGACTCGACAGTCAGGGTTGCTGATTTAGCAACTGGATCAATTTCAGTTATTTTGAGTTTCCCACCCATGGCGCGAATGACATCAATAATACCAGTACGCGTTTCATTGATGCCCACATTCTGCAGCACTACACGAGAGTTTGGAACAATCAAACCTGCAACCAACCAAAAGGCCGCACTGGAAATATCTCCTGGAACAACTACCTTTTGTCCGGTCAATTTTTGTGGTCCTTGGAGTGTGATTTTCTTGCCGTCCATACTTAAATGGCCACCAAATTGCTGAAGCATATCTTCGGTGTGGTTGCGAGTACATTCTTTCTCGATAATAACGGACTCCCCCTGAGCCTGCAAGGCTGCAAATATCAAGGCAGACTTAACTTGAGCAGAGGCGATTGGCAACTCATAGTGAATCGGTTTTAAATTTTTCGTCCCTTTTAGGCAAAGAGGAGGCAGGTCTCGCTCTGTTTGCCCTGAAATGCTGACGCCCATTTTTTTCAATGGAATCGTCACACGATCCATAGGACGCTTGGAAAGACTATCATCTCCGAACATTTCAACTTCAAAATCCGCACCAGCAAGTACACCTGAAATCAGGCGAATCGAGGTGCCAGAATTTCCCATATCAAGAGCATTTTGCGGCGCTTTTAAGCCATCCATGCCCACACCTTGAATGGTAATAACCCCATCTTTTTCCTCAATTTCAACACCAAGGTCACGAAAAACCTGCATGGTTGAGAGCACATCCTCTCCACGCAGAATATCATATACCTTGGTCTCGCCCTCAGCCAAACTACCAAAAATAATCGAACGGTGGCTGATAGACTTGTCACCTGGAACCCGGATACTGCCATGTAAGTGGCGAATGTTTGTTTTTAGTTTCATAGTTGACCTCATACTTGCAATACTTTTTCTTATTTTATCACAAAAAAGCCAGAAATTCCTGAAATTTCTGGCTTTTATACAGATAAATACTATTTCAATAATTCTGAAACAGGTTCAAAGACAATTTTTTCAATGTCTGAAAGGTAAATAGACAATTGTTGCTGTTTGGCAAAGAAATCTGACAAAAGAGCGTTCTCTTGGATTTGCTTGCTGAAAGACTGCATCTTTTCTTGGAAAGAGGCGTCTGGCATTTGTCCCGTTTGCGCCATGACTTGGATTTCTTGCTGGAAAGCGAGGTAGTCTGCAAAAATCTTGCTAGCTTGTTCATCAGCTTGGATGGCATCTTTTGCTGCCTTAACTGCCTTGTATTCTGGTAATTCGCGTAACCCACGGCTGAGTTCATTTGCACTATCGTAAATATTTGACATGATTTTCTCCTTATTTGATGACGACTGTGTAGTCCGTGTTTTCTGTAATTAAGCGCTCAGCTCGTTCCAGATCCTGAGCATTTTTAAAGGAAATTTGTAGAATCCCGTGAACATCCTCCCGGTTTTCTTCGTTGATGTGGATGTTGACCAAGGAAGTTCCACGTAGCAATTCCAAAATCCGCAAGATGACATCTTCTTCATCGGGAACATCGACATAGAGGTCATAAGAGCTATCCACACCTCCACGTTTATGGATTTCCATGGCCTGCCGTTGCTCACGCGCCTGATTGAAAAAGTTCCAGATTTGCTCTTCATCTCCATTGCTGATGGACTGACCAATCGCTTCCAAACGTTCCTTGAAATCCGCAATTCGCTCTAGAATAGTCTCACGATTAGACAAGAGAATGGAAGTCCACATACCTGGCTCACTCTCCGCAATTCGGGTCATATCTCGAAATCCTCCCGCCGCAAAGCGCCTTACCATTTCGTGTTCTTGTGCATAGACCGCTGTCTGCTCCATGAGACTGGAAGCCAGAATATGAGGAAAATGGCTAATCTGAGAAGTAACCCGATCATGCTCCTTGGCATCAATCTCGATAAAACGAGCGTGAAGGCCTGAAAGAAGATCTTTCATTTCCTCAAGTGTTTCAGGACCTGTTAGGCTTGAAGGTGTGAAGATATAGTAGGCATTTTCAAAGAGATTGACATCCGCAGAGGCAGCTCCTGTCTTGTGACTACCAGCCATGGGATGGGACCCGACAAAGCGGACAGGTTTGCCAGCCAAATACTGCTCCGCCACATCTACAATGGCTGACTTAGTCGAGCCAGCATCCGAGATAATGACGCCTTCTTTCAAGTCTAAATCTGCCAACTCCTTAATAAAAGCAATGGTCTGTTTGATTGGCAAGGTCAAGATGATGATATCTGCTAGGGGAGCGAAACTGGCAAAATCATCCGTCGCACGGTCAATCATCCCCCGCTCCAAGGCAATTTCTCTCGAATCCTGACTGCGATTATAACCTAAAATTTCATAGTCCGGATGATCACGCTTGATACCGAGCGCCATCGAAGCACCAATCAGACCGAGACCTGCGATATAGATGGTTTTTGCCATGAGGACTCCTTAATAGTTCTTTGTATAGTCTCGGTGCTTGGAAACTGCCTCTTTTAATTCTTCAAGATTATCTGATGAGAATTTTTCAAGAATTTCCTGTGCCAACACAGTAGCCACAACAGCTTCCATGACAACACCTGCTGCTGGAAGAGCGGTCGGATCACTTCTCTCCACAGTTGCCTTGTAAGGTTCGTGGGTTTCGATATCCACACTCATAAGTGGTTTATAAAGAGTGGGAATGGGTTTCATGACACCACGGACAACGATGGGTTGCCCATTAGTCATGCCACCTTCGAAACCACCTAGATTATTGGTGCGGCGAGTATAACCATCTTCTTTAGACCAGAGAATTTCATCCATAACTTGGCTGCCTTTTCGATAACCAGCTTCAAAGCCGAGACCAAATTCCACCCCTTTAAAGGCATTGATAGAGACAACTGCTTGGGCCAATCGCGCATCCAATTTTCTGTCCCATTGGACATAGGAACCGAGACCAACTGGAACACCTCCGACGACTGTCTCCACAACCCCACCGATGGTATCACCGTCACGTTTGATTTGGTCAATATAATCCTTGATTTCCTGTTCTCGTTCTTGGTTGACAATAGAAACTTCCGACTGGGCAGCTCGTTGCTTAATCTCAGCCACTGTCAGACTTTCAGGTACATCGATTTCCTTGCCACCAAAGACCACGACATGATTGGCAATCTCCATATCCAGTTCAGCTAAGAGACGTTTGGCTACTGCTCCAACTGCTACTCGCATGGTTGTTTCACGAGCTGATGAACGCTCCAAAGAATTTCGCAAATCGTCAAAACGGTACTTGATGCCCCCAACCAAATCAGCATGACCTGGACGAGGATGAGTGATTTTCCGCTTGCTTTTAAGGCGGTCTTCAATGTCCTCCGCAGACATGATATCCAACCATTTTTGGTGGTCCTTATTGATGACATCCATGGTAATAGGAGCCCCTGTCGTCTTCCCGTGGCGAACGCCCGAAGTAAAGACAACCTGGTCACTCTCAATCTTCATACGACCACCACGACCGTAGCCACCCTGACGGCGTTTAAGGTCTCCATTAATATCCTCAGCTGTCAAAGGTAGTCCGGCCGGAATACCTTCAATAATAGCCGTCAGACGGGGGCCGTGTGATTCTCCTGCAGTTAAATATCTCATACACTCTCCTTATTTTACCAAGTAGTCTTTCATCTCTTCCAAAGAAACTGGGTGAATGGTCGCTGATCCGATCCCTGGTACCAAGACCAATTTCAAGGTGTTGCCACGCGCTTTCTTGTCATGAGTCAAAGCCTGATAGAGCTTTTCAACATCCCAGTTTTCATAGTCAACTGGCAAACCAAACTTCTGGCACATATCTTTGATAGATTGGGTCATTCCTTCTGGCATGAGGCCTTTTCCCTCAGCAACCTTGGAAATCTGCACCATACCCATAGCCACTGCCTCACCATGCATAACCTTGCCATAACCAGCAGTTGCTTCAATGGCGTGGCCAATAGTGTGTCCAAAGTTGAGGTAAAGCCGAACACCGTTGTCCAATTCATCCTCAACCACCATCTTGCGCTTAACCTGACAAGAATGTTCAATCAAAGTCTCTGCATGTTCCAGAATGCTCTCTACAGAACCATCTAGCTCCGTCAAGAGAGCCCATAGTTCTGGATCTTCAATCAAGCCGTACTTGATAACCTCACCCATTCCCTCAATCAACTCTCTTTCCCCGAGTGTTTCAAGGACAAGCGGATCAATCAGAACCCCATCTGGTTGGGCAAAAGTACCCACCATATTCTTAGCAAATGGAGTGTTAACGCCTGTCTTACCACCGATAGACGAATCAACCTGGGCTGTCAGACTGGTTGGTATCTGAACAAAGTGAATGCCCCGCATATAGGTAGAGGCCACAAAACCAGCCAAGTCCCCAACGACACCACCACCAAGAGCCACGATTCCATCGCTACGAGTCAGATCTTGCTTGACTAAAAATTCATAGACCTTCTGTACAGTTGTTAAATTTTTTCGTTCTTCTCCCTCTAAGAAATCAAAAACAGCTACCTGAAAACCAGCATCTTCTAGGCTGAGTTTAACCTTCTCTGCATAGAGAGAAGCTACATGGTTGTCGGTTACTATAACCACTTTTTGAGGTTGCCAGAGTTCTCGCAACCACTGACCAGCCTGAGCTAGACAACCTTTTTCAATCTGAATATCATAAGGATGATGCGGAATATCGATTCTGATTTTCATAGTAGGGTATCCTTTTCACTATTTATATTTTTCTGTTAAGGACTGCCAAATCTCGTCTGTCGGCATTTCTTTACCTGTCCACAGTTGAAAAGCTTCAGCAGCTTGATAGAGCAACATCCCCAGGCCGTTGACAGCTGGATTGCCCTGACTTCTAGCCCATTTCAAAAATGGCGTCTCAAAGGGTTGGTAAATGATATCTGCGACCAAGAGAGCCTCTGGCAAATTGATACTTTCTGGAACTGGCGACGACTGGCCATCCATCCCAACACTAGTCGCGTTGACGAGCAGGTCCGACTCGGCAATCCTTGATTGCAGTTGAGAAACATCTTCTAAAGCATACAAGTCCACTTTAAAGCCTGTTTGCTCCTGCAACTTGTCTAGGTAAGGTCTTGTTTTTTCCATGGAAGCTGAACGCACAAAGACTGAAATCTGACTGACGCCATCCAAAATAGCCTGAGCCAAGATTGATTTGGCCGCACCACCTGCGCCCAGAATGGTCATTTTCTTATCCGAGATTGTAAAAGAAGGCAAGCTCTTAAAAAATCCCTTGCCATCTGTATTATATCCAATTAAAGTGCCATTATGATTGACAACTGTGTTGACTGCCCTAATCAAACGAGCTTCATCACTCAACTCATCCAGATAAGGAATCACTTGCTCCTTGTAAGGCATAGACAGGTTGATCCCAAACATCTGGTAACGGCGAATATTGGCAACTGTTTCTGCCAAGTCACCCGCTTCAATCTCCCAAGCTACATAGACACCATTGGTAGCTGTCGCCTCAAAGGCCCTATTGTGGATGAAGGGTGAAATAGAGTGTTTGATGGGATTGGCAACAACTGCAGCTAAACGTGTATAGCCATCAAGCTTCATCCAAAATCTCCCTAATTTTCTTCATGTTTGATAGAGAAATCTGACCTGGGGCACTCGCTTCATCCAGACTAGCAAATGACCAACTTGAACCCGTCACATCTGAAGTAATGCGTGATACCTTGCCCATTTTCCCCATGGAAATGGTCACGTACTCTTGCTCAGGATTGAGTGTTTTAAACCCTCGTGTGTAGTTCATCAGGTCTAAAACATCCTGCTCCGTATGGGCCATAACTGATACCTTGACCACTTTCGGAGAGAGACTGGTCAACTCAGACAAGATTTCCATCATGTTTTCAGGTGTTTCTTGGAAATTGTGATAACTCAAGACCAGATTTGGAAAATCCAACATCTCCTCAAAAACATCCTTGTGGCTGAAATACTCGAAATCCACATAGTCTGGTTGGTAGAGTTGGGTCACTTCCTTGATGATTTGAACATACTCTTCTGAGGAAAGTTCGATTTCTCCTCCCTCAGCGCGAGTCCGAAGGGTAAAGACCAGTTCGCGTCCTGCAAATTTTTCAAAGATAGCGGGTGCTACCTGTAAAATAGCGTCCTTTGTGAGAAAGTCCGCACGCCACTCAATGATATCGGCATCTTCATACCTAGTGGCATCCAGTTCTTGCGCTTCTTCTAAACTTCTTGGCATTACTGAAACGATTAATTTCATCTACTAACCTTCATACTAATCACCTTGAGGTAATTACTGCTTTCATCTTTTTTATTATAGGCAAAGTCTGCTGGAAGACCATATTGGTTCAAGATCTGATACCTTCTTCCTGCAAAACCTTTATCAATTTGTTCTGTAAATTTCTGGCGGGAAACATTGGCAGCATTGGTACTGGCGATGATAATGCCTCCCGGATTTAAAATCTCTAGACTCTGGGAAATCAACTTGTGATAGTCCTTAGCTACAGAGAATGTTTGTTTTTTATTGCGGGCAAAGCTCGGTGGATCAAGAACAATCACATCAAAGGTCAAGCCTTTTCGCTTGGCATACTTGAAGTACTCAAAGACATCCATAACGATAAAACGATGATTGTCCGTGCTGAGTCCATTTACCTGAAAATGAGCTTCTGACAGCTCTCTGGACCGTTTGGCCAAGTCGACGGAAGTTGTCTCACTAGCGCCTCCCATAGCTGCAGCAACTGAAAAGGCAGCCGTATAGGAAAACATATTGAGCAAGGATTTGCCTATGGCTAGGCCGTCAACCAAACTCCCACGAACCTCATGCTGGTCTAGGAAAATACCTGTCATCAAGCCATCATTCATAAAGACTTGATAGAGCACGCCATTCTCAAGAACAGTAAAGTAATTTGGCGCTTCCTCACCATAAACATAGGCAGACTCGTAGTCTAGACCTTTAAAACGAATCTTCTCATAAGCCCCCAAGACCTCAGGAAAAACTTCCTTAAAAGCCTTTACTATCAGCTCACGAATCTGGTAAACAAAGGAGTTGTACCAAGAAAAGACAGCATAATCTCCATAGAGATCAATAGTCAGACCCCCAAAGCCATCCCCCTCTTGGTTAAAAAGGCGAAAAGCAGTGGTCAAGTCATCCTGATAATAAGGCTTTCTAGCTTCCTTAGCCTTACGAAACAGAATTTCAAAAAAGGCTTGATCGAAAGGAACTTTTTCCTTGCTGATGAACCAACCGATTCCCTTGTTCTGCTGAGAAAGATAGGCACTCCCTAAAAACTCTCCGTCTTGACTAAGAACTTCTACTGCCTGATCCGTCAGTTCAATATCTGTTAAATCACTTGCTTCCAAAAGAACTAGACCCTTAGCTAGCTTTTTTTCAACACGTCTGCTGACTCTAATTCTATTCATAGCTACTATTATAGCAAATTTTGTGACAATTCTCAAAAAAGAAACCGTTTAATCAGCTGGACTTTCGTTTACTTAGTGTCATTTTTGTTCAAATAAGTTTATTCCATTTACTTTTTCACCAAAACATCCTTTCCCTTATAATGGAAAGAGAGATTCTATTCGCTAAAAATAGACAAAAACAGAAATGAGTATAGAATCCTGCGCAAACGTTTGTCTAGTTCTAAACTTTATGGTAGAATAAAACACAACATTGATAAGCAAGAGGAAAAACAATGCAAAATCAGACACTTATGCAATACTTTGAATGGTATCTACCCCACGACGGCCAACACTGGACGAGATTGGCAGATGACGCAGAGCACCTAGCAAACCTTGGTATCAGCCATGTCTGGATGCCACCTGCCTTCAAGGCAACCAACGAAAAAGATGTAGGCTATGGCGTTTACGATCTTTTTGACCTAGGTGAATTTAACCAAAAAGGGACTATCCGCACCAAGTATGGGTTTAAAGAAGACTATCTTCAAGCCATTCAAACCCTAAAGGCACAGGGAATTCAACCTATGGCCGATGTGGTGCTCAATCACAAGGCTGCTGCCGATCATATGGAAGCCTTTCAGGTTATTGAAGTGGACCCTGAGGATCGTACTGTTCAACTAAGCGAGCCCTTTACTATCAATGGCTGGACTCACTTCACCTTCGATGGTCGCCAAGACACCTACAATGACTTCCACTGGCACTGGTACCACTTTACAGGTACAGACTACGATGCCAAACGCCGTAAGTCTGGTATTTACCTGATCCAAGGAGACAATAAAGGTTGGGCAAATGAGGAATTGGTCGATAACGAAAACGGTAACTACGACTACCTCATGTATGCAGACCTAGACTTTAAGCACCCTGAAGTCATCCAAAATATCTATGACTGGGCTGACTGGTTCATTGAAACGACTGGTGTGGCAGGTTTCCGCTTGGATGCCGTTAAGCATATCGATTCCTTCTTTATGGGCAATTTCATCCGTGATATGAAGGAGAAATACGGTGAGGATTTCTATGTTTTCGGGGAATTTTGGAATCCAGACAAGGAAGCCAACCTAGACTATCTCGAGAAAACGGAAGAACGCTTTGACCTTGTCGATGTTCGTCTCCACCAAAACCTCTTTGAAGCCAGCCAAGCTGGTGCAAGCTACGACCTTCGTACTATCTTTACTGATAGCTTGGCTGAACTCAAGCCTGATAAGGCTGTCACTTTCGTTGATAACCATGATACTCAAAGAGGACAGGCACTCGAATCAACCGTCGAAGAATGGTTTAAACCAGCAGCCTATGCGCTCATTTTATTACGCCAAGATGGTCTTCCATGTGTATTTTACGGAGACTACTATGGTATTTCAGGAAAATACGCCCAAGAAGATTTCAAAGAAGTCCTTGACCGACTCCTCGCCATCCGCAAAGACCGAGCCTATGGAGAGCAAACAGACTACTTTGACGATGCTAACTGTATCGGATGGGTTCGTTCAGGTGCTGAAAACCAATCCCCAATCGCAGTCCTTATCTCAAATGACCAAGAAAACATCAAGTCCATGTTTGTCGGGCAAGAATGGACTGACCAAACCTTTGTTGATCTCCTTGAAAATCACCCAGCACAAATTACAATCAATGCTGAAGGTTATGGAGAATTTCCAGTAGCAGCGGGTTCAGTCAGTGTCTGGGCAGCAAAATAAACCTATCAGGTACAAGTCAAATCCAACCGGATTTGGCTTTTTTTGTATGCACAAAAAGACCTACCCAAATGGATAGATCTTCATTGTCTTATAATTTACCTGCTACTGCCTCCAAGAGTTCTTGGATTTTCGCTTGGTTGCTTCCTCCTGCCATGGCCATGTCTGGTTTACCACCACCACGTCCATCGACTATTGGAGCCAATTCTTTGACAAGGTTTCCTGCATGCACATCTTTTGTCTTGCTAGCTACAAGAACGTTCACCTTGTCACCGATAGCTGCAACTAGGACAAGCACATCAGAGTAGTCTTTTTGTTTCCAGTTATCCGCAAAGGTACGAAGGGCACCTGCATCTGATACAGAAACTTGGCTTGCAATGTAACGGTGTCCGTTGACTTCCTTCACATCCTTGAAGACATCGCCAGCAGCTGCGGCTGCAGCTTTTTCTTTCAACTCAGCATTTTCTTTTTGAAGTTGACGGAGTTGCTCTTGAAGCCCTTCAACCTTATGAGGTACTTCCTTGAGTTGAGGTGCTTTCAAGGTTGCTGCGACGGCTTTAAGAGCGTCTTCTTGTTCACGGTAGGCTTCAAAGGCTTCCTTACCAGTCACTGCCAAGATACGACGAGTTCCTGATCCGATTCCCTCTTCTTTGACAATCTTGAAGAGACCAATCTCAGAAGTATTGCCAACGTGGGTACCACCACAAAGCTCAACAGAGTAATCGCCGATAGTCACAACACGAACTTCCTTACCGTATTTTTCACCAAAGAGAGCCATAGCGCCCATTTCTTTAGCAGTGTCAATATCTGTCTCAACAGTTTCTACTGCGATTGCTTCCCAGATTTTCTCATTGACTTGTTGTTCAATAGCGCGCAACTCTTCAGGAGTTACTGCTTGGAAGTGTGTGAAGTCAAAGCGGAGGAATTCTACTTCATTAAGAGATCCAGCTTGGGTTGCGTGGCTGCCAAGGATATTATGAAGAGCCGCGTGGAGCAAGTGAGTTGCTGTGTGATTTTTCATGACACGATGACGACGATTGGTATCGATAGCCAAAGTGTATTCTTGGTTCAAAGCAAGCGGAGCATGAACTTCCACTGTGTGCAATGGTTGTCCGTTTGGTGCTTTTTGAACATCTGTTACAGTAGCCACAAGGTTCCCTGCAGCATCCAAGATTTGACCGTGGTCAGCTACTTGTCCACCCATTTCAGCGTAGAATGGAGTCTCTGCAAAGATAAGAGAGGCATTTCCTTCAGAGACAGCTTCTACTTCAGCGTTTTCAGCTACGATAGCCACCAACTTAGACGGCAATTGACTGGCATTGTAGTTAAAGACACTTTCAACTGTGATGTTTTGGAGGGTTTCATTTTGCATTCCCATTGAGCCGCCTTTGACAGCTGACGCACGCGCACGTTCTTGCTGCTCTTTCATGGCTGCTTCAAAACCTTCACGGTCGACAGTCATACCAGCTTCTTCAGCGATTTCTTCAGTCAACTCCACTGGGAATCCGTAAGTGTCGTAGAGTTTGAAGACATCTTGCCCCGCGATAATGCTTTGACCTTTCGCTTTCAAATCAGCTACAATGGTTTCTGCAAAGTGTTGACCTGAATGAAGGGTACGGGCAAATGACTCTTCTTCGCTCTTGACGATTTTCTCGATAAAGTCACGTTTTTCAAGCACTTCTGGGTAGTAGCTTTCCATGATTTTTCCAACAGTTGGAACGAGTTTGTAAAGGAAAGGCTCGTTGATGCCCAATTTTTGACCGTGCATAGAAGCGCGACGGAGGAGACGACGAAGGACATAGCCACGACCTTCATTTCCTGGAAGGGCACCATCACCGATGGCAAATGAAAGAGAACGGATATGGTCTGCGATGACCTTAAAGCTCATGTTGTCGCCATCTTGGTCATAAACCTTACCAGATAACTTCTCAACTTCACGAATGATCGGCATGAAGAGGTCAGTTTCAAAGTTTGTCTTAGCCCCTTGGATAACTGCCACCAAACGCTCCAAACCAGCGCCCGTATCAATGTTTTTGTGTGGTAATTCCTTGTACTCACTACGAGGTACAGCTGGATCAGCGTTAAATTGTGACAAAACGATGTTCCAGATTTCGATGTAACGGTCGTTTTCGATATCTTCTGCAAGGAGACGAATGCCAATATTTTCTGGGTCAAAGGCTTCTCCACGGTCAAAGAAAATCTCTGTATCTGGTCCAGAAGGTCCCGCACCGATTTCCCAGAAATTATCCTCGATTGGAATCAAGTGGCTTGGGTCCACTCCCACTTCAATCCAGCGGTTGTAAGAATCTTTATCATCTGGATAGTAGGTCATGTACAGTTTTTCAGCTGGAAAATCAAACCATTCTGGGCTTGTCAAAAGCTCATAAGCCCAAGTGATAGCTTCATCACGGAAGTAATCCCCGATAGAGAAGTTCCCCAACATTTCAAACATGGTATGGTGACGCGCAGTCTTCCCTACGTTTTCAATATCGTTAGTACGGATGGCTTTTTGCGCGTTGGTAATACGTGGATTTTCAGGGATAATGGTCCCGTCAAAATATTTCTTAAGGGTTGCTACACCAGAGTTAATCCACAAAAGAGTTGGGTCATTTACTGGAACCAAGCTGACTGATGGTTCTACAGAGTGGCCTTTGCTTGCCCAGAAATCTAGCCACATTTGGCGAACTTGAGCACTAGATAGTTGTTTCATAATATCTCCTTATTTACTTGTTTAATTTGATTGGCTTTCCAACATTTCCACATAGTCAATTGCGACACAGAGGGAAATGACTAGATCTGCATAAGAGTCTTCATAGACGGTTACGGTGTAAGTTGAGGTCAAATGGAAAATCTCTTTCCGAATCTCGGCGACAAGCTGATCACGATCATCCAGCAATTTGAAATTCAAATCCCAGATATTGCCCTCGATACGAAGCCCTAAATCATCAAACTCATACTTATCTCGAAAGAAGGTCAACTTCTTACGAATGACAAAATTGGAACCGTTTCGTAACTGGATATTAAAGCGAGGAAGCAAGGTGAAAAATTCTTTACTAATTTCACTGACTTGCTCACCATAGGCGTCATAGATGGTAAAGGTCTTAGGAATTTGGAAGAAAGATCCCTCCACCTGATAGTTTACCACTCCTCTGTCATCCCTGATATCGAAGCGTTCACCTCCAAGACGAAACTTTTGTTTCACGAGAAATGTCTTCATAAACACCTCCAAAAATCAAAAGACAAGCTCACATCACGAAGGGCGAAAAACCGCGGTACCACCTTCATTCAATGAACTTGTCATTCTCTTATTCTTATGCAATTGTATGATTGAGTAGCATGACTTCCTACCTTAGATGGCTCGCAGCACCGCCATTTCTCTGGACTAAGATGACAGAAAATCAATTCTCAACTTTCTTATTATACTGTTTATTTAGATTTTAGTCAACTTTTTCTATAAAAATTTAAAAGGAATCCACAGCCACAACAAATTCGTTAAAATTTTACTATATATTAATCCTCTTGTCTACGTTTTTGAGATAGACCTAGCAAACCTGCTACTGCCATCACTACACCTGCACTTGCCAAAGCAACCGAATCTTTTTCTCCTGTATTCGGAAGTGTTTTGGCTGGTGCTGAATAAGCTAACTCTTGAGTCTGAGGAGCTGCTGGTTCGTCTCCCTTCACATCTTTCACATCACTAGTAAGATCAGACACAGCATGCTTAACCGAAACTTCTTGAATGCTTGCCTCTAAGTTGATCTTAGGAACTTTTGCTAACATTCTCGGTAAGTATGGTTCAAACAAGGCAACATTAGGTCTTTTTACTGTTACTTTGAGAAAATTTGGATCAGTTGGCATATTGTAGCGATCATTGATGAGCTTTTTATTATAAATTTTATCCAGCTTAATCTTGATGTCTAACACATCGCCAACAACTGCACCATAATGATTATCTACTGTACCATCCACTGTAATATCCAAACCTTTTGCACGGTAGTCAGCTATGACCTGTTCAAAGGCTTGCTTGGCTTCACGTTGTGCCTTCAACGCTTTAGGGGTATATTCAATAAATGAATCTATCTCATTATGATAGTACTCTCTATATTCTCCTCTTTCTGTCCATGAAGCTGGTTTAGGTTCAAGTGTAACGCCAGCCTCTAGTAAATCAGATTTAGACTTCTCCGCAATTTTTTTGGCTGCTGTAACTATTTGAATATCACTTTGAAGATCTGCTAATTGTTTCTCAGTAGCTTTTTTAGCTTCTTCTACTGTCTTATAAACCACCTCATCCTCACGATTGATAATCATTCTAAGTGCCTCAGCTTCTTTTACTTTATCAGCTATAGATTTTTCAAGTTGGTCACGTTTTGCAATCAAGTCTTTAGCCATTTTAACTTGTTTATCCATCGCTTCAGTTGCTTCCTGAATCGTATCGTACTCTGCTTTTTCTTCCTTATATCTTAGATTATTCTCATTAAGAAGTGATTTTAAATCTTGATAGGACTTAGAAAGATCCGCCTCTGTCTTAGAAGCTTCTTCTTTAGGTGCCGCTTCTTTAGATTTTGATTCCTCTGTTTTAGGACTCTCTGCCTCTACCTTAGGGGCTGGAGTTTCAGCTTTTGGAGCTTCTTCTACATCTGTTTTTGGACTTTCTACATCAACTTTCGGCACTTCTGCCTTAGGAGCAGTCGATTCAGTAGTTGCTGTTGCTGGAGCAGGAGTTGAAACCTCATCCGCACTAGCTGTTACCGCATTCACTGCACCAAAAAGAAGGGCTGCACTTACAAATAAGACTCCCGTAGCACCTTTTTTCATTTTACGAATAGAGCCATGTCCTTTATATTTAATCATTTTACATAAACCTCACTTTTACTTTTCATTTTTTAACGATGAGCAATCTAGCCAAGGTGGGCTAAAAAAACATTACACGGTAGAACATCTGATACTAAATAAAGCTAAGTCTTTCCTCCCCTTTTCCTACATCTCCTCGCGTTGATCACAACTTTTGTATTCTCAAATTCTTTGAGTTACTAGTTAATCTGCTCACATTTCCCTTATACAGATTTTCAAGGCCACCATTTTTGGCATTTATGAGAGCAAGAGGAGACTACATTTAATTACTAGTTTACTCCAAAATTCGGTAATTGTCAAGTTGGACTAGCCTTTAAAGCTTGATAGAATGGGATTCAGGCGTATTTCCGATTAATATTCACTCATCTGACACTCATAAATCTATATTATTCGCTTTTTTTATTCATTTTATCTAGATTAGGAAGAAGTAAATTTTGCCCCAATCAACCAACGCAAACAAAAACGAATAGAAACCTTGCAAAGTGGTTTCTATTCGTTTGTAGATGTTTATTTTACTTGACTTTTTTAGCTAACATGGTCGCAAAGCGTAGTTGAATGCGATTGCCATTTTCATCACGACGGTGCAGATGTCCTGGATTTTCATTATATTTGACCAATTCCCAATCCTTGTAGTAGTTCGCCAACTCCCCTTCTTTAAAGGTGAATGGGAAATTCACTGAGCAAGGATAATCCTCTGTATCCATGGCACAGACGATAAGATTGTAGCCACCGACCGTGGTGTGCTCCTGCATATTTTGGATAATAGCTGGAATGCGGTCCGCTTGTAGGAACATCAGAACAACTGTCGATACGATGAAATCATAGTCTTGGCTAATGCTGGCTGAATTGATATCATAAAGTCCGACAGGCATGTCTAGATCCTCTTGCTCTACGATGCTTTGCAAGATTTCAAGGGACAATTCATTTTGGTCCACAGCTATCACATCAAAACCATTCTGTGCAAGAAAGAGAGAGTTACGCCCCTGACCACAACCCAAATCCAAGGCTTTCCCCGGTTTCACCGTCTGCATAGCCTCTAGGACCTCTGAGTGGACTGGATTGGTATTGTATTTCTTAGGGAAATAATCCTCAGGTTTACAATAAAATTCCAAGTACCATTCTACATCATCAGTGGCAGCTTCCACTCGGTGCCAGGCTTGTGGTTGCGCCATGGGATTGTCAGCCCCTGCCTCAAAGAGGTTTTCAGCTAGAACCTCACCATCTTCAGTCAACTCAATAAACTTGAGAGTCCCCTTCAAGACAGTAATTTTTCCCCAAGTGCCGACCTTAGTATTGTGCTTTTGCTGGACAGCTTCTGGCATGGTCTGTTTGTTCCACAAGGGCATCCGTTTATAGGCAATTAATTTTTCCATTTTACTTCCTCTTCTTAACGCTGGTTGACAGCTTTCATCACACGCGCGATGTCGCGGTTTTGTTCACGTCGCTTGATGGATTCGCGTTTGTCATAGTCATGTTTCCCTTTGGCAAGTCCTAAAAGAAGCTTGGCATAACCATCTTTGAGATAGACTTTAAGGGGAACAAGGGTCATCCCTGTTCCTTTGGTTTCCTGTTCCAATTTTTGAATTTGCTTCTTATGGAGCAGGAGTTTACGACGTCGTTCTGGTTCCTGATTCCAGATATTCCCCTCTTCGTAAGGGGCGATATGAACATTGCTCAGCCAGACTTCCCCATTTTTTACTTGGGCAAAGCCGTCCTTGAGATTGATTCGAGCAGCTCGAACGCTCTTGATTTCAGTTCCAGTCAGGACCATTCCTGCCTCTAGCGTATCTACGATTGTATAGTCGTGGTGCGCTTTTTTATTTTGTGCGACGACCTTTCCCTCGCCCTTTGCCATGCTTGGCTCCTTTCTTAGCTACTTCTTTGTAAAAAGGTTTCTTTCCCTTTTTCTTCTTATCTTTTTGTGAATGTTTATGCTTATCATTTGAGCGTCCTGATTTTCTCTTGTCTTCCTTCTTGTCTGAACGACGACTTGAGCCACGACTTCTGTCTTTGCGCCCAGCTTGTTTCAAGCCTTTTTCGATGACATCAAACTCACTTGGGATATAAGAGAAGTCAATTTCGCCCGTCATCTTATCCGCTCTTTCTACCCGAATGCGAATCTGCTGTCCCACACGGAAAGTTATGCCTGATTTCTCCCCACGCAGGGTCAAGTCACGCTCATTGAAATGATAAAATTCAGGCAAATTAGTGATATGAATCAAGCCTTCAACTGTATTTGGCAATTCGACAAAGAGACCAAACTTGACAATACTGGATACAACTGCATCATACTCTTCGCCCACGTATTCTTCCATATACTCAGCCTTTTTCATGGCTTCGACTTCACGCTCGGCCTCGATGGCACGACGTTCACGGTTGGAAGACTGGGTTGCAATCTCTGGAATCACTTGTTCAAAATGCTCTGCTATTTCCTTAGAACGCCCATAATCCCGAATCATACGGTGAACAAGGAGGTCTGGATAACGGCGAATCGGGCTGGTAAAGTGAGTGTAATAGTCAGCTGCTAGTCCATAGTGACCGTGATTGTGCTCTGAATAGCGAGCCTGCTGCATGGATCGAAGAAGCATCATGGATAATACATCCGCATAGGGTTCTCCCTCAACAGCACGCATGATGTCTTGAAGCGCCTCCTGGCTAATCTCACTGGCAGTCCCATAAATCCGTAAACCAAAACTTGAAGCGTAATCAATAAACTTCTGAACTTTTTCAGCCTTAGGCTCCTCGTGAATCCGATAGATAAAAGGTAGATCCAGTTTGCTATAGTGCTCAGCAACCGTTTCGTTGGCTATCAACATGAAGGACTCAATCATCCGCTCAGCAACACCACGCTGACGAAGAACGATATCCACAGGCTTACCTTTTTTATCCACTAAGATCTTAGCTTCACTGGTATCAAAATTGAGAGCTCCACGTTTCTCACGCATGCCTTCTAGCCTTTCATGAAGCTTAGCCATGAGCTCGATACTAGGAACAATTTTCTTAAACTCTTGTCTCTTTTCCTCATCGCCAGCTAGGATGTCATTGACAGCGCTATAGGTCATTCGGAAACTAGTCTTGATAACTGTTTGGGTAATGGTGTAATTAACCACACGACCATGTTTATCAATTTCCATAATAGCAGACTGGGTCAAGCGATCTACTTGAGGATTGAGGGAGCAGATTCCATTTGACAGACGCTCTGGAAGCATTGGAACTACACGGTCTGTCACATAAACAGAAGTCGCACGATTGAGAGCTTCCTTATCAAGGGCAGAACCCTCGGTCACATAGTAGGAAACATCCGCGATGTGAACTCCGAGTTCGATATTGCCATTTTTCAAGGCTTTGATATGAACCGCATCGTCCAAGTCCTTGGCATCCGCACCATCAATGGTAAAGGTGATTTCATCTCTCAGGTCCAGACGACCTTCCATATCCTTTTGAGACGGAGCATCTGGCACACTTTCTGCCTCCTTGAGAACAGCTTCTGGAAATTCTGAGACAATATCCATGGATTCCAAGACTTCAAGAACGTCAATCCCAGCATCAGTCGAGTGTCCCACCACGTCCAGCACACTAGCGACAAAGAAATCATGTTTCTTACTTGGGTATTTGTCGATAAAGACCTTGAGAACTTCAGTACCTTCCAACTTGATAGCCGGTTTCTTCACATAGATCGGTTGGCTGATTTTTTGATTTTTTGAACGAATGTAGCCAGCATACTTGGGCTTTTCCTGATCTAGAACGATTTGGCCGACAACTGTCGTCAGGCTATGCTCTAGGATATCAATAATTTTGGCTTCTGCTGCTGTTCCCTTGTTACGGTCAGCGACTTTCTTAATCACGACCTCAACGGTATCGCCATCAATGGCATAGTTGACATCGTTTTTTCCTACAAAAAGATCGTCCTCTTCCCCTTCTAGACTGACAAAGCCAAAGCCGTTTTTATGGGCATGAAAAATCCCTTTGAGGGTAATTTCATGTTTCTTCTTTTGGTCCAGACATAAACTACCATCATCTTCAAAACGAATCTGGTGCTTTCTTTCCATCAGAGACAGGGTTTTAATCAACTCACGGAAATCCTTGGACCCATCCTTTCCGAGAGCCTGAGCTAGGTCATTTACCGTCACTCGCCCCTTCTCTTGCAAATATTCTTTAATTTTATCTTTCATGTTTTCTTTCTAGATTTTTATAATTTTTTTGACTGATAACTTTATAAGTGTCATAAAATAAAAATAGGCTAAGACCTAGTCTCGCCCATTTCTTATCTACTTGATAATACTGTCAATGCTAAGGCAATGGCTAGCCAGAAAAAGACTAAAATACCTGTCAAACGTTGCATCACAGCTTCAAAACCACGCGCCTTACTACGTTCAAACAAATCACCTGAGCTGGCATCAAATACATTGCTGGATTGGTTCTTAGTTGGTTGCATGAAAATCGCAATCACAATCACAACAGATAATACTAATAAAATGGTTAATAATAGGTTGTACATATCAAACTCCTTAAAATCCCTATTATTTTACCATAAATTCTACTTAGATTCAAGATGTAGGGTTACTTTTCTTTCTTTGGGACAATACTTTAAAACCTCAATCTTGTCTGGATGGGTTTTGGAGTTTTTACTGGTTAGGTAATTAATACTGCCACAAGAGGAGCATTTGAGATTAATTTTTACTCGCACGAGATTTCCTTTACTTTTAATAATGATCTAAATTGAACTAAGTTGTATAAACAACTAAGAGCTACACAGGCTGCTGTCGCATAAAAAACAGAGTGGTAGCCGAATTGCCCTGCTACTGCTGAACCAGTCATGGGACCAACAACACCCCCAAGGTAGAAAAAGACTTGGTTAAAGGCAAAAATTCTTGAAATACCTGATTTTGGAGTCATTTTACTGAGAAGAGCATTGACCCCCGGTATCAGAGCACCCGTTCCCAAACCAAAGAGAAAACGATACAAGCCAAGTTGAATGGGGCTGGTTGCATGGGCACAAAGAAGGTAAATGATGACTGAATAAATCTGCGCTGCAACTAAAAGTCTATGATTTCCCACCTTATCTCCTAGTTTTCCCATCACTCCAGCACTCATCATACTGGAAAATCCCATGCTGGATACGATCAATCCTGATACAAAGAGGAGATTTTCAGTCTGCCCTAAGTCCCGAACATAGAGAGCGAGAATGGGACCAATTGATTGAGCTGAAAATTGAATGACAAAGCTCGTCAAAAATAGATTCACTAAAAGCCTAGGATACTTGAAAGAAGAAAATACTTCTTTCGTTGGGATAGCCTTCTCCTTAGCCACTGGCTGAAAATCTTCCTTGATAAAGAAAATGGTTAGGATTGCAGCTAAAAATAGGAAAGCACCCACCAATAAAAAGACATTGCGGATACCAAAAATTTCAGCAATCAAGCCACCTACAAAGGGGCCCGTCAATGTTCCTGCAACAACACCTGTAGATAGAGTCCCCAGAGCCGCTCCCGACTTATCTTTAGGTACCTGACTAGCAATCAAAGCTGTTGCATTGGGGACAAATCCAGTAAATACACCATTGAGCAAGCGCAAAAAGAGTAACCAATAGATATTCGGTACAAAGGCCAAACCTCCCATGGTGATAGTCATGGCAAGGCCTGCTCGAATCATCATGGGTTTTCGACCATACTTGTCAGCAAGGATACCCCAGATAGGAGAAACTAGAGCTGCTGAAACAGCCGAAACTGAGATGGCTAATCCAGCATAAAAAGCAACTTGGTCTCCTTCGATTCCCAACTGCTCCACAAAGATAGGCATGAAAGGAACGACCAAGGAAATACTGGCCCCCGTTAGAAAACTACCGAACCAGGCGACACGAAGATTCTCTTTCCAACTAATCTCTTGCACAGCTATCGCCTCCTTCAAGTAACTTCACTACTTGACTCACAAGCTGATCACGACTGCCATTGTTATCTAGGACATGAGTCGCCAAGCCCTTTTTTTCTTCTAAAGACCACTGGATTGCCAGACGCGACTCGGCGACTTCCTTAGAAAGCTGATTCCGTTTCATGAAACGTTCCACCTGAACATCTCGATCCACATAGACCAACCACGTTTCATCAAACCAGTTGGCATAGTCTTGCTCAAAAAGTAGGGGAATATCCATGAAAAAAATCGCTTCTGTCTGAGCTAACTGATCTCGCAATGCTGCCAGTTCCTCACGAATAATCTCTCCTTGTGTTTGCTTAGACCATTCCCGCTCTTCAGTTTTTGAAAAGATGAGACTAGCTAGGAGAGGGCGATTGAGTTCTCCATTTTCTAAGAGAATTTCCTGTCCAAAGTGCTGAACTAAGACCTGATACAGACGGCCTCCAGGTTTCTGTAGCTGGTGAACAACTGCGTCGGCATCCACCACTTGAAAGCCTTGCTGTCTCAGAAAATTTGTCACAGTTGACTTACCAGAGGCGATGCCCCCTGTGATTCCGATGATTTTTCCCATCAGTCCCTCCTTTGACACTGAGGACAAAAATGAGTTCCACGTCCACCGAGCTGGAATTTCTCAATCACTGTCCCACAGCGCGAACATGCTTGTCCAGTCTTATCATAGACCTGATGGAAGTCCTGCATGGTTCCGTCTTCGCCAAAGGCATTGGTATAGGTTCGAATGGTTGATCCGCCTTTTTCAACAGCCTGTCCCAAAACAGCAATGGTCTGGTCATGAATGGCTGTCGCTTCTGCTACTGTCAAAGTTTGGGAAGCTCTAGCTGGATGGACCTGAGCCCGCCAGAGGACCTCATCCACATAGATATTTCCCAGGCCAGCTACCAAGGTCTGATCTAAAAGATGGGATTTGATAGGCTTTTTAGATTTGGCTAGGGCAGCTTGAAAGGACTGCAAATCAAAGTCTTGCTCTCTTGGTTCAGGCCCTAATTTTTTAGAAACAAAGTAGGCTTCCAATAGGTCGGGTGCCAGCAGTTCCATAGTGCCAAACTTACGTACATCCTCATAAACAAGTGTACCACCATCTTCAAACTGAATGAAAACATGGGCATGCTTGCGTTCAGGTACCTGGTCTGGATAGTAAAAATACTTGCCTTCCATTCGCAAATGAGAAATCAAGACCTTGTCAGTCAGGTAAAAAAGTAGATATTTTCCACGACGCCCCATGGACTCAACAATCTGACCAGGCACTCCCTTTTGAAACTCGTCCAAATCTGTCTTGATCATCTTAGAATAAGCAATCTCTATATTAGAAATCTTCTTTCCTAAAATCAATTTTTCTAAGCCACGACGAACCGTTTCAACCTCAGGTAATTCAGGCATAAGTCCTCCTTCTGTAAAAACAAGAAGCAGGCATGAGCCCACCTCTACTTAGTATTCTTTTTCATTATAGCCAAAGTCAGCCAAATCTAGCTTTTTATCACGCCAGTTTTTCTTGACCTTGACCCAAGTTTCTAAGAAGACCTTGTCCCCTAGCATGAGTTCGATATCACGACGAGCCATAGTCCCAATTTTCTTGAGCATAGCGCCACCTTTACCGATGATGATACCCTTTTGGCTATCGCGCTCGACCATGATGGTAGCTCGGATATGAACCTTGTCTGTCTCTTCGTCACGTTTCATAGAGTCAACCACTACTGCGACTGAGTGAGGAATCTCTTCACGAGTTAGGTGCAAAACTTTCTCACGAATCATCTCTGAGACCAAGAAACGCTCTGGGTGGTCTGTGATTTGATCAGCTGGGAAATACTGGAAACCTTCCTCCAGATTTTCACTAAGAATGTCGATTAGACGAGAAACATTATTTCCCTGAAGGGCTGAGATAGGCACAATCTCCTTAAAGTCCATCTGGTTACGGAAGTCATCTATCTGAGCCAGAAGTTGGTCTGGGTGGACCTTGTCAATCTTATTGACCACCAAAATCACTGGAACCTTGGCTGCTTTCAGACGCTCGATAATCATGTCGTCGCCTTTACCACGTGGCTCATCAGCTGGCACCATGAATAGAACAGTATCCACTTCACGAAGGGTACTATAGGCAGATTCCACCATGAAATCCCCAAGAGCTGTTTTAGGCTTGTGAATTCCTGGTGTGTCGATAAAGACGATTTGTTCCTTATCCGTGGTGTAAATCCCCATGATTTTATTGCGCGTTGTTTGCGCCTTGTCACTCATGATAGCAATCTTTTGCCCCATAACGTGATTTAAAAAGGTTGACTTCCCAACATTGGGACGTCCTAAAATGGCTACAAAGCCTGATTTAAATGTCATAATTTCCTCTTATTGTTTAAAATAGTAAATCCCAAATGCGTGGGAGAAATATAAGCGCACCTGTCAAAGCGGCAAGAAGGGAAACCACAAGTACGGCACCAGCTGCCATATCCTTGGCTTTCTTCGCTAACATAGAAAAGTGATAGTGACTGGCTAGATCCACCACATTTTCGATAGCAGAATTAATAATCTCAAACGCTACTACCAAGAAAATGCTCATTAGGAGAAAGAGCCATTCGATTCGTGACACCTGAAAAACAAAACCTGCAAGGATAACCACTAGAGCTGTCACTGCATGTTTTCGCATATTGCGTTCTTCCTTGATGGCAGTCAGAATTCCTGTAAGGGCAAATTCTAAACTGGATACAAGGTCACGATTTTTCCATTTTCGTTTATTGTCTTGTGAGTCCATAGGCTGTCAAAATTTCTTCTTGTAAACCGAACATCTCCGCTTCTTCTTCCGAAGTGTAGTGATCATAGCCGTTGATATGTAAAAAGCCGTGTACTGCCAAGAAGCCCATCTCGCGCTCAAAGCTGTGACCGTATTCCTCGGCCTGCTCATGCGCTTTATCGATAGAGATGAAAAGTTCCCCAATATAGGCATCAAATTCAGACATCATTTCTGCCAATTCTGGATTGTCTGTCAAATCCTCCTCGTCAACAGTAATGTTCAATTCTGACTTATACTCAAGGCTAATGACATCTGTCGGACGATCCGTATCACGGTACTCGAGGTTGAGTTCGTGGCTACGTTCATTGGTCACAAAAGTAACTGCCATCTCCTTGTCTTCTTTTCCTATTTTTTGGGCTGCAAATTCCAAAATATCTTGGGTTTGTTGCAAGATTTCTTGTGAAACTTGACCAGTTTCATCTACCATTTCAATATACATGTGCTTCTCGATTCTCTTTACTTGGCTTTATTATACCATATTTCTATGATTTTATTCTACCTTTTTGATATAATACTATGGAATACAATCACAAGGAGAGAACGATGTCATTTGACGGATTTTTTTTACACCACATGGTTGAGGAATTGCGGAGCGAGTTGGTCAATGGTCGCATCCAAAAAATCAATCAGCCTTTTGAACAAGAGTTGGTCTTGCAAATCCGCAGTAATCGCCAAAGCCATCGCCTGCTCCTCTCTGCTCATCCAGTTTTCGGACGCATTCAGCTAACCCAAACGACCTTTGAAAATCCAGCCCAACCTTCCACCTTTATCATGGTTTTGAGAAAGTATTTACAAGGCGCCCTGATTGAGTCGATAGAGCAAGTGGAAAATGACCGTATCGTGGAGATCACTGTTTCCAATAAAAACGAGATTGGAGACCATATTCAGGCTACATTGATTATCGAAATCATGGGAAAACACAGTAATATTCTACTGGTCGATAAAAGCAGTCATAAAATCCTCGAAGTCATCAAACACGTTGGCTTTTCGCAAAATAGCTACCGAACCTTACTTCCAGGCTCGAGCTATATCGCTCCTCCAAGTACGGGATCCCTCAATCCTTTTACTATCAAGGATGAAAAACTCTTTGAAATCTTGCAAACCCAAGAACTAACTGCAAAAAATCTTCAAAGCCTTTTTCAAGGTCTAGGAAGAGATACCGCAAACGAACTGGAAAGGCTCTTGGTTCGTGATAAACTCTCCACTTTCCAGCACTTTTTCGGACAAGAAACTAAACCTTACCTAACGGAGACTTCCTTCAGTCCAGTTCCTTTTGCCAATCGTGTAGGAGAGCCTTTTGCCAGCCTTTCGGATCTCTTAGATACCTATTATAAGGATAAAGCCGAGCGCGACCGCGTTAAACAACAAGCCAGCGAACTGATTCGACGTGTTGAAAATGAACTACAGAAAAATCGTCACAAACTAAAAAAACAAGAAAAAGAATTACTGGCGACAGACAACGCTGAGGAGTTTCGCCAAAAAGGAGAGTTGCTGACAACCTTCCTCCACCAAGTGCCTAATGACCAAGACCAGGTTACCTTGGACAACTACTACACCAATCAGCCTATCACCATTGCTCTTGATAAGGCTCTAACACCCAGTCAGAATGCCCAGCGCTACTTTAAACGCTACCAGAAGCTCAAAGAAGCTGTCAAATATCTGACTGAGCTGATCGAAGAAACCAAGTCTACCATTCTCTATCTGGAAAGTGTGGAAACTGTTCTCAGTCAAGCTGGACTAGAGGAAATCGCTGAAATCCGTGAAGAATTGATCCAAACAGGCTTCATCCGAAGAAGACAGCGGGAGAAAATCCACAAACGCAAAAAACCAGAACAGTATCTGGCTAGCGACGGAAAAACCATCATCTATGTCGGACGAAACAATCTTCAAAATGAAGAATTGACCTTTAAAATGGCCCGCAAGGAGGAACTTTGGTTCCATGCCAAGAACATTCCTGGAAGTCATGTCGTTATCTCAGGAAATCTCAATCCTTCTGACGAAGTCAAGACAGATGCGGCGGAACTGGCTGCCTATTTCTCCAAAGGGCGCTTGTCAAATCTCGTGCAGGTGGATATGATTGAAGTCAAGAAACTCAACAAACCAACTGGTGGAAAACCTGGCTTTGTAACCTACACAGGACAAAAGACCCTCCGCGTTACACCAGACCCAGAAAAAATCGCATCTATGAAAAAATCCTGATTTCAAGTGAAATCAGGATTTTCTATTACAATTTTAGTCTGCAATCAAGGTTTCCAAACCAACCTTCATCATATCGGTGAAGGTATTTTGTCGTTCTTCTGCAGTGGTGTCTTCGTCTGGATTGACCAAGCTATCAGAAATGGTCATGATAGCTAGCGCATCCACATGGTGTTGGGCTGCCAAATAGTAAAGTGCTGCTGCTTCCATTTCCACAGCCTTGACGCCCCATTTACCAAGCTCGATATTCTTTTCAAAGTAGTTTGAGTAAAAGACATCCGATGACAAAACATTCCCAACGTGGGTTGTCATACCAAGTTCTTTGGCGATATGGTAGGCCTTATCTAGCAAGTCAAAACTTGCAATTTGTGGAAAATCATACTGAGGCCAATCATTGCGGATGATGTTTGAGTTAGTTGCAGCTGCTTGTGCCAAGACCAATTCACGGACATGGACATCCTCATTCAAAGAACCTGCAGTTCCTACACGGATCAATTTCTTAACACCGTAGTCAACAATCAACTCACGCGCATAGATGGAAATAGACGGCATTCCCATCCCAGTTCCCATGACTGATACACGGTGACCTTTGTAAGTACCAGTGTAACCAAACATGTTACGCACTTCGTTAAAACAAACAGCATCTTCAAGGAAGTTCTCCGCAATAAACTTAGCACGAAGAGGATCCCCAGGAAGAAGAATTTTGTCAGCAATTTCACCCTGCTGAGCAGCAATATGGATAGACATAATTTATGATACAAAGAGCGAGAAGAAAACGACTGAAAATTAGGAATCTGACGAGAAATCCTGATTTCTCAGTCAGATTATCTATTTTCCGAGTTTTCCGCTCGTGTTCAAATTAGAACACCTTGCTCTACCTTTCTTTATTGTATATTCAGGATAGCGACAGAGAACAAAGTAAAAATAGGAAACTGACGACGCATCGCAGATGCTAGACAGTTTATCTTTTTTACACAGTTCTCCGCCCGTATTCAGTTCAGCAAATACGGTTTACCCATCCTTTCTTTTTTTGTTTTGAAAAGTTTTCCGCTCGTATTCAAATCAGAACACACGCTCTACCTTTCTTTTTTTATTTTTATATTTCATAGCTAGGAAAAATCGTATTCAATCATGACTCCGATAAGCCTACTACATTTTTATTTAAAACAGTTATTGATAAACTGACAATAGTTTTTAATCTCTTAAGATAAATCCTTGATTAGAAGAAACGGGCATTTCCTACCAAATTACTTTATTCTTTGACATCTTACACAGTATGCTAGCCCAAGGAAAGCGATCTAACACTTTTGCAAAACCATAAGCCAGGAAAGCAGATACTAAGAGATACGGAAGAGAATCTAAACCTAGCCCAGTGAAACCTATAACTAATCCGGTTGCAGAAATGGGCGCCCTCAAGGTCACAGATAAAAAGCAAACAGATCCTAAAAGTAAAACGGTTGGCTGGTTGTCCAAACCTAGAATCATGCCCAAGAGAGCAGCTCCAGCCATCCCCAAGGCAAAAGATGGCGTAAGAGTACCACCATAGGCCCCTGCCCAAAGGATAATAAGAACGACCACTGCTTTTAGGAAAAACATGAGAAGCACTGTTTGACCACTGCTGCCATTTAAAATCTCCTGAGCCATCATGCGTCCATTGCCAAGTAGATGCGGAAAGTAAATTGCTAGACCAACAAGAAAAAGAAAAGCTGAGGGCAATGTGAGAAGTATTCGTTTATCTTTTATCCTGTTTGAAGACACTTCTTTACTTAAGCGACCAAAAAGCCAAGCTAAGGGGGTTAAGAAAAGAAGTAATAAAGGGACAATCCACACTTCCTTTAATGACCATGCAATAGCTGAAATCTGGTAGAGAGCATGATCTGAAATAACCAATCCTGCTGTATAGGTTGACACATAGGTAGTCAAACCGACTAAGACAAATCGCTTGATAGATAAAGTAATTCCTAGAGTCTCAAAAACGAAGAAAACACTTGTTAATGGAACCTGATAGACAGCCGCTAAACCAGCACCAGCACCACAAGCAAGGAGAAAGATGCGATCCTTCATAGACAGTATACATATTTTTCCAATTGGCCCTGCAAATAGAGTTCCAATCTCTCGTGGCGCAGCTTCTTTTCCAATAGGCGCTCCCCCTCCAACTGCAATAATCTGCCAAATTGAATGAAATAGCTGTCTTAAAAAATGAAGCTTGTATTGCGAAGTCTCATCCTTCATCTGAGCTTTGATGGAATAAAATCTTCGACCCTTTTTGCAAGAAGTACCAGACTAAGGACGAGCTAAGACCCACGATTATTAAACTTAGTCCTATCCGTGAGGAGGAAACTCCATCTGTCAAAAATCCACTATGATGCTCTGACTGACCAAAAACTAGCCCCTCCACCATCTCTAAAAGATAATGGAGAAATATACCAGATAAACCCGAAATTATTCCTTGCAGAATTACTGCTATGAATAATCTAAAATTATAAGGGATTTCTCGAAAAATACTCCTCAATTCTATTAACATGATTACAATTCAGCAAGAATCGCTTTAAGCAAACCTTTGAAGTCGTCTTTAACACGTTCAGTCACTTCTACAACTTCCTCGTGGTTGAGTTCTTCTTGGAAACCAGCAGCATGATTAGTAATACATGAAATACCGAGAACTTTCAAGCCTGAGTGGGCTGCCACAATAACTTCAGGAACAGTGGACATACCAACTGCATCTGCTCCCAATGTCTTATAGGCACGAATCTCTGCAGGTGTTTCATAAGTCGGACCAGTTACACCGATATAGACACCTTCATCAAGCTTGATACCGAGTTTTTTAGCCACTTCATGGGCAGTTGCACGATATTCTGGAGTGTAGGCTTTAGACATATCTGGGAAACGTGGACCAAAGTCATCTAAATTTTCACCAATCAACGGATTTTGACCCGTAAAGTTGATATGGTCTGAGATAGCCATCAAGGTACCAGGACCGTAGCCGATACCTCCTGCAGCGTTGGTAACAATGACACCCTCACAGCCGAGAACTTTCATGACACGTACAGGGAAAGTTACCACTTCAAGAGGGTTTCCTTCGTAGAAATGGAAACGCCCTTGAAGAGCCAAGACCTTGCGACCAGAAAGTTCTCCATATACCAATTTACCAGCGTGACCAACTACGGTTGAACGACCCCAGTTTGGAATTTCTGCATAGTCTACAACTACTGGATTTTGGATTTCTTCTGCAAGTTCTCCCAGACCTGATCCAAGGATTAAACCAAATTCAGGCGCTAGGACACCCTTTTCTTTCAAAAAAGCAGCTGTTTCCTTGATTTTGTCTAAAAATGTCATTGTGTGTCTCCTTTATTATTTTTTAGTAATTTACCAATTTTGTCAAAGGTTTTTGCATTACGAATGGTGATTTGGCGGTAGAAAGGCATCTTGAGTAAGTACTTGTGATAGGCTGTTGCATAGTAAGATTCTTCAGAAAATTTCCCCCAGAAAATCCCAAGTTTACCAAAATGAACGACTTCATCTTCCAGTTCCAAACTGTCCACTTTCTCGATGACTTGATCCACATCCAAGCCCTCCGTGTAGAAGAGGACATCTTTTCGTGCCATGTCTTTTGTCCACCAACCTGGTAGATTGTCAAGTTCCGCCTCAAAGTCCTCTAGACTCAGCAAAGAAAAGCTCTGAATAAATGGATAATGGACTTTAAAGAAAGTCTCTAACTTTTCAACCAATCGGGCTTTGGGGGCTATCGAAGTAAAGAAGATATTGCCACTGTTGATGTAGGTTTCAACCTTTTCCAGTCCCAACTCTGTCAGTTCTTGACGGAGTTGCGCCATGACAACCTTATTTTTCCCACCGACATTAATGCCCCGAACAAGTAAAGCATATCTCGTCATCTTATACCAATTTATCTAAGAAACTTTCTCCAATCATGGCTGTTTCAACACCAAAGTTATCCGCAACTGTTGCAGAGATATCAGCAAAATGTCCAACTGGAATCAAACCGTTTCCTTTAAAGGCAGGACTGTAAGCCAAAAGTGGAATGTATTCACGAGTGTGGTCTGTACCCGCGTAGGTTGGATCATTTCCATGGTCCGCAGTAATCAAGAGAAGGTCATCCTCTCGCATGGCGGCGATAATTTCAGGCAAGCGCTCATCAAACTCATGCAAGCAATCACGGTAACCATGAGCGTTACGGCGGTGACCGTAAAGAGCATCAAAGTCTACCAAGTTTGTAAATGAGAATCCTTTTTCAAACTCAGCAAGTCCCATAGTCTTCAACAGTGTATCAATTCCATGACTATTTGACTTGTTATGACCCATGTCATGGTTGATACCAGCACCGTTAAAGATATCATTTATTTTTCCAACGGCATAAGTATCGATACCAGCTTCGTTGAGTTTGTCGAGAACGGTTGGTGCAAATGGAGATACAGCCAAGTCACGACGATTTGCCGTGCGAGTGAAGTTTCCAGGCTCACCTACATATGGACGGGCAATGATACGACCTAGAAGGGCTGGACGCTCAAGAGTGATCGAACGAGCGTATTCACAAATACGGTAAAGTTCATCCAAAGGAATGATGTCTTCGTGGGCAGCGATTTGCAAGACAGGGTCAGCTGAAGTATAGATAATCAACTCCCCAGTTTCCATTTGACGTGGTCCAAAGTCATCGATAACAGCCGTTCCTGAGTACGGTTTGTTAGCTTCACGAATGACCTTGCGTCCTGAGAATTCTTCGATTTTCGTCAAGATTTCTTCCGGGAATCCATTCCAGAAAATATCGAAAGGCTCCGTAATGTTAAGTCCCATGATTTCCCAGTGTCCAGTCATAGTATCCTTACCAAGAGATACTTCTTCTAGTTTTGTTGCATATCCTGTTGGATTGCTTTCAGCTGGTACAGTCTTCAAAGGCGTTTCGCGAGGAATATTTCCTAGACCGATTTTAGCCATGTTTGGAACATTCAAACCAACTGTTTTGGAAATGTGTCCCAGTGTATCAGAAGCTCCATCTGGAACCCCTGCATTGACAAAGTTATTAGCATCTGGTGCAGCACCAATTCCGACAGAATCCAGTACCACCAAGTGAATTCGATTAAATTTTGACATAATCTGTCTCCTTATTATTTTGCTTTTGTTGAAGTTAAAATCTGAACACCATCTCGTCCCGCTACGATGACCTTATCCACCATTTGGTTGAATAAGCCATGCTCGACGACACCAACGACATGATCCAATTCTTGTCCGAAAGCAATTGGGTCTTCAATGACTTCCAAGGCTAGATCAATGATAAAGTTCTGCATATCTGTCACAAAACGTTGACCGTCTTTTTCACGGAAACTTGGTTTGTAGCCAGCTCGCTCAAAACGACGAAAAACCTGCTCTGCGCCATATTGAACCACTTCTACTGGCAATTTAAAAGCACCTAGTTTTTCTACCAGTTTGCTTTCATCCACCACCCAAATGTATTCTTTTGAGGGCGTTGCGACAACCTTCTCCATCAGAAGGGCACCCCCACCGCCTTTGATCCCGTTAAACTGGCTATCTACTTCATCCGCTCCGTCGACTGTCACATCGACAAAGTCCACTTGATCAATCGACTTGAGCGGGATATTAAGACCTTCGGCCTGTTTACTGGTCACACTGGAAGTTGTTACAGCAGTAATCTGTAAACTTTCTTCCTTAATCCGACGACCGATTTCTTCTACGAAATAGTAGGCAGTAGAGCCCGTTCCAAGTCCGACTACCATGCCATCCTTGACAAACTCAGCAGCCTTGATACCTGCCATTTTCTTCAGATTTTCCACTCAAACACCTCCATTAAAGAGCTATTTTTATTATAACATGTATCCGTTTTTATTTCATGGATACACTGGAAAAACCCGAACATTTTTATTTCGGGTTTTTATGTCCTATTTAACCATATCAGGATCGTAGTCATAAAATCCTGTATCAAGGAAACGATTTTTAGGATGAAGTTTACGGACTTCTTCATCCAGCAAGAAGGCTTGATCATGGCTAAAGTTACCCTCTTGGATCAAGCTACGCGCTTGGATAAAGAGTTTAGCAATCTCAACAAAATTCTGACCTGGAGTGTAGAGTCCTTCTAGCTTCCAATGGGTGAAACCATGCTCAACCAACTCAGTCAATTTGGTCATTAAATCAAGGTCATTGTTAGCAAAGATGTGGGTACCATGATTGTCTTCAAAGATAGAGTAATGGCTTTCTGGGTCACTCGGTTCTGCAAGGAAGAGATCACGTTTACGTGTTTTTTCATCATCGATGTGCGTGAAGTTGTAGTAGTTTTGTAAGAGCGGACGCTTAGAATGGTGAATGACACTGGCACCATAAACCAAGACTTCAGCAGGAATTTCCAAAATCTCTGGCATCTTAAAGAGTTCAGCAGATGGAATTTCACGCGCTAAAACCGCCTCAGAAGCTCCTGCCTTTTGACCCCAGAAATTAATCTGACGACTACTAGTTACCATAGTTGAAGCATCGTAGATAGTCTTGAAGGAATAGCCATCACGGTTGACCACGTAAAAGACACCTGCATCTCCTACTGTAATATAGTCTGTCTTGATTTCTTCCAAGAAGTCTAGGAAGGGCTTGATACGGTCCATCATATCTTGGTGCATGAGGGCGTTAACCGCAACGATCAATTCCTTACTCGCATCATGAACCAGCTTAGCGATGGTGCGCAACTCTTCATAACTAAAGGTCGTTGGCAGACGAAGACCAAAATCTTTCTCACCGACATAGATACGATCTACGTCAGCTTTAAGTAACTGTTCAACTTGTTCAATACTTTCAGCAGTTGCTGTAATGATAATCTTTTCCATAAGAAAAATTATACCACAATTCTCAAAAATCAGCTATGAATACCAGGAATTTTATAAAAAGTCAACGTCATTTTTTAAAGTTGGCAATCAAAAAAGTGAACAGTAACCAGTACCATCCACTCTCTTTTTTATGCATGTGTTTTTTCTACTAGGTGGCCATCATTCATGACATAGATACGGTCAACCTTATCAAGAAGGCGTGTATCATGTGTAATCATAACAACTCCTCTCCCTTGTTCGTGGGCAATGGCAGCCAACATCTCCGTTACTTGGTAAGCACGCTGGGTATCCAGACTGGCTGTCGGCTCATCTGCAAGCACGATGCTTGGATTGTTATAAAGCGCTCTAGCAATCGCCGCACGCTGACGTTCGCCACCTGATAAAGCCTTGGGATACTGATTTTGAACTTTTTCCAAATCCAACAGGTCAAGTAACTCTTTTCGATCACTTTTCCTATTTTTTCCCTTATCCAGTCTGTCAATCAAATCAAGCTGTTCCTTGACCGTTAGAAAAGGAATCAAGTTTGAAGCCTGAAGAATGAAGCCAAACTCTCTAAAACGGAGAGCTGTTTTCTCCTTCTCCGTCAAACTGCCTGTTTCTTTCCCCTTTACCAAAATCTTTCCACTTGATGCTTCCTGAAGTTGTCCTAGAGTTGTTAGAAAGGTCGTCTTTCCAGAGCCTGAAGGCCCAACGATAGCTACGAATTCTCCCGCATTTAGCTGAAAATTCGTCTCATGTAGGGCAACGACTTTCATCTTTCCTTCCCCGTAGGTTTTTGTCACTTGATTCATTTCAATCAATGTTGTCATACTATTCTCCTTATCACTCTGCAATCGCAGTAATCGGGTCCACCTTTAGCAAGCGTGGAAGTGAAATGACACCACCTAGAAGGGCCATCAAGGAAATTACCAAACTTAGGATAGAGTAGGCTAACCAACTTGGGTAGAAAAAGAAGGTAGCTGGTAAGACTAAAATCACTCCTCCAATAGCCAGCAAGGCTAAAGCAATCCCCATACCAGCTAGAAGGAAGATTTGACAGAAAAGAGACCATACAATGGTTTTGATCTGTATTCCCTGAGCCCGCATTATTCCATAAAGTCCTAGTTTTTGGATGGTAATGATATAGACAAAAATCCCCACAATCAAGCCTGTGATAACAATCATAGCAAGAATCATGCCTGAAAATACATTCACCTGAGGTGTGTAACCAGGAATTTTCGATATCATTTTTGGAATAGAAATCTGTTTCAGTCCGTCTCCAGCCACTTCTATATCATTTTTCAATACCAAGGCAGAGATAGAATGATTGGCTTTCAAGGTTCCTTGTAAGGTCCAATAAGTTGACAGACTCGTAAAGACAACAGGCTCGGTGAAAAATTTATTATCTTGAGTCAGACCTACAATCTTGTAACTTGCCTCGCTTCCATTGAGCTGAATGGTATCACCTAGCTTCATCCCATAATTCTCAAAGGACTGATCCACGACAACCTCATCATCTCCTTCAGGATAACGACCCTCCGTCAAACTAGGAGAGATAAAAGAGTCCCACTCTTGAGCAAAGATGGAAACATTGACCTTTTCACTATCATCGACTAGATTGGTCACAGCGAACATATAGCCAAGGGGAGCAGCCTCTTTAGAACTCTTATCCTTGTAGTTATTTTCAGGAATAAAGGATGCTGTCAAATTATCATTTGCGTAGTCAGATAAAACCACACCCGTCGCTTGCCAGTTATCAATAGCTGCTCTGTTATTTCTCACGAGGCCAAGAGCTAAACTGGTCATAAAAAAGACCATAAAAGCGATAAGAAAAATAGTAGTTAGAATCAAACTATATCGAAGTTTGTTTCGTAATATTTCTTTGATAGCAAGATACATGTTTATCTCCTTTAACTTTTCCCCAGAGGTAGCAAAATGCTACCCAGTCCAATAGACAGAATCTCTGTCTTATCATCCATTCAAAACAACTCCTACCACTCTTACAAAGAATCACGGTAGCAACTCAACAAATTATCTTAGGAAAAGCACTTGCTTGCAATCAATTTATATAAGTTATCCCTTCCTTGCTCAGTATATTTATAATAGAGAAGGTCTGGTCATCTGTTTCAAGTGTAACATCCATGCTATCACTTTCTCTAGTAGGTGTCAAGAAGAGCGACTCAGATAATGATAAGAGACTTTAGTAGTTTTGTAACAATTCTGTAATAATTCTCTGCATAAAAAATGATAAAATAGTTATGTACTGTTAAGGAGAGAATCATGTCCGCAAGAAAACTAGAAGCTTATGAGTTTGAACAAGCTCCCGAATCGAATCAAACTCCGCTTTATCAAGATTATACACCGGAAGCTCCAGTCGGCCCTAACTTAAAAGAGATTTTATTTTTTGTAAATATTGCTTGTTTTTGTATTTTTATGGCACTTTTTAGCTTTATCTTTTTAGCCTTAAAATTAAATACAGTTTTATCATTTATTGCTGCTATGGGGACAAGCTTCGCCCTCTTACAACTTCAACGAAAGATGATTAAACGAAAACTTTCAAAATAAAGGTTGGTACTACTACCAACCTCTTTTCTTGTTATCTAAAAAGACAGTTTCTCAAAACTGTCTTTTTTATTTATTCTTACGTTTGGAAGGAGATTGGATGGCAATTTTAACTTCAAAAATCGTTCCTCTAGGTTTGTTATCTTTTACGCTAATCGTTCCTCGTAAGGCATCTACAATCTGCTTGGCCAGAGATAGTCCTAGGCCAAAACCACCTTTCTGACGAGTCCTCGCCTTGTCTACACGGTAAAAACGGTCAAAGATTTTCTTCTTATCGGCAGCTGAGATTCCAATCCCATTATCTGTTACTGTAAGATAGAGATGGCGATCTGTAGCATGAACTACAAACTCAATCTTGCCATCTTCTTCGGTATACTTGATGGCATTATCAAACAAGATGGTCATGAGCTGTTTTAGGAGCAACTGATCGGTCATGAATGGGCGATAAACTCGATTTTCATAGTCAAAAACACGATCATTTTCAGAAGCAATCAACTCATAGTTGGCAAAGGTTGTTTTAAAGAATTGTGGAGAAACTTCTGCTATTTCTGGTTTGATTCCATCATCTCGACGTGCAAGGTTGAGAAGATTGGTCGTGAGGAAGCGCATGTTCCGAACTTCTTCGAGACTAGAAGCAATACTTTCGCTGGATTCCATAATCGTTGCCTCTGGTTTTCGAAAGAGATTCTCTAAGCGATTTTGTAAAACGGCCAAAGGCGTTCTCAGTTCGTGACTCGCATTTTCAACAAAGGACTTCTGCTTTTGCATACTTTCCAGTAAAGGTTTGACACTGACACGTGCCAGATAAACACTAGCAATTAAAGACAGGAGCCAGAAACTAGCCATAACTACAACAATTAAATGCTCGTGGTTTTGACTGATTTGCTCGAGCTGGCTGGTATTGATTAAAACCGCCGCATATTTGACATTGCTTGATACGGAGGAAGAGTTGGTTTCCATCAAGACCATTCGATAGGTTTCTTCCTGACCATAGCTATTGACTACTTGAATTTGGCGAATATGATTCAACTCTTTCTTGTCCAGCTTGATCTTATCCAAGCCTAGAAAACGATTGCCCAGTAAGAGTTGGTTAAAATCCTTGTCAAAGAGCAAAACTTCTGTATTTGAGCTAACATTGGGCTTTACTTCAGCCTTACTGGCATCCGCTGTTGCTGGTTGAATATCCTTGACTTCCTCAGTTGCCCGATTAAGGGCTAATTGGATGACAGCTTGTGGACTACTACTAAGGGCTTGGAGTTTTTCATCTACAGAGGTGTAGAGACTCGAGTGCATGACCTGAAGGATAATCAAGGTCATAGCAGAGAAAATCAGGGTGAACACTCCGAAGTTTCGAATGAAATAGCTGAAATCATCCGCATACCATGTTTTTTTTAGTTTATTGAACATCTTTTAAAATATACCCGACACTACGCAAGGTTTGAAGGTTTTCAGCAAAGGCTGTACCCTTCAGTTTCTTACGAACTTTTGAAACATAGACTTCTACAACGGAAATAGTCGTATCGCTATCAAATCCCCATAGGCGGTCAAAAATTTGTGTCTTGGGAAGAATGACATTTTGATTTTGAAGGAAGTAAACCAATAACTCAAACTCTTTCCCGAGCAATTCCACAGGAGTATCTTCCACTTTTACTTCATTCGTTGAAAGGTTGACGACAATATCCCCATAGGTCAAGGTATTTTCGTTAAACTTGCCTGAACGTTTGAGAAGGGCTTGAATCCGCATTTTGAGTTCTTCTAGGTAGAAGGGTTTGGTGAGGTAGTCATCCGCTCCCAACTCAAAACCATGTCCCTTGTCATCCAAACTCTCTTTGGCAGTCATGATAAGGACTGGTGTTGTAATTCCTTTTTCACGCAATTCTTTCAAAACTTGGAAGCCATTTTTTTCAGGCAACATCAGGTCAAGCAGAATCAAGTCATAAACGCCACTTTCTGCTTCGTAGAGACCTTCTTCTCCATCAAAGACCTGCATGACATCTGCAAAATCATCTAAAAAGTCAAATACTGAGTTTGACAGGCCTAGATCATCTTCTACTAATAAGATTTTTATCATCAGAAACTCCTCCTTGTTACGATTATTATACCAAAATTGCCTTAAAAAAAACTCAACTCTCTCTTGTTTTCAGATAGAAAGTTGAGTTTTTATTTACATTTCGAACGAATTAAACTTTAGCATATTGGGCTACAACAGCTTCGACTGCTGCTTTCTCACGCTTAATCAAGTCAACACGCGCTGCGATATCCTTGATTCCCATACGGATGTTTCGGCTAAGAGCGAGGTCAGAAAGTTGCGGTTCAAAGAATTCCTTGTACTCTGCCAAGCGTTGCTCTGTTTTAAAGATGTGTGATGGGAAGATAACAAAACTATCAAAGCTCATATCACCACCAAGGGCTGCCTTGATCCAATCCCAGTTTTCTCGCGCCCAAACCCAAACAGTTTCTTGGGTAGCTTGGTGTCCGAGGAATTGGAGGTACCATGAAGAAAGGTCTTGTGGTTTCACTACAAATTTGTCCTTCCATGAGCCAATCAAGGTTTGGATATTGTCGGCATCTGTACTGTACGCAAGAGCTCCTGCCAGCTGGCGTTTAAAGACCGCATCCGTCGCATGAGTATAGAGGTCCAGATAAGTTGCGACCAAATCCTTGGTCTCATGGTGTTTCATTTCATTGATGAGAACTTGAGCACGGATGGCTGCTGGAAGTCCTGCAAGATTTTCCTTGTGAGCCGCAAAGATTTGGCTAGCGACTTGACTAGCTTCTGCATCATTAGAGCGAATCATCATGGAAATGGTCAACTGACGAACCAATTCATCCTCATCTGATTCCCCATCTTTGGCTTCAAAACCAAGACGGTCATAGTTGTGACGAGCCAATTTAGCAACTAGACTGTTAAAGACTCTCTCAGTTTCTGTTCCTTCATCAATAAAGCGCTCGAGGGCAGCAATCACTTGAGAAACAGCTGAAACTACCAGGTAAGACTCTTCCTTGGCAAGTTTATCAAGGACTGGGAGCAAGTCCGCATAAGAAATATGCCCTGCTTCTGCAAGCAGACGACGTTCTTGAACGATTTGCAGTTTGCTTGTGTTATCAAGTGTTTCTAAGTCAGCAAGAACAGCTTCTAACAAGTCTCCTTGATAGTCTGTAATGTAGTGGGCTGTATTTTCAGTGTTGAGACGAAGTGCTCCTTCGTTTTCAGCAAGAAGAGCAGCATAGCCAGGGATTTCGATACTTTCAGTTTCAAGTGTATCTGGTAGACCTTTCCAGTTGCTGTTAAGTGGCACCACCCAGAGACGGTTCTTGTCTTCATGCTCACCGATAAAGAATTGTTTTTGTGAAATCTTCAAGACATCATTTTCAACTTTGACAGTGAGAACTGGATAGCCAGGCTGTTCCAACCAAGAATCCATGAAGGCTGCGACATCACGTCCTGATGCCTGACCAAGGGCATTCCAAAGGTCACGACCGATGGTGTTGCTGTACTGGTGCTTTTCAAAGTAAGCATGCAAGCCTTTAGCAAAATCCGCATCACCGAGCCAGCGACGAAGCATGTGCATGAGACGGCTTCCTTTGGCATAGACGATAGCGCCATCAAAGAGTGTATTAATTTCATCCGGGTGTTTGACTTCGACGTGAACAGACTGCACGCCATCCGTCGCATCGCGTTTAAGCGCAGCTGGAACCCCACCTGTTTGGAAATCTTCAAAGATATTCCAACTTGGTTCGATGGCATCCACACAGACGTATTCCATCATGTTTGCGAAGCTTTCATTGAGCCAGAGGTCATCCCACCATTTCATAGTCACGAGGTTACCAAACCATTGGTGAGCAAGCTCATGGGCAATGACAAGGGCTACCTGTTGACGACTGGCAAAGGTAGAGTTCTCATCCACAACCAAGTATACTTCACGGTAGGTCACCAGACCCCAGTTTTCCATAGCACCTGCTGAGAAGTCAGGAAGGGCGATATGGAGAGATTGAGGAATTGGATACTTAACTCCGTAATAATCTTCGTAGAACTCAATTGAGCGAACGGCGATGTCCAGTGAGAAATCAAGGTTAGATAATGGGTGAGCTTTGGTTGAGTAGACACCTACAAGGGTACCGTTTTTAGTTTTAGCGGTCACCCCTTGCAAATCACCTGCTACAAAGGCCAACAAGTAAGAAGACATGCGAGGTGTTGTCTCAAACTTCCAGATGCCTGTTTCCTTACGGTTTTCAACATCAATTTCTGGCATGTTTGACAAGGCCACTTCACCTTCTGCTTGATCAAAACGGAGAGCGAGATCAAAGGTTGCTTTAGCTTCAGGCTCATCCACACATGGGAAGGCTTCGCGCGCAAAATGGCTCTCAAACTGGGTAGACAAGACTTCCTTCTTCACTCCATCAACTGTGTAGTAAGAAGGGTAAATCCCTGTCATGTTGTCTGTGATTTTTCCTGAAAAAGCGATGACCATTTCAACTTGACCAGCCTCAGCCAATTCGATATGAAGGGTTTCATTGTCATGATCAACTGTAAATGAACGAGCTTGACCCGCAACTTCTAAAGAAGTGATTTCCAAGTCTTTTTGATGAAGGGAAATACGGTCACTCTGTGCTTGACCAGTAATGGTCACCTTCCCAGAAAAGGTCTTGGTCTCACGACTCAAGTCTAAAAATAAATCATAATGTTCAGGAACAAATTGCGTAATAAAATGTTCAACTGCTTGCATAGTTTTCTCCTATTCTAAGTTTAAGAGTTTTACTCTTCTTCAAACAAACTTATTATATCATGTTTTGCTTAAGAAAAAAGGATTGGACGGTGATTTCCAAAACTTTCTTCCTTCTGCAGTCTAGAGTGGGTAGACCTTGCGAAATTCTTCCAAAACAACCTTGCTGTCAGGGGTAAAAGTCAGTCCGGCTTCCCTCATCCACTCGGTGAAAAAGTCCTCATGAACCTGACGCCAATAGGCTAAAGATTTGTCTCCCTCACCTTCCTTGTAGGCATGGTCAGCAGAAACTTGATGAAAGGGCTGAACGGAAACCTTGGTAATTTCGACAATGCAGACAGCCTGATTTTGACTATCTAAAATAACATCAAAGGTCCCTTCTTGCGGAAGGGGTTCGTCTTCTAGTGAGTAGAGATCGTAAGCTGATGCTGTTGCAGTCTTCTCACCTCTGAGAACCAAGTCGGCCAAGAGATCTGCTTCCACTCCAAAAGCCCAAGCGTCTATCTCATCTCCAATCGAGGGGTTAATTTGCTTGTAAATATTCCACATTTCTTGCGGTGTCATGGGTTGCTCCTTTGTAATTTTTTACTTACTTCTTTTATAAGTTTGAGATGATATGGATGGTCAATCTCTAAATTAAAAATCTCTGGAATAGAGCTGTAGTGGATAATACATTTGATATCCATCTGATTCATTTTTTGTATGAAAGAAGCATTCAGATAGCCTGCTACAGTAAAGTCAATCTTTTTCATACTTGCTTTATCCAGCATCTGTCTTAGCATATCTAACATTATTGGACTTTCCATATCATGCCATTGACTATTTCTCACAGTCGCAAAAACAAAAGAAGTCAAATCATTCATTCCAACTACAATCTTTGAAATACCAGTTTCCAGTATCCTGTCCAAGTCAAAATAAGCTGACGGTAATTCAATCATTGTGCCGACTTTTCCAGTAAAACCATGCTCACGCAATACTCTAATAGCTTGTTTTAACTGCTCAGCATCATTGATAAAAGGAAAAATAACAGACAGATTGGGATTTGTTTGATTAACTTCTGTAACGACATGTGCTTCAGCCTGAAATTCATCAGGACACGCCAGCAAGCGCCTAGTTCCTCTATAACCAAACAAGGGATGATTTTCATCAAAATGCTCTTTAGTCCCCTTTAGACAATTAGCTTCTGTATTCGTTAATTCTGAAAAACGATACCAGACCTCTTCATCTGAGTACAGGGAACAGATAGTGTCTAGATAATCTTTTACAAATTGCTGACAACTTGCTAACAGGATGTTTTGATTGAGCTCTCTTAGCAAGTATTCCCCACGAATCATACCAACATGATGCAATAGTTGTGGGTAAACTTTTTCAGCGATTTTCTCGCCACTAAGGGCAAGTTGGTTTTTCATAGCCATTCACCTCGTCTTAAAAGACACAATATAAAATATTATTATATGAAATTTTCCTCTAGTTCAAAAGCTTCATAAGGTTCAACTAACTCATATCCTAAAAATTCTGCTACTTTTTTGGAAGCCTTGTTATGAGCATCCCAAAGTGGAAACATATCTCTATTTAAACTCTCTAGAATCATCGCAGCACCAAGCTTTTTAGCAAATCCATTTCCTTGTTCGTTTGGTCTAGTTGCAACTTCCACTTCAACTGCTCCACGGTAAACTAAGCCTGAGGAAATCCCAGCAATCAGTTCATTATTTTTAAGAATCACAAAGCCAAATCCACCTTTTAAAACAAAATCCTGATAGGACTCAAAATTTCCCTGTAAATCTTGTGACCATTCTTCCTCAGAAAAACAGTTATAAATCTGATTATCAATAGGTACAATATTGTAACCTTTCTCTAAATCAGTAACTAGAGCATTTAGAAATTCAACTTGAAAATTTGCCTTATCTTTAAAAGAATAGCGAGTAAAAGAATTTAGCCCCACTTTCCGATGCAGAAAATCTTGCCAATTGGTATTTTCTGAAATAATAATCTTATAATCTAAACCGTATTTCCTAACAAAATCTTCCCAAAATCTGGAATCCAACTCCCCTGCTAGGTATAGAAAATTCCCAGCATCATAAAAGCTCGTTGTCCTATCACTATTTCGGTAGACAGATCCGATTTGAGATTTAAGACCATAGAGAACCATATTTTTCTTCCATGTTTTAAATAGTTCCATTATCCCCCTACTTCACCTTCCAATTTCTATAGCTTGTCATATCTAATTCTGGAAATCCTGATAATTCAGACTTAACCTTCAAAACTAATGGCGATGCATTTTCTGTAGTAATTTCTTCCAAATTCACCCAAAGTGCATTTGCTGAATCATTACTTCCATCAAGAACCTCCTGAGAAATTGAATTTTGAGAGTGTTCAAAATCGAGTACTATATCATAAAAGGCCATGATATGGTGTACTGCAAAGTCTTGCCCATCTTCTTGAACCAGCACATCATAAATCCTAGGATTAGCGTAACCCTTAAGCTTATATCCTGTTTCTTCCAAAACTTCTCTAATCAGAGTTTTCGTCAGTCCTTCACCAAGTTGTTGACTACCGCCCGGTAGATCATAACGATGTTGATAAGGGCCTCTCGTTTTTTCAATGCAGAGTAACTTCCCATTTTCAAAGCAAGTGCCATAGACTCCAAAGTGTTTTTTGATTTCCATCCAACTTCTCCTACTTCAAAGACCAACCACCATCTATTGTCAAGATTTGTCCTTGCATGGCGCTAGCTTTTCCACTTGCTAAGAAAAGGCTAAGGTCTGCTACTTCCTCTGGCTCAATCCAGCGCTTGATAGGCGTTTCACTAGCCACCCAGTCCGCTAGCCCACCTGGTTCAAAGTCGGCAGCAGTCATAGCTGTCTTGACCGCTCCCGGAGCAATCCCATAGACCTGAATCCCAGCTTCAGCATAGTCTAGAGCCAACTGCTTGGTAAAGCCAGCCAAGGCGTGCTTAGACGAGGTATAGGCGTGACCACCTCCGCCAGCTAGACTTGAGGCAATCGAACACATATTGATAATGATTCCTTTTTTATTTTCCAGCATTTGTGTCAAATAATGTCGAGTCAACTCAACAGGAGTCACGTAGTTGATTTCAAAAATCTCTTGAATTTCCTGGGCTGATTGTTCCAAAAGGGGGTTGTAATCATCCAAGACACCAGCAGTATTGCACAAGACATCCACCTGAGGACACCAGTCAAAAATTGGCTCCAAGTCCAAGGTCAAATCTCTCTGTAAAAAGTGAAAATCACGCTCTAAGAGTGGATTTTCACCTTGGTCAACTCCATAAACTTGATAGCCATTCTCTAAAAAGAGTCGTGCTTGAGCCAGACCAATCCCTGAACTTACTCCCGTAATCAATACACGTCTAGTCATACACTTCTACCCAATCTGTCGCCAAAACATCACAAGGTGTCGGACTCCACATGGAAAAACCTTCCCCTTCTCCTGACACGTTGATTAGAAAATAAGGCGTCACTTCAAGGGCAACCCCGTTTTGTTCAATGGTGTCAAAAAGTTGGACATAGTTTTCAGCACCTCCCCAACCAGTACGTACGTATTTTTTCTTAGCCTTTAATCCAGGCAGGATCTCTTCAAATGTCATGTTTTTCTCCTTTAATATCAATAATTCTCCCCTTCATTATAACAAAAAAACCGCTTTACAACGGCTTTTTGACTGTGATTTATTTAAATCTGCTTCTACTTACGGCAAATTATTCCCTGCTGCAAGATAAATTTCATACCATTCTTTTCTTGTTAAGCTAAAATTTGCCGCTTGGCTAACTTCTCTCAAATGCTTAGGATTTGTTGTACCTACGACTGCCTGCATTTTTGCTGGATAACGCAATATCCAAGAAATGGCAATAGTTGAAGGGGTTACTCCATATTTAAAAGCTAGACGATCAAGTACTTGATTCAAAGCTTGAAATTTCTCATTACCAACAAAGTTCCCTTTAAAATACCCGAATTGTAAGACAGACCATGCTTGAATGACCACATCGTGTAATTTGCAATATTCAAAAACGCTGCCATCTCGCATAGTTGCTTGACTATCTTCCATATTAACATGAAAACCTGATTCGAATCCTGGAGTAAAAGCCGCACTCAATTGTAGCTGATTAACAGCTAAAGGCTGCTTGACATCTTTTTTAAGCAACTCCATCATCATAGGATTTTGATTAGAAACTCCAAAATCTCGGACCTTACCTTGTTTATAAAGAAAATCAAAGGCTTCTGCTACTTGGTCAGATTCCATCAAAGCATCTGGTCGATGAAGAAGCAAGCTATCTAGATGATCAATCTTCAATCTTTGCAAAATTCTGTCAACAGATTTTATAATATAGTCCTTAGAAAAATCAAAATAGGTAAATTCTTCAATGCGAATGCCACATTTGGACTGAATCCACATCTTTTCTCTTAAATCTGGACGATTTTTTAGGACAATACCTAACAGTTCTTCACAACGACCACGACCATAAATATCAGCCAAGTCAAAAGCATTGATTCCAACAGAAAGTGCTGTTTCTACAAGCTCTTCAACTTCTTTTACAGACTTATCTTTTATTCTCATCATTCCGAGAACAATTTCTGATAATTCTTTGTCATCTTGACCAAGAGTTATGTATCTCATCAAATTTTTCTCCTTTAATTCTACATTCTTAATTTAATTATAACAAAAAACCGTTTTCCAACGGCTTTTTGACTGTATATCTACTAAATTCATCCTACCACTGCAATCCGGCTTCTCTGATTTCTTTCTTGGAAGCAAATTTACCATTTGGTCTGTGCCATCTTCCGTTTTTATCTCTAAAGTAGCCACCTGAATTTGTTGATTGCGAGTTTGATTCTTGGCTTTCTTCCTTTTCTTGTGCGGCTTGACGAGCTTTTTCCTGTTCTTCTTTTGCTTTCTTTTCAGCTGCTTCTTTTTCTTCAGCCTCTTTCTTGGCTTTTTCCTCAGCTTCCTTCTTAGCCTTTTCTTTTTCTTCTTTTATCTTTGCATCTTCAACTGTATTCTTAGCAGTACCATCCAAATAATTGATTTCAGCATTAGCTGAAACATTGTCTAAAACGACATGCATCACAGAATACTGATCAACCTTTTCCTTACTACCACCCAACTTGATCTCCAAGAGTTTGCCGTTTTCATCTATTCCCACATACTGCAACTCAATCTGTCTAGGGATCAATTCGTCCTTTTGATAGATTGGGGTCACCTTGTAGTCAAGATAGTAGTTCGGGTGATTGGCCAACCAAGAGTCCAATCGATTTTCATAGTAAAGCATGCTACTTTGGTTTTGGTCATCTGTTCCAGAATAATTTCCAGCATTTAGCCAGTTAGTCATTGGAACCAGATTCCTCTTTTCATCATTTAATCCGCTAAATTGATAACCAATCAGATGACCTCTACTCATCAACCAAGCTTCTTTTTTACCATCCCCATAAAAGAATTTATAGTTGTGCCATCCAACTGGATCATAAGTCAACTTAGACTCTCTCTTCTCAGTTGGCTCATCGCTGTCCTTAAGTTGAATATGAGCACCCGTTGCACGTGATTTAGAATCCAATTCCCCAAGTTCTAGTTGTTTCTCATTTTTAAAAGGCAAGAGTCCAGCTTCTTTAAACAACTTCTCATCAAACTTGATTTGCTTCTGTTCAATTTTTTCTTCTGGGACCTTTGATTCCGCCTTATGTCCAGAACAAGCAACTAGTGTTGTGATTGAAAGCAAGGCAATTGAGAAGGATAGTAGCTTTTTCATAAAAATCTCCTTTTTATATAGTGATTAGATTAATATCTCCTATTACATTTTACTATCATTTTGTTAATTGTTCAAGAATAAAGAGACTGTTATTATACTATTTCTCCTCCAATGTCCAAAACAAAACGATAACCACTTTTCAGTAGTTACCGTTGAGTTCTTTTGATTAGTCTTTCCCACCAAGTTTGCTATTGATGGTCATCATGATGCTGGCTATCTTCTCACCCCAGTATGGATCAGAAGCATAGAGAACATTCATTCCTGTCGCTTTGTTTCCAAGGTGGTCTCTGCCATAGTCAATGTAATTCTCACGAATCCACTTGGCCGCCCCGAGAATCCCCTTGTCCACATCATCAAATTTTTTGGCCGAGGTATATGGGCTCGAATCATAAGCCGCAATTCCAAAGAAGTTATTCTTATCCTTTGCAATCTGGCTCCGTCCCCAAGCACTCTCAAGTGCACTATGGGCCATTAAGTAAAGAGCATTTACACCATAGCGTTCCTCAGCTTCCTTAAAAATAGCACCCTTACCAGCGAGGCGACTATCCCGAATATTCATCAAAGAATAAACTTTATTCAATTCAGCTGCGCTGTAATTGCTTGGTTTAGTCAAATTTCTAAAGAGGAAGGGGTTTTCAATTGTAAAGCCATCAAAATGAATTCCATCAGTTGAATAATATTTCTTACCAATAGTCATAGCTGAGCTATGTGGCGCAACACGGAGACTTACATAAGGTGATAACTCATGGTAAAAATACTTGCCATCACTTGTATAATGAGGGACAAATTCACTATCTTTATCAATAGCTACTAAATCACTTTTATTCATGAAGCCGGATAAACCAGAAATATTGACTGGTATTTGACTATCTTTTTTAGATTGTGCATCTCCAAGCGAGACTATGGTTCCCTGTGATACATAACTCAATCTTTCACCAGAAGCGCTATAAACATAAGCAGTAATCGGTTTTACTTTGTAATATTTTGCCTCTGAGATCCACTTCCCATTATTCTGGAAGGAATACTCTTTACCTTTGATCGTAAAAGTACCTGTTACATATCGACCATCATCTTTTAGATAGTACCAAGCATCGTAATCTTTGTCAAAAATCCATTCATTTTTGGCCATATAGCCACCAGATTTAAGGTAGTATGAACCAACCCATTCGCGGGAAGCGTAGGCACCACCTGACTTCAAGTAGAACCAGCTATTGTAGGATTTATCAAAAATCCACTCTTTTTCCGCCATTGCGCCACTATCTTTCAGATAGTAGTCACTTTTCCACTGGCTACTTGCCATCACACCATCGCTATTAAAATAGTACCATGTTCCTTTGATTTTTTCCCATTTGTTGCGAGAAATCTTGCCTGAAGTTGTGGCATAGTACCACTTGTCAGATATTTTCACCCAATTATTTTCTGCCATGGCACCACTACCTTGGAAAAGATAGTCATTATAGATGGTACGGCTAAGCATGACACCATCTTGATCAAAGTAATACCAGCTGCCTTCAATCTTTTCCCATTTGTTGCGAGAAATCTTGCCTGAAGCTGTTGCATAGTACCACTTGTCAGATATTTTCACCCAATCATTTTCTGCCATGGCACCACTGCCTTGAAAGAGGTAGTCATTGTAGACAGTACGGCTAAGCATAACACCATCTTGATCAAAGTAATACCAGACGCCTTCAATCTTTTCCCATTTGTCGCGAGAAATCTTGCCTGAAGCTGTGGCATAGTACCACTTGTCAGATATTTTTACCCAAGCATTTTCTACCATTGCGCCATTACCTTGGATAAGGTAACCATCAATTATAGTATTACTGAGCATAATACCGTTTTTGTCAAAGTAATGCCAAGTGCCACTAATTTTTTTCCAGTTTACGACAGGCTGGTTATTTTCATAAAAACGCCAGTTTCCTTGCTCTTTTCTCCAACCTTCCTTGATAACGTCCTCGTTTTTTTCCTTTTTGGAAGGATTTTCCTCTTTTACAGCTGGCTCTTTCTTCGCCTCGACTTTAGGAACTTCTTTCTTGGGAGCAGCTTCCTCTTTTTTCTCGACTACATCTGTGGTCTGAGTTTTTTTCGTAACCTGAGATTCTTCAGCATATACAGATGTCTTTGCAAATCCTGCCATAGAAAGAACGACAGTACTTACAAGTAGTATCTTCTTCATCTTATTCTCCTCTGTAGAAAACAATCTACACTATTACTATTTTATAAAACCTATTGTAACACAGTTAACAGACGAAAATATTACAAATTGATGAAGATTCTATGTCTTGTTGACGATAAGGAAGACCTAGTTTATCTCAGACTAGCTTTAACTTCTCGACGGAGATTTTCCAAACTGCTAATGCCATATTTGTCCATGACTTTTGGTAAATTTTCGATGATATCAGGACAGGCATATGGATTGGTAAAGTTGGCTGTTCCAACTCCGATGGCAGAGGCACCAGCCAGATACATTTCTAACGCTGCTTCAGCCGAATCCACTCCTCCCATTCCAATAATGGGCAGGTCTGTTGTTTGAGCCACTTGTCGGATGAGTTTGAGGGCTACTGGAAAGACTGCTGGACCAGACATCCCACCCGTTCCATTGGCTAGGATTGGTTTTCTAGTTTTGAGGTCAAAGCGCATACCGACTAGAGTATTGATCATGGTTAATCCACTTGCTCCTGCATCTTCTGTGGCTTTGGCGATGGTGACAACATCCGTCACACTAGGGGTTAACTTAACATAAACTGGCACATGGGAAGCTTCCACAGCCGCTTTTACCACTTCATAAGCTAGATCAGGATCTTGACCAATCAGAAGTCCATGATTACCGTGATCCACATTCGGACAAGAGATATTGAGCTCGATAGCTTTTACATTAGTTGCCTTGGAAATTCCCTGAGAAACGGCAGCATACTCTTGTTTTGAAAAGCCTGCAACATTGGCGATGATGGGAAGCGTAGGATACTCTCTTTCCAGCCAAGACAATTTCTCTGCTAAAACAGCTTCTAAACCCGGATTTTGTAAGCCGATTGCATTGAGCATACCAGCAGGTGTTTCTGCCACCCTAGGGGTTGGATTGCCAAAACGGGGTTCAAGTGTCGTCGCCTTGATCATAATAGAGCCTAAAAGGTCTAAATCATAGTACTTGGCATACTCCTGACCAAAACCAAAACAGCCAGATGCTGGTATGATGGGATTCTTCAAATCCAAGCCTGGTAGAGAAACTTGTAAACGATTTGTAGTCATGACTTTCTCCTTATAATACAACTGTTCCTGTGCGGAAAACAGGGCCATCTTCACAGACTCGTTGGCTGACGGTCTCACTATCTGGCACTTTTAGGACGCAGGCATAGCAAGCTCCCATCCCACAAGCCATACGAGATTCTAGAGATAGATAAGCTCTTGGGTGGTCATAAAATCTTTGATTGATATACTTCATCATTCCAGGCGCCCCACATGAGTAAACAGCATCAAATTGACTGTCTAAATCATTGATGACAACAGATACATTTCCCTTAATGCCATAAGAACCATCATCTGTCGTTACAAAGACCTGACCATATTGGGCCAATTCCTTTTCTAGGATAACAGCATCCTTGTTGACAAAACCGAGGACTGTCACTACTGTCACCTTACGCGCATGCAATTCCTTGGCTACCTCGAGCAAGGGTGGAACACCAATCCCCCCACCAACAAGGAGAACCTGGCTCTGATCGTCTAGGTCAGACAAGTCAAAACCATTTCCCTGAGGCCCCATCACATTAAGAGTATCTCCCTGACTTAATGTTGAAAAAATTGCGGTCCCAGCCCCCTCAATCCGATAAATGAGGCGACACTGCTTATTAGCCTGGTCAATAGACGAAATTGAAATAGGACGACGCAAAAGATGGGCATCATCGGGCACACGCAGATGGAGAAATTGGCCTGCTCGCATGGCTTCAACCATTTCCCCTTCTAGGACTAATTCAAAGATTGCTGGCGCAATTTCCTCTTGTGCGACAACCTTCATGGTTTCCAAACGAATGGCACCAAAACGCTTCTTACATGTGGGATTCATGATTTTCCTCCTTAAATTTTAAGGGGACCAGATAAAGAAAAGACCTTGCTAATGCAAGGCCTCAGTTGGGTTAGGCTAGAACTCATGCGCACACTTAAAAAGTCTCCACAGAGAAGTCCCCTTATCCCTTTTATCTGACACCTTGTGAGTCTCTCTGGACTCCCCTTAAAGGTTAAATTTGTATTAGTATACTCTTTCAAAGAAAAAAAGTCAAGTAGAAAACGAACATTCTACTTGACTTCATGGGATTATTTTTCACGAATGACTTCGACCTTGTAGCCGTCAGGATCCTTGACAAAGTAATAGTTTGGTGGGGTTCCTGGTAGGCCTTTGGGCTCTGTAACCTCATAGCCTTTAGCGCCATGTTCTTGATGAAGTGCCTCAAGATCAGGTGTACTAAGGGCGATATGGGCGAAGCCATCTCCTACCACGTAAGGACCGTGATCATAGTTATAGGTCAACTCCAACTCATAGTCATCACCCTCAAGTCCTAGATAGACAATGGTGAAGGCATGATCTGGAAAATCTCTGCGACGTAATTCTTTAAATCCAAAAGCATCTTGATAAAATGCGATTGATTTTTCAAGATTTTCTACTCGCAAGCAAGTGTGTAGCATTTTTGAAGCCATTTTCATTACCTCTTTCATTTTAATAGTTCTATTATACCTTTATTCAGGAAAATTTACTAGAAACTTGAACTAGAGTCCTCTTCTCTACGCTTTCATTCTAAGCAGCACTTTTACGATTTTCCTTGCGTATATTGCGAATAAGGAAAAGCATGATAAGGACAAAAAGTCCCTCGAGGAAGTAGAACGTAAATTCATTGTTCATGATTAGTAAGTCTCTGTAAAAATATTTATTATAGAAAACTGAATTTGGTGCAAATAGGATTCGCAACAGTCTTCTTAAGAAAATAAAGATCTGCAAGCCATAAATCATAAAGACCTTCTTCACACCAATCATGAAGCATTGTTCCTTTGTAAAATAAGACAAGGCAACTCCATTTAACAAAAGGATAACCGTTATGGCCAGAGTTTCATTTCGTAGAATATTTGGATCAAAGATGTATAAACGGCTGTGAATATATGGCAACGTTTGAAAGAGTAGGATCCCCAAGATTGCTGGAATAAATATTTTCTTCAGAGATGGTGGAAATCCGGGACTAAATCTTGTAAAGCACAAGCAAATCACGAGGATTTCAAAAATAAGGAAGTAAGCTATTGCAACTCCTGAAATAGTCTGGCTTCGATTTACCAAAGCAGAAAGAAAACCAGCAGAAAGAAAGATACCGATAGGAATCAGCTTATCTAAAGAATAATCCCACTTCAGCCCTTGACTTACCTGGAAACCATCGATGAGGCAGAAAAATGTAATGAACATAAGGGCACCAATGAGACCAAACGGTAAGGATGGAATAACGAGGGTTAATAACAAGATTAGCAGGAACCATGGATGAGGACTGTAGTAGAATTTTCGTTTTTCCCCCCTAGCAGTCACTCCTTCCCCAATCGGCGTTTGTCTTAATTTTAGCCTATAGAAGTAAAAGAGAGAAAGCATGCCAGCATGAACCCATGAATCATAAATAGGTCGCTCTAGAACACTAAGTATCAAACTCACAATCATAAATAGACCAAAGACAAACTGAAGAAACTTATTTTTAAAGACCTGTCTTTTTTTCCAATCCCAATAAGATAACTTGGCCTTTGGATGACAAAGTTCATAGGCATAGGCCGTCATCTCTTCTAGTTTCTGGTCTGTCTCCTCCGTCATCATTTGGGGAGCCATTTTAGAAGTAGGAAAAGGACCTAAAACATATCTCAGGAGCTCGCCATCTATAAACCGATGGTACTCCTTATAAATCTGTTGAAACAAAATCGTTAGAATGCGTGGTCTTTCTTTAAAATAGCTTCTCCACTTCTCCCAATCATTGATATCTTCGTCACTCTTCGTAAGCTTATCAATATAGAGATACCCTTCATTGAACCAGTAATCAAAATTTTCTTTTTTATCTAGCGCATACTTCTCTATAACTGAAGGATAAGACTGGATACTCTTCCAGAGGTGAAGCTTTTTCAGATATGGATTTGATTCCTTATCACTATAGCGCTCTACAAATTGGAGAACGAGAGCCAACACTTTCACATTGGTTAAAGGATAGACGTCCACCTTTTCTAACAAATCAAGTAGGAGAGTGTGATCTTTGACTGATTCAAAAAGATATTGCCAATCACGTAGAAGTTTGTACTCGTCTTCATAACGAGCATGGAGCAACTCATAAAAGGCTGCCTCAACTTCATCCGGATTATCTAGAGAGTAGTGACTAAAATCAACGTTTTCCCCTAACTCTTCTTTTACTTCCTCTAAGTAATCAGCCAAGTCATTCAAGAGTGGATAATCCTCTTCAAATATGACTTGTCGGTTTTTTTCTAGAATATAGGTTAAAACGGGAACACTCTTGATTATCTGACGATTTTGATTTACTTGATCTAAGACCATAAAGCTCAGATAGGGGTGCTTGAAAAATTCTATCCAAAAATTTAATTGATTTGCTTTTTCAGAATCTTGGAGTATTTCTTGGCAAAATTGGTAAGAATAATAGAATTCTTCAGTAGCTTCATGGGCGCTTTCAAGTGAACTTCCTTTCTCTTCTGCTATGTCTCTTTTTACCTGCCAATACTTCAGTTTAAAGCAATATCCCCAGTGTCGGAAGTCAGGTATATAGTCTTCCAACAAGGGAATGAGGATAGAGAATTGCTCCGGTTTATTAAAAATATAAACATCCATTTCCTCTAAAACGGATTGAACAATGTCCATATCATACTGATACTGATGAAAGAACTGACGCCATAGATGCTCCTGTTCTTCTGGACTGTAATCATCATTTTTAACAATACTTTCAATCGCATTTCGAATCAAATAGGCTGCTTCATTATAACTACTAAAGTCAAGAGTAGACCTTGTTGTTCCTTCTTGCCCACGGTTCTCTTCATCACCAAACGTTTCAAAATTGAGGGTACTCGTAGCTCTTTCTTCAGAATCTCCATTTAGCTGAACGTCCTCATCATAGTCACTAAAGTCAAGGGTGGACTTTTGCTCATTCTCTTCTGCTTTAAAGGTTTCAAAGTTGAGACTAGAGTTAGGCTTTTCATTTTCCTCTTCTTCAAGTTCAGTAGATTCTTGAGAGTCACTCGCTTTTCTTAGACTATTTTCTGGTCTTGTTTTTCTAGACCTCGCATAAGTCAAGGCTTTTTGATAAGCTTCAACAATTTCTTGGTAAATCTCTGGTTGGTCTTCTGGGTGATAGAGCCGGACCAGTTCAGCATAACGACTTCTAATAAGCTTGACGTCAGTCGTTGGCTCTATCCCTAAAGTTTCCCATATATTCATAAGGTCTCCTCTTTTATAGTCCTCGCTCTAGGAAATCTAGATAGTTAGAAAATGATTGATAAAGTTTTGGCAAATGATACATAGATGCTTGTTTGACTTCTTCTTCAAAGCGTCTAGTTTCTGCCATCAACTCATCTCTTCTTCTCCCCAAGAGCATACTGTACACACGATTCGCTTTTTCAATCAAGAAACGATAAACCTCTGTTTCTTGAGCATTGATCTTATAGCGAGTCAACTCTGCTTGCTTAGCCTTTATTTCCTTTTCTGTCAGAGTAACACTATCTTGGAGAATAACATGACTAAAGACTTCCTGTGTGGAATCAATTTTCACTTCGACATCCAAAATTCCATTTAAATCATAGGTAAACCGAACTGTGAAACTTTCATTTATTCGAGTATTCACAGGGACAGGAACTTCTAATTCTCCTAGGAACAGGTTTTGTGATGCCTTCATCATCTCACCTTGATAGACCTTTATCTTGACTTGGCTCTGTCCCAATTCAGCCGTATAGTACTGCTCGATGCGTGAAGCAGGGAGGGTAGAATTTCGCTCAATAATCGGCGAAAAACGGTCTCCAACAATTTCTATCCCTAGTGTAAAAGGACAAATATCAGACAGTAATAAATCTCGTATCTCACCCTGCCGTTCTTTTATTCCTGCTAAAAGAGCACAACCTCTCGCAATCATCCGATCGGGATCATCCGAAACCTGCACCACTTGATTGATACAGTAGGATAAAAAGTCCTGAACCAAGCGGAGTTTCGAAGTCCCCCCAACAAGAACAAAGTTATCTGATGATACATAGCTATAGCGTGCATCCATCAAAGCACGGTCCAAAACAGCCTTAACACGAGCCAGCAACGGTTGACAAAGCTCATAAAAACGCTGGTAGCTCAAGTCTAAAGTGTATTCCTGTTCTTGGTCCAGAACTGTCATCTTCACTTCTTCTTTCTCATTGAGTTCTAGCTTTGTCTTTTCAGCCTGTACCAGAATTTTGCTATAAAATTCTCGGGAAATCGTATCCTTGGTTAATTGATTGGAGACTAAAAATTCCTCAGCAATAGCCGCAGTAAAGTCTTCACCTCCTAAACGATTGTCCCCTGCGATCGACACGATTTCGACGATATTATCAAAAAGCTCCACAACTGAAATGTCTAGAGTCCCACCACCAAAATCGACTACAATAAAAGATTGATCTTCTTGGTTTACCATAGATCTTTTAGCAAGAGCCGCTGCGGAAGGTTCATTGATAATCCGATCAATCTGAACGCCTGCAAATTTCCCTGCTAGTTTGGTCGCATAGCGTTGAGCATCATTAAAATAGGCCGGTACACTGACAATCACTTCCTCGACCTTTTCTCCAAGATAGGTCTCTGCATCGTCTACCAACTTTCGAATGATAAAAGAGCTCAATTCTTCAGCTTTATATGCTCGATTTCCTAGCGTCAACTCATGCTTGGTCCCCATAAAACGCTTGAACTGAGAAACCGTCTTATCTGGGTGGGTCACCAAGCGTTCCTTGGCAATTTTTCCAACTATTATCTCATCATTGTCATCTAAAGCCACAACAGAAGGAGTCAAATACTCACCAAAAGCATTGGGAATCAGCTTGACATGGCCATCTTGGTATACCCCTACTAATGAATTAGTCGTTCCTAAATCAATACCTACTATCATCTTCTTCAAACTCCAAATCTTTTTTAGATATTCCTATTATACAAGAAATATCCTATTTTCTTTGAAAAAATCTGTGATTTACTGTTTAAAATAGAAAATCATTTATGGAAAAACAAAAAAGTTTCACCTTACTCCTGCGGTAAAAACCACGAGAGTAAGAATGAAACAGTTTGTCATTATTTACCAAGTTTTGCTTTAGCTGCATCTGCAAGAGCTGTGAAAGCTGCTGCATCGTTAACAGCCAAGTCAGCAAGCATTTTACGGTTAACTTCGATTTCAGCCAATTTCAAGCCATGCATCAATTGTGAGTATGAAAGTCCGTTCAAACGAGCTGCCGCATTGATACGAGTGATCCACAATTTACGGAAGTCACGTTTTTTCTGACGACGGTCACGGTATGCATAGTAGTAAGAGTTCATTACTTGTTCTTTTGCAGTACGGAACAAGATGTGTTTAGCTCCATAGTAACCTTTTGCTAATTTAAGAATACGTTTACGACGTTTGCGTGATACAACGCCACCTTTAACACGTGCCATGTTTTATTTCCTCCAAATATTTCCTAGAATTGTTTACTTACTGTTAGGCTATTATTTCAAGCGAGTAAGCATTGCTTTGATACGTTTGAAATCTCCTGAATGCACCATAGATGCTTTACGAAGATGACGACGTTGTTTTTTAGTTTTTCCGTGGAAACGGTGAGAAGTGTAAGCACGGAAACGTTTAAGTCCACCAGAACCTGTACGTTTGAAACGTTTAGCTGATGCGCGGTGTGTTTTTTGTTTTGGCATGATTTTTTCTCCTTTATTTAACTTTCTGACAATTATTTTTTGTCAGTTGCTGGCGCCAACTGCATGAACATTTGGCGTCCATCCATCTTAGCTCGTTGTTCGATGATCGCAATATCTTGTGTTGCTTCAGCAAACTCGGCTAAAACTTTTGCACCAATCTCTTTATGGGTGATCATACGCCCTTTAAAGCGAATGGATACCTTAACTTTATTTCCTTTTTCAAGGAACTTGCGTGCATTGCGAAGTTTTGTGTCAAAGTCACCCTTGTCAATAGTTGGACTCAGACGAACTTCTTTCACAGTAACAACACTTTGTTTTTTACGTTGTTCTTTTTGCTTTTTCTGATACTCAAATTTGAACTTACCGTAGTCCATAATTTTAGCAACAGGTGGCTTTGCTTGGGGTTGAATCAATACTAAGTCAACATTTGCACTATCAGCCAATGCTTGCGCTTCGCTGAGTGGCTTGATGCCTAGCTGTTCCCCCTCAAGACCGATCAAGCGAACTTCACGTACACGAATTTCATCATTGATGAATAAGTCTTGCTTTGCTATGGTTTTCACCTCTTTTTTATTATTAGAGAAAAACAAGAGCGGACTCGTAATGATACAAGCCCGCACGTTATGATAGCGTTTCTTAGAAACTTTTCATCCGTAGGGCCAGGCAACTTGATGTCACAAGGCGAGAAGCTCTCACTTCTGCTTTTCTCAACTTTTATATGATACCAAGTTTTCTAATCCTTGTCAAGATAAAAAGTCATTTTTTCGAAAAACTTTATTTCTAGTGAAAGTTCTATAATGAAGTTAGCCACCCAGCCTTCCTAAAAATATAATGCTTTAACTAGCTTATAGCTAGCTCCTGATTTCATTTGATAATAGGCTTGAAGCTGTTGTCAAATGAAATCTAGTTTTAAGCATAAGAAAACATCACTGTGTTATACTTGTTGTTCACCACAAACACAAGAAAGGCACAGAGATGCAAAACAATTATACTACAAAAGCTAAACATTTGACAATCCATAGCCGTCGTTTAATCGAACGATGGAAAAATGAAGGGAAATCAAATAGAGAAATCGCCTCTCTACTTGGAAAAGCTCCTCAGACCATCCACAATGAAATCAAGCGTAGGACAGTCCTACAATGTATTGGAAAGGGACGATTCAAAAAGGTTTATTCTGCCGCCTACGCTCAACAGTCTTATGAAACCAATCGGAAGCACTCTGTGAAGAAATCAATCTTGACAAAAGAACTAAAACAAAAGATCCTACACTATCATAACCAAAAGTTGTCTCCTGAAATGATGGTCAAGGCTAAGGGCGTTGCAGTGGGAATTTCATCCATCTACTACTGGATTCATCATGGAAAATTAGGATTGACCAAACAGAATCTACTTTATCCTAGAAAAGGAAAAACTGTCAAGAAACAAGCTAGCTCCAACTTTAAACCTGCTGGTCAATCCATTGAACAGCGTCCTGAAGCATTCACGTTCATTTCCATTGTGTCAATTGTACTAGTAATACAATATTAATTATATATTTAACAAGCAGAGGCTACTTTTTACTTAGAGCGTAGCAGATTTTTGCATTCAAAAAATAAAAACGATAGAATATGACTATCAAAGCTATAAGGAGTTTTCTATGAGAGAATATGATATCATCGCCATCGGTGGAGGAAGCGGCGGCATTGCCACTATGAACCGAGCTGGCGAACACGGTGCTAAAGCTGCTGTTATCGAAGAGAAAAAATTAGGTGGAACCTGCGTCAATGTCGGCTGTGTTCCTAAGAAAATCATGTGGTATGGAGCTCAAATCGCTGAAAGCTTCCACCACTACGGTCCTGACTATGGTTTTACAAGTTCAGATGTTCAATTTGATTTCGCAAAACTTCGTCAAAATCGTGAAGCCTACATCGACCGTGCCCGCTCATCATATGATGGAAGTTTCAAGCGCAACGGTGTTGATTTGATTGAAGGTCGTGCTCATTTCGTTGATGCTCATACGGTCAGCGTTAATGGTGAATTGATTCGTGCCAAACATATCGTGATTGCGACTGGCGCTCGTCCAAGCATTCCAACTATCCCTGGAGCTGAACTTGGTGGTAGCTCAGACGATGTCTTTGCTTGGGAGCAACTTCCTGAATCCGTTGCGATTCTTGGAGCTGGCTATATCGCCGTTGAATTAGCAGGTGTTCTCCACGCGCTAGGAGTAAAAACTGATTTGTTTGTCCGTCGCGATCGTCCCTTGCGCACTTTTGACAGCTACATCGTTGAAGGACTTGTCAATGAAATGGAAAAAACAGGTCTACCTTTACACACACATAAGGTACCCGTCAAGCTCGAAGAAACGGAGCAAGGTATTACCATTCATTTCGAAGACGGTTCTAGTCATACTGCCAGCCAAGTTATCTGGGCTACCGGTCGCCGTCCAAATGTAGACGGTCTTGAGTTAGAAAAGGCTGGCGTCACACTCAACCAACGTGGATTTATCCAAGTGGATGAATACCAAAATACTGTTGTAGATGGCATCTACGCCCTTGGAGATGTTACTGGCGAGAAGGAACTAACCCCAGTAGCCATCAAGGCAGGACGTACCCTATCTGAACGCCTCTTCAACGGGAAAACAAATGCCAAGATGGACTACACGACTATCCCTACTGTTGTCTTCTCCCATCCAGCAATCGGAACAGTCGGTTTAACTGAGGATCAAGCTATCAAAGAATACGGCCAAGATAACATCAAAGTCTACAAGTCAAGCTTTTCATCTATGTACTCAGCCGTTACAAACCATCGTCAAGAGTCTCGCTTCAAACTCATCACCGCAGGTGCTGACGAAAAAGTTGTTGGACTTCACGGACTTGGTTACGGAGTGGATGAGATGATTCAAGGATTCGCTGTTGCTATTAAGATGGGAGCAACCAAGGCAGACTTTGATGCTACAGTAGCTATCCACCCAACCGCTTCAGAAGAATTTGTGACCATGCGCTAATTATTGCAAGAGACCTCCTGAGGTCTCTTTTTACTTGTAAAATCGGCCGTTACAAAAATTGTTACCTTAGTTGGAAGAATAGGTTGACTTTTATTTCTGAATTAGTATAATAGTTACTATAATTTTGAAAAGAGGTTAACAGTTTTGAAAAAAGCTCATATCTATGCTATCCCTGCTATCGGTGCTGCTCTCATCGCCGTATTGGCACAAATCAGTCTCCCTATCGGTCCTGTACCCTTCACTTTGCAAAACTTTGCAATCGGTCTGATTGCTACTGTTTTTAGACCTAGGGAAGCCGTCCTATCTGTAGCTCTCTATCTCCTACTGGGTGCCATTGGTTTACCTGTTTTTGCAGGGGGAGGAGCTGGATTTCACGTTTTAGTCGGCCCAAGTGCAGGCTATCTTTGGTTCGACCTTGTCTATGCTGGACTTACATCTTATCTAATCCATCAAAATAGTGGCTACATTCGCATTTTTCTAGCCAACCTCTTGGGTGACTCCCTCGTCTTTGTCGGAGGTATTCTCAGCCTCCACTTCCTTGCTGGGATGCCATTCGATCAGGCACTTGCAGTTGGTGTCCTTCCCTTTATCCTTCCTGATCTTGGTAAGATCATTGCGATTAGTTTCATTGGTCGTCCACTATTACAACGACTTAGGGGACAAGCATACTTCTCAATTTAACCCAAAAAGGATACTGAGTCAAAAACTCAATATCCTTTTATTGATTTCCTTTAAAGGCATCCACCATTATTTGAAATTCTTCATTTGTAAGGGTGATTCCTTTTCCCATCTTGGTATGATCAGGGCTCCAAGTTCGAATATCAAACTTTGCTGGTGCTCCATTAAAGCTGACGCGATTTAGTTCTTTTGTCCATCCTTTGTCATTTTCAGACAGGGTCAGTAAGTGTTCTTCGATTTCAAATGTAAATTCTGCCATTTTAACTCCTTTATGTGATATGCTTTCTATAGTCTATTCGTAAAATCTTGTAGATTTTAGGAAAATTTTATATAATATGGTTATATAAGAGGGGAGAAGCCTATGAGATATACATTCAAGCATGTCTTAGATAAGATACAAGACTTTCTCAGTGGACAGGATGAACGAGATTATTCTGAAAACGACTCCCTCATTGCTACAATTGAACAAGCCATCCAGAAAAAAACTGCTGTTCATGTCATACTAGCTGAAACAAGCTTCACTGGTGATATCGTCAAATATGATACCAGTCGTCAACAGATTGTTGTCAAAAATTTTACAAAAAATGTAACACGTATCATCCGAATCGCTGACATCAAAAGGCTACGCTTTGTCCCTTCAACTGTACAAACAGCTCAGAAAAATAGATTTAAGAAAGAGTGAGATGTTTTTCATCCCACTCTTTTTCTTAACGAATTTGTTCAAAATGTAGGTGGACTGCGATGTGGTCACCGTAACCACTTCTCTCCAAATCACGTTGCAAGCGGTAAGAAATGTAATGTTCTGCGATGGTGATATATCCTGCCCCCAACAAACGATTTTCAACCATTGATTGAATCATGCTAATGGTCGCACGTTCCACTTTTGCTTCTTCCAAGTCCAAGACTACTTTTTTAGTGACTTGAGCTAGGTTTTGACGTAGATCATCGGTCAAAACATAAACAGTCTGAGCCGCTTTTAGGACAGCTTGGTAGATTTTATCTGGATCAAAGTCTGCAACTTCTCCGTTACGTTTGATTACTTGCATAAGGTTCTCCTTTATTCTTTGTTTTCTTTGATTTCAGCCAGCATTTTTTCTTCTTCTGCTGTTAGTTGATAGTTTTCTAGCAAATCTGGTCTGCGCTCATAGGTTTTCTTTAGACTTTCGTAAAGTCGCCACTGGCGAATCTTCTCATGGTGCCCACTCATAAGCACATCTGGAACCACCATGCCTCGATAGTCATAAGGACGTGTATATTGGGGATATTCGAGCAATCCCGAAGAAAAACTATCATCCTGATGACTAGACTCCTTGCCAATCACTTCCGGAATTAGGCGAACGGTCGCATCAATCATAGTCATAGCCGCCAATTCACCACCAGTCAAGACATAGTCTCCTAGAGAAATCTCATCGGTTACCAAGGTCTTGATGCGTTCGTCATACCCTTCATAGTGACCGCAGATAAAGATTAGTTCCTCTTCCTGAGCCAAATCTTCAGCGTAAGCTTGATCGAACTGTTTCCCAGCAGGATCGAGAAGAATGACGCGGGGATTTTTCTTTTCGATAGCATCAAAGGCATCGAAAATGGGTTGGGCACGGAGCAACATCCCCTGACCGCCTCCGTAGGGCTCATCATCTACATGGCGGGCCTTTTCAGCGTATTCTCTGAAATTATGGTACTGGATATCCAAGAGCCCCTTTTCTCGAGCCTTTCCAACAATTGAGTGCTCCAGCGGAGAAAACATTTCAGGAAAGAGGGTTAAAATATCAATCTTCATCATCTAGTCCTTCTAAGATTTCCACTTCGACCCGCTTGTTTGGGATGTCAACATTGAGAACTACTGGGGGTATGTAAGGTAGAAGCAGATCACGCTTACCTTTTCGCTTAACCACCCAGACATCATTGGCACCTGGTTGTAGGATTTCCTTGATGGTTCCAATCAAGGTGTCTCCCTCGTAAACATCCAAACCGATAATCTCGTGATAGTAAAATTCCCCATCGTCTAGGTCATTTAAATCTTCCTCAGCGACCTTGAGACTATAACCCTTGTACTTTTCAATCGCATTGATATGGTACATGTCTTTGAATTTGATAATGTCAAAATTCTTCTGTTTACGGTGGCTAGCGATGGTCACTGTTTGAACAAACTGATCTTTTTCATCAAATAAAGCCAGCTCTGCCCCTTTTTTAAAGCGTTCTTCAGCAAAATCCGTCACAGACAAGACACGCATTTCACCCTGCAACCCCTGTGTATTGACGATTTTCCCAACATTAAAGTAGTTCATCTTGTCTCCTGTATCTATTTCTATCCTTTATTTTAACACGTTCCAGGGATTTTCACAAGTTGGAGAAAATCAGCTATAATCCCAAAATTGCTAGTAGTTTCCTCTTTAATGTTAATTTATATTTGAAAGAAGAAATATTTATATTCCCGTTATACATATTACTATAAAATGTATACTCCCCAATTTGACCTTGACTTGTCTTCCATTTCATTCTTAAACTAGGTATAGTCTCAGGTAAATTTGTATGAATCAATAGGCATGTATAATTTTTTAAATTTTTAACTGTATGTATTTTATCTTGAACGACTAAACTATTACTTTTTGAATCATAGATTAAAGAATAAAATTCTACAATTTCAATATCAACTTCTTTTGGATAAAAAATCAAATGATTATAATGTTTATTATTTTTATTATGTTTAAACTCATAAATATGATGAAATCGCGTATGTAAGGAATCAAATTCGATTGGTTTAATTGTCTGAATTTCGATATTATTAATATAGGCCTTATTCTGGAAACTAATTTTTAAAATTACACCGATAAAAGTCGAAATCTGTATAATTCGCAATAACCAATCAATATACATCGCCCAGTCTATTTTTAAAAAATAGTCAGTGTCCATTATTTCTCAAATCTCCCTCCAAAAAACTTTCCAAATCTCGTTCATGCTGATACTTAATGGCAGCCTTCTTATCTTTGTCAAAGATGGTTTTAGTTAGGTCAATATCGTTGATGGTCGCAATTGCGACGGTGTAATGAATGATATCAGCCAGTTCTTTGGCTAGTTCCTCATTTGAGTCCTGGACACCCTCTTTTCGACCAGAGCGCCCATTCAAGACCTCAGCTACTTCTCCGACTTCCTCCACTAGCTTGATAAAAAGGCCTTCCTCAGTCCGAGACTGCTGGTAATGTTCGAGTAAGTAGTCTTGTAATTGTCTAAACGTTAAATCCTTCATCTTCTCCTCCTTACAAAAAAGCGAGACATCTGTCCCGCTTTTTTTATTTTTCATCGATAACGATTCTTACTTTTTTGTCTTCAGTTGGGACAGAGTAGACAATCGTTCTTATCGCTGAGATAGTGCGACCCTTACGACCGATAACACGACCAACGTCGCTTTGATCAAGATCCAAGTGATACTCCAAAAACTCTGGTGTGTCTTCAATCTTGATAGTTAAGGCATCAGGTTGTGAAATCAAAGGTTTCACAATCGCAATAATGAGATTTTCAATCGTATCCATCTGTCAACCTACTTTAAACTTATTTTGAGAATTTGGAATCGTGGAATTTTTTCAATACGCCTTCTTTTGAAAGAATGTTGCGAACTGTATCTGAAGGTTGAGCTCCATCAGCCAACCATGCAAGAACGCGGTCTTCTTTCAAAGTTACTTGGTTTTCAGCAACAAGTGGGTTGTAAGTCCCAACTGTTTCGATGAAACGTCCGTCACGTGGTGAACGTGAGTCTGCTACGTTGATACGGTAGAAAGGTTTTTTCTTAGAACCCATACGAGTCAAACGGATTTTAACTGCCATTTTTTAATGTCTCTTTTCTTATTTTTTTATTTCGGTGAAATAGCTGAGCTATTTAGCACATGTTCTATTATAGCAGATTTCTGACAGGTGTCAAGAAAAAAACTTGACAGAGTTTTGATTTTTTCAGATTCGCCCCAAAAAACTTAAATAAATTGATTTTAAATTAAAAAAACTTATAAATACTTGATTCAACTTACAAAAAAGAGTAAAATAGAGTCAGAAAGCAGGTGAATTTATGTACCAAGCACAACGATTAGAAGAAATCATAACACTTTTAGAAGAGAGAGGAAGCCTTTCAGCAAAAGAAATGGTTGACTATTTCCAAGTATCCAAAGATACCATCCGCAGAGATTTTTCTATTCTTGCAAAGGAAAATAGAGCACAAAGAACTCACGGAGGATTGCTATCAATAAAGAAACAGCCTATACTGGGCTTTAAAGACAGAAGAGAACAATCTTCCAAAGAAAAAGAGAAAATCGCCTCTCTAGCAAAGGAACTCATTTCTAATGGAGATTTACTATTTTTTGATGTTTCAACAACTGTACTAGAATTAGCTAAAATACTTGAGAAAGAAGTTAGTATTTTCAGTCATTCATTAGATAATGCGCTTATTCTAGGAGGAAAAAAGAATATCGATTTTCACATTCTAGGCGGAAAGTTTCATAAAAAGAATCGTTTCTATTACTCTCTAGAAGAATCGGACATTTTAAACTCTATTAAGTTTGATTTAGCTTTTTTTGGAGCTGCAAGTCTTTCAGATGGTCAAGTTAGTTTTGAAGACCAAGAAGATGTTCTAATGAAAAAGAGAGCATTTAAAACAAGCAAAACTCGTGTCTTACTAGCTGAAACCAGTAAAATAAGCAAACACTCTCACTTTATTCTGTCTGAACTAGCTGATTTTGATTATTGGATTACAGACAAAGAACCCGATATAGAAATTCAGCGATCTTTAGATGGCAAAACAACTATTCTATTTTAAAAGGGAGGAAGCTATGAGAAATATTAAATTGATTATAAGCGATATTGACGGAACAATTTTAGACAAAAATCACCAGATAGACTCTTATTTGCCTGAACTGATGCCAATTTTAAAACAAAAAGAAATCCCTTTTGTCTTAGCTTCTGCTCGCTCTCCTCTCGGTATTGCTCCAATTTCTAGAAAACTAGGAATTTCCGACTTTCCAATTGCATGCTATAATGGTGCCCTAATCAGTAAGGGGGATGAGGTTCTAAGTCAGCATTCTATTGATAAAAAAGAATTGGCATTTCTTCATGATTTTTTAAAAAGAGAATTTCCGACAGTTTCTATCAATGTTTATTCTGGACAAGATTGGTTTGTTAATACTTTAGATAAATGGGTACAAATCGAAGCCAACATTACTGGAGAAAGTCCAAAAGTTACATCTATAACAGATTTTATAAAAGAGGAACATACTCTTGTTCATAAACTATTATTAATTGATAAAGCAGACACTATACAGAAACTACAAAACATCTTATCCATTATGGATTTTCCACAAACCGACTTTTATCTCTCCAAGGATAACTATCTTGAAGTCACACATAATCAAGTATCTAAAAAGCAGGCTCTGTTAGAATTGGCTAACTATTATCAAATTCCTCTCAAGGAGATTATGACCTTGGGTGACAATTATAATGATATTCCCATGATTGAAAGCGCAGGGCTCGGTATTGCAATGGGAAATGCTCCTACAGATGTCAAAGACTGTGCAAATGCAGTAACAGACTCTAATGAACAAAATGGAGTAAGTCAAGCTATAAAATTACATGTATTAGCAAAATAACCTCATTTTAAAAATTGAAATCAAACTCCTTTTAAGGTACAATGGTAGAAATGAATTTTTGAGAGGTTAACAATGAAAAAACTAGCAACCCTTCTTTTACTATCAACTGTAGCCCTTGCTGGATGTACTAGTATCCAACGTGGTCTCCGTGGTGATGAATATGTCGACTCCAGCATCTCTGCTGAAGAAAGCTCAAAAGCAGCTGCTCAGGCTGCCAAAGATTTGAATGACGCTTTAACCAATGAAAATGCCAACTTCCCTCAACTTTCTAAAGAAGTTGGCGAAGATGAAGCCGAGGTCATTTTACATACAAATCAAGGCGATGTTCGCATCAAACTCTTTCCAAAATTAGCTCCTCTAGCAGTTGAAAACTTCCTTACTCACGCTAAGGAAGGCTATTATAACGGCATCACCTTCCACCGTGTCATCGATGGATTTATGGTCCAAACTGGAGATCCTAAGGGAGATGGGACAGGGGGACAATCTATCTGGCATGATAAGGACAAAACGACGGACAAAGGCACTGGTTTCAAAAATGAAATCTCTCCTTACCTATACAATATCCGAGGAGCCCTTGCTATGGCTAACACTGGTCAACCAAATACCAACGGTAGCCAGTTCTTCATCAACCAAAACTCAACAGATATTTCAGCTAAGCTCCCTACCAGCAAGTATCCTAAGAAAGTCATCGAAGCCTATAAAGAGGGAGGAAATCCTAGCCTAGATGGTAAACATCCTGTCTTTGGTCAAGTCATCGATGGCATGGATGTTGTCGACAAGATTGCCAAGGCTGAAAAAGATGAGAAAGACAAACCAACGTCTGCTATCACCATTGATAGTATCGAAGTGGTGAAAGACTACGATTTCAGCAAAAAATAAGCCATCAACAGATAAGGAGACGATGACATGATTTTATTTTGGGGTTCTAAAGGTTATCAGAAAGATTTGGGACATACGCAAACTGCGATCGAATGTGGTCACTGTAACAATGTCGACAATTGGGAAATTGTAGAAACTGGACGCAAGTTCACCCTCTACTGGATTCCACTTTTTCCTTATGGTAAAAGTTACTTCGTTTCTTGTCCGATTTGCCACTACGGTAAAGAAATTGAGAAATCTGAAGTTGAAAGCTTTTTAAATTACTAGTCAAAAAAGCCAAGTCAAAATGACTTGGCTTTTTCTTCGGCTCTATAATTTCTGTAGCGGGTAACCCCCCTGTAGATCTTATAGGGCCTATTTTCTTGTAAAAAGGAAATTATTGCTAAACAGAACTACGATACCCCATCTTGCACCGATTGTGGAAATCAAATGAAGAAATATGACTTCCAAAAACCGTCTAAGATTCCCTACTTGAAACGACTGGTAGGCCTACTAGAATCCTCCTTAGAAAGCGACGTTTTAAGTGTTATCAGTGTTCGAAAATAGCGGTCGCCGAAACCTCTC
>NZ_JAHZPJ010000020.1 GCF_019929345.1 Streptococcus oralis
AAAAGGACTTAGTCCTGTGCAGTACAGAACTAAATCCTTTCAATAATTATTTATCCAACTTTTTGGGGTCAGTACATTAAGGCTCTCTTTTTGTTTGCTTATTTACTTGCTTTTTTCTCTTTATGTCGTTCATAAGCCTTGATTTGACGTTGAATTTCTTTTTCAATCGCAGCTTCTGGAGCATATCTTTCTTCCCAGTCATCTGGTTTTAAAATCTTGTGTGTAACTGGGTCAAAATGTGCTTTTCCATCAGGGAAAATTTTCCCCATGTTTGCCTCATGAACAATATCAAAGATACGTTCGGGGTCCACTCCCATCAATACAAAACTACCGTATGTGAAATACAATGTATCGATCAAAGCATCCACTTGACCGACCAAGTTTTGCTTAGCGGGTGTTTTTTTCGCCACTTTCTCTGCCGCCTTATCAAGTGCCTCATGCATGCTTGCAAGGGAGTTTTGGAATTCTTCCTCTGAAGAACTTGCTGCGCGAACAAACTCTACTAATTCTTCAATTTTAAAGTCTGCACGGTGGGTTGCACCTTCAGCATCCCATGCCTGTGGTTCTTCTTGAGTTCGTTCATCCATCATGTGGTGGAAGGTTTTGACCTTATTAAAGTGGTAGTCTCGACTGACGAACACTTTTTCTGAAGCCAAAACACCAAAGTGCTCGAGCGCCTTGTGGATACCATCTTGTTGATTACTTGCCGTAATATGCTTGGCAACTTCTTTGACACTGCTACTGCCATTTCCCATAGCGACCGACATACCAACACCCGCCAACATTTCTAGGTCATTGTCGGAATCACCGAAGGCCATGACTTGGTTGAGATCAAAGCCATACTCTTTCCCAACTCGGCGAATGCCTTCCAGTTTGGAATTGCCTTGGTTAATGATATCTGCGGCAAAAGGATTGCTTCGAGTTAATTTCAAATCTTCAAAATCAGCTGTTGCCTTCTCAGATTCTTCTGGCGTCATCAGCATCAAAACTTGATAAATGGGTTGATTAATCAAGTTAAGTAGGTCATCTTCCTTTTGAGGAACTGCCTTGCTAACCATCCGATTAAAAGAGCGACTAACGGTTCTTGTTAGCACAGTCGGAATAAAACGACTAACCAGTTGAGAAAAGGATCCAAGACCAAATGACATAATTTTCGAACCAACAACGGCATGCTCGGTTCCAAGAGCGATTTCTTTTCGCTCTTTTTTAGCATAGGCAATCAATTGACGCAGGCTTGACTTAGCAATTGGGCTTGCAAAGAGCACCTTTTCTTTATTAAAAATGTATTGGCCATTGTAGGTCACCGCAAAATCCAAGTCCAAGTCTTCCATCAATTCCTTGACAAAAAACGGCCCTCGTCCTGTCGCTACTCCAACAAGTACCCCTTGCTCTTTAACAATCTTAATCGCATCCTTAGTGGATTTCAAAACACTCTTACGATCGTTGACTAGCGTTCCATCGATATCAAAAAAAACAGCCTTGACTTCCATCCTATACCATTCTCCCCTTTTGTGTTACAATGATTATACCACATTTCAGAGAGAGTGAGTAAATCATGCTTAAGAAAATCCTTGTTTTACATACAGGTGGGACTATTTCCATGCAAGCCGACGCCACTGGTGCAGTTGTAACCAGTCAGGATAATCCCATGAATCATGTAACCAATCCGCTTGAAGGGATTGAGGTTTATGCCCTAGACTTTTTTAACCTGCCAAGTCCCCATATCAAACTCAAGCATATGCTTGCGCTCTATCATAAAATTAAAGAGGAAGCTGATAACTTCGATGGAGTTGTCATCACACATGGTACGGATACCTTAGAAGAAACAGCTTACTTTCTTGATACCATGAAAATCCCACCCATCCCTATCGTTCTAACAGGGGCTATGCGTAGTTCCAATGAACTTGGTAGCGATGGTGTTTATAACTATCTGAGCGCTTTGCGAGTTGCCAGCGATGACAAAGCAGCCGACAAGGGTGTGCTGGTCGTCATGAATGATGAGATCCATGCAGCCAAGTATGTTACCAAAACCCATACCACAAACGTCGGTACCTTCCAAACTCCAACACACGGACCACTTGGTCTCATCATGAAGCAAGAAATCCTCTACTTTAAAACAGCTGAACCGCGAGTCCGCTTTGACCTTGAGCGCATACAGGGACTGGTTCCTATCATCTCAGCCTATGCGGGTATGACCGACGAACTGATCAATATGTTAGACTTAGAACAACTGGATGGCTTAGTTATTCAGGCTTTTGGAGCAGGTAATATTCCCAAAGAAACTGCTCAAAAGTTGGAAAATCTCCTCCGAAAAGGCATTCCAGTCGCCTTGGTCTCACGATGCTTTAACGGCATTGCAGAACCTGTCTACGCCTACCAAGGTGGAGGGGTGCAGTTGCAACAAGCTGGTGTTTTCTTTGTTAAAGAACTCAATGCTCAAAAAGCGCGCCTCAAATTATTAATTGCCCTTAATGCTGGACTAAAAGGACAGGCACTAAAAGACTATATGGAAGGCTAATCCTCTTCTCTAGAACGCAAAAATAGGAAATCTTCACGATTTCCTATTTTTACTATTTACGTTTGCGTGTTGAACGACGTTCTGTCAAACCGTGAGGCAAGAGAACTTCACGTTCTTCCAACTCTTCCTTATGCATAATTTTGGTCAACATACGCATACTAATAGCGCCTAGGTCATAAAGAGGTTGGGCAATCGTTGTCAGATTTGGACGAGTGAATCGTGCAATCTGAGAGTCATCTGTCGTGATGATTTCAAACTCTTCTGGCACAGATACGCCGTGATCCGCCAAACCATTCAACACACCCGCAGCCAATTCATCACCTGTCACAACTGCAGCTGTAGCTTGTGAAGAAACCAAGCGCTCTGCCAATGCATAACCATCATCGTAACTATATTTGGATTCAAAAACCAAGCCTTCGCTGTAAGAAAGTCCAGCCTTTTTCAAAGCTTCCTTATAACCAATCAACCGAATTTTACCGTTGATATCGTCAACAAGTGGCCCACTGACAAAGGCAATCTTTTCATTTTCTTGAAGCAAATGGGTGACGGCATCAATCGTTGCTTGTTTGTAATCAATATTGACACTTGGAAGTTGGTGTTCTATATCCACAGTACCAGCAAGAACAACTGGTGTCCGTGAACGAGAAAATTCTGAACGAATCTTTTCAGTCAAGTGATAGCCCATAAAGATAATACCATCAACTTGTTTTGAAAAGAGGGTGTTGACCACTGAAACTTCCTTTTCATCATCTTCATCGCTATTCGCAAGGACGATATTATACTTGTACATTTCAGCAATATCATCGATTCCTTTGGCAAGTGTTGAGAAGTATCCATTGGTAATGTTGGGAATCACAACACCAACTGTCGTGGTTTTCTTGCTGGCCAAACCACGCGCTACCGCATTTGGACGGTAGTCAAGACGATCAATCACCTCTAGAACTTTTTTACGAGTATTCTCTTTAACGTTCTTATTGCCGTTCACTACACGACTAACAGTTGCCATTGAAACCCCAGCTTCACGGGCAACGTCATAAATCGTTACTGTATCATCTGTGTTCATTTCGTTTCCTTTCTATATTGAAAATTTCGCTTTCATGCATCTGCTTACTCCATTTTATCACTTATTGTAAACACTTTCAAGTATTTTTTAGAGAAACTCTGAAAAAATTTCACAACCTATTCCCATTTTGAAAAAGTAAGTACGTTTTCTTGATTTTTGAGATATTTTGCTGTATGATAAGGAAAAATAAAAGAGGGAGGGAATAATTATGGCTTTTACCAATACTCAGAGGCGTTCTGCTAGTTTTGGTGTTGTGACCAGCCTACCTGATGATGTCATTGACTCTTTATGGTATATTATCGATCATTTCCTGAAAAATGTCTTTGAATTAGAAGAAGAACTTGAGTTTCAGCTACTCAACAATAAGGGGACCATCACCTTCCATTTTTCTAGCCAGCACCTTCCGACTAGTATTGATTTTGATTTCAATCATCCTTTTGATCCGCTTTACCCTCCTAGGATCCTTGTTTTAGATATGGACGGTAGAGAAACCATCCTTCTTCCAGAAGAAAATGACCTATTTTAAAAACTCTAGCTTCTCGGCGCAAACTGCTGAGTAACTAGAGTTTTTTTCTATTTGTTCAATTCTTGATACAAGTAGCGTATCGGCTGTTTGAATACTGGATGAATAAAATGGGGAGCTATTTCCACTAATGGCTCAAGAACAAAGAGGCGTTCTGCTATATAAGGATGAGGCAAGATGAGGTCGTCTGTATAGATGACCTGGTCTTCTACAAAAAGCAGGTCCAAATCAATCAGGCGAGGTCCCCAATGCACCTCTCGAACCCGTCCCATTTCTGACTCAATGGCTAATAATGTTTCTAACAAGACTGGTGCTGGTAGCCAGGTTTCTACTTCAATTACCTGATTGGCAAAGCTATCCTGTTCCACACCGCCCCAAGGTTCCGTCATCAAGACACTGGACTCTTTGAGAATATGGATGCCACGAGCTCGCAGTTTGTCAATAGCTTGTTCCAAGTTTGCTTTTTTGTCTCCCATATTGCTTCCTAGAGCGATAAAGGCCCGCTGCTTACGACGGTGAATGGTCACCGAGCAGGTATCCAACGGTAAATGCACTGGAGCCCAAGGTTTTTTTAGTTCCAACTCAATCTCTTGGACAAGAGGATAAGTCTCAAAGGTGCGTTCAACTAGTTTGTAGGCTACCGTTTCAATCAAGTCCTCAGTGGTTTCCTGAAACCAAGTCGTCCACTGCTGACAAAGTTCGCCGTAATGGACAGAAGCCGCCAAATCCAATTCTGTCACTGCCTTGGTCATATCATAGGATAAGCTTGCGGAAATAACAAACTTTTGCCCTAGCTCTTTTTCACTAGGAAAGAGACCATGATAGGCAAAAATTTCCAAATCTTTAATCTGCAGTTGATCCATAACTAGTCCTTTCTAGAAAAATCCGCTTAAAGCGGATTCTTTTTATAGTCCCATTAGACGATAAGCCTGATCTCGGAGATCCTTATCCGTCTCAAAAACGCCTCGGGCTACAGTGGTCAAAGTCGCAGTGCCTGGCTTTCTGACACCACGCATGCTCATACACATATGTTCGGCCTCAATGACAACAAAGGCTCCCTTAGCACCCAGATAGTCCATCAAAGCATCGGCCACTTCAATATTCAACCGTTCTTGAATCTGTGGTTTTTTAGAATAAACTTCAACTGTACGGGCTAGCTTGGACAAGCCTGCCACACGACCATCTGGAATGTAGGCAATGTGCGCTCTCCCATAAAATGGCAAGAAGTGGTGTTCACACATAGTGTGGAAAAAGATATCCTTTTCTACCACCATGTTATCATCAATAATCTCAAAAGATTTTGATAAATGTTCCTCCGCTGTTTGACCAAGACCTGAAAAAATCTCTTGGTACATACGGGCTACACGAGCAGGAGTTTCCTGCAATCCCTCTCGGTTAGCATCCTCACCAACGGCCTCGATAATCATTTTTACAGCCATTTCAATCTTTTGTGTATCCATTCTCGTTCTTCCTCTCCATCAGATAGGCTCTCACTTGGCTCAAGAAATACAAGGAACCCGTGACAAGCCTGACTGTTTTTTTCTCTTCATCTTCTGTCATTTTCTGATCTAAAAATTCCTGCCAACCTTGGTAATTGAGATTTCTAAACTTAGCCGTCTCTTTCAGCACGCTTTCATCCGTCGCCCGACTATCGTCAAAATGTGTCAGGGTAAGCTCGGTATCTGGCATTTCCACTAGCAAATCCAGCATATCTTCCAAGGCCTTGGTTTTGATACACGTAAAAAGGATTTCCTTATGATAGCCAGCAAATCGTTCTTGCAAGGTTGCTAATAAAGCCTTGATCGCATGGGGATTGTGGGCCCCATCCAAAAGCAGCAAAGGGTCACTAGACACGACCTCCAAACGCCCTGGCCATCTGGTCTCTTTCAAAGCTTGAGCAACCAAGTCATTACTTGCTAATTCTCGCCCAGTCTCCTGGCAGTAAGTGTCTAGGAGAGCAAGCGCCATCCCCGCATTTTCTATCTGGTGCAAGCCAAGCAGACCTGTTTGAAAGCGACCTTGTCTGACAGAACTAGTATAATCAAAGATTTCACCCGCTACCACGCTTTCTTGATGACGAACCTGGTAATCTTTCCCATAGGCAAGTCGCGGCGCATTTTTAGCTTCTGCAATAGGGTCTATCACAGTCAAGGCTTCTTGAGTAATGCGACCTGTTAACAAAGGAATGCCTTGCTTGATAATACCAGCTTTCTGCTCTGCTATAGCTTCCAAGGTGTCACCAAGTAGGGCCACATGATCCAAGCCAATAGTCGTAATTCCTGTTAGAATCGGCTGGCAAACATTGGTACTATCCAGAAGGCCACCCATGCCGACTTCCATGAGGGCTACATCTACTTGCTCTGAGGCAAAGTAATCATAAGCTAGAGCTGTGATAATCTCAAACTCGGTTGTTCCCTGTAATGCAACGCTCCTCTCCCCCTCAAGCAAAGAGCGATAAACTGCCATGAGAGCTTCTAGCCTAGCCTCGGGAATGGATCTCCCATTGATACTAATCTGATCTGTATAATGAATGAGATAGGGCGAGCTGAACACCCCAACTCTCAGGCCTAGCCCTTCCAGCATCTTTTTCAAAAAAGCAATGGTCGAACCCTTGCCATTGGTCCCTCCGATATGGATGACCTTAAGTTTGAGATGGGGATTGCCTCGCAGAGCTAGGAGTTCCACCATTCGTTCCAAACCAAAATGTGGTTGGTCCGTCCGGTAGTGGGCAATCCACTGATTGTTTTGAATTTCGTTCATCTTACTTATATTGTTTTAAATCTAGATTTTCTGCATCATCTGCCAAACGAATGGCTGACGCAATTTCAACCGCCATCCTGTGACTGGCTACATCGTGCACGCGCACCACTTCCACACCCTGTCTCGCAGCAATACTGGTTACATGAGCCGAAGCCGTGTCCCGATTGCGGAAACCAAGTTCGGTCTCAGGATTAACTTCAAAACCATTTTCCTCCAGAATACTGATAACAAACCGCTTGCGCGAAACTCCAAGAAAGATTGGATAGCCTTTCTGATGCAGTTTATCCAGATCACGTAGAAGGAGCAGATTTTCCTTCTTAGTCAGACCAAAGCCAATTCCTGGATCCAGCAGAATATTTTCTCTTGCAATCCCAGCTTCCTCCGCTCTCGCTAGAGCTCGTTCAAAGAAAGCCTTCATCAAATCTTCGATTGGCATTTTTTCAAAGTCAGCTAACTCTTCCTCTGTAAAAGCTTGTCCAAAGCCAAAATGAGGGAAGATGAGCGAACTAGGGTGCTGAGATCGAGCCATGACTGGATTAAACATGATAACCACTTTCGCTCCAGCCTTAGCAACCACATCCGCCATTCTCTCATCTCCCATGAGACCCGTGATATCATTGACCAGATTGGCACCAGCAGCCAAGGCAGCCTCTGCCACCTGACTTTTCCAAGTATCAATGGAAATGAGGACATCACTTTCCTCACGGATAGCTTCGATGACTGGAACAACACGCTGGATTTCCTCTTCTATTTCAACATAGCTACTTCCAGGACGAGTTGATTCTCCACCGATATCTAGCATGCTCGCTCCTTCTGCTATCAATTTACGAGCTTGCTGGAGAGCCTGGTCAACAGCAAAAAACTGACCACCATCCGAAAAGGAATCTGGGGTTACATTGATAATTCCGCAAATGGCTGTTTTTGCCTGACTAGCTTTATTAGACATAGGGTCACTCCTCAAGGTTTTTCACCACATTATTTCTCTATTTTACCATAAAAAGAAAAAGATGGATACGCTAGTATTCATCTTTCTTTTAGGAAAGGAAAAATGGTATCCTAAAGCTGACTCATATCGCTAATCCTAAAATAATCCCCATACATCAAAAGACGAGATATTCCATAAGAAAAAGAGTAAATAACAGCTAGTCAATGTCACATTCCAGAACTAAAACATACTTTTGAACCGCTAGTCCTGACAGTTTTATCACTTGAATTGTCAAATTAAGTTCATAATTTCACCATAAAGTACTTCATGACGTGTTTTCCCACGATGGCAGAGCTTGCGAATGACACCACGGGCACCATGAGATAGTGAGTTAGCATCAAAATACCCTCTGTAAATGGCTCTATCGATTATTTGATAACTCATAACAGCTTTTCTATATTACCGACCTTCTATTTCTTCAGGGGACCATTGGCAATCGAGAA
>NZ_JAHZPJ010000021.1 GCF_019929345.1 Streptococcus oralis
GATAATCTGGATAATCCTCATAAAAGCCATAACGAGAGGGCTCTCTTAGGGGCAATTGGTCTCCAACCTGAGCGGGTCCTTGAACCCAAACTTCATCTGGATAGAGTTTAATCGTCACTCCCCCAATACTCAGCTCATCTCCAAAGCGAAGCAGTTGCTGGTCTTCCACCTCCAAACGATTGTTTCGATAGAAGGTGCCCTTTAGCCGTGTCAATCTCCATTGGTTCTGAGATTTTTGGAGTAAGAGTTCAATCGCTTCGTCTACTGTGATCAGTGCGTCTCTCTGTGAAGCAATTTGAAACTCGGATAAGTCCAATAGATCATAAATCCGTGTCTCTCCCTCGCGAAGGTAAAAGACGACTTCCCCCAGAGTTAGTCCGTCCTTCAAAAGGCCCGTTTCTTCCCCATACTGATAAAAAATATCCTCCCCGTCAATCTTAAGTTGAATGGGAACAGTCTGTTGAGGGAGATGGACCTGCGCCTTTTCGGTTGCACCAAGCAAGACGGTCTTATCAGCTCCTAGCTCGACTTCATAGCGTAGACCCAGGCTATAGAAAATGATCTCTTTTGTCATATATGCTCTCCTTGGTCTCCTTTAATTGCTTGAGGAAGCGCTAGGCTTTTTCTCTGACGATGGCTTGGTTTCAGATGCCTTATCCGCTTGACTGGAAGCACCAGAGTTCGCACTTGAGCTAGACTCACTAGTCAAGAGGGCGCTGCGACTATCCCAGTATTTCTTATACTCGCTTTCCAAAGCATTCAATTTGCTTTCGCGATCCTTCCCTGACAACTGATCGTCCTCACGAACCTGCTTGATTTCTTGGGTCAAAGCATAGAGAATCAAATCGCTATCATTGATCCGCTTCGCGGTATCAAGGGCATCCTCAAAACGATTACGCCCAACTTGAATCCAATAGGTCAGGTACAGTTCATCCGACTTGAGGGTAACATTATTCAAGATGACCTTCTTTTGGTCTGAAGAAAATTCCAAACCTTGAATATAAGAGTAAGCCAACTCATACTTTTGCGTATTAGGAAGACCGGATGGGGAAATCCCTTCTAACTCTGTAATGACACCACTGTAATCCACCTTGATAAAGGCCGTATCTGCCTGCAATAACTTCTCTTTAAAAGGATTTTGGATGAAAATCAGATAAATCAGAGGAACAACTAACAAAACGACACTCGCTGTTAGCCAAATCGTTGCCAATTTAAAAATCCGGTGGCGTCTGCTTGGTACCAAGACGAGTTCTGCCTGTTCCTTTGCGGCCTTCTCCACATAATACTTCTCCAATACGGCTACTGCAGTTGCGATATCCTCAGCCTGACACAAGTCCGTAAGAAAGTCTGGGAGAGTTTCCAGTTCCAAGGAACCATTATAGAGATCCATGAAATCCAACTCACTAAAGAGGGTCACCGCAAAGCACTTAGCTTGACGTAAAAAGTCCTCTGAGGAGACTGCTTGAGGGGTCATGAGACCGGGTACTCCGCGATAGGCAATCTTTGCCTGGGCATCCTTGGTGATAAAAAGATTCATCGGATGCAAAAGAAAGGTCACCGGCAAGGCCAAAGCTGCTTCTAAACCAAAGACATTTAGGGCCAAACGAATTCGCTCTGAAATGGTTCGGCTCTTCACTTCCTCATAACCAAGGCCATGAGGCTCTAGCTGATACCTAAACGTCACACTATCCTCATCTGCCTCCATGGTCTGTTCCAAAAAGAGCGGATGATGCAAATCCAAAAGCCGGAGCTCCCGCAAATCCTGACTGGCTACATCCGAGCGTTTGAGGCTCAATTGCCAAGTTGTGTCAGTTTTTTCATAGATAAATGGCTGCTCGCCAAATACAAATTTTTCCTCAGTCACTTATATCTCCTCTATCTCTACTAAATCTCCTGTCGTCATAGGATAATCCGACAAATACTTACCTTCATCAAGCAATAAACCCTTGTTCACAATTCGCAGCTGGTACTTCTTGCGCCTACGACCAGAGTTGAAAATCGCATCTATTTCCCGAATCAAGCGACGAACCTCAATTCGAAGCGGAATCCGAATATCCACATCCCTTTCTCTTAAGCGCAGGGTAATATTGATATGTTGCTCCATTTCTCACATCTCTCCTATCTGATTTATCCTTTTTCTACTCAGTTGGGATGAACCATCCACCAAAGCAAAATTAGTCCATTCCCTCTACCATTACCCGATAACTCATCATAGCCGTTGTTCCAATAAGCAACAAAACGAGAGCTACATAAAACATCTCTGGAAGAAAGTCCGTCAGACCTCCCTTTTCGACAGTACCGATATGAGTTTGGAATTTGGAAATTTTTTTAGAATTTGGTTGAAACAATTGCTCTTCTGGGGACTTCTGTTTCGTCTCCTGTATAGCAGAAAACAGCTGGCCCCTTTCGGTGATCAACTGTTCCTCTTGGTAATGCTGGATATCCTGCAATTTTTTCTGAGTTGCCTCATTAAAAAGATCCTTGATCTGTTCAGACTGCACACCAAACTTCATTCCCTCTTTCTTCTCCAGTCGAGAGTTATCAATCTGCAGACTATTGTCCTTCAAATCATCTGCAGCAGTCACTGAGACTGCCGCACATGCTCCAAAGGTAAGAAGTAAAAGAATTAATTTTTTCATATCCTTGCTTTTCTATTCTTTCTCAGTTTGAGTCGCTTGGTACTGGAAGTTTCTTCCTTTAATAAAGGTATTCACCACAAGTAACACAGCTATGGCTACTATCATCGCAATGAAGGCTAGTAGAGCAGCTGGATGACCATCAAAGTAACCTGAAAGCAATCCTTCTAGTACAGACAAAGCATTGAGATTTTTAATAAAGGCTGGGAATCCTGTCAAGCTAGCTGTTGTACCAATCGCATTTGAGAGATAAACAAAGCTAATCATCATAAAGAAGGCAAGACCCATTCCAATCACTCGGAGATGTTTTAGGAACAAATACTGTCCTTGGACTAAAATAAAGCCAGCCAAGACAATCAACAAGACCCATGATGGTTGGTACTCACGTCCAACCTGAAGTTGAATATTAGATACAATACCGATGACTAGCCCGATAGCTACGGCCAAGAACGATAAAATACCAACCGTCAGAATATCTGTATCATGTAATTTATCCAGCTTGAACTTATCCTTGACCTTGCGAATAATATTTTGAGTCGCAAAGAGATAAGCTGTAAAGAGACTTACAATCTCTAGTAGTAAAATCCAAGTGAATGGGCGATAGACATTAACTGTCGCCTTAACAGAAGATGAACTTTGAGCAACAGGACTAGATAAGAAGTTCAGTAGAACTTCATTTGGTACCCCATTCTCATAAGCGTTGTTCAACACTTTCACAAAGGAGTCCACAAAGTTCCCATTGGCCGCTAACTCTTCATTAAATTGGGTCATCAGAGATTCTGCGTCCTGTGATAACTTTTCTGTGCTACTTTGAGCATTTGACAATTCGCGGTTAAAATTGCTCAAAACTTCATTAACAGATTCAGCTGCCTTGATATTACTTTGAGAAGAAGCCTTCACGCCAGATGTCTCTCCTAAAAGAGCTGTATACTCAGCACTTAAAGCTGACAAGGCCGAGTCCGTATTCTTAGAATCTCTTTCATTCGTTGCTTGTTTCGTCACCAGATCATCTAGTTTTCCTCGTAATTGCGTATATGAATCATACTGAGCATTGATTTTTTTAGATAACTCATCATTGTTTTTCAAGACATCAGACAGATTCTTCTCTAGTTTTGGTTTTAAATCTACCAGATTAGCTAAAGCTTGATCCACCTTTTGATTGACGCTGGTACTAGTAGAATCAGCGAGGCTATCTTCGTATTTCTGTAGATTTGAGGTGATTGCCTCAAACCAAATATTACTCAAGGCACCACTCAGGTCACTATTACGCAAGTTGTTCACAGCCTTATAGGCACTGAGCAGAGAGTTTACCTGGTCATAAGAAGAAGCGATCTTCTGAACCTTTTGACCATAAGAAACAGCGGCTTGTTGAACCTTCAACACGTCTACCGGTGCACTGACAGCCTGAATATCATTTAAAGAAATAGTAATCGCAGGTTTTATTGTTGGATTAGAAGTCACAGAAGATACACTGTACTCTACTCTAAATGCCCCACCTGTCTTCAAATCAATTTCCTGACCAAATGTAACAGGTTTGCCATCATAAAAAACGGAATCAATAGTTAGTCCTGTATCAGATGTCCAAGAGACCTTAGCCTTGGTTCCAGTTTTTCCAACTGCACTGGTACTTGTAACGGCATGGCTTTCTAAGTTGTTCAGATCCGTCAAAGTTGTACCATCAGTTGGTGTAGCTATATTTTTTACTTCATGATAATCTACTTTAGGTATCGTGATAGGACTAATCCCAAAACTAGTAAACTTATGACCACTAAAGTCCTCTTTTGGTAGTTCTTCAATGGCAAGTTTCAGCTGAGTTTCTATTGATTTTATAACAGTGTCCAAATCTTTATTCCCAGCCTTATTTAAAAACTGCTCAAGAGTAATAGTGCTCTTCTTGGAGACACCATAATAATCCGCTAACTTCTCTTCAACAAAGGTTTTAATGTTCTTTTTATGTTCATCAAACTTGTTGCGTTCCAACTTCAAGTTGTTCTCTAAACCTGCAATCTCTTGACTGATACTACCCGTTAGTTCCTGATAAGACGGTCCTTGAGTGCCTGTATACGTTGGAGCTGGTGCTCCTTGAAGAGTCCCCAACTGAGAAGTCAGAATTTTATACTCCTTTAAGGCTTGTTCATAGGCCGTAACTTGTGAATGCACTTCATCCTTGCTCTGTGAAATCATCTGACTTAAAATATCCGCAGTTGAATTTTCTTGTTTGCGTTGTTCCAGCAAAGCTTCAAAGTTCTTACCATAGTTGATTTGTGAGGCATCCAGATGTTCAAAAACCTGTGAATAACTTTCCAAAACTTTTTTCAAAGCTTGGTTAGCATCAACCGAAGAACTTGACATACTAAAAAGGGTTGGAAAGAGATTTTTAGAATTCGTTGCAGTTCCTAACAAATTTGTTCGGTAGGTTCCAATATTCGTTGTTTGTATTTGAGAGCTCGCCTGAACATTCTTCTGAGCCGTATAGAGATTGCTCAATATGCTAGCCATATACATATCTACTAGTTGACTATTGAGATCTGCCACAATATCCTTAGCTAGTTTATTAGCGTCATTTTCGACCTGTAGATTCCCTTGAGCATTGACTTTGTAAGTAATGGTCGTCTTATCTACATTAATATTATTGATATCCAGTATCTTTTCAGAAAAATCACTTGGAATAGTTAGAACGAGCTGATATTTCCCACTTTCTAACCCTGCATCTGCAGCTCCACGTGTCACAACAAACCAGTTTTGAGAATTGTCCCGCTCAATGTTCTTAACATAACTCGCACCTAGATTGTACTCTTTGGTATCCATGTGAACGGGCT
>NZ_JAHZPJ010000022.1 GCF_019929345.1 Streptococcus oralis
TTGATAAAGTCAGGCTGGTTGACCTTGAGCTCTGCGAACTCATCTGAGATGAGAAAGAGGTGAGGGAGAGGCTCAGTTGCTTCCCCGTTTTTAAATTTCTTTTGATATTGGTTGATATGATTGACTTCAAACTCTCTGAAGAGCCGCTCACGACGGTGAATCTCCGCATTGATGGAAGCCAGCGCCCGCATGGATTGGGCTCCGTCCAAGTTGGTAATGGTTCCCAAGAGATGAGGCAGGTTCTTGAAAAGATTGGCCATTCCCCCACCCTTGTAGTCAATGAACAGAAAGGCCACATCGTGTGGGTGGAAGTTGACAGCCAGACTCAGGATATGTTTTGGGTAAAATAGCAGAGCAGAGAAATTAATGAAAAAATGGAAATCTCTAGAAGTGATAAAAAATATTCTTGTCACATTATACCATATGATAGAGAAGATCAAAAACAAATTAAAATAGAAGACTACACCAACATAGTCTTCTATTCATATCCTTTTAGAATCATTTATTTTTCAGCACCAGGGGCTTGGCTTTGAAATTTACTGTTCTGAATATCAGTGACTTTTTTCTGATACGATTTTTCATTAAAAGATTTCTTCAACGAAAAATCATTGATGGCAATCGCCAAATTCTTATCCCTGCTTTCAAAAGCTTTTGCTGCTCCTGCCAAATAACTATTAAAATTGGTAATAGCCATATTTATTGTGTCTTTTCCTTCTCTGAAAGAATTGATGCAAGCTGTTAAACCAGGTTCTGAACTATCCTCAACCCAATTAGTAGCAGATACATCCTGAGCCGCAAAAGCTGTTTGAAGCTCTTTCTTATTGACATTCTGCAAACGTGCTGTATCTATTTCGACTTTATCTACTTTTCCCATAGTAGCTCCTATTCTTCTTTTTGTGGATGGGTTTCAACCCACTGCTTGAAATCATTAAAAGATCGAATCTGTGTTTTTTCTCCAGTTGTTTCATCTGTGGCATAAAGTTCCATCACTTCCTGACCTTCGGGCGCAAACCAATGAATTAAATCATTAAACCATTCCTCCTCATTGTATTGCTCTGGACGGAAATAGATTTTATTCATTTCTTTCATGTTTTTTGAAATTTCTGGATATAGCTTAGAGAAGTTGGTCCCTGAAACATCTACAGAATCATCTTTATCAAATGATTGCACTAAGTATCCTGTAACCTTCTCTATACCGTACTTTAATAATTCATTTCTAATCTGTTCTCCTATTCCACCTCTACCCCAATCCATAGATTCGTATAAAGTTTCTTTTGAATAAACCTTAGTTTCCTTTTGATCCAAAAGTTGTTTGATTTCTTTTTCTGACATCTCCTTTTCAATTTTACCTGTATCTAGTGAAAAAATAACGTATTTATTTTTTTCCGCCTTGCCTTTTTCATATGAACTCATCCAGATCGGCAAATAGTCTTTTCCATTCCTTGTGAATGGATCATAGTACTGTGCTACCCGATAAGTATTTTCTTTCCCCATCAAATCATAAAGATTCACTTCTTTACTAGCTAAATTAGACGGATTATGTAAATCATAAATCTTTATCTTGAAATACTCCTCTTTGCCAACTTTAGGTGAGGTAGCATCGCTATCTACAAGAAGATAATAGTTTGAAAAATCTACTATATAATTTTGACTGTATCGAAAAGATATTCCATATTCCACATTTCTTTTGTTAGAAGCGAATACAAACTTATTATCATCAAAGGCCTTTATATCTTCAATAATATAATCTCTATTAGGTTCTCCTACATAATCTTTTTTTCTTGCTATATTTAAGAAAAATATTGTTACAAAAGACATTATAAGAAACAAAATAATAATAATCGATTTTCGTTTTCGCATTTATTACCACTCCTCAATTTTATTATGCCAAGTCAAATAATTCTCTCTTCTAAATTCTAAGCCAAAGGTTGAAATATTATTTTTCTGTAAGATTCCCATTTCATCATAAACTTTATTAATACCAATTTCGGAAGGACTCCTATACTGCTCTCCTCGAAACAGGTCGTAGGTATCTTCACTAAGTTTACCTTGCTTATAGAGTTCCGCTGTATATTTATCAAAAGCTTTTAACTGATCAGATTTCGTTTTCCAATCTCCCCCAGCTTTATCATAGATATATCCACGAACTCCATTTTTTTGCAAATCGTCAATCTTTAATATAGATTGCAAATCATAATTCAAATTATATTTCACTTCTCCTTTTTCGGAGGAATTTGAGGAATTTGGCTGATAAGTAGAACCACCAATATCAAATAAGTTATTCTTTAGCTTGTCCCTAGTTTCTTGAAGCTCTTTATCATATTTTATAATTTTCTCATAGCTTGATGCAAGAGTCAAAGCGTTGCCTGCATGGCTTCCCAGCTTTTCTTTATACAAATCACCAAAAGTATATTTTCCAGCCTTATCTCCTGTTCGGATATAAGAACTTAAACTACCATCCATAGTCACTACACTAGAAATTGTGTCTAAAGCAGTACTTACTCCTGGAATTGGAGCTAACGAAGCTGCTTTTGTTACAAAGGAAATCATTTCCTTTTGTCTCTTTTCTGGCAATTCCTTAATTTTTAGGAGTAAATCTTCATTTTGAACTCCAGCACTACTATAAAGTCGTTGTGTGTCCCATTGAACAGTCATTGCGCCTTTCTTAATATTAAAACTGAAATCACCAGTATTCTTGTTAAAAGTAATGTCAGAAACCCCAACGCTAGTATCGATGCGCTGTGATCCCGCACCATTATGAGCTCTAAAATTCTTAGAACTCTTCCCTACTTCCAAACCATACATTGCTTCAAAGAGGTTCGTCAAACGACCAGCTTTTGCCATCTGTTGTTCAAAAGAAGCTAATTGGCCGCCTACTTGAGACATAGCCCGATCATAGGCATCAAACTCTGCCTGACTAGCATCAGAGTCTGGTACTTTAGGAACTAAAGCAGTTGCTGTAACTCCTATTAAACTAGCATGTCGATCTCCTGCATAAATTAATTTTTCAAAGTAAGTTGAAGATTTTTTCAAATCCTGATTAGCGATAGCCTCGACATAACTCCGAAGAACTTCCATTTCAGGTTCTGACCCCTCTGTCACTCTGGAATAGTTCTTAATTACTTCTCCATAAATCAGATCCATCATTGCTCCACTAACATCCGTTGTGTCAATTCCTCCGAGCTTAGCATGATAAGCCTTCAGCTTTTCATAGTATACTTTCTTCTCCTCATCTGATAGTTGGTCTACATCCCGAACAAGAAGCTCATTATCTTTACTAAATTTTATAAGATATTCTTTTAAAGCAGCTCCATCTCCTGAATTCTGTATAGATCCAATTAGATACATATTATCCTTAGTTAATTGTCCATTCTTTATCAAGGAAAGAGTATCTTCAATAGACAGCGAGCTAATGCTAGCACCATTAGCTATGATTGAATTAATCGTCACAATCGTTGAGTTATGAGCTGCCAATTCACTACTAAAAGTTGTATTCGCGCTAGCAAGATCTTCATGAGTATTATCTCTATCCTTCTTTAGATTTCCCAACAATGCAATAATATCATTTTGGATTGACTCTGTTGAAGGGTTTATAGTTAGGTCATGTGATCGAGGTGATTGAGCTAAGGCATCTTTTGCTGTTGTTAAAGCAGAGTCTAAACTCTCTTTTACAGAATCAAATTTTTTCTTTGTATCTTCTGTTAGCCATTTCCCTATTGACTCAATATCTGTATCTTTAGTCTTAATGACTGAACTTCCTGCAAATCCAGCATCATTAACATCCTCTATATAATTTGAAATTAGTGTCCCATATTTTTCCATTGCAAGAGGAAAATCTTCATAAAGTGTCTTTGAAATAGTATTAATCCTATCTGTGAATGCTTCAACAGCTTCCGCAAATTGTTGGTCTGTAGCAATATGGAGCTCCTGTTTGTAAGCACTGATTTCAGCACTATAAACTCTAGAAGCATTCACTGCATTAGTTGAATGGGTCTGTAGACCTTGCTTATCTTTGATGTGGACTTTCATACTCTATACTACCTCATTTCTTCGCATTTTTTGCTGCTTCTATCTCGGCCAATCTATCTTGTGCTCGCGATTGAAATAATGCCATATTAGTCTCGAATAGATCCAAGGCTAAAGCAGTGATTTGCTCATTAATTACTTCCTGAGTACTAGTTTTTACACTTACATACTTGTTGGAGCTATTTTTTATATCGTCCTGTTCCTTATCATACTCTTCGTCATATTTTTGCCCAGCTACATGAAGACTCTCCATGTCATCTTTAGTTGTTGGAACATTTGTACTAACCCCTTCTAATGCTGAAGAAGCTGCTTTGAGAGCCTCTATTTTTTTCTCAAGTGCAGCTAGTTCATTTTCTAGGGCTATAGTTGTTTCCGATTTTGCCATAATTCATTTTCTCCTAGTACATTAAAACTTTAATCTTGTTTGCAATAGTATTTTGAACATAATAATGTGTTTGTTCTTCCAACAATTGCTCTCTTAACTGCTTATTATTAACAGCAACCACAGTTTGATCTGTAATTCTAACAGCCATAATTGCTTTCTTAAAGGACTTAGCTGCTGCAGAAACTGGATCAATCTGTCGATTTAAGCTAGGTACAGTCATTACGATAGAGGCATATCCTCCTCGTTCACCTTTATTTAAAATATAAGCCAAATTATCACGCGTTTCTTGACTCATTTTCTCAATTAATTCAGTCAAATTATAGAGCACCAAAGTAGCTACATGATCGAAATTTTTAGCTTTCATACGTTCATCAATTTTTTGAGAAATAACTGCTATCAACTCCTCATATTCATCTGGATTATTAACAACTAATACATTCTCATCAGATTCAATCTCATTATATTGAGGAGCTAAAATAATCGTCTTTTGTTTTCCACGTGAAAGCAAACGAACAAAGGCCGCCATTTGGCTTTCTTTTTCTGTTAGATAAAGTAGATTTCCACCACAGGGGTTCCAAGTAACCGGCTCAACTGTCTCCAAGTCAAGTCCTAATGGCACGAGTCCTTGTTCATAGGCAGCCTGCACGCTTGCCCGACCATAAAAGTCCGCCTCTGTCAACTCCTCCGGCACCATCGGGATGGCACTTGGGCGCTGTCCTGTCCAGGCTTCTTGGAGAGAAGCCACTTCCTGGCGCAGATTGTTGAGAACTTGGGTGTCATTGGCTCCTGAGACTGGCAAGGCCAGCTGGATAACATCTACCTCTTCACGTTTCATCAGTGCTCGTCCCTTGAT
>NZ_JAHZPJ010000023.1 GCF_019929345.1 Streptococcus oralis
GCTAAGCGACTTCCATATCTCACAGGGGGCAACCCCCAACTACTTCCGGCGTTCTAGGGCTTAACTACTGTGTTCGGCATGGGTACAGGTGTATCTCCTAGGCTATCGTCACTTAACTCTGAGTAATACCTACTCAAAATTGAATATCTATCAAATACCAAGTAAACCTTACACTTCGTATCCTCAGTTACTTTGGATAAGTCCTCGAGCTATTAGTATTAGTCCGCTACATGTGTCGCCACACTTCCACTTCTAACCTATCTACCTGATCATCTCTCAGGGCTCTTACTGATATAAAATCATGGGAAATCTCATCTTGAGGTGGGTTTCACACTTAGATGCTTTCAGCGTTTATCCCTTCCCTACATAGCTACCCAGCGATGCCTTTGGCAAGACAACTGGTACACCAGCGGTAAGTCCACTCTGGTCCTCTCGTACTAGGAGCAGATCCTCTCAAATTTCCTACGCCCGCGACGGATAGGGACCGAACTGTCTCACGACGTTCTGAACCCAGCTCGCGTGCCGCTTTAATGGGCGAACAGCCCAACCCTTGGGACCGACTACAGCCCCAGGATGCGACGAGCCGACATCGAGGTGCCAAACCTCCCCGTCGATGTGAACTCTTGGGGGAGATAAGCCTGTTATCCCCAGGGTAGCTTTTATCCGTTGAGCGATGGCCCTTCCATACGGAACCACCGGATCACTAAGCCCGACTTTCGTCCCTGCTCGAGTTGTTGCTCTCGCAGTCAAGCTCCCTTATACCTTTACACTCTGCGAATGATTTCCAACCATTCTGAGGGAACCTTTGGGCGCCTCCGTTACCTTTTAGGAGGCGACCGCCCCAGTCAAACTGCCCGTCAGACACTGTCTCCGATAGGGGTAACCTATCTGGGTTAGAGTGGCCATAACACAAGGGTAGTATCCCAACAACGTCTCCTTCGAAACTGGCGTCCCGATTTCATAGACTCCTACCTATCCTGTACATGTGGTACAGACACTCAATATCAAACTGCAGTAAAGCTCCATGGGGTCTTTCCGTCCTGTCGCGGGTAACCTGCATCTTCACAGGTACTAAAATTTCACCGAGTCTCTCGTTGAGACAGTGCCCAAATCATTACGCCTTTCGTGCGGGTCGGAACTTACCCGACAAGGAATTTCGCTACCTTAGGACCGTTATAGTTACGGCCGCCGTTTACTGGGGCTTCAATTCATACCTTCGCGTTACCGCTAAGCACTCCTCTTAACCTTCCAGCACCGGGCAGGCGTCACCCCCTATACATCATCTTACGATTTAGCAGAGAGCTGTGTTTTTGATAAACAGTTGCTTGGGCCTATTCACTGCGGCTGACGTAAAGTCAGCACCCCTTCTCCCGAAGTTACGGGGTCATTTTGCCGAGTTCCTTAACGAGAGTTCTCTCGCTCACCTGAGGCTACTCGCCTCGACTACCTGTGTCGGTTTGCGGTACGGGTAGAGTATGTTTAACGCTAGAAGCTTTTCTTGGCAGTGTGACGTCACTAACTTCGCTACTAAACTTCGCTCCCCATCACAGCTCAATGTTATAGAATTAAGCATTTGACTCAATTCACACCTCACTGCTTAGACAGACACTTCCATTCGTCTGCTTTAGTTAGCCTACTGCGTCCCTCCATCACTACATACTCTAGTACAGGAATATCAACCTGTTGTCCATCGGATACACCTTTCGGTCTCTCCTTAGGTCCCGACTAACCCAGGGCGGACGAGCCTTCCCCTGGAAACCTTAGTCTTACGGTGGACAGGATTCTCACCTGTCTTTCGCTACTCATACCGGCATTCTCACTTCTATGCGTTCCAGCACTCCTCACGGTATACCTTCTTCACACATAGAACGCTCTCCTACCATACCTATAAAGGTATCCACAGCTTCGGTAAATTGTTTTAGCCCCGGTACATTTTCGGCGCAGGGTCACTCGACTAGTGAGCTATTACGCACTCTTTGAATGAATAGCTGCTTCTAAGCTAACATCCTAGTTGTCTGTGCAACCCCACATCCTTTTCCACTTAACAATTATTTTGGGACCTTAGCTGGTGGTCTGGGCTGTTTCCCTTTCGACTACGGATCTTAGCACTCGCAGTCTGACTGCCGACCATAATTCATTGGCATTCGGAGTTTATCTGAGATTGGTAATCCGGGATGGACCCCTCACCCAAACAGTGCTCTACCTCCAAGAATCTTTATGTCGACGCTAGCCCTAAAGCTATTTCGGAGAGAACCAGCTATCTCCAAGTTCGTTTGGAATTTCTCCGCTACCCACAAGTCATCCAAGCACTTTTCAACGTGCCCTGGTTCGGTCCTCCAGTGCGTCTTACCGCACCTTCAACCTGCTCATGGGTAGGTCACATGGTTTCGGGTCTACGACATGATACTAAGGCGCCCTATTCAGACTCGGTTTCCCTGCGGCTCCGTCTCTTCAACTTAACCTCGCATCATATCGTAACTCGCCGGTTCATTCTACAAAAGGCACGCTCTCACCCATTAACGGGCTCGAACTTGTTGTAGGCACACGGTTTCAGGTTCTATTTCACTCCCCTCCCGGGGTGCTTTTCACCTTTCCCTCACGGTACTGGTTCACTATCGGTCACTAGGGAGTATTTAGGGTTGGGAGATGGTCCTCCCAGATTCCGACGGGATTTCTCGTGTCCCGCCGTACTCAGGATACTGCTAGGTACAAAGACTATTTTAAATACGAGGCTGTTACTCTCTTTGGCTGATCTTCCCAAATCATTCTTCTATAATCTTTGAGTCCACATTGCAGTCCTACAACCCCGAAGAGTAAACTCTTCGGTTTGCCCTCCTGCCGTTTCGCTCGCCGCTACTAAGGCAATCGCTTTTGCTTTCTCTTCCTGCAGCTACTTAGATGTTTCAGTTCACTGCGTCTTCCTCCTCACATCCTTAACAGATGCGGGTAACAGGTAGTACCTGTTGGGTTCCCCCATTCGGAAATCCCTGGATCATCGCTTACTTACAGCTACCCAAGGCATATCGTCGTTTGTCACGTCCTTCTTCGGCTCCTAGTGCCAAGGCATCCACCGTGCGCCCTTATTAACTTAACCTTATTTTCTGACCTTTCAGTCAGTAACTCTTTTAATACTACAGCGTTTCGGTTTATTTTCTTGTTACTATTTGATATAGATATTCAATTTTCAATGTGCATTACTTGGTGATCTCTCACCAATGGAGCCTAGCGGGATCGAACCGCTGACCTCCTGCGTGCAAAGCAGGCGCTCTCCCAGCTGAGCTAAGGCCCCACAAGACCTCTCAAGACTAAACAAGACCAATGTACAGTTCCTTATCCTTAGAAAGGAGGTGATCCAGCCGCACCTTCCGATACGGCTACCTTGTTACGACTTCACCCCAATCATCTATCCCACCTTAGGCGGCTGGCTCCTAAAAGGTTACCTCACCGACTTCGGGTGTTACAAACTCTCGTGGTGTGACGGGCGGTGTGTACAAGGCCCGGGAACGTATTCACCGCGGCGTGCTGATCCGCGATTACTAGCGATTCCGACTTCATGTAGGCGAGTTGCAGCCTACAATCCGAACTGAGACTGGCTTTAAGAGATTAGCTTGCCGTCACCGACTTGCGACTCGTTGTACCAGCCATTGTAGCACGTGTGTAGCCCAGGTCATAAGGGGCATGATGATTTGACGTCATCCCCACCTTCCTCCGGTTTATTACCGGCAGTCTCGCTAGAGTGCCCAACTAAATGATGGCAACTAACAATAGGGGTTGCGCTCGTTGCGGGACTTAACCCAACATCTCACGACACGAGCTGACGACAACCATGCACCACCTGTCACCTCTGTCCCGAAGGAAAACTCTATCTCTAGAGCGGTCAGAGGGATGTCAAGACCTGGTAAGGTTCTTCGCGTTGCTTCGAATTAAACCACATGCTCCACCGCTTGTGCGGGCCCCCGTCAATTCCTTTGAGTTTCAACCTTGCGGTCGTACTCCCCAGGCGGAGTGCTTAATGCGTTAGCTACGGCACTAAACCCCGGAAAGGGTCTAACACCTAGCACTCATCGTTTACGGCGTGGACTACCAGGGTATCTAATCCTGTTTGCTCCCCACGCTTTCGAGCCTCAGCGTCAGTTACAAGCCAGAGAGCCGCTTTCGCCACCGGTGTTCCTCCATATATCTACGCATTTCACCGCTACACATGGAATTCCACTCTCCCCTCTTGCACTCAAGTTAAACAGTTTCCAAAGCGTACTATGGTTAAGCCACAGCCTTTAACTTCAGACTTATCTAACCGCCTGCGCTCGCTTTACGCCCAATAAATCCGGACAACGCTCGGGACCTACGTATTACCGCGGCTGCTGGCACGTAGTTAGCCGTCCCTTTCTGGTAAGATACCGTCACAGTGTGAACTTTCCACTCTCACACTCGTTCTTCTCTTACAACAGAGCTTTACGATCCGAAAACCTTCTTCACTCACGCGGCGTTGCTCGGTCAGACTTCCGTCCATTGCCGAAGATTCCCTACTGCTGCCTCCCGTAGGAGTCTGGGCCGTGTCTCAGTCCCAGTGTGGCCGATCACCCTCTCAGGTCGGCTATGTATCGTCGCCTTGGTGAGCCGTTACCCCACCAACTAGCTAATACAACGCAGGTCCATCTGGTAGTGATGCAATTGCACCTTTCAAACAGTTATCATGCAATAACTGCTATTATGCGGTATTAGCTATCGTTTCCAATAGTTATCCCCCGCTACCAGGCAGGTTACCTACGCGTTACTCACCCGTTCGCAACTCATCCAAGAAGAGCAAGCTCCTCTCTTCAGCGTTCTACTTGCATGTATTAGGCACGCCGCCAGCGTTCGTCCTGAGCCAGGATCAAACTCTCATTAAAAGTTTGAGTTCTCACTCATTTCTGTCACTGACAGATTTATTGTTTTTTCATTGTTCAGTACTACAACGTCAGTTGTAGCGCCCTGCACATTGGTTCGTCTTGTTCAGTTTTCAAAGGTCTTTGTCACTCAATCTCTCTCAAGCGACAACTATATTAGTATATCACAGCTGCTGACCTATGTCAACACTTTTTTGAAACTTTTTTTACTTTTTTCATCCCCTGCGACATACCCATAGTCCGTACGGGATTCGAACCCGTGTTACCGCCGTGAAAAGGCGGTGTCTTAACCCCTTGACCAACGGACCTGAGCTTTTCAACTCTTTCTATTATATCTACTTTTTCAACTTTGTCAAGGACTTTTT
>NZ_JAHZPJ010000024.1 GCF_019929345.1 Streptococcus oralis
AGGAGGTCCTGCCTGTTGTATAATATAGTTGTCGAGTTGAGAGGGCTTTCCTCCAACTAAGAACAACATATTAATAAAAGGAGAACTCTTATGGAAAACTTTGCTATGATGGATAATCAGTTCGCTGCTTTGACTGAAGAAGAAATGATGATGGTTGACGGTGGATGGGCATTCTACGGTATCCCTGTTGATGTATTCACTGTATCATTGGCTATTTTGGGTGGCTCATTGGTTTCAGGCTTCTTAGTAGGACTTTTTAGCTAATTTTATCATTCTAGATAGGAAAAGGTGATTTTCATGAACAAAGATTTTAAATCATTAGATCAAAAGTTTATGCCACTTACTGAAGCTGAATTGGTTGAAGTTGAAGGTGGATGGGTCGGCGGTGACCTTGTACGTGCCGTATTTGATATCGGTCGTGAAGTTGGTCGCACTGTACGTGGACTTGCTATCCGTGCATACGGTCGCATCAGAGATAGAATCGGATCAAGATCTAGATCTAACAATGGTGGTGGCGCTAGCAACGGTGGCGGAGCTGACCAAGGAATTTTTAACTAATAGTTTGTCTTTTGACAGAAAGCCTCTTGTTCGTCTTGATTGGGACAAGAGGCTTTTTCATGTCAAATAGATGTCTGAGAATTGCTGGTATCAATATCTTTGAAACAACCGATACCATTGGAAAAATAAGCCACATTAGTGTATGATAGAGTTAGTTACTTTTGTCTTTCCTCCTCCTTCTAAGTCTATTTTTCTGGAGAAAGCTAGTAAATCAAGGGAGTTTTCTGAACTCCCCAAAACCTCTATGAGGTCTTTCCCTCATAGATATCCCCACTTTTGTGAATAAAGGAGTTTGTATGAGATTTACAAAGCGTCATTATAGAGCCCAAGTTGACGCAAGAGATTGTGGTGTGGCAGCCCTTGCCATGATTTATGGCTACTATGGTTCCTACTACTCTTTGGCTAGCTTGCGTGAAATGGCCAAGACCACCTTACGAGGAACGACTGCTTTTGGACTGGTAAAAGTCTCAGAAGAATTAGGCTTTGAAACACGAGCCTTGAAAGCAGATATGTCTTTATTTGACATGAAAGGGGTCGTCTACCCTTTTATCGCTCATGTCATCAAGGATAAAAAATTACTTCACTACTATGTCGTGACGGGTCATGACAAACATTCAGTTCATATTGCCGACCCCGATCCGGCTGTTAAAATGACCAAACTTTCCAAGGAACAGTTTGCCCAAGAGTGGACAGGAGTTTCTATTTTTATTGCTCCTGCCCCTGAATACAAGCCTCATAAGGAACAGAAAAACGGCCTCTGGTCCTTTGTTCCCATCTTGATGAAACAAAAAGGCTTGATTGCCAATATCGTTATCGCAACTTTATTGGTTACGATTATCAATATCGTCGGCTCCTACTATCTTCAAGGAATCATCGATACCTATGTCCCCAATCAGATGCGCAATACCTTAGGGATTATCTCTTTAGGCTTGGTAGTTGTCTATATCTTACAACAGATTCTGACCTATGCTCAGAGCTATCTGCTTCTTATTTTGGGACAACGCCTTTCGATTGATGTGATTTTGTCCTATATCAAGCATGTCTTCCATCTACCCATGTCCTTTTTTGCGACCAGAAGAACTGGGGAAATTGTCTCACGCTTTAATGATGCCAATAGTATCATTGATGCCCTAGCCAGTACCATTCTCTCCATCTTTCTAGATGTTTCGATTGTGATTGTCATGGCCATTGTTTTGTTCTCACAAAACTTTAATCTCTTCTTTATCAGTCTTCTCTCGCTACCGATTTATATCGTCGTGATTTTTGCTTTCATGAAACCATTTGAGAAGATGAATCGGGACACCATGGAATCCAATGCTATTCTCTCCTCTTCCATTATCGAAGACATCAATGGGATTGAAACAATCAAGTCCTTGACGAGTGAAAACTACCGTTACCAAAAGATTGACAGAGAATTTGTGGACTATCTGAAAAAATCATTTGCCTACAGTCGGATGGAAAATATTCAAATGGGCTTGAAGAAAACGGCTCAGCTCCTATTGAATATTGCCATCCTTTGGATGGGAGCCCTTCTGGTAATGGACAATAAAATGTCCCTAGGGCAACTGATTACCTATAATACCTTGCTGGCTTATTTCACAAATCCACTAGAAAACATCATCAACCTACAAACCAAACTCCAGACAGCCCAAGTGGCCAATAACCGCTTGAACGAGGTCTATTTGGTTGACTCTGAATTTATGGATAAAAAAGCGATTCGTGATTTAAGCATGACCAAGGGTGACATTGAGTTGAAACAGGTCAGCTATAAATACGGCTATGGACGAAATGTCTTATCAGACATCAATTTGACCATTGAACGAGGCAGCAAGGTGGCCTTTGTGGGCATCTCTGGTTCTGGAAAGACGACCCTTGCCAAGATGATTGTCAACTTCTACGATCCAAACGAAGGAGAAATTCTGATTAACAATACCAATCTCAATCAGATTGACAAGCATGTCTTGCGTCGCCATATCAACTACTTGCCACAACAGCCTTATGTCTTTAATGGTACCATTTTGGAGAATGTTCTCTTAGGTGCCAAACCTGGAACGACTCAGAAAGAAATCATTCGGGCACTGGAAATTGCGGAGATTCGAGAAGACATTGAACGGATGCCTTTGAATTACCAAACAGAGTTGACATCAGACGGGACAGGGATTTCAGGTGGTCAGCGCCAGCGCTTGGCCTTGGCTCGAGCTCTTTTGACGGATGCTCCTGTTTTGATTCTCGACGAGGCAACCAGCAATCTGGATATCTTGACAGAGAAAAAGATTATCGACAATCTCTTGGAGTTGGACAAGACCATCATTTTCATTGCCCATAGATTGACCATTGCAGAGCGGTCTGAAAAAGTGGTCGTTCTGGACAAGGGGGAAATCGTCGAGCAAGGAACACATGAAGAATTACTTGCCCAGGATGGTTTCTATGCCCATCTGGTCAATAGTTAGAAAGGAGAAAGAAGATGGAAGAACATTACTTAGAGAGTGCTGAATTTTATAATCGTAGATATTCCAACTTTTCTGTACGCGTGATTTTACCGACTTTCTTCTTGTTGATTTTTGTGGTCTTATTCTCTCTCTTTGCGAAAAAGGAAATCACCATTACCTCGGCGGCCTCTATTGAACCAAGTAAAATCTTAGCGACTATCCAGTCAACCAGTAATAATGCGATTGTCACCAATAACCTAGAGGAAAACAAGGTGGTCAAAAAAGGTGACCTCTTAGTTCAATATCATTCTGATAGCGAAAACACTCAGAAAGATACCTTCTCCTCTCAAGTGGAAACCTTGAAGGAACAAAAACGACAGTTGGAATTATTACAAGAAAGTTTGAAGACAGGAACTAGTAAGTTTGCTTCGGGAGAGGATCGCTTTGGCTATGAACAGATCTTTAATGACTATAAAAACCAAGCAGCCAGCATCCGTAGTAATACGGAACAACAGAATTCTAATATTGCCTCTCAAAATTCGGCTGCTAGCAGTTCCCAAGCTGAATTAGGAAACCTTATCAGTGAAACCAATGCCAAATTGTCGGACTACCAGACACTGCGAGACGCCATTCAAAATGGAACCAGTGTTCCTTCGACCAATGCTGGGTATAGTATTTATCAGGCTTATGTAGCACAGGCTGCTTCTGATACTCAAGGGCAGCTCAAGAGCCAAGTCATCGCACAGATTGACAGTCAGATTTCCCAATTTGAATCCGCTCTAGCAGGTTATCGGGTCCAATACGCAGGTGCAGGAGCTCAACAGGCCTACTCTGGTAGTTTGGATAGCCAGCTTGAGTCCCTAAAGGCTCAACAGTTGGCAAAAGTTGGACAAGAGTTGACAGCCCTAAATCAAAAGATTTTAGAAGTTGAAAACAATCTCAAAGTACAGGGAGGAATCGCACAAAAAGGGGCTATTACAGCGATGGAGGACGGGATTCTCCACCTGAATCCTGAAACTGCTGGGGCTAATTTGGTTCCCGAAGGCAAGGTCTTGGCCCAGTTGTATCCTGTTTTGACGACAGAAAAGAAGGTAACCATCACAACTTATGTGACCTCAAAAGATGTCTCTAGCCTTAAACAGGGAGAAACCATCCGTTTCACTGCCTTGGATGAGAACAATAAGGAATTTGTTCTCACATCTACCATTTCCAATATTGACAGCAATGC
>NZ_JAHZPJ010000025.1 GCF_019929345.1 Streptococcus oralis
CGCCCCCTAAAAGAGTCGTGCCTATAGCTAAGCTCGCAGGAGCTAAGAGACCACCTGAGGCAACCGTGCCGACGATCTAGATACCAAAATCCGCCTCTGAAACGTAACCTATATCATCGTTAGTAGAGAAATAGAAGAATAATGAAAATGTGATAACACTAGGCTATCACATTTAATAAAATGAGATTAAAGCTTAACAATGACTTGCTCACGACCCGCATACTTATCAATTTCTTCTTGCCATAAAGCTTTTAACTCATCATCAACAATGACTGGACTATTTACTTCTTTCATTTTTTGAATTCTTTCGTCAATAGATTTAATCTTACACACTTTACTTTTTATAGTAGCCAGAAACTCTTTAAACGAAAGATTGAAGGAGATAATCTTTTGTTTTTCATGATCAAAAAATGCTATGAGATTATAATTTTGTTTAGAAATTCCTAAAAGAATATAATTTCCAAAACTATCCTCTGCTATCGGTAGATAGCCAGTTTGAATATGAGTGGATAGAAAATCATGGTCGAGGAAATACTGGAAATTATATTCATAGTCAGCATTTCCAAAACCATAAAAGGCTCGAATATCCGAACTCTCTTTCTTTGTTTTAAAGCTTGTCTGTAAGGTGTTTCCACCATTATATTTTAATAAGAAACTTCTATATTCTTTAGGTAATAAAAATTCATATTTTTTTTCGAATTGAACTAACGCATCTGAAACACCTGTTTTATCAAATGGAAAAATTCTTAACATAGCATTTCCTTATTCTCAGTTCAGCATATCATCAAATTTTAAACTAATATTCTACATTCCAATCTTGCCAACCAATGTGGTAATTAACAAGATATGCTCATACATTTTAACCTTATCTAGATGATCCACATCTTTGAATCCACCTAGTGCTAGTAATGGTACAAAACCAAAACACTGTTCATAATCCAACATATCATATTTTTCAATTGCTTCTTTGTAAAGTGGTAATTCAAAATAATCATCTGTAAAACTTTCATCAGAAAGAGAATGTAAGAACATAGGCAAATCTTCTAAAAATATATCGAAAGTTCCAAATTTATAGTTAATGAACCCTAAAAATTCATTTTTTTCCCAAGTTATGATGTCTCCAAAAGCCGTCGCAAATATTGGAATAGCAACATCTCCCCTAAAATATGAATCTGTAATTAACTCAATATAGTCATCTGGATTTATAACTTTTAGATAACCATTTAAAAAGGTACCCAATCCTTGGTTTTCCCAAATATCAAGCAATTCAACCGGAACTTTATTTTTATATTTTTCAATCACCTCTTTTGGCATGTCTGCGACTTTTACAAAATTTGAAATCATTGATACTCCTTTCAATAAGTAAGCCTTACATTTAAATATGTACTCTGTAATTGTTCTGGGGACATTGTTTTTGCTATTGTCAGAATCTGCTCATCAACATAATCAATACGATATCTCCATTGAATTCCGATAGATGAGTTGACACCAGTATCGCCCATGCCACCAATCTTGTCTGGATATCCTCCAGCTATCTGATCAGGATTGTGAAGAGCTGCTTGAGTGGCTAACCATTCTTCAGCTTGTAATGTCGCATCTTGACGATTCAATCCGGATTTTCTTAATTCCTTATATTTTCTAGATAAGGCTTCTCTTCGTGCCGCTTGTTGAACAGCGTTCCCCTCTAAAGCACGTCCTTCAGCGATATATCTTTCACGATTGTCAAGATATTCCTGAACAGTCAACTCGTTCATTCCATTTTGTTGATCTGCTAATTGACGTGAGAATTCTTCTTCACGATGTTTCGGATTATGATTAAATTTGACCTTTATCTCTTCAATACGTGGAATGTCATCTATATGTTGAATTTTTGGAGTTTTATTACTAGTTCTTCCCCCACCTCTTCCTTCAAAGTTCTGAATCTTTTGTCTGTGTTCGACAGAAAATTGCTGAATCTTTTTGGT
>NZ_JAHZPJ010000026.1 GCF_019929345.1 Streptococcus oralis
TTGATAAAGTCAGGCTGGTTGACCTTTAGCTCTGCGAACTCATCTGAGATGAGAAAGAGGTGAGGGAGAGGCTCAGTCGCTTCTCCGTTTCTAAATTTCTTCTGGTATTGATTGATATGGTTGACTTCAAACTCTCCAAAGAGCCGTTCCCGGCGATGGATCTCCGCATTGATCGAAGCCAGAGCCCGCATAGATTGGGCTCCATCCAAGTTGGTAATGGTTCCCAAGAGGTGGGGCAGGTTTTTAAAGAGATTGGCCATTCCCCCACCCTTGTAGTCGATCAACAAGAAAGCCACATCGTGAGGGTGGAAGTTGACGGCAAGGGACAGGATGTAGGATTGGATGGTCTCGGACTTCCCTGAACCCGTCGTCCCTGCAATCAAACCATGTGGCCCATGGGCCTTTTCATGGAGGTTGAGCTGAACCAGGTCATCCTTACCACGTAGACCGATTGGAACAGCCAAGCTCTTATAAGGGGCATTCTTTTTCCAACGACTCGATACCTGCAAGTCTTCAAAGGTCTCTGCCCCATACATTTCCATAAAGGTCACAGAATCTGGGATTGAACTCTTGAGGTTTTGGAGGTGGTTAAGCGGTGCCAAGGTACGGGCAATCCGCTCCTTGTCATAATCTGCTGGAAAATGATCCAAGCGGAAGTCCGTCTCTTTCAAGACCCCTTCTTCCATGACCAGTTGACCTGTATTACGGTCCTTGATGTTGATGACTGTCTGGATATTCTCAGACAAGGAACTCATCACATCCTCCACAAAGACCAGTGAACAGCCTAATTCTGTCGGATCTTCGGTAAAGAACTCCATAATCACGTGGTCCAAAATCAGTTTTTCATCGGTCACTAAAACCACGTAATGGGGATGGAAAAGCGTGCTCTCCTTATGGGAGGCTTCCTCTTTTTGGGTACGGCGCAGTTTTAAGATTTGATTCAAACTGTTTAAAACTTGATCCCGTGTCCGTTGATTGTAGACAAAACCACGGACATTCAGCTCTTGCAATTTGGCATGCGGAAGCCACCGCATCCAAGACCATTGGTCTCTCTCCTCTTCAGGCAAGATGGTAATAAACTGCACATCGTGATAAGAGTGGAAAGTCGCTAACTGCATAACCAACAGCTGGAGCTGTTCTAAGACAAGATTTCTAGGTCCGACATACCCCACTGGTCCATGGCTGAGATTCGCTGGAATAGGCATATCTGGAATCTTTTTGTGACGGCTATAAAGCGCATAACCCTCTTCTTCTAACGCATCCTTCTTCCCACTTCGCTCCTGTTGGCCATAACTCAGCTCATAGCTGGTAGGAAGTTTGCCTAACCCCAAGCGATAATATAGAAAGTCAAAATGCAAAGGAGTCTTTTCGTAAATCCGATGGTTGTAGCTCTCAACCAAATCCGTCAATTCCAGAACCGTCGGAAAATGGTAATGCATCCCTTCTTTTTGTTCCCGCTCTAGACGGGTCAATTCCATGGCCTTATCTCTTAGATAAAGATGATATAGGTCAACCCGCTCCTTCTTATCCGCCTTATACTTCTTACGGTTTTTGATAAAACCACGGATTGAAAAAATCAAGCTGACAGCTGACATCCCGACCGTAGCGAGAATATAGATGCCTCGCGGTTGGACAAGGGTAATGAGGACAGTGACCCCAATCATCATAAGGGGAGGAATGATTAATTTTAAGAGTTCATCACTGGGCTTACTTGGTTCCTGTCCTGGAGGATTGATCAAGATTTTATCCTCACTCCCACGATAGATGATACGTGGTGAACGGTGATAATCTGGATAATCCTCATAAAAGCCATAACGAGAGGGCTCTCTTAGGGGCAATTGGTCTCCAACCTGAGCGGGT
>NZ_JAHZPJ010000027.1 GCF_019929345.1 Streptococcus oralis
AGTGCCTCAGTAAGTGCAAGTACATCGGCAAGTGAGTCCGCTTCAACAAGTGCTTCAGTAAGCGCAAGTACATCGGCAAGTGCATCTGCTTCAACAAGTGCTTCAGTTTCAGCAAGTACGTCGGCGAGCGCGTCTGCTTCAACAAGCGCGTCAGTAAGTGCAAGTACGTCAGCGAGCGTATCTGCCTCAACGAGTGCTTCAGTTTCTGCAAGTACATCGGCAAGTGCGTCTGCTTCAACAAGCGCGTCAGTAAGTGCAAGTACCTCAGCGAGCGTATCGGCTTCAACAAGTGCTTCAGTAAGCGCAAGTACATCGGCAAGTGAGTCCGCTTCAACAAGTGCTTCAGTAAGCGCAAGTACGTCAGCGAGCGTATCGGCTTCAACAAGTGCCTCAGTTTCAGCAAGTACATCGGCAAGTGCATCTGCTTCAACAAGTGCTTCAGTTTCAGCAAGTACGTCAGCGAGCGTATCGGCTTCAACAAGTGCTTCAGTTTCAGCTAGCACGTCAGCGAGTGTATCTGCCTCAACAAGTGCCTCAGCAAGCGCAAGTACATCGGCGAGTGCATCCGCCTCAACAAGCGCTTCAGTAAGTGCCAGCACGTCAGCGAGTGCATCCGCTTCAACGAGTGCTTCAGTTTCAGCAAGTACATCGGCAAGTGAGTCTGCTTCGACAAGTGCTTCAGTTTCAGCAAGTACGTCAGCGAGCGTATCCGCCTCAACGAGTGCCTCAGTAAGTGCCAGTACGTCAGCGAGCGTTTCAGCTTCAACAAGTGCTTCAGTTTCAGCTAGCACATCAGCGAGTGTCTCCGCTTCAACAAGCGCGTCAGTAAGTGCCAGCACGTCGGCGAGCGCGTCTGCTTCAACAAGTGCTTCAGTTTCAGCAAGTACGTCAGCGAGCGTATCTGCTTCAACGAGTGCCTCAGCAAGTGCAAGTACCTCAGCGAGCGTTTCAGCTTCAACAAGTGCTTCAGTTTCTGCAAGCACGTCAGCGAGTGCGTCTGCTTCAACGAGTGCTTCAGTAAGTGCAAGTACATCGGCAAGTGAGTCCGCTTCAACAAGTGCTTCAGTAAGCGCAAGTACGTCAGCGAGCGTATCCGCTTCAACAAGTGCCTCAGTAAGTGCAAGTACATCGGCGAGCGTATCTGCCTCAACAAGTGCTTCAGTAAGTGCAAGTACGTCAGCGAGCGTATCTGCTTCAACGAGTGCCTCAGCAAGTGCAAGTACATCGGCAAGTGAGTCCGCTTCAACAAGTGCTTCAGTTTCAGCAAGTACATCGGCAAGTGCATCCG
>NZ_JAHZPJ010000028.1 GCF_019929345.1 Streptococcus oralis
CGCTGTTGGTATCTCGGCCCGGTGTAGGTCGTTCGCTCCAAGCTGGGCTGTGTGCACGAACCCCCCGTTCAGCCCGACTGCTGCGCCTTATCCGGTAACTATCGTCTTGAATCCAACCCGGTAAGACACGTCTTAACGCCACTGGCAGCAGCCATTGGTAACTGTCATGGAGGAGTAAATCTTGAAGTCATGCACCTGTTAAGGCTAAACTGAAAAAACAAGTTTTGGTGACTGAGCTCCTCCAAGCCAGTTACCTCGGTTAAAAGAGCGCCAACTCTTTTAACCTTCGAAAAACCGCCTGCCAAGGCGGTTTTTTCGTTTACAGGGAATGAGATTACGCGCAGAAAAAAAGGAGCTCAAGAGGATCCTTGCATGTCTTACCTCCCCCTAACGATAAAGCAAGCCATCAAGTTCATGAATGAACATATTCCTATCCTTCTCTCAAAAAATAAGAAATAATTAATCCTTGTTGATGGGTTTTACACTTTCTTTGTTGGCCGCATGCGATGCCTCAACCCTACCAAACATATAACCTAGGGATAATGTTATTATTGGCGTAAAAACAGCCCATGATTCTTTTATATTATTAAGAATATTGACACCTTTATTGTTAAAGATATCAACAATAACAAGTGCAGATATTAAACATGCATACATAGTCAATGTAAATGTTATGACAAACCAAACAACACTACTTTTTGCATCATCACCAGTCCCTATCTTATCTGAGTATTTCTCCACCCGATTATTTATTAAAGAATAATTTGGATTTGGATTATAAGAGGCCGAACTACCAGAGGTAGATCCACCTTGAGAAATTGGATTAAAGTCATTCATTACTTATCCCTCAAGAAATTAATACTAATCCATCTCGACTCAGAATTAAAAAGATTTGTTCTAAAATTAAAATAATGCTTTTTATTATTTTTTGTAAAGATAAACTGAGGCTCTGAAGCCAATCCTTCTTCTCTTGGACTATACATTTTGAAATTATAACAAGAGATTGTCATCCCCAATCCATCATCATCGACTGTAGATTTAACAAGCCTATTGCCATTATCACCTGTATCTTCAGAAATAAAAACAACTGTAATTCTTGCTTCATTATCAAAATTAAAAACCAATTTTCCATTAGGATTCATAGTCAGAGAACTAGAATATAC
>NZ_JAHZPJ010000003.1 GCF_019929345.1 Streptococcus oralis
TATCTTCATAACTCAATTTCATAATAAAACACCCCAAAAGTTAGATTTTTTCTGTCTAACTTTTGGGGTGCAGTTCACAACAGGCTCCTTTTGTGCTCTTATAATGTTTTTTCTCTTTCTCTCACGACCAGCAAATCAACTTTTGCATGGCGGAGGATGTATTCAGATGAAGAGCCAACCAAGAGGCGTTCAAAGGCATTAAGACCTGTTGCACCGACGAGAATCAAGTCAACATTTTCTGCGTCTGGAATGGTACGGGCAAGGAGAGTTTTTGGATTTCCCATTTCGATGACGGTATGAATATCGGTCACGCCCGCATCTTTTGCACGTTTTTCGTACTCTTTCATCAAACTTTCAGCGTCGACTTGGAGTTCTTCGTAAACTTCAGCATCAAAGGTAGACACGCTTTGAAGAGCGCGTGTGTCAATAACATGGGCGATGGTGAGTTTGGATTCGTTGCGTAGAGCAGTGTAAACACCTTTGACGAAAGCCAAGTCTGCCTCTTTAGAACCATCAATTGCGACCATAACATTTTGGTAACGTTGTGCCATAATGAAACCTCCTGAAATTTTCTTACTGTTATTGTAACCCTTTTCACTAAAGAAGTAAAGTAAAAATCATATTTTAGATAAATATTATCGGAGATTCGATTTGGTGGAGATATGTTAAAATAAAAGAAAACGGGATAGTAGGAAACATAGTGAGGGGATGAGAAAGTATGAAAGTGTCTGTTCAAACTTCTAAAAAAATAAGTTTTCTTTATCATGGAATTATCCTTGCGTCACTTGTAGGAGAAGTAGTGATGCTTTGGCAGCTGGAAAGAGTCGTGCCCGTTCTCTATCCAGGTTTTGTCGGCTTTCTTCTCTTTCATTTAGTCTACCACATCATTTTATTTGTGATTGCAAAGAGAAGTGGTCGTTTGGACTATTTGGTCACGTGGGGGCTCTTTCTTATGTTTAATCTTTTGTATGATTCCTTTTTAGCATTGGTCTTTCTAGGTTTGTCTTTTGGTATGTGAGAAAATACTTCTGTATTCTAGTTATTTAGAAGGTGAGAACCTAGTCGTTGTAAGTTTTTTCTTTGCTTGCTCATTTCAGGAAACTTGTCGCAATCCCTTTCTAGTGGTATAATGTTACTATCTCGGTGAATTGAGGAAACAAGATGAAAGAATATAACAAGTCTAGTAAGCTAGAGCATGTTGCTTATGATATCCGTGGCCCTGTTTTGGAAGAAGCCATGCGTATGCGAGCAAACGGAGAAAAGATTTTACGTCTGAATACAGGAAATCCAGCAGAATTTGGCTTTACAGCGCCAGATGAGGTCATTCATGACTTGATTATGAATGCGCGTGATAGTGAGGGATATTCTGATTCCAAGGGTATTTTTTCGGCACGTAAGGCCATCATGCAGTATTGCCAACTGAAGAAATTTCCCAATGTAGACATTGATGATATTTACCTTGGAAATGGTGTCAGTGAGCTGATTGTTATGTCCATGCAGGGGCTTTTAGACAATGGAGATGAGGTCTTGGTTCCTATGCCAGATTATCCTCTCTGGACAGCTGCGGTCAGCCTAGCTGGGGGAAATGCCGTTCACTATATCTGTGATGAAGCTGCAGAGTGGTACCCAGATATTGACGATATTAAGTCAAAAATCACTTCCAATACCAAGGCAATCGTCCTTATCAATCCAAATAACCCAACTGGAGCTCTTTATCCTAAGGAACTCTTGTTGGATATTATTGAGATTGCACGTCAAAACGACTTGATCATCTTTGCGGATGAAATCTATGACCGCATGGTGATGGATGGGCATGTGCACACGCCTGTGGCGAGCTTGGCACCAGATGTTTTCTGTGTCAGCATGAATGGTCTGTCAAAATCGCATCGTATCGCTGGTTTTCGTGTAGGTTGGATGGTCTTGTCTGGACCTAAGCACCATGTCAAGGGCTATATCGAAGGTCTCAATATGCTGTCCAATATGCGCCTTTGTTCTAACGTTTTGGCCCAGCAAGTTGTACAAACCTCGCTAGGGGGTCACCAGTCAGTGGACGAATTGCTCCTTCCAGGTGGACGTATCTACGAGCAAAGAAACTTTATCTATAATGCCATTCAAGATATTCCAGGTTTGTCTGCGGTCAAACCAAAGGCAGGTCTTTATATCTTCCCTAAAATTGATCGCAATATGTACCGCATCGATGATGATGAACAGTTCGTTCTTGATTTTTTGAAGCAGGAAAAGGTTCTCTTGGTTCATGGTCGTGGCTTTAACTGGCAAGAACCAGACCATTTCCGTATCGTTTACCTCCCACGTGTGGACGAATTGGCGCAAATCCAAGAAAAGATGACTCGTTTCTTGAAACAGTATCGTAGATAAGGGCTTTCATAGGAAAAGCTAGAAAACATTTGCTTGGAGCTATTGACAAAAGTGGCAGAATCAGATAGAATAGTAAAGTATGTTTAGTAACTGATCACTTTATAGCCGGCTAAACGAATACAAAATCTATGAGGAGGTATTCATCGTGAAACGTACTTATCAACCAAGTAAACTTCGTCGTGCGCGCAAACACGGATTCCGTAACCGTATGTCAACTAAAAACGGTCGCCGCGTATTGGCAGCTCGTCGTCGTAAAGGACGCAAAGTTTTGGCTGCATAATCCAAACGAATTCAACAAAGAAGTCAGTAGGAACTCGAGTCTACTGGCTTTTCTTTTTTCCTATAATATCAGTCTTTAAATGCTTTATATTTTTTCTGAAATAGTGTATAATGTTTCATATACTATAAAAATGGAGAACAGTTATGAAGAAATCAAAAGCCCTCCTACTAGGGGCTGGAATTTTAAGTGCAAGCTTCTTGATGGCGGCTTGTAGTTCGGCACAATCAAATACAGATAAAACCTACTCATATGTATTTGCTAGCAATCCAGATACATTAGACTATATCACTTCGACACGTGGCTCGACTTCTAGCATTACGACAAACTTGATCGATGGTTTGTTTGAAAATGATAAGTATGGGAACCTCGTCCCTTCTATGGCGGAGTCATGGAAGGTATCAAAGGATGGCTTGACCTATACCTATAAAATACGAAAGGGAGTTAAGTGGTATACCTCTGAAGGAGAAGAATACGCTGAAGTGACAGCTCATGACTTTGTGACGGGTCTCAAGTATGCAGCGGATAAAAAGGCTGAAAACTTGTATTTGGTACAAGACTCCATCAAAGGTTTGACAGACTATGTTGAGGGGAAAACATCTGACTTTGAGACGGTTGGAGTCAAGGCAGTGGACGACTATACTCTCCAATACACCTTGAACAAGCCAGAGTCTTATTGGAATTCAAAGACAACAGGGGGGATTTTGAGCCCTGTCAATGAAGCCTTTTTGAAATCTAAGGGAGATGACTTTGGAAGTGTTACCCCATCTAGTATCCTGTCAAATGGGCCATACTTGTTCAAGTCTTTCACATCAAAATCTTTAATTGAGTTTGAAAAGAACCCTAATTACTGGGATAAGGACAATGTGAAGATTGAGAAAGTAAAACTTTCCTTCTATGATGGTTCAGACCAAGATAGTTTGGCTCGAGGATTCTTAGAAGGCAACTACACAGATGGACGTATTTTCCCGACAAGCTCTGTCTTTGACCAGTTGAAAAAAGGGAATGAAGATAAGATTACTTATACTCCTCAAAACGCTGTGACTTTCTACTATCTCTTCAATGTCAACCGTCAAAGTTACAATCAAACCATGAAACAGACGGATAAAGAAAAGGCGGATTCTCGTGCAGCTATGCAAAATAAGGACTTCCGTCAGGCGATTAACTTTGCCTTTGATCGTCATGCCTATGCCGCACAGACAAATGGAGAAGATGGAGCTGACCGTATCCTTCGAAACATAGTCACACCAAGTAACTTTGTTCAAATCGGTGGGAAAAACTTCGGAGATGCTGTCAATGAAAAGATAGTCAACTACGGTTCAGAGTGGGCTAATGTCAATCTAAACGATGCTCAGCCTGCCTTCTTGAATGCTGATAAAGCCAAGGCAGAATTTGCCAAAGCCAAAGAAAGCTTACAGGCAGAAGGTGTGACCTTCCCTATCCATTTAGACATGCCGGTGGATCAGACTGCTAAGTTGGACGTACAGCAAGCCAGTTCTTTCAAACAGACTGTTGAAGAGACACTTGGATCAGACAATATTGTTATCGATGTGATTCAACTTTCTCCAGACGAGAAAGACAATGCAACCTTCTTTGCCAATACAGCCGAACAAAAGGACTATGACATTGATATCTCAGGTTGGAGTGGAGATTACTCAGATCCGAAAACCTATCTTGACCTCTTGGATCCGGACTCTGGTTCTCAGTTAAAAAATCTTGGCTTGACTCCAGGAAAAGACAATGATGTCAAGGAAAAAATCGGTCTCTCTACCTACAAGAAGTTGTTGGATGAGGCAGATAAAGAAGTTGAAAACACTCAGGTTCGCTATGAGAAATTTGCCGAAGTTCAAGCTTGGCTAACAGATAGTGCTCTCTTTCTGCCAGTTCAAAGTGGAGGAGCTAATCCAATCTTCCGTAAGACTGTACCGTTCACAGGAGCCTTCTCATTTGTCGGACACAAAGGGGATGCGGACAACTACAAATATGTTGAGTTGCAAAAAGATCCCGTGACTGCGAAACAGTACCAAGAGCTTTATGAAAAATGGCAAAAAGAAAAAACTGAGTCCAATAAAAAAGCTCAGGAAGATCTAGCGAAACATGTAGAATAAAGAAAAAATGGAGAAAGAAGGTTTTGCCTCTCTTTCTCTTTTTTGATTCTTTGATTTTAAGACAGGTTTGAAAGACAGTTTGAATAGAGGATGAATCCGATAAATATTGTCCTCAATGAGTCCGAAAAGTTTTTCAGGCTTCCTTGTTCTAGAAGTGAGAGGCGAGAGTTGATAGGGATTATCGTATTCTTTCAAATCTTCTGAGTGACTCAAGAGTCTGCCTTAAATCTCTTTTTGGGTTAGATACATGCAAAAAGTTTGGGGGAAACACGTTTATCGCCTAGTTTCTGACTATTGTGTCATATGAGTTTCTAGTATTGTTTGATAGTTCTGTATTCATGGGATTTTCGGCCAAATTGATTCATGATTTTCACCTGATATTGGACAACTCTATCATAGCGAAGAAAGTGATTTCGGATAATCGCTTGTGTCCTACCCTCAAGGTCAGTGATGATGTTGAAATTCTCACAATTTTGTGCAATAAAACTCATCTTTCCTTTTGTAAGTGAATACTCGTTTCATGACATGAACTCTGGGAGTCGACTAAAATGATTCTTAGAGTGAAGATTCTTGAAATTTTGAATGACAGATGAAGTTGAAATGAAAAGTTAACGAACAATATCCGTCATAGAAGTCTTTTTAATCAGTTTTTGGGGAATTTTTTGATTAATGATACGAGGAATTTGGTGATTTTTCTGGACAAGAGAAGTCTCAGCAATCGCCATTTTTGAGCAATGATAGCACCTGAAAAGGCGCTTTTTAAGGAGGATTCTAGTAGGCATGCCATTCGTTTCAAGGCAAGGAATTCTAGACATTTTTGAAAATCCTATTTCTTCATTTGATTTCTGCAAACAAGACAAGGTGGGGGTACATAGTTTAGCAGTGATTTCTTTTTTTACGACAAAACAGGTTCCATATGCATGGGGGCTTTACCTACTACAAATATGATAGAGCTGAAAAATGTTCAATATTCATTTCCTAATGTTATCTAATCGTTTTTGCAAGGAATTTTGGTATAATATTACTTATTCACAATTTATTTTGATTATGAAAGAGTTTGGTGGTTAATGTCTCGTTCTGTTGAATTGCTAAAGAAACGTTACTTAAAGAATATAAAAGAGGAGCCTGATTTATTTATTGGGATTGAGTTAGAATATCCTATTGTAAATTTAGAGGGTGAGGCTACGGATATCGAGGTTGTTAAGGATCTCTTTCGGTATTTACCATCAGTACTGGGTTTTACTATCGAAAAAGTAGATGATTTTGGAAATCCAATTCAGTTACTTGATCCAGTCAGCCAAGATACGATTTTATTTGAGGTTGCTTATACGACGATTGAGTTTGCATTCGGAAAGGCCGAATCTATCCAAGAGGTTGAAGAGCGTTTTAGGGCCTATATGGATACGATTCAGAAAAAATTGGGTGAATCTAATCATGCAATCGTTGGTTCTGGTATCCATCCATACTGGGAAGAGAACGAGAATCAACCGGTTGCTTCTGCCCGCTATCAGATGTTGATGGCTTACTTGAGCTTAAGTAAAAAAGTGACTGAATCAGACTTACATCAATTTCCTGAATATGGAGCCTTTATCTGTGGGAGCCAAGTTCAACTGGATGTTTCAAAGTCTAACTTTCTGCGGGTCATTAACGCTTTTACTCAAATTGAAGCAGCAAAAGCTTATTTATTTGCAAATTCTGAGTTTTCGGGGGCAGATTGGGATACCAAAATTTCGAGAGATATTTTTTGGGAAGAATCCATGCATGGTATCTATCCAGAGAATGTAGGTGTCAATGCTAGACTCTTTAAGGATGAGGAGGATTTTTTTGACTATCTAGATCATTCTGCGATTTTCACAGCGGAGCGTGATGGGCAGACCTATTATTTTTATCCTGTTCAGGCTAGGAACTATTTGACTACACCTGAAATCCAGGCATTTACCCTTAATGGGGATGAAGTATTAATCTATCCTCAGGAGAAGGATTTCCAAACCCATCGTAGTTACCAGTACCAAGACTTAACGACTCGAGGAACAGTTGAGTTTCGTAGTGTGTGTACGCAACCTCTTGATAGGACTTTTGCTTCTGCTGCCTTTCACTTGGGATTGTTGGTTAATTTAGATCAATTAGAAACTTATTTGCAAAAGGCTCCGTTTTTTACCACAGCTGGTCGTGATTACAAGTTTTTGAGACGACAATTTTCTAAAAAACAACTCACAAATGAGGAAGAAACTGCGGTTCTCGAGTTTTCTAAAGACTTACTCATCCTTGCTGAGGAAGGACTGGAGAAAAGAGATAAGCAAGAAATGATTTATTTACAACCTTTGAAAGAAGAATTGGGCCTATAATTTCTCTTATAAAGGGAGAATTTTCTGAAAAATCGTGATATAATGGAAGAGACTATAGATAAAGGATAGAGAGTAATGACATTAGTTTATCAATCAACGCGTGATGCCAATAATAGAGTAACTGCCAGCCAAGCTATTTTGCAAGGTTTGGCGACGGATGGTGGTCTGTTTACACCACTTACTTATCCAAAGGTAGATTTGGACTTTGAAAAATTGAAAGATGCTTCTTATCAAGAAGTGGCTAAATTAGTTTTATCAGCATTTTTAGATGACTTTACGGCTGAGGAGTTGGACTACTGTATCAACAATGCCTACGATAGCAAGTTTGATACTCCAGCTATTGCGCCTTTGGTGAAACTGGATGGGCAATACAACTTGGAATTGTTCCATGGTTCAACGATTGCCTTTAAGGATATGGCCTTGTCTATTTTGCCATACTTTATGACGACAGCTGCTAAAAAGCATGGTTTAGAGAACAAAATCGTCATCTTGACAGCGACATCTGGTGATACTGGAAAAGCTGCTATGGCCGGGTTTGCGGATGTGCCTGGAACTGAGATTATCGTCTTTTATCCAAAAGACGGTGTCAGCAAGGTGCAAGAGTTGCAAATGACCACTCAGACTGGCGACAATACTCATGTTATTGCTATTGATGGAAACTTTGACGATGCACAAACAAACGTGAAGCACATGTTCAACGATGTGGAACTTCGTGAAAAATTGGCTGCCAATAAGCTACAGTTTTCATCAGCTAACTCTATGAATATTGGCCGTTTGGTACCACAGATTGTTTATTATGTTTATGCCTACGCTCAGTTGGTTAAGACTGGTGAGATTGTGGCTGGTGATAAGGTCAACTTCACAGTACCAACTGGAAACTTTGGAAATATCTTGGCTGCCTTTTATGCTAAGCAAATCGGTCTGCCAGTCGGCAAATTAATCTGTGCTTCCAATGACAATAATGTTTTAACTGACTTCTTTAAAACACGTGTTTACGACAAGAAACGTGAGTTTAAGGTAACGACTAGCCCATCTATGGATATCCTAGTGTCTTCAAACTTGGAGCGCTTGATTTTCCATCTTTTGGGGAATGATGCGGTTAAGACAACTGAACTCATGAATGCCTTGAGTACACAAGGACAATATGAATTGATAGACTTTGATGCAGCGATTCTGGATCTCTTTGCAGCTGAATATGCGGCTGAGGAAGAAACTGCGGCAGAAATTAAACGTGTTTATCAAACAGATGCCTACATCGAGGATCCACATACGGCGGTTGCCTCTGCGGTTTATAGAAAATACCAAGCGGCTACTGGGGATGTAACCAAGACAGTGATTGCTTCAACAGCTAGTCCATACAAGTTCCCAGTGGTTGCAGTAGAAGCTGTAACAGGGAAAGCAGGCTTGACAGACTTTGAAGCCTTGGCTCAATTACATGACATTTCAGGAGTGGCAGTGCCACCAGCGGTTGATGGCCTTGAAACAGCTACGGTTCGTCATAAAACAACAGTGGCAGCTGCTGATATGCAAGCAGCGGTGGAGGCTTATCTAGGACTTTAAGACAGAGGGAGTAAACTCGGTTGGGAAACCAACTGAGTTTCTTTTCATCAGGAGGAAGAATTGTTTAAGAAAAATAAAGACATTCTTAATATTGCATTGCCAGCTATGGGTGAAAACTTTTTGCAGATGCTTATGGGCATGGTGGACAGTTACTTGGTCGCTCACTTGGGCTTAATCGCTATTTCAGGTGTTTCAGTGGCTGGCAATATTATCATAATTTATCAGGCGATTTTTATCGCTCTGGGAGCTGCTATTTCCAGTGTTATTTCAAAAAGTTTGGGGCAGAAAGATCAGTCCAAGTTGGCCTATCACGTGACAGAGGCTCTCAAGATAACCCTATTGCTGAGTGCACTTTTAGGCGCCTTATCGCTTTTTGCTGGGCAAGAGATGATAGGACTTTTGGGAACTGAGCAGGAGGTGGCTGAGAGTGGTGGGCTCTACCTATCTTTGGTGGGTGGATCGATTGTTCTCTTGGGCTTGATGACGAGTCTAGGTGCCTTGATTCGCGCAACGCATAATCCGCGTCTGCCTCTCTATGTTAGTCTTTTATCCAATGCCTTGAATATTCTTTTTTCAAGTCTAGCTATTTTTGTCCTTGATATGGGCATAGCGGGTGTTGCTTGGGGGACTATCTTGTCTCGCTTAGTCGGTCTTGTGATTTTGTGGTCGCAATTAAAGCTGCCTTTTGAGAAACCGACTTTTGGACTCGATAAAGACTTACTGACCTTGGCATTGCCAGCAGCAGGAGAACGTCTCATGATGCGGGCTGGAGATGTAGTAATCATTGCCTTGGTTGTTTCTTTTGGGACGGAGGCAGTAGCGGGAAATGCAGTCGGAGAAGTCTTGACTCAGTTTAACTATATGCCTGCCTTTGGCGTCGCTACGGCGACGGTCATGCAGGTGGCTCGAGCAGTTGGAGAGAATAATTGGGAAAGAGTAGACGAGGTAAGCAAGCAAACCTTTTGGCTTTCCCTGCTTCTCATGTTGCCCTTAACTCTCAGTATCTATGCCTTAGGGACACCATTGACTCATCTCTATACGACCAATCCTGTAGCGGTCGAAGCGAGCGTTTTGGTGGCACTGTTCTCTCTACTAGGAACCCCCATGGCGACAGGGACAGTTATATATACGGCAGTGTGGCAGGGATTGGGAAATGCTCGCCTCCCCTTTTATGCGACAAGTATTGGGATGTGGTGTATCCGCATTGGCACAGCTTATCTGATGGGTATTGTTCTTGGTTTGGGCTTGCCTGGTATTTGGGCAGGAACCCTTTTGGATAACGGTTTTCGCTGGTTATTTCTACGTTACCGTTACCAGCGTTATATGATGTTGAAAGGATAGGAGATGAAAGAAACAGCTTTTATTTGGGACTTAGACGGGACCTTATTGGACTCTTACGAAGCGATTTTGTCCGGGATTGAGGAGACTTTTGGTCAGTTTGCTATTCCTTATGATAAGGAGAAAGTGAGAGAGTTTATCCTTAGGTATTCAGTGCAGGATTTGCTGGAGCAGGTGGCCGAAGAGAGAAATCTGGATGCGGAAGTGCTCAATCAGGTACGTGCCCAGAGCCTGGCTGAGAAGAATGCTCAGGTAGTTTTGGTGCCAGGTGCGCGTGAAGTGCTAGCTTGGGCAGACCAAGCAGGGATTCAGCAGTTTGTCTATACTCATAAGGGGGACAATGCAAATACCATTCTAAAAGACTTGGGATTGGAATCCTATTTCAAAGAGATTTTAACCAGTCAGAGTGGCTTTGCGCGCAAGCCCAGTCCAGAAGCGGCGACCTATCTGCTAGACAAGTATGAGTTGGATCCTGAGAACACCTACTATATAGGAGACCGGACTTTGGATGTGGAATTTGCCCAGAATAGCGGCCTTCAAAGTATCAATTTTTTAGAGTCGTCTTATGAAGGGAATCGTAGTATTCAAAGATTGGCAGATACTCCACGCATTTTTGAGGACGAACGATAAAAAGATTATGTCAGTTTTGTGACAGAAACCTAACAAACTATTTCAAGTAATCGAGTTTGTTACAAGGAATAGACAGTTCTGTTAAATAGGCCCGAGAGGGCTTTTTTTCTGCTTTTTTTGTGTTATGATAGACAGGTACTCATTTGAAAGGAATATGAACGAATGAAGAAAAGAATTATTTTAGCCTCAACTGTAGCCCTGTCTCTTGCTCCCGCATTAGGAGCTAAAGCTCAAGAAATCTCTTGGACAGCACGTAGCGTTGAGCAAATTCAAAATGATGTGACTAAAAACGAAAACAAGAACAGCTATACAGTTCAGTATGGTGATACCCTGAGCACGATTGCAGAAGCTTTGGGAGTAGATGTGACGGTTCTTGCTAATTTGAACAAAATCACTAATATGGACTTGATTTTCCCAGATACTGTCCTCACTACAACTGTCAATGAGGCAGAAGAGGTAACGGAAGTTAAAATCCAGACTCCTCAAGCAGATGCTAGTGAAGAAGTGACAACTGCGACAGCTGATTTGACGACCAACCAAGTGACAGTCGATGAAAAAACAGTTCAAGTAGAAGACCTTTCTCAACCGATTGAGGATGCTCCAACTGTAACAGAGACCGAAAAAACAACGGAAGTAGCACCAAGTTCAGAAGTTTCTGAGACAGCGACAGTTGCTGAAGAGACACCATCTACAGAAACACCTGTAGCTGAAGAAACGGCAACAACAACTCCAGCGGAAGCACCAGTAGCAGAAACAACTCGTCCAGTTGAAGAAGAAGCTCCACAAGTGGCGACTCCAGTTGCCGAAGAAACGGCAGCAACAACTTCAGCAGCAGCTGCTCCAGCAACTGAAACGCCTGCTGATACAACAGGAACAAGTGCAACAGAAGAAACAGCGGCATCAACAGCAATTTCTGAGACTGCAACTTCGACTTATCAAGCAGAGCAAAGTCAAACTCCTTCAAGAACGTATTCGGCTCCAGCGGCTCCTGACTATGCAGGACTTGCTGTAGCTAAGTCTGAGAATGCTGGTCTTCAACCACAAACGGCAGCCTTTAAAGAAGAAGTAGCCAACTTGTTTGGGATTACATCCTTTAGCGGCTACCGTCCTGGTGACAGTGGGGACCATGGTAAAGGTTTGGCCATAGACTTTATGGTTCCAGTGAGTTCAGCACTCGGAGATCAAATTGCAGAATATGCAGTCCAAAATATGGCTAGCCGTGGTATCAACTACATCATCTGGAAACAACGTTTCTACGCTCCATATGATAGTAAATATGGACCAGCCTACACGTGGAATCCAATGCCGGATCGTGGTAGCGTAACCGAAAACCACTATGACCACGTTCACGTATCAATGAACTAATAGAAAAAGAAGCTGAAAACTCATGAGGTTGAGGCTTCTTTTTGTTGTTATGTGACTATTAGTCCGTATCGCTCCGTTAGGTGCGAGACAAATAAACCACCCACTATGCGGGTGCGCATCGAAGGTTATACCAAAAAACTCCAAACGCGATACAATAAAGGTGTTCAAGCCAATTGTAAAGCGAAAGGAGAAAAATATGGCACAAAAGGCACATAGTTTATCACACAAAGTGGATGTGTAAATATCACATTGTGTTCATCCCTAAGTATAGACGAAAAATCATTTATAATCAATATCGAAGTAGTTTGGGAGAAATATTCCACCGATTATGTAGTTATAAAGGTGTTGAGATTATCGAAGGACACTTAATGCCTAATCATGTACATATGTTAGTAAGTATTCCACTAAGGATAAGTGTTTCAAGTTTTATGGGTTATTTAAAAGGCAAAAGTGCACTCATGATGTTTGACAAACACGCCAACCTCAAGTATAAGTTTAGGAACCGGTATTTTTGGGCAGAAGGTTACTACGTGAGTACAGTAGGACTTAATGAAGCCACAATTAGGAAATATATCCAGTGGATGATTTCTTCACGAGTATGAAAATTCGAGAACGAGTAAAGCATGATATAGCACTAGATAAATTAAGTGTAAAAGAATATGAGGATCCCTTTAGGGATAGTGGTAAGTAATGCGAACACCTCTTTGAGAGGTTTGTGACGAGTCAAGAGCAATGAGGATTGAACAACGTGAAAGCCAGCGTCTTTAGGCGCTGGCTGGTAATTTGGGCTTATAGCCCTGGTGCAAACCACCCGTTAGACGGGTGGTTATGGTTTATTCTTTTAAGTGATAAGAGTAGCTGGCGACAACGACGTCTTCATGCCATCTGAGAGCGTATTTTAGTTTGAGACTCATTTGATTGTGCAGGATATTTTGCCAAGGCTTGTTAGGGATGAACTGTGGTACAAGGACTGTAACGGTGTAGTTTTTTTGCTTAGCTTCTTGGGCGATTCGTTTGACATACTTAACGCTAGGGGTGATAATGTCGCGGTAGCTGGTGTTGATGTTCTTCAGAGTGATACTTGGGAAGTAATCGGCAAATTCCTGAAGAATTTCTTGGTCTTTTTCTGCCGTTTCTTTAGTAGAAATGTGCATGGCTAAGACTTCATCTCCGATACTTTGGGCATAGTTAATGGCTCCGACGCTGACTCTGGTAACATTTCCTACTAGAACGAGAACCAGATTGCCATCGTAGGTACGTTTTTCGATGCCTTCATAGAGTCGTAGTTGTTTAGCCACTTTTTGGTAATGGCTGTGAATGGACAAAAAGAGGAAAGTTAGAACTAGGATAATTGGGAAGAATGGCCAGATATCCCCCAGTCTGAAGAGAAGTAGAATGAGAACGATAGCATAACAAATGATGGCCCCAAGGATATTAGCGAAGGCAGATTTTAAGAAGTTTACTCCTTTTTCCTTTTTCCAATGGCGAATCATCCCAGTCTGAGAAAGGGCAAAGGGAACGAAGACCCCGATAGTATAAAGAGGAATCAAGCGTTCAGTATTCCCATTAAAAATGAGAAGAAGGATCATAGCCCCAAAGGCCAGAGTTAAGATACCGTTGGAGTAGCCAAGGCGATCCCCTTTTTCCATAAAGAGATGGGGCATGTACTTGTTTTTTGCCATATTGTAGGACAGCATAGGGAAGGCTGAAAAGCCAGTATTTGCAGCCACAGCTAGAATCAAGGCTGTTGAGAACTGGAAGAGATAGTAGCTAGCATGACCAAAGAATGAATCACCAAGAATGCCCTTGGCCATTTGCGAAAGGATGGTTTCTCCATTTTGAGGTGTGATGCCCATCCAGTAGTTTAGGAAGGTAATGCCTGCAAAAAGAAATCCTAAAATGAGGGACATGATGGTCAAGGTTTGAGCAGCATTCTTTTCTTTCGGAGTTTTGAAAAATGGTACCGCATTTGAAATAGCCTCAACCCCTGTCAGAGAGGCAGAGCCACTGGTAAAGGCTCTCAATAGGAGAACGATGGAAAGGCTCGGAACAGTTTGTCCAATGGTTGAAGTCGCCTGATAGTTTAGGGAACCTGTAAATAGTTGAAAGAACCCATAAAGCAAGAGAAAGACGGTACTGAAGATAAAGAGGTAGACGGGAATCATCAGAGAGCTGGCAGATTCTTTCAATCCTCTTAAATTCAAGAGCATGAGCAGGCAGACTAGGAAAATAGAGATATGAAGATTGTAGGGATGGAGGGCAGGGATGGCTGCTGTAATAGCATCAGCTCCAGACGCAACGGATACGGCTACTGTCAGCATATAGTCAACAAGGAGGCTACCACCAGCAATCAAGCCTAGTTCAGGAGAGAGATTTTCCCGAGTGACCATATAAGCTCCTCCACCTTGAGGATAGGCGTGAATGATTTGACGATAGGAAATGGTCAAACTAGCGAGCAGTAAGAGGACAAAAATACCGATAGGGAGGCTCCACCAAATAGCGAGAGGAGAGAGACTGACTAAAACGAGAATGACTTGTTCAGGTCCATAGGCAATAGAAGATAGGGCATCACTGGATAACATTGCAAGTGCCTGCATTTTTCCCAACAATCCCCCTTCACCGTCTGTGAGAGACTTGAGTGGTCGACCGATAAAGGTATATTTTAATTTTCTAAACATTTTCTTTTCCTTTGCTGAAAATTTCAATAAGTGTTATTATACTGCTTTGAAAAAATGCAGTCAAGGGAGAATGATTGGTATTAGAATATTTTTACAAGCCGAGGGATGCTTATTTTTGGTATAATAGAGGGAAGAAAATGAGGTTATAAGAGATGATTTTTGATACGCACACACATTTAAATGTAGAAGAATTTGCAGGACGTGAGGCCGAAGAAATCGCTTTGGCTGCTGAGATGGGCGTAACTCGGATGAATATTGTTGGTTTTGATAAGCCAACCATTGAACGAGCCCTAGAGTTGGCAGATGAGTATGAGCAACTCTACGCAACTATTGGCTGGCATCCGACGGAAGCAGGGACTTACACAGACGAGGTCGAAGCTTACTTGCTTGAGAAACTAAAACATCCCAAGGTTGTTGCCTTGGGGGAGATTGGTCTGGACTACCATTGGATGACAGCACCTAAGGAAGTGCAGGAGCAGGTTTTTCGTCGTCAGATTCAGTTGTCTAAGGACTTGAATTTGCCTTTTGTGGTTCATACCCGTGATGCGTTAGAAGATACTTATGAGATTATCAAGAGCGAGGGCGTTGGTCCTCGTGGTGGGATTATGCATTCCTTCTCAGGTTCTTTGGGGTGGGCTGAGAAGTTTGTCGAGCTTGGCATGACTATTTCTTTCTCAGGAGTAGTGACCTTTAAGAAAGCGACAGATATTCAAGAGGCTGCTAGGGAACTTCCTTTGGATAAAATCCTCGTTGAGACAGATGCCCCTTACCTAGCTCCTGTTCCTAAACGTGGCCGTGAAAACAAAACAGCCTACACACGCTATGTGGCGGACTTTATTGCCGATTTGCGTGGGATGACGACAGAAGAGCTGGCGGCAGCAACGACTGCAAATGCAGAGCGAATTTTTGGATTGGACAGCAAGTAATGAAAGAAAAAATTTCCCAAGTCATCGTGGTCGAAGGTCGCGATGATACGGCCAATCTCAAACGTTACTTTGATGTAGAGACCTATGAGACACGAGGTTCGGCCATTAATGATCAGGATATAGAGCGAATCCAACGCCTGCATGAATTGCATGGAGTCATTGTCTTTACCGATCCAGATTTTAATGGGGAGCGGATTCGTCGCATGATTATGACGGCCATTCCAACGGTACAGCATGCCTTTCTCAAGCGAGATGAGGCAGTGCCCAAATCCAAGTCCAAGGGACGTTCTCTGGGAATCGAACATGCTAGCTATGAGGACCTGAAAACAGCGCTGGTTCAGGTGACAGAACAATTTGAAAACGAGAACGAGTTTGACATCAGTCGTGCTGACTTGATTCGCCTAGGTTTCTTGGCGGGAGCGGACAGTCGTAGGCGTAGAGAGTATCTAGGCGAACAGCTCCGCATCGGCTATTCCAACGGCAAGCAACTCCTCAAGCGCTTAGAGTTATTTGGGATAACCTTGGCAGAAGTGGAAGAAGTGATGGCTAAGTATTCAGACTAACGGAGTCAGAAATGAAAAAAGTGATTATTACGGGTGGCAATAGTGGTATTGGCTACCAGGCTGCTAAACAGTTGGCTGAAAAGGGCTGGTCAGTGACCCTATTTTGCCGGCGAAAAGAAGCTGCTGAGCAAGCCTGTGAGAAAATCCGTCAACAAACAGGGAATCCGCATGTAGATTATATCTTGGTTGATTTATCTGAGATGAAAAGTATCAAGAAAGCGGTAGAACAGTATATCCAAAAAGAAGAGACTTTAGATGTTTTAATGAACAATGCAGCTGACTTTGATTTGTCAGTCAAAAAGCCCATCCTGACTAGGGAGGGATTAGAAAAGCAATTTGCGACCAATGTGGTTGCTCCCTTTTTACTTTCTACCTTGTTGAGGGGCTTGTTAGAAAAGTCAGAAAGTGGTCGGATTATTAATATTTCTTCCCAAGGACTGGTGCTTTATCCTTTCATGAAGCTTGATTTTGAAAATTTAGCTGGTCAAAAACATTATAGTCCTGCCAAGACCTATTATCAGAATAAACTAGCCTTGTTGATGCTGTCGCTTTATATGCGGAAACATTGGAAAGGTATCAAAATTCAGGCAATCCGTGTGACCAATGTCAAAGTTGATATGCGCCGCTATGATCACCTCAGTACTGTTATGAAAAATTTGTATAAAATCAAGTCAAGTTTTTCGATTAGTCCTGAAGAAATGGCCAAAGTCTACACAGCCTTATCTACAGAAGATGGATATGACGGTTTTTTGTATGACGAGAAATGCAGGGAAGTAAGAGCAAATAGATCTGCTTACGAAGAAGAGGAGCAAGCAAAACTCTATTCCTTACTTGAACAACTGACATTTTCAAGAGACAATCTATAAAGAATTAGAAAAATAAATTTTATGCTTACTTCAATAGTGGAAAGAAATTTAGATATCGAAATCTGTTTGGAGAGTCCTGAAAAGTGATAACAATAACCAGATAGCCCAAAAATACAAAGGGAATGTGTTACAATAGAGGTAATAGCATACGCTTCAACTATGCTCAATACCATGCCTGATAAAAAAAGATAATTGATAAAATCAGCACTTGGGTGAAATTAATGAGGAAAAGCAATGGGAATTTTTGATTTTTTTAAAAAGACAGAAGCACAGAAGACAACAGAAGAAACCAAAGGAGATGCTTGTCTAGGAGTTTTGGGTTTCTTTCCAATGAAAGAAAAGAGGGAATTGCTGATTGCTGCGACTTTGGAAGGGAGTTTGACAGTTGGTGATCGTCTTCAGTTTTGCAATCCCGATCAAGGTATGGATACTCTTGAAACTGTAGTTGTAAAAAAACTTACTTGCCAAAACAAAGATGTGGAATCTCTTAGAGATGAGGAGTTAGTTTATCTAGAGATCGATATGCTTCCCTCTCTAGCTAAGTTAAAAAAGGGAAGTGTGCTCTATAGTCCTGGTGTAGATGAAAAAAAGCGTTTATCTAGCTATGCTTATGCTCTCTATCGAACTTTTGTGACTATTCAAGAAGGTAAAGTAAGCGATGAGGACTATCAGAATCTTAGTCTTGATGATAGTATCGAAATTTTACAGGCTTTTTTATGGGATTGCCGTCAAAAACCAAAAAGTGAAGAGAGCAATCAAGAAAATACTCGTAAGTCAGAGCGTCTAGCAGAAATTGTCAAGGACAAGTTGCTAGAAGCAGATTCGATTTATGCAGTTTATTCAGAAAATACTGGGGAACCTTATCTTTTCTCAACTACATATGATAGAGGTGACGAAGGCTATCTATGCACTGACCCGATGATTATGCTATTTACCCCTCGTTGGTATCATCAGTATAAGGAAGCAATTGAAAACCAATTAAAAGTGGTAAAACGGATTGAAAATACGGAAGATAAAAAAGGAATTGAGAATTTTCTTGGGACAGCTTTTTACTTGAATGGTGCTTTAGGAGCATTCTTTAATACCAAAGAAGTTAGTATAAGTTCTTCTATTTTAGTTCAAAAACCAGATTTTTCAGGCTTGCCAGAGATACAAGTTCCTGTTATGAACCCTGATATTGTAAGATGGATGCTTTTGATGGGACAGATGGATAGACCGACTACAGAAGAGGAAGAATTAATTTATAAACTCTATTATAAGTTCTTTTCAATGGCAATGCCAAAAGCTAAATTCCTTCTTCCTATAAATGCAACATCAGGATTTCCTGAACCTAGTCAGGAAAGTAATTCTCATGTTTTAGAAGAATCAGCTACATTTAATCTTCCGACTAGAGAAGGAAAAAATGGACGAAATTCGGTTTCAGTGTTTACTGATTGGAAACGTTTGCGAATGGTTTTCGATGAAAATTGGAGCGCTATGATTGAAAACGCTGGAGGAATGATTGAAATCTTTGACTATGCCATTAACCAGACGGAGTATTATAAAGCGGGTGTTTATGTCAGTGACAAAGCGTTTAAAGAAATGCAACAGTTCAGTGAGGAACTAGAAGGAAGAGCTAAAGGTTGATCAAGGGATGAAAATAATCGTTGATAGAGAGTCTATCTGTATAGGGGATGATGTTCTGCCTCACAAGGTAGAACTTGAAGTTCCTGAGGACATGACAGTAGAGGAATTTTGTGATTTCCTTCAAAAGGACAGATATTTGCCTAGATTGGATACAGAGTGGCTTCTCCGACATGGTGGGCAGACAATAACAAGCTATCATACAGAAACAAAAGAACTGACGAATCCCAATATCTATTTAAAAGACCTGATTCATCAGAGTTCTAGAGGAAATGAATTTGTTTGGATATATCGCCGTTCCTATTAGAAAAGAGAATAAATGATTTTCTTAAAAGATAATGAATGAAAATTAGAACAATATGCATTGATTTTTTGACAACAAGAGGCGATCTAAACAGTTGGCCCTGTTTGGAGTGACTTTGACGGAAGGCAAAGCCTTCATAAAAATAGTGAAAGGAAATGATATGGCAAATAGAAGCTATATTTATTTAAAAAACGGGAAAGATGTACGTATTTTAACGGAGGGAGTTTACACCATTCCTTATTTTTGGCAATTATTTTGGGATGAAAAAGATGTGCGAATGCCTAATATTCTATGGAAAAAATTTAATATCTTACTTCCTATTGAAAAATTCCAGAAAAAGGCCACCCAAAATCGCTCCTTTTTAGAACAGAACGCTCCTCAGACCTTGCAACTATATGATGATTTTGTTCGCTATATTCTTGCAAATGTCAAAGCAGGTGACATGCTAGGATTTGATATTTTAGAAGTTGCTGATATGGATGGATTGACTACCGCTTCGCGTAAGCTTATAAAAAATATCCAAGCCATTCAGGAAAATCAACCCCAAGAATTGGATTTTTCCTTAACAGAAAAGAACTTAATTTGGTCTGCTATGGGATTTCCTGATTATTATGCCTCAAAATTATTGCCAGAAGATAATATTCTAGACTCGGTTGCATACCAAGATGAGTTGAAGAAAATGCAAGGCCCAAAAGATAAGCAAGAACAAGACCAAAAAGAAAAACAAGCACAAGGTCAAGAAGAGAATCAAAAACAGCATCAAGAAGACGAGCAAGCGCAAGGCCAAGAAAATGAGCAAGCACCACGCAAAGAAGATGAGCAAGTGCTCGATGAGACCGGTGCTGAATCTAAAGATGACGAGTACCATATCCCTTTGAGATTTTGGTTTCTCTTGGTGTTGGTAATTATTTGGGTTTATAGATTGTTTTTAGCTAACAAATAGAAAAGAGAATAAATGAGAATTGCAGATTATAGCGTGACCAAGGCAGTGCTGGAGCGTCACGGTTTTACCTTTAAAAAGTCCTTTGGGCAAAATTTCTTGACGGATACCAATATTCTTCAAAAGATCGTGGATACAGCTGAAATTGACGATCAGGTTAATGTTATCGAAATCGGGCCAGGTATTGGGGCCTTGACGGAGTTTTTGGCTGAGCGTGCAGCTCAAGTTATGGCCTTTGAGATCGACCACCGTTTGGTGCCAATCCTAGCAGATACTTTACGTGATTTTGACAATGTTACCGTAGTCAACGAGGACATTCTCAAAGTTGACTTGGCGCAGCATATCCAGAATTTCAAAAATCCTGACCTGCCAATCAAGGTAGTAGCCAATTTGCCCTACTATATCACAACGCCTATTCTCATGCATTTGATCGAGAGTGGCATTCCTTTTAGTGAGTTTGTCGTCATGATGCAAAAAGAAGTGGCGGATCGCATCTCCGCTCAACCAAATACTAAGGCTTATGGTAGTTTGTCGATTGCGGTGCAGTATTATATGACAGCAAAGGTTGCCTTCATCGTGCCTCGTACGGTCTTTGTGCCAGCCCCAAACGTGGACTCAGCCATTTTAAAAATGGTGCGCCGTCCAGAGCCGGCTGTAGCAGTGAAAGATGAGAACTTCTTTTTTAAGATTTCCAAGGCTAGCTTCACTCATCGTCGCAAGACATTGTGGAACAACTTGACAGGCTACTTTGGGAAAACTGATGAAGTCAAGGATAAATTGACCAAGGCTTTGGACCAAGCCGGTTTATCTCCATCTGTGCGTGGGGAAGCTCTCAGCTTGGCAGAATTTGCCAGTCTGGCAGATGCGCTTAAAGGACAAGGACTCTAAGATGCAGGGACAAATTATTAAAGCCTTGGCAGGATTCTATTATGTAGAGAGTGATGGCCAAGTCTATCAGACACGTGCGCGTGGGAATTTCCGCAAAAAAGGTCATACACCCTACGTTGGGGATTGGGTAGATTTTTCTGCCGAGGAAAATTCCGAAGGTTATATCCTCAAGATTCACGAACGGAGAAACAGTCTGGTCCGTCCGCCCATTGTCAATATTGACCAAGCTGTGGTGATCATGTCCGTCAAGGAACCGGACTTCAACAGCAATTTGCTGGATCGTTTCTTGGTTCTTTTGGAACACAAGGGCATTCATCCTATCGTTTATATTTCTAAAATGGATTTGCTGGAAGATAGCGAAGAATTAAGTTTTTACCAACAAACCTATCGTGCCATTGGTTATGACTTTGTGACCAGTAAGGAGGAACTCCTGCCCCTGTTGACAGGGAAAGTGACGGTCTTTATGGGCCAGACAGGTGTTGGAAAATCAACCCTCCTCAATAAAATCGCACCGGACCTCAATCTTGAAACAGGAGAAATCTCAGACAGTCTGGGTCGTGGTCGTCACACCACTCGAGCGGTTAGTTTTTACAACCTCAATGGGGGTAAAATCGCGGACACACCAGGATTTTCATCACTGGATTATGAAGTGTCAACGGCTGAAGACCTCAATCAGGCCTTTCCAGAGATTGCTAGTGTTAGTCGAGACTGCAAGTTCCGTACTTGTACCCATACCCATGAGCCGTCTTGTGCGGTTAAGCCAGCTGTAGAAGAAGGCGCTATTGCAACCTTCCGTTTTGACAACTACCTGCAATTTCTCAGTGAAATTGAAAATCGCAGAGAAACCTATAAAAAAGTCAGCAAAAAAATTCCAAAATAAGGAGAAACCTATGTCTCAATACAAGATTGCTCCGTCAATTCTGGCAGCAGATTATGCCAACTTTGAACGTGAAATCAAACGCCTAGAAGCAACTGGGGCAGAGTATGCCCATATCGATATCATGGATGGTCACTTTGTACCACAAATAAGTTTTGGTGCAGGTGTGGTTGAAGCTCTTCGCCCTCATAGCAAGATGGTCTTTGACTGCCACTTGATGGTAGCTAATCCAGAACACCATTTAGAAGACTTTGCGCGTGCGGGAGCGGATATCATCAGCATCCATGTGGAAGCAACACCTCATATTCATGGAGCACTTCAAAAGATTCGCTCTCTTGGTGTCAAACCTTCGGTTGTTATCAATCCTGGTACGCCTGTGGAGGCAATCAAGCACGTTCTTCACCTAGTTGACCAAGTCTTAGTCATGACAGTTAATCCTGGCTTTGGCGGACAAGCTTTTCTGCCTGAAACCATGGACAAGGTTCGTGAGTTGGTTGCCCTTCGTGAGGAAAAAGGCTTGAACTTTGAAATTGAAGTCGATGGTGGGATTGATGACCAGACCATTTCTAAAGCCAAAGAAGCTGGAGCGACCGTTTTTGTAGCAGGATCCTATGTCTTTAAGGGAGATGTCAATGAACGAGTGCAAACTCTCCGAAAACAATTGGACTAAAGTAGCTGTTTTTGCTGGCGGAGACCGTGGTCATTATCGGACGGATTTTGATAGCTTTGTCGGTGTGGATCGAGGATCGCTCTGGGTCTTGGAAGAAAACCTTCCTCTTGCTCTAGCAGTTGGCGATTTTGATTCTGTGACTGCAGAAGAGCGTCAGTTGATTCAAAAACGTGCCCGGCATTTTGTCCAAGCCCAGCCAGAAAAGGATGATACGGATCTGGAACTAGCTCTCTTGACCATCTTTGAGCAAAATTCTCAGGCTCAGGTGACTATTTTTGGGGCTTTGGGTGGTCGTATTGATCATATGCTAGCTAATGTCTTTCTGCCTAGCAATCCCAAGTTGGCACCCTATATGCGCCAGATAGCGATTGAGGATGGGCAAAACTTGATTGCCTATTGTCCAGAAGGAACCAGTCAACTTGAACCACATTCGGACTACGATTATCTAGCTTTTATGCCAGTTCGGGATAGCCAGCTGACCATTCTCGGTGCCAAGTACGAATTGACAGAGGAGAATTTTTTCTTTAAAAAAGTGTATGCTTCTAACGAATATATAGATAGGGAAGTTTCGGTAACTTGCCTAGATGGTTATGTCGTCGTGCTACATAGCAAGGACAGGAGGTAGGATGGAGACTGTATTACTACTATTATTAATTGCCAACCTAGCTGGACTCTTTCTGATTTGGCAAAGGCAGGATAAGCAAGACAAGTACCTAGCCAAGAGTTTGGAGGATCAAGCAGACAATCTTTCAGATCAACTGGATTATCGCTTTGAACAAGCTAGGCAAGCCAGTCAGCTAGATCAAAAAGATTTGGAAGTGGCTGTCAGCGACCGTTTGCAGGAAGTGCGAATGGAGTTGCACCAAGGCCTGACGCAAGTTAGACAGGAGATGAACGAGAATCTCCTTCAAACTAGGGACAAGACCGACCAACGTCTCCAAGCCTTGCAGGAGTCCAATGAGCAACACTTGGAGCAAATGCGCCAGACGGTCGAGGAAAAACTGGAAAAGACATTACAGACACGCTTGCAGGCTTCCTTCGAGACAGTTTCCAAGCAACTGGAGTCGGTCAATCGTGGTCTTGGAGAGATGCAGACAGTTGCCCGCGATGTCGGTGCACTTAACAAAGTTCTCTCTGGAACCAAGACGCGAGGGATTCTGGGCGAATTGCAACTGGGGCAAATCATCGAAGACATCATGACTCCTGCCCAGTACGAACGAGAATACGCAACGGTTGAGAACTCTAGCGAGCGAGTGGAGTATGCCATCAAGTTACCTGGACAGGGGGATCAGGAATATGTCTATTTACCGATTGACTCCAAGTTTCCACTGGCGGATTATTACCGCTTAGAAGAAGCTTATGAAGCAGGCGATAAGGACGAAATCGAACGTTGTCGTAAGTCACTTTTAGCTAGCGTCAAGCGCTTTGCCAAGGATATCAAGAGCAAGTATCTGGCGCCGCCTCGAACGACCAATTTTGGAGTCTTGTTTGTTCCAACAGAAGGACTTTACTCAGAAATCGTCCGCAATCCTGTCTTCTTTGATGATTTGAGACGGGAGGAGCAGATTATTGTCGCGGGTCCAAGTACCCTATCAGCCCTGCTTAACTCTCTATCAGTTGGCTTCAAAACTCTCAATATCCAAAAGAGTGCCGACCATATCAGTAAGACCCTTGCCAGCGTCAAGACCGAGTTTGGCAAGTTCGGGGGAATTTTGGTTAAGGCACAAAAGCATCTCCAACATGCCTCTGGCAATATTGATGAATTATTAAACCGTCGTACTACAGCTATCGAGCGGACGCTCCGTCACATTGAGTTATCAGAAGGTGAGCCTGCGCTTGATCTACTCCATTTCCAAGAAGATGAGGAAGAATATGAAGATTAGTCACATGAAAAAAGATGAGCTGTTTGAAGGCTTTTACCTGATCAAGTCAGCTGACCTGAGACAGACACGAGCTGGGAAAAACTACCTAGCCTTTACCTTCCAAGACGATAGTGGCGAGATTGAAGGAAAACTCTGGGATGCCCAACCACACAATGTTGCAGCCTTTACAGCAGGTAAGGTCGTCCATATGCAGGGCCGTCGAGAAGTTTACAATAACACACCTCAGGTCAATCAAATTACTCTCCGCTTGCCTCAGCCTGGGGAACCCAATGATCCAGCTGACTTCAAGATTAAATCTCCAGTTGATGTCAAGGAAATCCGTGACTATATGTCGCAAATGATTTTCAAAATAGAAAATCCTGTTTGGCAACGAATTGTCCGAAATCTCTACACCAAGTATGATAAGGAATTCTACTCCTATCCAGCTGCAAAGACCAACCACCATGCCTTTGAAACGGGTTTGGCCTATCATACAGCAACCATGGTGCGTTTGGCAGATGCCATTAGTGAGATTTATCCTCAGCTCAACAAGAGCCTCCTCTATGCGGGGATTATGTTGCATGACTTGGCCAAGGTTATTGAGTTGACGGGACCAGACCAGACGGAGTACACAGTGCGAGGCAATCTCCTTGGACATATTGCTCTCATCGATAGTGAAATTACCAAGACAGTCATGGAACTAGGTATAGATGATACTAGAGAAGAAGTGGTGCTACTGCGCCATGTCATCCTCAGTCACCATGGTTTGCTGGAGTATGGAAGTCCAGTCCGTCCACGCATTATGGAAGCAGAGATTATTCATATGATTGATAATCTCGATGCCAGCATGATGATGATGTCAACAGCTCTAGCTTTGGTGGATAAAGGAGAGATGACCAATAAAATCTTCGCTATGGACAATCGTTCCTTCTATAAACCAGATTTAGATTAATAATTTAAGAAAAGCGAGCATTTTTTACGCAATAATGTTCGTTTTTTTATGTGAATATGGTATAATGGATAAAATATCAAAATTAAATGGAATGGTAAATAAAAATGAAATTAAGAAGAAGTGATCGGATGGTTGTCATTTCCAACTATTTGATTAATAATCCATACAAACTAACCAGTCTCAATACCTTTGCAGAAAAGTACGAATCTGCTAAATCATCGATTTCAGAGGATATCGTGATTATCAAGCGTGCCTTTGAGGAAATCGAAATCGGTCATATTCAGACTGTTACTGGAGCAGGTGGTGGCGTTATCTTTACACCATCCATCTCGAGTCATGAAGCCAAAGAAATGATCGCCGACTTGCGTGACAAACTTTCAGAAAGCGACCGTATCTTGCCAGGTGGCTACATCTACCTATCTGATTTGCTCAGTACACCTGCCATTTTGAAAAATATTGGGCGCATCATTGCCAAGAGCTTTATGGACCAAAAAATCGATGCTGTTATGACAGTAGCAACAAAAGGGGTGCCACTCGCAAATGCAGTTGCCAATGTCCTCAATGTTCCATTTGTCATTGTGCGTCGTGACTTGAAAATTACCGAAGGTTCAACGGTCAGCGTCAACTATGTTTCAGGTTCCAGCGGTGACCGCATTGAGAAAATGTTCCTTTCAAAACGCAGCCTCAAGGCAGGCAGTCGTGTTTTGATCGTGGATGACTTCTTGAAAGGCGGCGGAACTGTCAACGGGATGATCAGTCTCTTGCGTGAGTTCGATTCTGAACTAGCTGGTGTCGCAGTCTTTGCAGACAATGCCCAAGAAGAACGTGAAAAGCAGTTCGATTACAAGTCACTCTTGAAAGTAACCAATATTGATGTCAAGAACCAATCCATCGATGTCGAGATTGGAAATATCTTTGACGAAGACAAATAAGAGATAGAACTAAAGGTTGGAACGATTGTCCCAGCCTTTCTTTGCAAACAGAATAGAAGGATGCTTATGAAAACACCATTTATTAGCCGTGAAGATTTAGAAACAATCGTTGCAGAGTTCCCGACTCCCTTCCACTTGTATGACGAGAAGGGGATTCGTGAAAAAGCAAGAGCAGTCAACCAGGCCTTTTCTTGGAATAAGGGATTCAAAGAATATTTTGCCGTCAAGGCCACTCCAACCCCAGCCATCTTGAAAATCCTCCAAGAGGAAGGTTGTGGTGTGGACTGTTCTAGTTATGTGGAACTTTTGATGAGCCATAAACTGGATTTCCCCGGTTCTGAAATCATGTTCTCTTCTAACAACACGCCTGACAAGGAATATGCCTATGCGCGTGAATTGGGTGCGACCATTAACTTGGATGCCTTTGAAGATATTGAACATCTAGAGCGAGCGGCAGGCATTCCAGAAATCATCTCTTGTCGTTACAATCCTGGAGGAGTTTTTGAGCTAGGAACAGATATCATGGACAATCCTGGGGAGGCTAAGTTTGGGATGACCAAGGACCAGCTTTTTGAAGCCTTTGCCATCTTGAAGGAAAAAGGAGCCAAGACATTTGGGATTCACTCCTTCCTAGCATCCAATACCGTGACCCATCTCTACTACCCAGAGTTGGCGCGTCAGCTTTTTGAATTAGCCGTTGAAATCAAGGAAAAGTTGGGCATTTCGCTAGACTTTATCAATCTTTCTGGCGGAATCGGAGTCAATTACCGTCCAGACCAGGAGCCAAATGACATCGCTGTGATTGGTGAAGGAGTTCATAAGGTTTATGAGGAAGTTCTTACGCCAGCAGGACTTGGTCAGGTTAAGATTTTCACAGAATTAGGCCGTTTTATGTTGGCGCCTCATGGAGCTCTCGTCACAAGAGTCACTCATAAGAAAAAAACCTATCGTACTTATCTGGGCGTGGATGCCTCAGCAGTCAACCTCATGCGCCCAGCCATGTATGGAGCCTACCACCATATCACCAATCTGACCCATCCAGACGGACCTGTTGAGGTGGTAGATGTGGTTGGTTCACTCTGTGAAAACAATGATAAATTTGCAGTGAACCGCGAACTACCTCATACAGAAATCGGTGATTTGCTGGTGATTCATGATACAGGTGCACATGGGTTCTCCATGGGTTATCAGTACAATGCCAAACTACGCTCGGCAGAAATCCTCTATACCGAAGAAGGAAAAGCCCGCCAAATCCGCCGTGCAGAGCGTCCTGAGGACTATTTTGCAACCTTGTATGGTTTTGATTTTGAATCGGATCAGTAAAAGAAATTGAAAATGAAAGTGAAAAACAGATTGCTTTCTAAAAAATAGACAAAAAACCTTGTTTTTCACCTTACTCGTGATATAATAAAACTATAAAACGGTTTCAAGGAAGGTGACGATATGTCTGAAGAAACAATTGACTATGGACAAGTGACAGGAATGGTGCATTCGACAGAGAGTTTTGGGGCGGTAGATGGTCCTGGGATTCGTTTTATTGTCTTTTTGCAGGGCTGTCAGATGCGTTGCCAGTACTGCCATAACCCCGATACATGGGCTATGGAGACCAATAAATCACGTGAACGGACAGTAGATGATGTCTTGACAGAAGCCCTTCGCTATCGTGGTTTCTGGGGAGACAAGGGAGGAATCACTGTTAGTGGTGGAGAGGCGCTCTTGCAGATTGATTTCTTGATTGCCTTTTTTACCAAGGCTAAGGAAAAAGGAATTCACTGTACCTTAGACACCTGTGCCCTTCCTTTCCGTAACACACCACGTTATCTCGAAAAGTTCAATAAACTCATGGCTGTGACAGATTTGGTTCTCTTAGATATCAAAGAAATCAACGAAGAGCAACACAAGATTGTCACCAGTCAAACCAATAAAAATATTTTGGCCTGTGCCCGGTACCTATCAGACATTGGAAAACCTGTTTGGATTCGCCACGTATTGGTTCCAGGCTTGACAGATAGAGATGAGGATTTGATTGAACTTGGTAAATTCGTCAAAACCCTCAAAAACGTTGACAAGTTTGAAATCCTACCTTATCACACTATGGGAGAATTCAAGTGGCGTGAACTTGGGATTCCATATTCGCTCGAAGGGGTAAAGCCACCAACGGCAGATCGTGTCAAGAATGCCAAGGAATTGATGGATACAGAAAGTTACCAAGACTACATGAAACGTGTTCATGGATAAAAAAAGAAGCCCGATGGAGACATCGGGCTTTTGTGATGCAAAAAAGCCTAGCCTTTCAGCTAAGCTCGTTTAGTCTTATCTAGATTGTTGTTTACCGGAGTTACGCTTTTTCTTTTTCTTATTAGTCGAAATCGCTTGAGTCTGTTTAGGAGTCACGTCTTTTCTTGCCCCTGCAGTAGAGCTGACTTTCGGAGGGTTCTTTTCGTATTCTTCACGTACTTTTTGACGAAGTTTTGGACGAACGACATAGTTGACGATAAACTGTTGAAGAATCATCATGAAACCACCGACCACCCAGTAAAGAGTTACACTGGCTGGTGCGAAGAGGGAGAAGACGACAATCATGAGTGGACTCATGAAGGACATTTTTTTGAGCTGTTCTCTTTGCATTTCGTCTTCCACTCCATGAAGTGAAAGGAGTGATTGGAGATAGTAGAGGATACCAGCGAAAGCGACAAGGATCATACTTGGTGAACCAAGATCGATACCCAAGAAGGTAGAACTAGCTACACCTTCAGTGTATTGGGCTGCAAAGTAGATAGCAGAGAAGAAAGGCATTTGAAGTAGGATAGGGAAACATCCAACTCCGCCGAGCATGCTGATACCATGTTCTTTTTGTACATCAAAGAGAGCTTGTTGAGCCTCAAGTTTTTCTTCTTGAGTTGTTGCTTCTTTTAGACGGGTTTGATGTGGTTCAAGAACGTGCTTGAGAGCGTTCATCTTTTCAGAGTGAAGCGTCGCCTTCCATGATTGGTAGATACCAAGTGGCAAGATAATCAAACGCACGATAATGGTTACGATAATGATAGCGATACCAAAGCCTAGACCTTTATCAGTAGCGAAGTACTTGATAGCTTCTCCCATCGGGGCACCCAAGAAATCCCAAACGGGACCAATTGGCTTACCTGTTGCTTTATCAATCTGAACACAACCTGTCAAGACGAGTAGCATAGCCACTCCCATAGCAGAGAGGGCAAAACGTTTAATAGATTTCAATGTTTTCATTCCTTCTTTAAAAATTATACCTTTCTATTCTACTGTTTTTTTGTAAAATATACAATAGTTCTAGAGACCTAATTTGCGACTTTGAAGTCCGAGTAGGATGAAAAGTTGCTCATCTGTACATCCAGATAGGTAACTTTTGAAAAAGGTGTAGGGCCTTTTCGGATTTCTTGGATAAATTTTGCCATAGTGGCAGAGGAGTCTGCCTGAGCAAGAATTTCCACTGTGCCATCGTCATTATTCCAAACACGACCAGTGATGCCACCGATTTCAAGAGCTAAAGTATAAACACCCCAGCGAAAACCAACACCCTGCACCCTGCCTTGGGCAATCATTCTAACCTTTTGCATACCAAACCCCTTTGATTGTGTTATAATATTTCTATGACTATTATAACCTCAAAAGCCAATTCTGTGGTAAAAAATACCAAGAAATTACATCAAAAAAAATATCGAAAGTCTGCTTATTTGATTGAGGGCTGGCACTTGTTTGAAGAAGCTGTTCAAGCTGGAGTAACGATTGAGAAGATCTTTGCCCTGGAGAGCTATAAGGAACAGTTAGCCGCTTTTTCGCAAACAGTCTGGGTTTCAGAGGAGATTTTGCGGGATTTGGCAGATTCTCAAACACCACAGGGAATCGTAGCAATCGTCCAAAAAGAAGAAGTGGGACTGCCTGATCTCCGTCAGGGCAAGTTTTTATTTTTAGAAGATGTCCAAGACCCTGGCAATGTTGGCACCATGATTCGGACTGCGGATGCGGCCGGTTTCACAGGGGTCATTGTTTCAGACAAGTCAGCGGATATCTACAGTCTCAAGACCCTGCGTTCCATGCAAGGAAGTCATTTTCACTTGCCCATCTATCGTATGCCTCTTGCCACCTTTGTAGAAGAGGCAAAGAGGAGCAATTTACCCATTCTGGCAACGACCTTATCGAGAGATTCAAAGGATTATCGTGAGCTTTCTCTACTAGAGAACTTTGTTTTAGTCATGGGAAATGAAGGACAGGGGATTAGTTCTGCTATGGCTGAGAGTGCTGATCAGCTGGTTCATATAGGCATGAAAGGTCGGGCAGAGAGTCTCAACGTGGCAGTTGCCGCAGGCATTTTGATGTTTTATTTTAGCTAAATTTTAAAAACGTTGTTATAATCAAAGTATACTTTTAGAGAAAAGGAGAAAGATTATGAATCAAACGATTATTCAAGAACGTTCAGGTCTTAATCAATTTTATGCTAAGGTTTACGCCTTTGTGGGACTTGGGATTGGTCTGTCAGCTCTCGTGTCAGCTTTGATGTTGACAGTCTTTCAGTCCCAATTGGTCTACTTTTTAATGCATGGTCGTCTCTGGTTGATGATTGCAACTTTTGCAGAACTTGGTCTAGTATTTGTTGCAAGTAGTATGGCTGCAAAAAATAGTCCAGCGGCTCTCCCAGTATTTTTAATTTATTCTGTTTTAAATGGCTTCACACTTAGTTTTGTCGTAGCCTTCTATACACCGGGAACCGTATTATCAGCCTTTGTATCCAGCGCCCTTCTCTTCTTTGTCATGGCGGCAATCGGAATTTTCACTAAGAAAGATTTGAGTGGAATGGGACGAGCTCTGATGGCGGTACTTGTCGGCCTCATCATTGCCATGGTTGTGAATCTATTTCTAGCAAATAGCTTCTTTGACTACATGATTAGTATTGCCATGGTCTTGGTCTTCTCAGGTTTAATTGCTTGGGATAACCAAAAGATTCGCTATGTTTATGAGCAGTCAAGAGGACAAGTAGCGACAGGTTGGGTCATCTCAATGGCGCTCAGCATCTACCTAGACTTTATCAACCTCTTCCTTAGCATTTTACGAATCTTTGGTCGAAACGATTAAAGAATTATGGAGTCAGTGTTCTAAAGAGCGCTGACTTTTTCTTATTTACTCTTTCCTTTTCTTGAAAATAGGTGTATAATGCTTTTAACTAATTTTTGAGGAGCCGTTTATGAAGAAAAGCTTTATTCATCAGCAAGAAGAAATTTCTTTTGTTAAAAACACCTTTACCCAGTATTTGAAAGATAAGTTAGAAGTTGTCGAGGTTCAAGGTCCTATCTTGAGCAAGGTCGGTGATGGGATGCAGGATAACCTGTCTGGTGTCGAAAATCCAGTATCTGTAAAGGTATTACAGATTCCAGATGAAACCTATGAAGTCGTTCACTCACTTGCCAAATGGAAACGCCACACTTTGGCTCGCTTTGGTTTCGGTGAAGGAGAAGGTCTGTTTGTTCACATGAAGGCCCTTCGTCCAGACGAAGATTCGCTCGATGCGACCCACTCTGTTTATGTGGACCAGTGGGACTGGGAAAAAGTGATTCCAAATGGTCAACGCAATATCGCTTATCTCAAAGAAACAGTTGAGAAGATTTATAAGGCCATTCGTCTGACAGAGCTAGCAGTAGAAGCCCGCTATGATATCGAATCTATCTTACCAAAACAAATTACCTTTATCCATACGGAAGAGTTGGTGGAACGCTACCCAGATTTGACACCGAAAGAGCGCGAAAATGAAATCTGTAAAGAGTTCGGTGCAGTCTTCTTGATTGGTATTGGTGGCGAGTTGCCTGACGGGAAACCTCATGACGGTCGTGCGCCTGACTATGATGACTGGACAACAGAGTCTGAGAATGGCTACAAGGGACTGAATGGGGATATTCTAGTTTGGAACGAATCTCTTGGTTGTGCCTTTGAACTTTCCTCAATGGGGATTCGGGTGGATGAGGAAACCCTTCGTCGCCAAGTGGCCCTTACAGGAGATGAGGATCGTCTTGAGTTGGAATGGCATAAAGCCTTGCTTAATGGGCTTTTCCCACTGACTATCGGTGGAGGTATCGGACAGTCTCGGATGGCCATGTTCCTTCTTCGTAAGAAACATATCGGAGAAGTTCAGACCAGTGTCTGGCCTCAAGAAGTTCGCGATACGTACGAAAATATCTTGTAGGGAATCGAACCGTAAGGTTCGGTTTTCTTTCTCTTTTTGCCTATAATTTGGTATAATAAACGGTATGAAAATCGTATCAGGAATCTACGGAGGGCGTCCTCTCAAGACGCTAGAAGGCAAGACGACTAGGCCGACATCAGATAAGGTGCGTGGAGCTATCTTTAATATGATTGGCCCCTATTTTGAGGGTGGACGTGTCTTGGATCTCTATGCTGGCAGTGGTGGTCTGTCTATCGAAGCTGTGTCAAGAGGCATGTCCCATGCTGTCTTAGTGGAACGGGATCGAAAGGCACGAGCTATCATCGCTGAAAATATCCAAATGACCAAGGAAGTTTTCAAATTTCAGCTCTTAAAGATGGAGGCTGAACGAGCCTTGGAACAAGTGAATGGTCCCTTTGACCTGGTCTTTTTAGACCCTCCCTACGCTAAGGAGCAAATCGTTGCAGATATCGAAAAAATGGCAGAAAGAAATCTTTTCTCCGAAGAGATCATGGTTGTCTGTGAAACCGATAAGTCTGTAGAACTCCCAGAAGAAATCGCCTGCTTAGGCATCTGGAAGGAAAAAATATATGGGATTAGTAAGGTGACGGTCTATGTCAGATAAAATTGGATTATTTACAGGTTCATTTGATCCTATGACAAATGGACATCTGGATATCATTGAACGTGCCAGCAAACTCTTTGATAAGCTCTATGTCGGGGTGTTCTACAATCCCCACAAACAAGGCTTTCTCCCTGTTGAAAACCGCAAACGGGCAGTCGAAAAAGCTGTGGCGCATTTAGATAATGTAGAGGTGCTGGCTTCTCATGACCAACTAGTTGTTGATGTTGCAAGAAGACTGGGTGCTAAGACCCTTGTCCGTGGCTTGCGGAATGCCAACGACTTGCAATACGAGTCTAGCTTTGACTACTACAATCATCAACTGGCTCCAGAAATCGAAACCATTTATCTATATAGTCGCCCGGAGCATCTTTATATTAGCTCTTCGGCCGTGAGAGAACTTCTGAAGTTTGGTCAGGAGATTCAGCAATATGTCCCAAACAGTGTTGTGGAGGAATTAGAACATGAAGAAAAAAACTAGATGGCCCTTATATGTCATCCTAGCACTAGTATTGACTTTTTTAGCCTTTGTAGTACCATTACCTTACTACATAGAAGTTCCAGGTGGAGCGGAAGATATTCGCCAAGTTTTAAAAGTCAATGAAACAGAAGATACAGAAGCAGGAGCTTACCAGTTTGTAACAGTCGGCATTCGACATGCAACCCTATCGCATCTTGTCTATGCTTGGTTAACACCTTTCACGGATATTAGAAGCGCTCAGGAGACTACGGGTGGTTCTACGGATGCGGAGTTTATGCGGATCAATCAGTTCTACATGCAAACATCCCAAAATATGGCCAAGTATCAGGGCTTGAAGACGGCTGGTAAGGATATCGAACTCAAGTATCTGGGGGTCTATGTCTTGACCGTGACGGACAATTCAACTTTTAAGGGCATTCTGAACATTGCAGACACCGTGACAGCTGTTAACGACAAGACGTTTGACAGTTCAAAAGACTTGGTCGACTATGTCAACTCTCAACAATTAGGGGATACGGTCAAGGTAACCTATGAAGAAGACGGAAAAGTCAAGTCTGCAGAAGGTAAAATTATCACTCTCGAAAACGGAAAAAACGGGATTGGGATTGGTCTAATTGACCGTACGGAAGTGACCAGTGATGTTCCAATTCGCTTTTCAACAGCTGGTATCGGCGGGCCAAGTGCTGGTCTCATGTTTAGTCTCGCTATCTACACCCAGATAGCCGATCCAGGTCTTCGTAATGGTCGCGTCGTTGCGGGAACGGGAACTATTGATCGTGATGGAAATGTTGGCGATATTGGTGGAATTGACAAAAAAGTGGTTGCAGCCTCTCGTCAGGGAGCCAACATCTTTTTTGCTCCTGACAATCCAGTCACCGAGGAAGCAAAAAAAGCAGATCCCAATGCGAAAAGCAACTATGAAACAGCCCTAGAAGCTGCTAAAACGATCAAAACAGAGATGAAAATCGTTCCCGTTAAGACCTTGCAGGATGCGATTGATTACCTTAAAAACAATCCCTAATTCGTAGAAAAATTGAAAACTAGCGCGCAAGCGGATAAGATGGTATAATAGTCAAATGGTTCAATTATTATTCACTCTAAGTAGTCATATACTCTTTATTTATTTGAGTTTTTACCTTTTGAAGGATCTTGTGAGATGGGAAAAGGTTTTAAAAGTGACCGCTACTAACACAAAAAAAGTTCGTTTGTTGGTAGGCTTCTTTAGTATTGTGATGGGCTACATCTTGAGTTCATTCTTTATCAGTTTGTACCAACTGTGGCAAGAAGCGCTTAGAGGACTATTATAAAATCAAAAGTAAAGGAAACAACTATGGAAAAAATTGTGGTTCAAGGCGGGGATAATCGTCTGGTCGGGAGTGTGACGATCGAGGGAGCAAAGAATGCAGTCTTGCCCTTGTTGGCAGCGACTATTCTAGCAAGCAAGGGTAAGACAGTCTTGCAGAACGTCCCAATCTTGTCAGATGTTTTCACCATGAATCAAGTGGTTCGAGGTCTGAATGCCAAGGTGAACTTTGATGAGGAAGCTCATGTTGTCGAGGTTGATGCGACTGGTGATATCACGGAGGAAGCTCCATACAAGTATGTCAGCAAGATGCGTGCATCGATCGTTGTCTTGGGACCAATCCTTGCTCGTGTAGGCCACGCCAAGGTATCCATGCCAGGTGGTTGCACTATTGGGAGTCGTCCGATCGACCTCCACCTCAAAGGTTTGGAAGCTATGGGGGCAAAGATTACCCAGACAGCTGGTTACATCGAAGCTAAGGCAGAACGCCTGCATGGAGCTCATATCTACATGGACTTTCCTAGTGTTGGCGCAACACAAAACCTCATGATGGCAGCGACTCTAGCTGATGGTGTGACGGTCATTGAAAATGCTGCGCGTGAGCCAGAAATTGTTGACCTCGCTATTCTCCTTAATGAAATGGGAGCTAAGGTCAAGGGAGCGGGTACCGAAACAATCACAGTGACTGGTGTTGAGGAACTCCATGGTACGACTCACAATGTCGTACAAGATCGTATCGAAGCCGGAACCTTTATGGTGGCTGCAGCTATGACTGGCGGAGATGTCCTCATTCGAGATGCAGTTTGGGAGCACAATCGTCCCTTGATTTCAAAACTACTTGAGATGGGGGTTGAAGTGACAGAGGAGTCGGAAGGTATCCGTGTTCGTTCTCAACTGGAAAATCTCAAGGCTGTTCATGTAAAAACTTTACCCCACCCAGGATTTCCAACAGATATGCAGGCGCAATTTACAGCTCTGATGACAGTCGCAAAAGGGGAATCCACCATGGTGGAAACGGTGTTTGAAAATCGCTTCCAACACTTAGAGGAAATGCGTCGTATGGGCTTGCATTCAGAGATTATCCGTGACACAGCTCGCATTGTTGGGGGACAGGCTTTACAGGGGGCTGAAGTTCTATCAACGGACCTTCGCGCTAGTGCTGCTTTGATTTTGACAGGTCTGGTGGCGCAGGGACAAACAGTTGTCGGTAAATTAGTTCACCTTGATAGAGGTTACTATCGCTTCCATGAAAAGTTAGCTCAGCTAGGAGCGAAGATTCAGCGGATTGAGGTTGACGATGAAGAGGAATAGAAATAAAAACAAGAGAATACGCTATGTACTCCGTCGCTTACTGTTGATTTTTATCGTACTATTGCTAGGCTTTCTTGCTTTAGGAATCGGCTTGATGGTTGGCTATGGGATTCTAGGAAAGGGACAGGATCCGTGGGCTATCTTGTCTCCAGCAAAGTGGCAGGAATTGATTAGCAAATTTACAGGAAATTAGGCTGGGAAACCAGTCTTTTTCTAAAGAAATAAGGAGAAAAATGAACAAAAAAACAAGACAGACCCTGGTAGGGTTACTCATATTCTTACTCTTGGCTGCTGGAAGCTATTATATTAAGCAGATGCAGTCGACATCAAACACGCCTAAAACCAAAGTGAGTCAGAAAAAACAAGCTTCAGAAGCTCCCAGTCAGGAGTTGGCTGAAAGTGTCTTAACTGAGTCAATCAAAAACCAAATTAATGGTGGTCTAGAGTGGAATGGAGCAGGGGCCTTTGTCGTTAATGGTAATAAAACCAATCTAGATGCCAAGGTTTCTAGCAAACCCTATGCGGATAATAAAACAAAACCAGTCGGGAAAGAGACAGTCCCAACTGTTGCCAATGCCCTCTTATCCAAAGCGACTCGGCAGTATAAGAATCGTGAAGAGACTGGAAATGGCTCCACCTCTTGGACGCCACCAGGATGGCATCAGGTCAAGAATCTAAAGGGAGCCTATACACATGCAGTTGATAGAGGACACCTGCTGGGCTATGCCTTGATAGGTGGTTTGGATGGTTTTGATGCCTCTACTAGCAATCCCAAGAACATTGCAGTCCAGACAGCTTGGGCAAACCAAGCGCAGGCTGAGGATTCGACAGGCCAGAACTACTATGAGAGTTTGGTTAGAAAAGCCTTGGATCAAAATAAGAGGGTCCGTTATCGGGTGACGCTTCACTATGCGACAAATGAGGATCTAGTTCCATCCGCTTCACAAATTGAAGCCAAGTCTTCGGATGGCGAGTTGGAATTCAATGTCCTAATCCCCAATGTTCAAAAGGGAATCCAGCTTGATCACCAAACAGGGCAAGTAACGGTGACAAACTAGAAACAATCTATAAAAGAACAAAAATCGCTCCTTTGTCTATCGTAGATAAGGGAGCAATTGTATAAATTAGAAAATAATGTGATTCCTACGCCTATTTATGATATAATGGAGCACAAGATACTATTTTAGGAGAAAGACCATGGAAGACCCGAGCAGTCAGGATTTGTTACTGCAATTTGTACTTTTAGTTGTATTGACCTTTTTAAATGCTTTTTTCTCAGCTACAGAAATGGCTATGGTGTCACTAAATCGTGCCCGAGTAGAACAAAAAGCAGAAGAAGGAGATAAACGTTATATCCGTTTGCTAAAGGTACTTGAAAATCCTAATCACTTTTTATCAACGATTCAAGTCGGTATCACGTTAATTACTATCTTATCAGGGGCTAGTTTAGCAGAAACTCTAGGACGCGAAATTGCCTCTTGGATGGGGAACGGAGAAACAGCTTACGCTATTGCAAGTTTCCTCTCTTTGGCATTCTTGACCTACATTTCCATTGTTTTTGGTGAGCTCTATCCTAAGCGGATTGCCCTCAATTTGAAAGATGCTTTGGCGATTCGAACAGCACCAATTATTATTGGTCTTGGAAAGATTGTAAGTCCCTTTGTCTGGCTGTTATCTGCTTCAACTAATTTGTTGAGTCGTGTGACGCCAATGACCTTTGATGATGCTGATGAAAAGATGACACGTGATGAAATAGAGTACATGCTCACCAATAGTGAAGAAACACTGGATGCAGATGAGATTGAAATGCTACAGGGAATCTTTTCTCTAGATGAACTGATGGCTCGTGAACTAATGGTGCCTCGTACAGATGCTTTTATGGTAGATATTCAGGATGACAGCCAAACGATTATCCAAAGCATTTTGAAGCAAAATTTCTCACGTATTCCCGTTTATGACGGTGATAAAGACAATGTTATCGGTTTGATTCATACCAAACGTTTGCTAAACGCCGCCTATGCAGATGGCTTTGAAAATATTGTCTGGAAACGAATCCTCCAAACGCCACTGTTTGTGCCTGAGACCATCTTTGTGGACGACCTCCTTAAAGAGCTTCGAAATACCCAAAACCAAATGGCAATCTTACTAGACGAATACGGTGGTATGGCTGGTTTGGTAACTCTGGAAGACCTCCTAGAGGAAATCGTTGGCGAAATTGATGACGAAACAGACAGAGCAGAAATCGAAGTCCATCAAATCGGTGAAGATACCTATATTGCACAGGGAACCATGAATCTTAACGACTTCAACGACTACTTTGGTGTTGAACTAGAAAGCGATGATGTGGATACCATTGCCGGTTATTATTTGACAGGTGTCGGCACGATTCCAACAACTGAAAAAATCAGTTATGAACTGGTCAGCCAAAACAAACAAATCGTCTTGACTAATGATAAGGTGAAAAATGGACGTGTTACCAAGGTAAAAGTCCAAATCACAGAATTAGAACCTGAAGAAGAAACAGAATAAAGCAGTGACTCAAGTCACTGCTTTTTGTAAATCTATATGGTAGATACAGCTATCCCTATCTATTAGGGATAACAAAAAAGCCCGTTTTTCGGGCTTTTCATTCGGTTAATTCCTGTTAATTCAGGTACTGAAAGGCGGTAGACGGATTTGAACCGACGATCAAGCTTTTGCAGAGCCGTGCCTTACCACTTGGCTATACCGCCTCAACGTTTAATATTATACCTTGAAAATCATTTTACGTCAATACTTTCTTAATCGAAAATCCAATTTTAAAAAACGGTTTATTATCGAGGAGGTGAGAAAAACTTGTACAAATATCGTTTTAAGGAGAGATAAACGAGAAAGTATTTTTCGTAGACACAAACAAAGAGTGCAATAATTTTGACAAATGAAAGTTTTTTGTAGATGGACGCCTAAATATTCTGAAAATTCGTTTACTTTTTAGAAGATATATGTTATAATTTCCAGTAAGCCTAAATTTTTCAAGAGGAGTTAAAAATATGAAAAAAAGTAGAGTATTTGTTGCAGCAGGTATTGCTTTATTAGCAACAGGAGTATTAGCTGCTTGCAGTTCTTCAAAATCATCTGATTCAGCAGCACCAAAAACTTTTGGTTATGTTTATTCATCTGACCCAGAAACATTGGATTACCTCATTTCAGGGAAACAAAGCACTAAAGTTGCCACTTCAAATGGTATCGATGGTCTCTTTACAAATGACAAATATGGGAATTTGACTCCTGCAGTTGCAGAAGACTGGTCAGTCTCAAAAGACGGTTTGACTTATACCTACAAGATTCGTAAAGGTGTCAAATGGTTTACCTCTGATGGAGAAGAGTACGCTGAAGTAACAGCGAAAGACTTTGTAAATGGCTTGAAGCACGCAGCAGATAAAAAGTCAGAAGCGCTTTATCTAGCAGAAGGTTCAGTTAAAGGTCTAGCTGACTATAAAGCTGGAAATTCAAAGGATTTTTCTACAGTAGGTATTAAGGCAGTTGATGACTATACTCTTGAGTATACTTTGAACCAGCCAGAACCATACTGGAACTCTAAGATGTCCTACTCAATCTTCTGGCCATTAAACGAGGAATTTGAAAAATCAAAAGGAGATGATTTTGCTAAACCAACAGATCCAACTTCTTTGCTTTACAACGGTCCGTTCTTGCTGAAAAGTTTAACAGCTAAATCTTCTATCGAATTCGCTAAGAATGAACAGTATTGGGATAAAGACAATGTTCACCTTGACAAAGTTACCCTTGCTTTCTATGATGGTTCCGACCAAGAATCTCTTGAACGCAACTTTACAAGTGGAGCTTATAGCTATGCTCGTCTCTTCCCTACAAGTTCAAACTATTCTAAAGTGGCAGAAGACTACAAGGACAATATCTACTATACACCAGCTGGACCAGGAATCGCTGGTTTAGGTGTAAACATTGATCGTCAAGGTTACAAGTATACTGCCAAAACAACTGACGAGGAAAAAACATCAACTAAGAAAGCCCTCCTTAACAAAGACTTCCGTCAGGCTTTGAACTTTGCTTTTGACCGTACAGCTTATTCAGCACAGATCAATGGTACTGAAGCAGCTCCTCTTGCCGTTCGTAATCTCTTTGTCAAACCAGACTTTGTCTCAGCAGGTGAAAAAACCTTTGGTGACTTGGTGACTGAAAAGATGGCAGCTTATGGTGATGAATGGAAAAACGTAAACTTAGCTGATGGTCAAGATGGACTCTTCAACGCCGATAAAGCCAAAGCAGAACTAGCAAAAGCTAAGACTGCATTGGAAGCAGAAGGCGTGAAATTCCCAATCCATTTGGATATTCCAGTAGATCAAACAAACAAAGGGTATGTTGCTCGTATCCAATCCTTCAAACAGACAGTTGAAAAAGTGCTTGGAGAAGAAAACGTAGTCATTGATATTCATCAAATTTCTAAAGATGAGGCAATGAATATCACATACCATGCACCAAATGCAGCAGCAGAGGACTGGGATCTTTCAGGTGCCGTTGGATGGAATCCAGACTATGAAGACCCATCAACTTATCTTGATATCCTCAAATCAACAAACAAGTCCCAAACCAAAACATATATGGGATTTGATAATCCGGATAACCCAGCGGTTGACAAAGTTGGCTTGAAAGAATACGATCAGTTGATTGACGAAGCTGCTAAAGAAACTACAGACTTGAATGTTCGTTATGAAAAATACGCGGCAGCTCAAGCTTGGTTGACAGATAGCTCTCTCTTTATTCCTGCTATGTCTGGTAGTGGTGCAGCACCATTCATTTCTCGTGTCGTACCATTCACGGCTCCATATAGTCAATCAGGAGATAAGAGTTCAGACCTTTACTTCAAATACATTAAATTACAAAGTAAGACTGTAACAAAAGCGGAATATGAACAAGCTCGTGAAAAATGGCTCAAAGAGAAAAAAGAAGCAAACGAAAAAGTTCAAAAAGAATTGGCTAATCACGTTAAATAAATAACTCTCAAGAGAACTTTCTCTCCATGAGGAGAAGGTTCTTTTGGGATTTTAAAAGGAAACGATATGAAGAAATATATTTTTATGCGTGTATTGCGTTCATTGTTGTCTATTTTCTTGGTGACAACTTTGACCTACACAATTATCTATACGATGGTTCCTCGGAAACTAATTTTCAAGCAGGATACCAACTATAACAAGATTGCAACTACAGCTGATAAGCGGGATGATTATGAAAATACCGTTTATGAGCGGATGGGCTATATTGAGTATTACGATACCAAGGAGTTACAAGAAAGAGCGAGTACAATGGACTCGTCTGTAACAGTGGATGCCAATGATACTAACAAGGCAATCTACGAAAAATACATCAACCAACTTGGGAATGGTTGGACACTCGGTGTATTCTCAGAAAGTGGTCAATTCTATGCTACGCGTGAAATTCCGATTTTTGAACGTGTTTTCAAATTCTATTCAAACTTGATTGATATTGATCATACAAACAAGATTCAAGACCCTGAAAATCCAAACTTGCAACGTTATCTTCGTTTCGAAAATGATCCTGCTATCGGTTGGTCATTGGTTGGTTCAGGAACAAAACATAAATACCTTTTGTATTTCAACAATCAATTCCCATTTGTACACCAAAATTTTGTGAACATTAACTTGGGAGATTCTTATCCAACTTATGCAAACACACCAGTGCTTCAAGTTATCACACAAGGTCAGGGACAAACTAAGACATCAGAAGTTCAATTCCCTATGGGTAAAAAGACTTCATCTGTAGATATTTACTCTCGTACCTACAAATCTCCAAGTCAAGCAGACGCGCGTGAGGTAGCCAACTATGGTAAGGACGATCCATATACAGCCACAGAAAGTAATTACCAATATCCATCTATGATTGCAAGCTCGGCTGTTGCTGGTTTGATCGGTTTGGTTATTTCTTATGCGATTGCCATTCCTCTTGGATCTGCTATGGCTCGCCACAAGAATACTTGGATTGATAGCTTCTCGACAGGTGCTCTAACCTTCTTGCTTGCCCTTCCAACGATCGCTTTGGTTTACATCGTGCGCTTGATTGGATCATCTATTGGTCTGCCTGACTCATTTCCTATCTTGGGGGCTGGAGATTGGCGTTCCTACGTCTTGCCAGCAGTCATTCTAGGTCTATTGGGTGCGCCAAGTACAGCTATCTGGATCCGTCGTTACATGATCGACTTGCAATCTCAGGACTTCGTACGTTTTGCTCGTGCCAAAGGTTTGTCTGAAAAAGAAATTTCGAATAAACACATCTTTAAAAATGCTATGGTTCCACTGGTTTCAGGTATTCCTGGTGCCGTAATCGGGGTTATCGGTGGTGCAACATTGACAGAAACGGTCTTCGCCTTCCCGGGTATGGGTAAAATGCTGATTGACTCTGTTAAGGCATCAAATAACTCGATGGTAGTTGGTCTCGTCTTCATCTTTACGTGTATTTCTATCTTCTCTCTACTTATAGGAGATATCTGGATGACAATGCTTGACCCACGTATTAAATTGACAGAGAAAGGAGGCAAATAATGTCAACAATCGATAAAGAAAAATTTCAGTTCGTAAAACGTGACGATTTTGCCTCTGAAACAATTGATGCTCCTGCCTATTCATACTGGGGTTCTGTATTTAGACAATTTCTAAAGAAAAAATCAACAATTGTCATGTTGGGGATTTTGGTCTCCATTATCTTGATGAGCTTTATTTACCCAATGTTCTCAGATTTTGACTTTAATGATGTAAGTAAGGTGAATGACTTTAATGCGCGTTTTAAAGCACCAAGTGCTGAACATTGGTTTGGAACAGATAGCAATGGTAAATCCTTGTTTGATGGGGTCTGGTTTGGTGCGCGTAACTCGATTCTCATCTCTGTAATTGCCACTTTTATCAACCTTGTAATTGGGGTTATTGTTGGTGGGATTTGGGGGATTTCAAAATCCGTTGACCGTGTCATGATGGAAGTTTATAATGTTATCTCAAATATCCCATCGCTTTTGATTGTCATTGTCTTGACTTACTCAATCGGTGCTGGTTTTTGGAATTTGATTTTTGCCATGAGTGTCACAACTTGGATTGGGATTGCCTATATGATTCGTATCCAAATCATGCGTTACCGTGACTTGGAATACAACCTTGCTTCTCAAACACTTGGAACACCAACCTTTAAAATTATCGTTAAAAACATCATGCCACAATTGGTATCTGTTATTGTTTCTACAATGACCTTGATGTTGCCAAGCTTCATCTCTTATGAAGCCTTCCTTTCCTTCTTTGGATTGGGATTGCCTGTAACAGTGCCAAGTTTGGGACGTTTGATCTCAGATTACTCACAAAACGTTACGACCAACGCTTACTTATTTTGGATTCCGTTGACAACCTTGATCTTGGTATCCCTATCTCTTTTCGTTGTTGGTCAAAACCTAGCGGATGCTAGTGATCCACGTACACATAGATAGGAGTAGACATGATAAAAGGAAAAGATGTAATTTTGACTGCTCGCGATATTGTCGTGGAATTTGACGTTCGTGACAAAGTTCTGACGGCTATCCGAGGAGTTTCTCTAGATCTGATTGAAGGAGAAGTTCTTGCCTTGGTAGGTGAGTCCGGTTCTGGTAAATCTGTATTAACAAAAACCTTTACAGGGATGTTAGAAGACAATGGACGTATTGCCCAAGGAAGCATCGACTATCGTGGACAAGACTTGACTGCTCTTACTTCTAACAAGGAATGGGAGAAGATTCGTGGTGCTAAGATTGCGACTATCTTCCAAGACCCTATGACAAGTTTGGACCCAATCAATACAATCGGTAGCCAAATCACTGAAGTGATCGTTAAACACCAAGGGAAAACAGCTAATGAAGCCAAAGAGATGGCAATCGACTATATGAACAAGGTCGGAATTCCAGACGCTGAAAAACGTTTCGAGGAGTATCCTTTCCAATATTCTGGAGGGATGCGTCAACGTATCGTTATCGCGATTGCCCTTGCATGCCGTCCAGATATCTTGATCTGTGACGAGCCGACAACGGCCCTTGACGTAACTATTCAAGCGCAAATCATTGATTTGCTTAAAACTTTGCAAAATGAGTACCACTTTACCATTATCTTTATCACCCATGACCTTGGTGTGGTAGCAAGTATTGCCGATAAAGTAGCGGTTATGTATGCTGGTGAAAGTGTAGAATACGGAACTGTTGAGGAAGTCTTCTATGACCCACGTCATCCCTATACTTGGAGTCTCTTGTCTAGCTTGCCTCAGCTTGCTGATGATAAAGGGGAATTGTACTCTATCCCAGGAACACCACCGTCTCTTTATACTGAGTTGAAAGGTGATGCCTTTGCTCTTCGTTCAGATTATGCGATGCAAATTGACTTTGAACAGAAAGCGCCTCAGTTTTCAGTCACTGATACTCACTGGGCTAAGACTTGGTTGCTTCATGAGAATGCTCCTAAAGTTGAAAAACCTGGGGTCATTGCAGATTTGCATGGCAAGATTCGTGATAAAATGGGCTTTGCTCATCTAGAAGACTAGGAGGAAGGAAATGTCTGAAAAATTAGTAGAAATTAAAGATTTAGAAATTTCCTTCGGTGAAGGAAGTAAGAAGTTTGTCGCGGTTAAAAACGCCAACTTCTTTATCAACAAAGGAGAAACCTTCTCTCTTGTTGGTGAGTCTGGTAGTGGAAAAACAACGATTGGTCGTGCCATTATTGGTTTGAATAATACCAGTAAAGGAGAGATTATCTTTGATGGGCAGAAAATTAATGGGAAAAAATCTCACAAGGAATCATCAGACTTGATTCGTCGTATCCAGATGATTTTCCAGGACCCTGCAGCTAGCTTGAATGAGCGTGCGACAGTTGACTATATCATCTCTGAAGGTCTTTACAACTATCACTTGTTCAAAGACGAAGAAGATCGAAAAGAAAAAGTTCAAAAGATGATTCATGAAGTTGGGCTTTTGAAAGAACACTTGACCCGTTACCCACACGAGTTTTCTGGTGGTCAACGTCAGCGTATCGGGATTGCCCGTGCCCTTGTGATGGAGCCTGATTTCGTTATTGCGGATGAGCCAATCTCTGCCTTGGACGTATCTGTTCGTGCACAGGTCTTAAACTTGCTCAAAAAATTCCAAAAAGAGTTGGGCTTGACCTATCTCTTTATCGCGCATGACTTGTCAGTTGTTCGCTTTATCTCAGACCGTATCGCGGTTATCTATAAGGGGGTTATCGTCGAAGTGGCGGAGACAGAGGAGTTGTTTAACAATCCTGTCCACCCTTATACTCAAGCGCTTCTATCTGCTGTGCCGATTCCAGATCCAATCTTGGAACGCAAGAAGGTCTTGAAAGTTTACGATCCTGATCAACATGATTATGAGACAGACAAGCCGTCTATGGTGGAGATTCGTCCAGGTCACTATGTTTGGGCCAATCAAGCAGAACTTTCTCGTTACAAGGAAGCTCTTAAAAAATAAACAGATTAGGAGAGGACCGAAAGGTCTTCTCATTTTTAATAGAAAAAATCCCCTTTTACTAGCTTGTAAAAGGGGGATTGTATTGTAATTAACGTTTAGACCAGGTACGTTTCATAAAGAGTAGCAAAATTGGGTAAATCTCTAAGCGGCCTGCAATCATTGCAAATGAGAGGAGGATTTTAGAGATGGGACTAAAGATGGCAAAACTAGAGGTTGTACCTAGAATCGGTCCGATATTGTTAAAACAGCTGAAGACCGCACTGGTCACGACTAGAAAATCATTGCTATCAAGACTGACGATAAAGATGAGAGAGAGAATAATCATCATATAGATGGCAAAATATTTAAGAATCTTGTGCTGAGTATCCTTGTCTATCACCGTTTTATTGACATGAAGAGTTAAGACACGGTGAGGGGATAAGATGGACAAAATCTGGTTTTTGGCAATTTTTGTAAGGATGAGTCCACGGATAACTTTGAGACCACCTGCGGTTGAGCCAGCTGAGCCACCGATTGCCATGAGGAAGAGGAGGATAAACTGGGAGAAGAGAGGCCAGTTGGTGATATCTCCGTAACCAAAACCTGTTGTCGTGATGATGTTGGAAACCTGAAAGAAGGCCATTTCAACACTTTTAGAGACACCTTGGTAGAGGTGGAGCGTATTAAGAGTAATCAAGCCGGTAGAAACTAGGACAATGATTACATATGCTCGTAGTTCTTCATCTCCAAAGAAGGCCTTGACCCGACGGAGCATGAGGAAGTAATACAGGTTAAAATTGACACCGAAAACCAGAACGCCAAAACTGACAAGATAGGTAATCAGGGAACTGCCGTAATGGGCAATTCCATCGTTGTAGACGGTGAATCCCCCGGTTCCCGCTGTTCCCATAGCGATGACAAAGCTATCAAACAAGGGCATACCTGCTAAATAGTAGATGACGACAAAGAGGGAGAAGAGCCCGAGGTAAAGGAGATAGAGGATCTGGGCAGTGTTTTTCAGTTTGGATACAACCTTACCAAAGACAGGACCAGGGACCTCTGCCTTCATCACCTCTAAGTGACTATTCTTAGCATTGTCCATAATGGCAAGCGCAAAGACAAGCACCCCCATCCCTCCAATCAAGTGGGTGAAACTTCGCCAGAAGAGGAGAGAACGACTGAGAACCGAGACATCTGTTAGAATGGTCGCTCCTGTAGTTGTGAAACCAGAACTAATTTCAAAGAAGGCATCAATGACACTTGGGATTTGTCCTGAAAAGACAAAGGGAAGCGCTCCAAAGAAAGACCAGAGAATCCAACAGAGGGCAACGATTAAGACACCCTCCTTGGCATAAATCCGCTGATTTTTCGGTTTTCGTAAAACGCCTAGACCACCGAGAAGGACTAAAATTCCAATCGTAGTAAAAAGAGCTGTAAACACTTGGCTGGATTCTTGATAATAGGTCGCTACACTCACAGGCACTAGGAGTAGAATAGCCTCAATCAAGAGAAGTTTTGAGAGGAGGTAACGAATCATACTTTTATTCATTTTTTACCTCTCAATCAAATCATAAATTTTGGTGATGTTTGGTAGCAGGGTAGTTACCAGTAACTGGTCTCCGACCTCCAGTGTATCCTCTCCAGTAGGGAAGATTGTTTTTCCTTTTCGGATAATAGCTGCGATGAGAACCCCTTTTTTCAATTTTAACTGTGAAAGAGGTTTGGCAGTCATTTTATTAGCTTCCTTGATTTGGAATTGGAGAGTTTCAATTTGTCCGTTTGCTAGATGGTGCATGGCTTGAAGATCTGAGTATTGGGCGTTTACTCGACCACGGATAAAGTGCATAATGGCATCTACCGCGATGCTTTTTGGTGTAATGATACTTGAAAAATCAGGCGCATGGATGATTTCTAGGAGGCTAGTTCGGTTGACCTTGGTGATATTCTTATGGACGCCAACACGGTCAAGGAACATAGAGGTGATGATATTTTCCTCATCAACTCCAGTCAAGGTTGCGACTGCGTCGTAGTGAGGAGCACTTTCTTCTAGTAAGATATCTTTGGCAGTCCCATCTCCCTGAACGATATAGAGATTTGGGAATTTTTCACTAAAGAAACGGGCTCTTTCAGGGTTAATCTCGATGACCTTGGTATCGATACGGCTGTCTTTCAAAATGCCAAGTAGATAATAAGCGATTTTTCCAGCCCCGACGATAAGTAAGCTTTTCACTGCACGCGATTTGAAATAGTTGTGGAAAAGCATCATATCCACACGATTTCCCGTAACAAAAATCCTATCCTTGTCCTGGATAGTGACATCACCACTTGGAATCATGAGTTGATGATCTCTCTCCATAGCACAGACAATGATGTTGCCAAATTTCTTACGGAAGTCTGAGATTGGCATTTGACAGAGGCCGCTAGAATCTTTGATAACAAACTCCATCAGGCTGACACGACCTCCAGCAAAACGCTCCACTGAGAGGGCATTAGGGAAATCGATGATATTTGAGATGGCACGGGCTGCTAAGAGTTCTGGATTAACGATAAGTGAAAATCCAAGAATATTTTTCTCTTTAAAATAAGCATTAGAGTATTCAGGATTTCGCACTCGGACGATGGTTTCTTTAGCGCCCATTTTTTTAGCCAGTACCGCTGAAATCATATTCACTTCATCGTATTCAGTTAGAGCGATAAAGATATCACACTCTTGAACACCGGCTTGCTCCAAGATGGCAAAGTCGGCACCATTTCCAAGGAGTCCCATGATGTCAAAGCGGCTGACAATATGGTTCAGTACAGCTTCATTTTGCTCGATGAGGACAACGTCATGTTTTTCTGCAACTAGTGAACGACAGAGGGCAAAACCGACTTTCCCTCCACCAACAAGGACAATTTTCATATAAAAAACCTACTTTTTCATGATGTAACTATCATACCCTTTTTTAGCAAAAAATGCACTTGCCAAGGCGATTTTTAGGGGGAGAAAGGGCTTTTTCAAGTTTTTGAAGATAAATATACTTAACTTCTATAACAAGGTCTCTGATTTGAAGTGATTTTACTCTTTTACTATCCCTTTTCAGAAATGGAATGACCAAACATGAAAATATCATTAAAAAAAGTAAAAAAAATCAAGTCGTTTCTATTGACATTGATTCTGAAAGTGTTATACTAAGAAAGTAGTTTCGCTGATTTACTTCAAACCTGTTGTGAGGTAAGTTAACGATGCCTTAACCACGCTGTTTGCTGAGCTTGACTCCGGGCAGTGTGGCTATTTTTTTGCAATGATAAAAGGAAGCCAGTCATGACAAATCACATTGTTTTATTTGAACCTCAGATTCCACAAAATACAGGCAACATTGCGCGTACTTGCGCTGCGACCAATTCTCCTCTCCACATCATCAAACCGATGGGATTTCCTATTGATGATCGCAAGATGAAGCGGGCTGGTTTGGATTACTGGGATAAGCTTGAGATTTATTTTTATGATAACTTGGCAGACTTTATGTCTCAGATGAAAGGGCAAGTCTACCTGATTTCCAAATTTGCAGAAAAGGTCTATTCTGAGGCGAATTTGGCAAGTGGTGAAGATCAGTATTTTCTCTTCGGACGTGAAGACAAGGGCTTACCAGAGGATTTTATGAGAGAACATCCTGAGAAGGCCCTCCGTATTCCCATGAATGATGAACATGTCCGCAGTCTCAATGTTTCCAATACGGTCTGCGTGATTGTCTATGAGGCTCTTCGCCAGCAAGATTTTGCCGGTTTGGAGCTTGTTCACACTTATGAAGTGGACAAATTGAAATAAACAAAATGCTTGCACTTGCAAGCGTTTTTTGTTATGATTAGAGGGTCTTCAGGGCAGGGTGTAATTCCCGACCGGCGGTAAATTTGACTAGCTATTTTAGCTTTCTCGTCGTTGTCTTGTCTCGATATACTTTAAGTATTATCTTCGACTGCGACGCCCAGGTAAATCTAAAATATCTTGGCCAAATAAGTCCGCGAGCGCAAGCTGATGTGGTGCGATTCCACAACCGACAGTATAGTCTGGATGGGAGAAGACGAAAGAATAGCTTTGTCTGTTCGGATGAGTTTATAGATAAATTGCAACCGCTTGCTCAACAGAGTGAGGGGGAACTTTTGGGATATAAAAAGTGAGAATAGATAGAGGGATCCTTTCCAACTTCTTCTGATTTTATAGAAAATTGGAGGAACCTGTTATGACAAACACACGTCGACTTTCGACCATTGCGATTTTATCAGCCATCTCATTTGTGCTGATGTACTTTGACTTTCCGCTCTTGCCAGCGGCGACCTTCCTCAAGATCGAGTTTAGTATCTTGCCAGTCCTTGTGGGCTTGGTGGTGATGGATTTGCCTGCTGCTCTAGGGATCCTTTTGCTGCGATCACTCTTGAAGTTGCTTCTGAACAGTCAGGGAGTGAATACCTACATTGGGTTGCCAATGAATATCGTAGCTCTGGGAGTTTTTGTTATCGCCTTTGGTTTGATTTGGAAAAAGGAACGGACAACCCTTCGTTTCCTTCTAGCATCTCTAGCGGGAACTATTGGATTGACTGCTGCTATGTTGGTTCTCAACTATGTCTATGCTGTTCCTTTGTACGCGAAGTTTGCCAACTTTGATATTGGAAAAATTATGGGACTTTCCAACTACCTCATGACCATGGTATTGCCTTTTAACCTGATTGAAGGTGTAATCTTTGCCATTTCATTCTGGTTGTTATACGTCCTCTTGAAACCAACCTTAAAACATTATGAGAGATAAACAAACATTTTTAATGAAGGGCTCTTTTGCCCTTTTACTTTTCGTCCTTCTTGGCTATATGGTTAAGTTCTATCCTGAGACACTGGTCGGTTTTGATCAACCGATTCAGACTGCCATTCGCGGAGACTTACCAGATTATTTGACAGTTTTGTTCCGTGCGCTTACGCATTTGATTGATATCCCGGTAATTATCACCTGGGTTATAATTACAGCCTTTGTCTTTTATCGAAAGCAGTGGAAGATAGAAAGCTTCTTCATGCTGGGGAATCTGGCCTTGGCAGGTCTTTTAATCGTGACCTTTAAAAATATCTACCAGCGCCCACGACCAGCTATCTTACACCTAGTCGAGGAGAAGGGATTTTCCTTCCCAAGTGGCCATTCTCTGGCTGTAACTTTGATGGTAGGCACTTTGATTGTCATTCTCAGTCAACGGATTAAAGATCCAGTCTGGAGAAAAATCGTGCAAATCGTCCTTGGTCTTTACCTAGTCAGTGTATTGGTATCAAGGGTCTATTTGGGAGTTCACTACCCATCAGACGTCCTTGCCAGTCTCTGTGTGGGCTTGGGAGTCCTGTTTATCGAGTTTCCCTTCTATGATAAGCTCCGCTTCCAATGGCGATTTAAAGGCAAGCAGAAGTGAGATAGGTCTTGCAAGAATGGTAAAAATCTGATAAACTATGTAGTAATTGAATAGAAATCCGCAAGACTAGTAACTCAAGGGAAGTATATCAGGGAGGAGAGCCGTGACTGCAAGCTCTCTATATGAAAGCTGGGTGAATTCACTTGCGTATGGATTTAGAAATGAAGGTCTGACTTGTCAGATGAAAACGGATGGTACCGCGTGTCAACGCTCCGAGTGGAGTTTTTGGCATGTGGTTTTCTTTTTATCTACGAGCGACTGATGGAGGAATTATGTCAACTATTGAAGAACAATTAAAAGCGCTTCGCGAAGAAACGCTGGCTAGCTTGAAGCAGATTTCTGCTGAAAATGAAAAAGAGATGCAAGACTTGCGTGTCTCTGTCCTTGGTAAAAAAGGGTCGCTTACTGAAATCCTTAAAGGGATGAAAGATGTCTCTGCCGAGATGCGCCCAATCATCGGGAAACACGTCAATGAAGCTCGTGATGTCTTGACAGCTGCTTTTGAAGAAACAGCTAAACTCTTGGAAGAAAAGAAAGTTGCAGCTCAACTAGCAAGTGAGAGCCTCGATGTGACCCTTCCAGGTCGTCCAGTTGCGACTGGTTACCGTCATATCCTCACACAAACCAGTGAGGAAATCGAAGATATCTTTATCGGTATGGGGTACCAAGTCGTGGATGGTTTTGAAGTTGAGAAAGATTACTATAACTTTGAGCGTATGAACCTTCCTAAAGATCATCCAGCTCGCGATATGCAGGACACTTTCTATATCACAGAAGAAATCTTGCTCCGTACTCATACGTCTCCAGTTCAGGCGCGTGCTATGGATGCCCATGATTTTTCAAAAGGTCCTTTGAAAATGATCTCACCAGGACGTGTATTCCGTCGTGATACGGATGATGCGACCCACAGTCACCAATTCCATCAAATCGAAGGCTTGGTTGTTGGGAAGAACATTTCTATGGCAGACCTTCAAGGAACGCTTCAGTTGATTGTGCAAAAAATGTTTGGGGAAGAGCGTCAGATCCGTCTGCGTCCATCTTATTTCCCATTCACAGAGCCATCTGTTGAAGTGGATGTTTCCTGCTTTAAGTGTGGTGGAGATGGCTGTAACGTATGTAAGAAAACAGGTTGGATTGAGATTATGGGGGCCGGTATGGTTCACCCACGTGTCCTTGAAATGAGTGGAATTGATGCGACTGTTTACTCTGGATTTGCCTTTGGTCTTGGTCAAGAGCGTGTAGCTATGCTCCGTTACGGAATCAACGATATCCGTGGCTTCTACCAAGGGGATGTCCGCTTCTCAGAACAGTTTAAATAAGATTGAAACGCGAGGATATTTTATGATTTCGGAACAAAACTATAACAAACTTTTAGAGAAGTTTGGTGATATATCTTCATTTGCGATTTATAAAGAATCTAAAAATAATGATAAAGCAACATCTGAAAATATATCCTATGAAGAAGCTATTGAAAATCATCAAAAAGACTACATAAATCCTTCTAATATAATACTTATGGTAAACCCCTCTGCTAAAAGAGAACAATCCCCTGATAGTAATTTTTCTTCATTTCATCATTCAAATATTAATGATCGTCATTTAAGATTCTTAACTATGAAAACAAGTACATTTTGGAGGAATCTATACGGATCATATGTAACTGATCTATTTTCTGATGTTGTCGAATCTGTAATGGATAATTTAATTTCGGCAGTAAAGGATGATAATAAAAAGGACTACAGAAAACAATCGTATAAAGAATTAATCGAACAATTAGAAATATTGTCCCAGGATTCAAAAGAAGAAAAGTTAAATATATATGTTTGTGGTGCTTTGTCGAAGAGTAAGCGTAAAGATTTTATTTTTTTTATAGAAGAATTAATAGAAGAAATTTCAGAAAACTCAGATTTAAATATTGAACTTAGTTTTTATGCTGTTTATCATCCTGGTTATCAAAATTTAAAAAAATTAATTCAAGGTGGTTGTGAAAAAATAGTTAAGCATTCTATGAAGGTTGAATGAAATAGTTCTTAATTGGGAAGTTAAGTTTTACTATTTAAATGTAACTTTATAGAAAGAGTTTGTTCACAGAGTTGTGGCTAAAAACTTTTATTCTATAGAGATGGTAAGAGATAAGAGCTCTTCCTAAGACAGCCTCGGGCTGGAAAACACAAAATGAAAGGATCTAAACGAGGGCCAAAAGAAATCTAGGAAAGTCATCTAGATTTCAGCATAGCCCTTGGTATCTTACATATGTTAGTTAGTTATAAATGGTTAAAAGAGTTGGTGGACATTGATGTGCCATCACAAGAGTTGGCTGAAAAAATGTCAACCACAGGGATCGAGGTAGAAGGTGTCGAATCACCTGCTGCCGGTCTCTCAAAAATTGTCGTCGGTGAGGTCTTGTCTTGCGAAGATGTGCCAGAAACTCATCTCCATGTTTGTCAGGTTAACATTGGCGAAGAAGAAGCCCGTCAAATTGTCTGTGGCGCTCCAAATGTGCGTGCGGGTATCAAGGTCATGGTGGCACTTCCAGGTGCTCGTATTGCTGACAACTACAAGATCAAAAAAGGGAAAATCCGCGGTCTTGAGTCACTTGGAATGATTTGTTCACTGGGTGAGTTGGGTATTTCTGACTCCGTTGTACCAAAAGAATTTGCAGATGGTATCCAAATCTTGCCAGAAGATGCTGTTCTAGGTGAGGAAGTCTTCTCATATCTGGACTTGGATGATGAAATCATCGAACTTTCCATCACTCCAAACCGTGCGGACGCCCTTTCTATGCGTGGGGTGGCCCATGAAGTGGCAGCCATCTATGACAAGGCGATCAGCTTTAAAGAATTTACTCTAACTGAAACAAATGAAGCTGCGGCAGATGCTCTTACTGTCAACATTGAGACAGACAAGGCTCCTTACTATGCAGCTCGTATCTTGGATAATGTGACTATCGCACCAAGTCCACAATGGTTGCAAAACCTCCTCATGAACGAAGGTATCCGTCCAATCAACAACGTAGTGGACGTAACCAACTATATCTTGCTTTACTTTGGTCAACCTATGCATGCCTTTGACTTGGATACCTTTGAAGGGACTGACATCCGTGTGCGTGAAGCGCGTGCTGGTGAAAAATTGGTGACCTTGGACGGGGAAGAGCGTGATTTGGAAACAAATGACCTCGTGATTACTGTTGCTGACAAACCAGTAGCCCTTGCAGGTGTCATGGGTGGTCAAGCAACAGAAATCTCTGAAAAATCTAGTCGTGTTGTCCTTGAAGCAGCTGTTTTCAATGGCAAATCTATCCGTAAGACCAGTGGTCGCCTCAACCTTCGTTCTGAATCGTCTTCTCGCTTTGAAAAAGGAATTAATGTGGCAACTGTTAACGAAGCTCTTGATGCGGCAGCTAGTATGATTGCCGAACTTGCCGGTGCGACGGTGCGTAAGGGCATCGTTTCAGCTGGTGAACTTGATACTTCTGATGTGGAAGTTTCTTCAACTCTTGCTAACGTCAACCGAGTCCTCGGAACTGAGCTTTCATATGCGGATGTGGAAGATGTCTTCCGTCGTCTTGGATTTGGCCTTTCTGGAAATGCAGAAAGCTTTACAGTCAGCGTACCGCGTCGTCGTTGGGATATCACCATCGAAGCAGACCTCTTTGAAGAAATAGCTCGTATCTATGGTTATGACCGCTTGCCAACTAGTCTTCCAAAAGATGACGGTACAGCAGGGGAATTGACTGCGACACAAAAATTGCGCCGTCAAGTTCGTACTATCGCTGAAGGAGCAGGTTTGACAGAAATCATCACCTACGCTCTGACAACGCCTGAGAAAGCAGTTGAGTTCACAGCTCAACCAAGTAAGCTGACAGAACTCATGTGGCCAATGACTGTGGACCGTTCAGTCCTTCGCCAAAATATGATCTCAGGTATCCTTGATACGGTTGCCTACAATGTGGCTCGTAAGAACAAAAACTTGGCACTTTACGAGATTGGAAAAGTATTTGAACAAACAGGAAATCCAAAAGAAGACCTTCCAGATGAGATCAATAGCTTTGCCTTTGCTTTGACAGGTTTGGTTGCAGAAAAAGACTTCCAAACAGCAGCGGTTCCAGTTGATTTCTTCTATGCTAAGGGAATCCTTGAAGCGCTCTTTGCTCGCTTGGGATTAGAAGTGACCTATACAGCAACATCTGAAATTGCTAGCCTTCACCCAGGACGTACAGCTGTGATTTCACTCGGTGACCAAGTTCTTGGTTTTCTTGGACAAGTACATCCAGTCACTGCCAAGGCCTACGATATCCCAGAGACCTATGTAGCGGAGCTCAACCTTTCAGCCATCGAAGCTGCTCTACAACCAGCGGCTCCATTCGTGGAAATCACGAAATTCCCAGCAGTCAGCCGTGATATTGCCCTTCTTCTCAAAGCAGAAACTAGCCATCAAGAAGTTGTAGACGCAATCCAAGCTGCAGGTGTGAAACGATTGACAGACATCAAACTCTTTGACGTCTTCTCAGGTGAAAAATTGGGACTTGGCATGAAGTCAATGGCTTATAGCCTAACCTTCCAAAATCCAGAAGAGAGCTTGACAGACGAAGAAGTCGCACGCTATATGGAAAAAATCCAAGCTTTTCTCGAAGAAAAAGTCCATGCAGAAGTGCGTTAACTCATCAATCCATCCTTTGGGGTGGATTTTTAGTTTCAAGAAGACAGTTCAGGATCAAAAATGAACAATTGGGGAGTAAAAGCCCTCAGCTATACTTTATTGGGTTATAATTGATCTATCACTTGGGTACTCAAAAATCTTAGAGAGTTTAGTTTTTAAGGAAGGATGAACAAGATAAAAATGTACATAAATCCTTGTAAAGGCTATCAAAAAGGAGTATAATAAGTGCAACATATTTCGGAGGTGGAAGATGCTAGAAGTAAGAAATCTAGAGAAAAGTTTCGGTTCCAAGCAAGTCTTGTTTGGTGTAGATTTTCAGGCAAGTCCAGGACGGATTCTGGGGCTGGTCGGGAAAAATGGTTCTGGGAAAACAACGATTTTCCACAGTATTTTGAAATTTTTAGACTATCAAGGAGAGATCAGTCTGGATGGACAGGAGATTCGCCAGGAAACCTATGCTCGAATTGGTTATCTGCCTGAGGAACGCAGTCTTATGCCCAAGTTGACAGTTCTTGAGCAAGTTCGTTACTTGGCTACTCTAAAGGGCATGGATGCTAAGGAGGTCAAAGAAAAACTCCCTCAATGGATGGAAAAACTGGAAGTGAAGGGGAAATTGACCGACAAAATCAAGAGCCTCTCAAAAGGGAATCAGCAGAAAATCCAGTTGATTATCACCCTAATCCATGAACCAGACTTGATTATCCTGGATGAGCCCTTTAGTGGTCTGGATCCAGTCAATACTGAGTTGCTCAAGCAGGTCATCTTAAAAGAAAAGGAGCGTGGTGCGACCATTATCTTTTCAGACCATGTCATGACCAATGTTGAGGAGCTTTGCGATGATATTCTCATGATTCGAGATGGGCGTGTAGTCTTGCATGGACCGGTCCAAGAAGTTCGCAATCAATACGGTAAAACACGTCTCTTTGTCTCAAGTGAACGAAGTAAGGAAGAACTGGAAAGTCTTCCTCATGTCAAACAGGTGAGCTTGACCAAGCAAGGTAGTTGGAAATTGATCCTAGATGATGAGAACGCTGGAAGGGAACTCTTCCCAATCCTCACTCAAGGTCAATACATCGCGACCTTTGACCAACAAGCTCCAACAATCGATGAAATCTTTAAACTAGAATCAGGGGTGGAAGTATGAGAAATATGTGGGTAGTTATTAAAGAAACTTATCTGCGACATGTCAAGTCCTGGAGTTTCTTCTTTATGGTCATTTCACCATTCTTTTTTATCGCTCTAACTGGAGGTATTAGCTATCTTCAAGGATCTTCTATGGCTAAAAATAGCAAGGTAGCTGTAGTAACAACCGTACCATCTGTAGCTGAGGGACTCAAGGGTACCAATGGGATTAACTTTGACTATCAGGATGAAGCCAGTGCCCAAGCCGCCATCAAGGATGAAAAAATCAAGGGTTATCTAACTATTGATCAAGAGGACAGTGTCCTCAAAGCTGTTTACCATGGTGAAACTTCGCTTGAAACAGGTATCAAGCTAGCAGTAACCAATAAACTCAATGAACTTCAATACCAATTCAATCGCTCGGCAGCCAATTTGTCTCAAGAACAGGAAAAACGCCTGAGTCAAACCGTTGACTTTACTGAGAAGATTGATGAATCCAAGGAAAATAAAAAAATTGTTCAAACCATTGCGGCCGCAGGGCTCGGTTTCTTCCTTTATATGATTTTGATTACTTATGCTAGCGTCACTGCTCAGGAAGTAGCCAGCGAGAAAGGAACCAAAATCATGGAAGTGGTCTTTTCTAGTATCAGAGCTAGTCATTATTTCTACGCTCGTATGCTGGCTCTGCTTCTTGTGATTTTGACCCATATTGGGATTTACGTCGTGGGTGGACTTGCTGCCATTCTGCTCTTTAAAGATATCCCTATCTTGGCACAATCTGGTATTTTAAACCACTTGGGAGAGGCCTTCTCGCTCAATACCTTATTGTTTGTCTTGGTTAGTCTCTTTATGTACGTTGTTTTGGCAGCCTTCCTAGGCTCCATGGTTTCTCGCCCTGAGGATTCGGGAAAGGCCTTGTCGCCATTGATGTTCTTGATTATAGCCGGATTTGTCGGTGTGACTTCTCTAGGTGCTGCTGGTGACAATTTAGTTCTGAAAATTGGTTCCTACATTCCTTTCATTTCGACCTTCTTTATGCCATTTAGAGCCATTAATGGGTATGCAAGTGATTTAGAGTCCTGGATTTCATTAGCGATTACAGTCGTTTTTGCAGTGACTGCAACGGTCTTTATCGGCCGCATGTATGCCAGCCTAGTCCTTCAGACAGATGATCTAGGCCTATGGAAAAGCTTTAAACGTGCCTTAGCTTACAAATAGGAGAGCCTCGCGAAAGCGAGGTTTTTCTAGACTTTAAACGGGAAAATAGATAAAATTATTTTTTATATCTATTGACTTTTAGTAGTAAAATTTGGTATGATAGTAGACGGTATTGTTTACCCCATTTGTAAGGCCCCGGAACCTTTCAAATACCCCGCGGACCGGAACATCCGCCCAGTAAACAAAAACGATATTCATATAGGAGAAATCATGAACAAAACTACATTCATGGCTAAACCAGGCCAAGTAGAACGCAAATGGTACGTTGTTGACGCAACTGATGTACCTCTTGGACGCCTTTCAGCAGTTGTTGCTAGCGTACTTCGCGGAAAAAACAAACCAACATTCACACCACACACTGATACAGGTGACTTCGTAATCGTTATCAATGCTGAAAAAGTTAAATTGACTGGTAAAAAAGCAACTGATAAGATCTACTACACTCACTCAAACCACCCAGGTGGATTGAAACAAATCTCTGCTGGTGAACTTCGTTCTAAAAATGCAGTACGTTTGATCGAAAAATCAGTTAAAGGTATGCTTCCACACAATACTCTTGGCCGCGCTCAAGGTATGAAATTGAAAGTATTTGTTGGAGCTGAGCACACTCACGCTGCACAACAACCAGAAGTTCTTGATATTTCAGGACTTATCTAAGGAAAGGAACAATAAAGTATGTCACAAGCACAATATGCAGGTACTGGACGTCGTAAAAACGCTGTTGCACGCGTTCGCCTTGTTCCAGGAACTGGTAAAATCACTGTTAACAAAAAAGATGTTGAAGAGTACATCCCACACGCTGACCTTCGTCTTGTAATCAACCAACCCTTCGCAGTTACTTCAACTGTAGGTTCATACGACGTTTTCGTTAACGTTGTAGGTGGTGGATACGCTGGTCAATCAGGGGCTATCCGTCATGGTATCGCTCGTGCCCTTCTTCAAGTAGACCCAGACTTCCGCGATTCATTGAAACGCGCAGGACTTCTTACACGTGACTCACGTAAAGTTGAACGTAAGAAACCAGGTCTTAAGAAAGCTCGTAAAGCATCACAATTCTCAAAACGTTAATCAATACGATTATATCAACGTTTCGAAACACTTCATGGTTCACACCATGGGGTGTTTTTTTGATGATTTTTAGCAAAATTCACACCACTTTTCACACCAAATTCAGGCTCTTTGTCAACTGTAGTGGGTTACCAAAAAGTCATACTCTGGAGAGGACAAGATTTGTTCTCTCCTTATAAACAATCGCTTCATTTTGAAAATCAGGAAAGCGTTGTTTACGGATCTAGTAAAGCAAATAATAGCCAAGAAGGCAATGCAATGTTTGGTGGCTTCTTCTTTATCGGTATCTTCCTATCCATTATCTTTATGGTCGGTACAGTATTAGTCATCTACTACAAACAAATCTCTGAAGGATATGAAGACCGCGAACGCTTTGTAATTTTGCAAAAGGTTGGTTTGGATCAAAAGCAGATCAAGCAAACTATTAACAAGTAAATCTTGACCGTTTTCTTTCTTCCTGTAATCTTTGCCTTCCTCCATCTGGCCTTTGCTTATCATATGTTGAGCTTGATTCTAAAGGTCATTGGAGTAGTCGATGCGACCATGATGTTGATTATAACCTTATCAATCTGTGGAATCTTTGCACTCATCTATGTTTTAATCTTTATGATTACTTCAAGAAGTTATCGTAAGATTGTTCAAATGTAAAAAATAATAATGCAATAGAGTGCCTAGAATATAAACATATAAAAATAAAGGAGATAATATGAAATCTGAAAGTTATTTTGACGGAGGAATCCTAGATTATATTGGATACTCTATCTTAGTAGCCATAATTTGCGGGCTTATCTTGGGGATCGCAACACCTTGGGCGGTTTGCATGATGCAAAATTGGAAAACCAAACACACAGTAGTGGATGGGCAACGTCTATACTTTGACGGGAATGGAGCACAACTGTTCGGTAACTGGATCAAGTAGTTTCTTCTAACCATCATCACGTTTGGAATCTAAGGCTTCTGGTTGAACATCAAAATGGAGCAATGGATTGTCAAACACACTCATCATGTTTAAAGATTAAAACGGCATCTTCTTTCAGAGGAGATAACGTTTTTTCATCTTCGGATAAGGATACAAAAATTTCTTCCTTTCTCTATCTTTCAAATTGATTGAGTTCTCCTTGAAAAACTGTAAAATTTTTGATATAGTGTGTAGGATGGATTGATGGATATTTAAAAGATAATTTTCAAAAGAATAACAGGTGAGAATTAAAAATATGTAAGATTAGACAGAAGTCTCTCTGCCATCATTCAAGCAGAAACAAGATTATATGAAATAAAAGGAGCAACCAATGACCGGAAACTATTCAACACGTGAATACCGTGAGAAATTATATGATGATCTTCATGTTCGATTAAGAGATACAGTGATTTTGATGTGTGCGATTTTTATTGCCTCTATCGGCTTAAATATGAATTCAACAGCTGTCATTATTGGAGCCATGCTGATTTCCCCTCTTATGACATCGATTGTTGGACTCGGATTTGGTTTAGCTATTTTTGATACGCGTTTAATCAAGCAATCTCTAGAGGTTTTATTTACTCAAGTATTGGTTAGCTTGCTTGTCTCGGCTCTGTATTTCTGGATTTCTCCCTTATCTTATGAAAGTAGCGAATTGATTGCACGAACCTCTCCAACCATTTGGGATGTTCTCATTGCTATTGCTGGTGGGATAGCAGGTGTAATTGGGTCAAGGAAAAAAGAAGCAAACAATATCGTACCAGGAGTAGCCATTGCAACAGCTCTGATGCCACCTATCTGTACTGCAGGTTATGGTTTAGCTAATGGAAATGTACGATTTTTATTTGGGGCTCTCTATCTTTTCTTGATCAATTGTGTCTTTATCATGCTAACCAACATTGTTGGAACAAGAATTTTGATGAGGAAATCTCCCTTAAGTTCATTTAAAGAGCTAAACATTAAAATGAAAATTGGCTTGACATCCTTGATTGTATTATTGATTCTTCCAGCCAGCTATTCAGCAGTCACTCTGACGATAGATCAAGCGCGAAAAGAAGGAATCAAACAGTTTGTAGGAAAAGAGTTCGCCAATCATACGGTCATTAATCAAGTCTACAAGTCAAGGAACAATGAATTGGTCTTGACGGTTGTTGGAGATCCGATTTCAGAAGAAGAATTAGAAACGCTCCACCAAAAACAAGCCTCTTACGGTATTCAATCTGTTCAATTGAAAGTCAATCAAGTTCATAATTCGACAAAATTAGATAGTGAGATGACCAAGGAATTTTATGAAACCATTAACAAGTATATCGATCAAAAACTCTCTGAAAAGGATTCACAAAAAGAGCTCGTAAAAGAAAATGAAGCAGACAAGGATTGAGGACGATGAACTGAATAGGTTTTTATGCCGTGTTTTTCTTGTTTGTTCTTCTTTCTCACCTATAACAAAATAAAATTGATGAATACGAGGTTTTTCTTTAGATGAAAGAAAGTACATAGAAGAAAGGGATAGTGTAAATGAGTAAAGTATTTTACTGCAAATTCAATTTATAAAAAAACAACCAGAAAGCAAATATTAATTTTGCGGTTTTTCTTTCTGGTTGTTTTCTGATAACGGAGGTTTGCTCAAATGCTATAAGAAATAAATTAGGAGGTCTATCATCTAAAAAATGTATGTAACAAAAAATAATTTAACTAATGGTGTGAACTTTTAGTATTTATCAGCTCAATTCGTGTATTTTTTGGATAGAATTAACACCATTCAGATGAAATCAGTTAAAATTTAATGAAATTTTGAGGTTTGAAAATCTGTGAAAACGTTGATTTTAAAAGCTTTTGAAATTTATTCAAACAAAAGTTGTTCAAACCAGGTCTTAAGAAAGCTCGTAAAGCATCACAATTCTCAAAACGTTAATCAATACGATTATATCAACGTTTCGAAACACTTCATGGTTCACACCATGGGGTGTTTTTTATTTTTCTCATCTTCTCACGGCATTGCCCATGTGGTATAATGAGACAAGGATTGTTCCTCATTTCAGACGAGTTTATGGAATTCAGGATAAGTTAGCAGGGTGAGACGAGTATTTCTGTCAGTCTCCTATATATCTGTTAGCAGCTGTCCAAAGTAAAAGGAGATTGTAGATTGGTTTTATTGGTATTAGGGATTTTGGTTTTGCTCATTCTAATCTTAAAAAGGAAACAGAAAACTGTTAAAAAATCTGAAGGAAACTCCAAGAAAAGAAATTGGCTATTAATAGGTTGCTTATCCATAGTGATCCCAATCGTAATCTTCACAGTGCTTAGTCCTATTCTTGCTCTAATGGATATGTGGGGGCTATTTGCCCATGCAAGTCGAACTGAACTTGAGCAAGCTGTGCATCGTTCTTATCAAAATTACGGTCTTACAGGACAGTTTGAGTTAGAAAAATACGAGAAAAACTATACAAGCGTGGGAGGATTTATAATCCATGGTACCTACAGTGAAAATATAGCCGGAAAAACCTATCAGGTTAAAACTCGATTTAAATACTATACTCGCTTTTCGGAAAATAAAACATATAGAAAGACAGATGCAGAGATTGATTACAAGAATTATAAAAAAATTTATGATGTTTTCCCAGAATTAGCCTATTTAGGTATTGAGGTTAGTCCAGGCACCAGCGAATTTTTAAAAACACTGGACAGTTCAATAAAAGATCCTAAACTTCCTGATTTGAAGTATCAAGGTATTGGTTTTGAATTTAATAACCAATCTGATAATATCTATCTTTATAATGAAATATTAGAGGAAAATCAAAGCAAGGGCCAAGCTCTGCAAGGAATGTATCCAATGGATGCTCAATATCTTTTCCAAAAAGAGATTTTTATACCGACGTTTGAATTTCAGTATTTCGTTCCGAAGGAAAAAAGAGATCTCTTGTATGCTGACTATCTTAAAGAGCTTGAAAGGCTCATGAAGGAATTTTTTGCCAACCAATCCCTACCACGAGGCCTTTATGCTGTAAAAATTGCTAAGTATAAAGAGGATAAACTTGTCAGTGATAGTGGTGTATACTATGTGAAGATTGAAAATCGTCAAGTTGTAAAGCTGTTGCAAAAATTAGAGTAGGAGTTGCTAGGTCTAGTCCAGTTTGTTGTGAATGAGGCATTTTACGGGGTGCCAATTTATCAGCTTTTGTATAAGGAAGGAACGAATTTATTTGAAAATGTGAAAATTCCTGCGGAAAACTCAATAGATGGACAGGAGCATATTGTCAATAGTCAGGAAGAGTTTATTACATACTATCGTAATAAGGAAAAAGGGGATCCTAAAGCGAGAATGTAAACTCTATCTAGCAATATTTTAACTAAGAAGAGAAGGGGAAACTTGAGTGTGGATAATGATGGGTGAGGATTTGTAATGATTAGTTTGGAGCTGTTGTCTGAAGAAAATAGTCTAGATGTCTATTCTTTTGAGAAAGAAAATCGAGAGTATTTTGAACGAAATCTACCTCCTAGACCAGCTAACTATTTTAATTTAGAAGGTTTTAAAGAAATCATGAAGGAATTGTTAGCGGAACAAACGAATCGGGATGTCTACATGCATCTTATCAGAGATTCGCAAGGTGTTATGGTCGGAAGAATCAATTTAAGTGTTTTAGAGAATAATCGAAAAACAGCAGAGCTCGGGTATAGGATTGGGGAAAATGTTAGCAACTTAGGCTATGCTAGCGAAGCGGTTAAACTCGTTTTAGACAAGGCCTTTACGACTTATGGTTTAAATAAAATTATTGCAGGAACGGCAACGGGTAATCTAGCTTCTCAGAGGGTGCTTATAAAAAATGGCTTCACCTTTAGTAGGATTATAGAAAATGACTTACAAATTCATAATGAGTGGGTTCACACAGTAGTATTTGAGATAACGAGGCCATAATATCATCATTTCCAGTCCACTGATAAGGTTAATGGAGTTATCAATCTTTACGGACATCCAAGAATATTTTCTTGGATGTTTTTTTGATGCTTTTATACTAAAATGATGCAATTGACACAGTTATCGCGCCTTTAGACGCTTACAAATGTAGTTGCAAGTTGACAAAGTCAGTTGTTTCAAAATCTATCAGTAATTAAAAAATTGCTCCTTTAAAGGTTGTATACTATATAGTAGAAACTCCTAAGGATGTTGATGTAATACTATTTTTTAGAGTTTTTTAAACTTTCTCTAGTAAAAGAAAAAGATTAAAGAAATTGTCCAAAATGGATTTTTCTTTAATCTGAGATTATATAAAGACTGCAGTCTTTTCTTTTTATTTTATTTGAGATAGCGTTGAAGAAATTCTTTTGTCCGTTCTTCTTTAGGGGTTGTGAAGAGGTCTTCTGGTTTGCCTTCTTCAGCAATGACGCCCTTATCCATAAAGATGACACGGTGAGAGACATCGCGAGCGAATTCCATTTCGTGGGTTACGACGATCATGGTCAAGCCTTCTTGAGCCAAATCCTGCATAATTTTGAGGACTTCTCCAACCATTTCTGGATCGAGGGCAGATGTTGGTTCGTCGAAGAGAATGGCGTCAGGATTCATGGAGAGTGCGCGGGCGATAGCCACGCGTTGTTTTTGTCCCCCTGAGAGTTGTTTGGGCTTGGCTTGCCAGTAACGTTCTCCCATACCGACTTTTTCGAGATTCTCTTTGGCAATTTTTTCAGCTTCAGAGTGGTCGCGTTTGAGTACAGTCGTTTGGGCAACGATAGTATTTTCAAGGACATTCAGATTTTCAAAGAGATTGAAAGATTGGAAAACCATACCGAGTTTTTCACGATAATGGGTGAGATTATAGCCTTTTTCTAAGACGTTTTCTCCGCGATAGAGAATCTCTCCCTCTGTAGGTGTTTCGAGTAAATTAATTGAACGAAGGAAGGTTGATTTTCCACTTCCTGAGCTCCCGATGATGGAAATAACCTCTCCTTTATGGACGGTGAGAGAAATATCTTTTAGCACTTCGTTTTGCCCATAGGATTTTTTGAGGTGTTTGATTTCAAGGATTGGTTGTGTCATTTTTTCAAATCCTCCGTTTGCATTTGGTTAGCACCTGTAGTGTAAGTATCCATGTCCATACGACGTTCGATGAAGCGTAGGATACGGGTTACAGTAAAGGTGAGGACAAAGTAAATCACGGCGATGATGGTAAAGGTCTGGAAGTATTGATAGGTTTGTGTTGCTACAGTATTTCCTGAGAAATAAAGCTCAACAACTGAAATAACGTTCAATACAGATGTATCTTTGATATTGATGACAAACTCATTACCAGTCGCAGGTAAGATATTGCGAACGACCTGAGGGAGGACAACCTTGCGCATGGTCTGATTATGGGTCATACCAAGAGCGGTTGCGGCTTCAAACTGTCCTTTGTCAACTGCTAGAATACCACCACGAACGATTTCTGTCATGTAGGCACCAGTATTGATTGAAACGATAAAGATAGCAGCCAGTGTACGATCGAGATTGATTCCGAAGGCTTGTGCTGTACCGTAGTAGATAACCATCGATTGAACAATCATCGGTGTACCACGGAAAATCTCAATATAGACATTGAGAATCCAACCGACTAATTTCTGTAGGGCGTACATTGCCTTGTTCTCAGATAGTGGAGCGGTACGGAAGACCCCGATTGCAAGTCCGATAAGGAGACCTGTGATGGTTCCGATAATGGAGATTAAGAGTGTGATACCAGCACCACGCAAGAGTTGTTGCCAGTTTTCAGAAAGGATCTTAGCGACTTGGCTAAAGAAACTACTTTCTTCCTCCGTTGTTGTAGATTCCACAGGTTGCTCTTTGATCATACGATCCATGAGGGCTACTTGTTCATCCTTAGAGATGGTTTCGATGCTGGCATTGATTTGGCTGATGCGGCTGTCATCTTTACGAAGTCCAATGGCAATAGCTGTATCTTCTTCGCCAGTTTTGAAACCTGGTTGAGGTTGAATCATTTTGAACTTAGCGTTGGCAGATTCAGCGGTCAGGGCTTCAGGGCGTTCTGAAACATAGGCATCGATAACACCAGCCTCCAGAGCTTGACGCATCTGAGCAAAATCCCCCATGGCTGTTTCTTTTTTGGCACCTGGAATTTGGGAAATCAGATCATAAAGGTAAACACCCTGTTGAGAAGTGATTTTTGCTCCGCTAAAGTCCTCTAAAGATTTAGCATTCGCATAGGCAGAGTCCTTTTTGACCAATAGAACCGGTTCGCTAGTATAGTAACTGCTTGAAAAAGCAATTTCTTGTTTGCGTTCAGCGGTTGGGCTCATACCGGCAATGATCATATCGATTTTGCCAGAAGTAAGGGCTGGAACAAGCCCTTCCCATTTGGTTTTCACGACCAAAGGTTCCTTACCTAAGTCTTTGGCAATCTTTTTAGCAATTTGAACATCGTAGCCGTTGGCATATTGGTTGGTACCGTCGATTTTGACGGCGCCGTTACTATCATCGTCTTGGGTCCAGTTGAAGGGGGCGTAAGCTGCCTCCATCCCGATGCGTAAATATTCGTCAGCTTGGACCTGGCTAACTAGTCCCAGTGTAAGGGCTAGGCTAGCAAGGATAGATAAGCATAATTTTTTCATGTTTTCTCCTATTTCTAGTCTAAAAATGACTCTCTCTATTGTATCTAAAAATAGTGAGATTTTCAATACAAGTAAGCCTTTACTTATAAAAAATGATATAATGGTGAAAAGATTGAAAGGGAACCGATTATGAAAAAAAGATGGCTGTTGGCTTTGGTATTTGCTTATTTATTATTTATACCGAGCCTAGTTTTTGCAGTAGACTTTGATATCTTATCCTATCAGGGTGATTTGAATATTCATGCAGATAATACTGCAATTTTTAAGGAAACAATTACCTACCGCTTTGGAGATGATTATAATGGTCAGTTAGTTGGACTCGGGAAAGCTGGGAAAATGCCGGAAGGATTTGACATTGATCCCGATCCGACCGTTCAGGTCTCTAAAAATGGAAGAATTGTTCAAAATGCTTCCTTCTATACTATGGAGGAAGAGGACGGCTACAAGGTAAAAATTTACAATGCTGGATATGCCGGAGATACTGTTCGGGTAACGGTTACCTGGAAACTAACAAACCTTCTCTTCTTATATCAGGATATCGCAGAGCTAAATTGGCAACCCTTGACAGATAGTACTGGAGATATCAAAGAGATTGAGTTTAAGGTCAGCTCTGATACCTCAGCAGAGAAACTCTATTTTCATGCAGGTCAACTCCTAAGGGACTCTAGTGTTGAAAAAGTAAATAATCTCTATCATGTCAAAATGAAAGACCTTCCTAGAAAGCGACAGATCGAATTACACGCATACTGGCCTAGAAGTGCTTTTGTAGGAGCTCCAGATCAAGGATTAGAGGAAGAACGTTTAACCGATTTTAACCGAATTGAAAGCAATATAGCGACAGAAAAAGCTCAAAGTGAGATTTTGATGAAATGGGTGTTCCCCGTCATTTTTATGAGTCTCTTACTTTTAGTTCCTCTCTTCTATAGGATGTTTCGTCAGAGTACAAGCATTAAAAAGGTCTTTCCAAAAGATCATCGACTTTACGAACCACCGATGGATTTGCCTCCAATGGTTTTAGCAGAAGCAGTGTATTCAACTTCCTTAGAGGAAGTCAATCCCCTAAACAAATCAGGGTTTGGTAAATTTACTTTTGAACGTTTGATTCAGGCAACCTTGTTGGATTTAGTTGATCGAGGTCATTTATCTATTTTTCAAAGGGATGAGGAACCTTATGTGCGCATTATCAGTGAAAAGGGTTTGTCCAATTTTGAGAAGGAATGTCTGCGCATGACTTTGTCAAATAAGAAAGAATTGGCTATTTCAGAGCTCTTCCCTGATTACCAAGTTTCATCTTCCCTTTACCGTGGTGCCAAAGAGTCAGATGAAAAACATATCCGAGAAACAGGCTCGCATCTTAAACGCTCCTTTGAAGGAAGACTTCAACGCATTCAGTCTTGTGTCAAGGATAAGGTCCGTGTACTCCGTATCCCAAGCTACTATCGTCCTTTGACAAGTGAGGAACGCCGTCTTGCTCTTGGGATGCGGGTCTGTTCAGCCATAACAGCTCTAGGTGGATTGCTTTTCTTTTATTATAGCTGGCAAACACATGGCTTCTTTTCGATCCCGTTTCTACTTTTAGGATTGACAGGATTAGGAGCCAGTTTCTGGGTTTATCTTGCCACGCGAGGAGCCTATCGTGATGGAGTTCTAACAGAGGAAGGGGCGGAGATTTTCTATCTTTGGACCAGTTTTGAAAATATGCTTCGGGATATCGCTCATCTGGATCAGGCCGAGCTAGAGAGCATCGTCCTTTGGAACCGTCTACTGGTCTATGCGACTCTCTTTGGTTATGCTAAGAAGGTGAGCAAGTTAATGAAAGTTCGTCATATTCAGCTTGAAAATCCAGATTTGAATCTTTATGTAGCCTATGGTTGGCACTCACAGTTCTACACCTCAACTGCACAAATCAAGCAATATACTGCTGTCGCGAATACAGCTAGCACTTACTCCGTATCTTCCGGAAGTGGAAGTTCTGGCGGGGGATTCTCAGGAGGTGGAGGCGGTGGTAGCATCGGCGCCTTCTAAAAAATCTATCGCAACATCCGAAATTATGTTATAATAGAGGACAGAAAAAGGAGTAATGCATGTATTTTATTGAAATTTTGAAGTCAATCTTTTTTGGGATTGTTGAAGGAATTACTGAATGGTTGCCAATTTCAAGTACAGGTCACTTGATTTTGGTTGAAGAATTTGTACAATACAAGGATCAAAATGAAGCCTTCATGTCCATGTTTAATGTTGTCATTCAGCTCGGTGCTATTTTAGCCGTTATGGTAATTTACTTTAACAAGCTCAATCCCTTCAAACCTGGTAAAACCAAGGTCGAAGTTCGTCGAACTTGGCAGTTATGGTCAAAAGTTTTCGTCGCAACCTTGCCTTTGCTATTGGTTTTTAAGTTGGATGATTGGTTTGATGCCAACTTCCACAACATGGTTTCAGTTGCTATCATGTTGATTATTTATGGGGTTGCCTTTATCTATCTTGAAAAAAGAAATAAGGCGCAAGCTATTGAACCAACAGTGACAGAGCTAGACAAGTTGCCTTATAAAACAGCCCTTTACATTGGACTCTTCCAAGTCCTTGCCCTTTTCCCAGGAACAAGTCGTTCAGGTGCCACTATCGTTGGTGGTTTGTTGAATGGAACGAGTCGTTCTGTTGTAACAGAGTTTACCTTCTACCTCGGAATTCCTGTTATGTTTGGAGCTAGCGCTTTAAAGATTTTCAAATTTATTAAAGCCGGTCAACTTTTGAGTTTTGGTCAACTATTCTTGCTCTTGGTTGCTATGGGAGTAGCCTTTGCGGTCAGCATGGTTGCTATTCGTTTCTTGACCAGCTATGTGAAGAAGCACGACTTTACACTCTTTGGTAAGTACCGTATTGTACTTGGTAGTGTCTTGTTGCTCTATAGTTTTGTGGGTTTATTTGTATAAGTTGAAAATAGAATAAAATAGGATAGTTCGCCAAAAAACATTTTGGGAGGAACTATCCTATTTTTTTTAATTGTTTAGTTTATTTTTTATTACGTTATTCTGTCGTCTTGCTCGACGTTTGACCGTGGCTTTAAACGTAAACTAAAAGATTGTATTTAATTTGATTGACTTAAAATTTCGTGGATTAAAGATTCATCAAAAATATCCAGTCCGATAGATTGAAGCATAAATTGTAAAAAATAAATCCGATCGACAATTTTTTCGGAAGAATTTTCAAAAATACTTCCTTCTACCCAAAAGTTAGTCAAAAGCAAGATTGTCTCGGCCGCTTCATTAGGGAAGGGGATGGGTTTGATGGACTGATCTTCTATTCCTTTTTTTATAATATCTGCAATAAGGGGAGTTCCTATACGCAGATTGTAACGGATAATAGTCAGCATGAACTCCGCATCAAGAGGCGCGTGATTCAACATTTCGTAGTTAGTTTTCTGACTTTTTAAACTAAACTGAAAGGTTTCTTTGAGCTGTTCTCTTCCAGTTAAATGACTGGTGGATTCAAGCCAGTCTAGCAATTCCTTTTCCATCAATTGATAACGCTGTTTTAAAACTGCAAAAAAAATTTCATCTTTTGATTGAAAATGGTGATAAATCGCCCCTTTTGAAATGCTAGCTGTTTGCGCTATGTTCTGTACACTTGTTTTTTCATAGCCATTGTGAATAAAAAGCTGTGAAGCTGTTGATAAAATCTTTTCAATCATTGCTTGAGATTTTTCTGTTTTTGCGACCATTGAGTTCCTTCTCTCTGTTTTATTAAATTTATTTTATCAAAAAAAGAAGAAAAGGTAATATTTGAGCAGTCTAACAAGTCTCATTCTTAAGAAAACCACTCTACTTTTTTAATTTTGCTTCCATACGTTTGATGTGATACAAGTTTGAGAGAACTGTAATTCCACCGATGGTCATTATTCCTAAACCATTCCAAGGACTAAACAAAGTAGTGATGATCCCGCCAGTAATTGTAGCATACCCACATTTCACTCCCAAACGAGAATGTCGGATACCGCTCTCTCCTTGTGTTAATCGATAAAACTGTTCTTTTTGCTGCATTATTTGCTTTTTAATGGCTTCGTGATGACGTATTTGATGTTGACGTACTCGTTGCTCTTGTTTTGCAATATAATCAATTGTTTTTTCTAGCATAGATTTTTTCATGTTAAGTCCCTTCTGCAAAAACCGACCAGACGGTATTTTTATATTTTCTAGTTTAACAAATATAAATGAAGGTGTCAACTTCTAACACTTGCGGAAAAATATTTTTACTATCAACTATTTGAAATCAATCTCACCGTTTTTATTTTAAGTGCTGTAAATAATACATAATTAAAATCAAGTGGGCTTTTTTATTAATAAAATGTCAAAAAACAGCATAGTCCAAGTATATGTGTGAGGATGCTCCTTATCTCATAGATATTATTTTTTTAGAAAAGTGATGAAACATTTCCTGAAAATTATAGAATTTATCCTAGTACAAATGCGGTAGGGATTCAAACTAAACTATATTTTCCAAAAACATTCAGTTTTCTAGCAAAAGAGTGTGGGAACTAAGGGAAAGAAGTTTTCTTGAATTAGGATTTTTTAGAATCTATAATGTGAATAACAGCCTGTTGAATGCTGGCCAGCGATTTAAGATAGTTCCTCGAACTATTTTAGTGATTAGCTATCACGCTCTGAACATTATTTCTAAAATAGAATGAGGCTGAAACACTGTTGTTCCAACTTCATTTGATTCAAACTAATGAAACTCCCCTTAAGCTTTTTAAAATCCTGTCACTGTAATTCCTAGTAGACGAACGCCTTTTTCTTTTTCAGCTAGTTCTTCGTAGAGTTGAAGGGCAGTTTGAGAAATCTGACTAGCGTCCTGTGTAGCTTGTGGGAGGCTTTTTCGTCTAGTTAGAGTGGAGAAGTCAGCATATCGTATTTTAAGGATAATGATTTTTCCAGCTTTGTTCTGCCTGCTGAGATTGTGAGCTACTTTCTCAGAGAGAAGAGTCAGCTCTTTTTTGATGTCTTCTTCAGCCTGGAGAATCTTACCATAAGTTTTCTCCTTGCCGATGGACTTACGAATGCGATTGGACTTGACTGGAGAATTGTGAATACCACGAACCTTTCTATAAAGGTCAAAACCGAGTCTGCCAAATCGATCGATTAAAGTGACTTCTGAGACGTCCAATAAGTCTGAACCAGTATAAATGCCCATTTCATGAAGGCGTTCAACTGTTTTTTTGCCCACACCGTGAAATTTAGCAATATCCATTTGTTTGAGAAAGTCTTGGGCTTGGTCAGGTAGAATTACTGTCAAACCATGCGGCTTCTGATAATCACTGGCCATTTTAGCTAAGAATTTGTTATAAGAGACACCTGCAGAAGCAGTCAGGTGTAGTTCCTGCCAGATATCCTGTTGGATGAGACGAGCTATTTTGACAGCTGACTTGATACCAAGTTTATTTTCCGTCACATCCAAGTAAGCCTCGTCAATACTCATAGGTTCAATCAAATCAGTGTAGCGTTTAAAAATAGCTCGAATCTCAAGTCCCACAGTCTTGTATTTTTCATAATTTCCTGAGATGAAGACGGCTTGGGGACAACGCTCATAAGCTTCTTTAGAACTCATGGCAGAGTGAATACCAAAGGCCCGTGCCTCGTAGCTACAAGTAGAAACAACACCCCGTCCGCCTGTTTGTCTAGGGTCACTTCCAATGATGACAGGTTTTCCTTTTAACTTAGGATTGTCTCTTATTTCCACTGCAGCAAAAAAGGCATCCATATCGATATGGATGATTTTTCTGGACAAATCATTTATCAATGGAAATATGAGCATTTTTGTTCCTTTCTACCATCATTCATTTTCTATTTATTATACCCTTTTTTCTGAAAAAATGGAAAAGAGTAATTTTACTTTCAAATATATAATACAGATAGTGCCAAATAACAGACTGTATTAGAAAAGAAAGTGACAGAAAAGCCTTTTTTAGCTTGTTGAAATCGGTTACTGTATGGTATACTTGACTCATGAATGTAACAGATGACTGTTACTAGAAAGAAAAATGAGGACATTAACATGGTTGTTAAGACAGTTGTTGAAGCACAAGACATTTTTGATAAAGCTTGGGAAGGCTTCAAAGGCGTAGATTGGAAAGAAAAAGCAAGTATTTCTCGCTTTGTTCAAGCTAACTACACACCTTATGATGGTGATGAAAGTTTCCTTGCTGGACCAACAGAACGTTCGCTTCACATCAAAAAGATTGTAGAAGAAACGAAGGCTCACTACGAAGAAACTCGTTTCCCAATGGACACTCGTCCAACATCTATTGCTGATATTCCTGCTGGATTTATCGACAAAGAAAACGAATTGATCTTCGGTATCCAAAATGATGAACTCTTCAAATTGAACTTCATGCCAAAAGGTGGTATCCGTATGGCTGAAACTACTTTGAAAGAAAATGGATACGAACCAGATCCAGCTGTTCACGAAATCTTCACTAAATATGTAACAACAGTTAACGACGGTATCTTCCGTGCCTACACTTCAAACATCCGTCGTGCTCGTCACGCACACACTGTAACTGGTCTTCCAGATGCCTATTCACGTGGACGTATCATCGGTGTTTACGCACGTCTTGCTCTCTATGGTGCAGACTACTTGATGCAAGAAAAAGTAAACGACTGGAATGCAATCAAAGAAATTGATGAAGAAACAATCCGTCTTCGTGAAGAAGTAAACCTTCAATACCAAGCATTGCAACAAGTTGTTCGCTTGGGTGACCTTTACGGAGTTGATGTTCGTAAACCAGCGATGAATACGAAAGAAGCTATCCAATGGGTTAACATCGCTTTCATGGCTGTCTGCCGTGTTATCAACGGTGCTGCTACATCTCTAGGACGTGTGCCAATTGTACTCGACATCTTTGCAGAACGTGACCTTGCTCGTGGTACATTTACTGAATCAGAAATCCAAGAATTCGTTGATGATTTCGTTATGAAACTTCGTACAGTTAAATTTGCTCGTACAAAAGCTTATGACCAATTGTACTCAGGTGACCCAACTTTCATCACAACTTCTATGGCTGGTATGGGTAACGATGGTCGTCACCGTGTTACTAAGATGGACTACCGTTTCTTGAACACTCTTGACAATATCGGTAACTCACCAGAACCAAACTTGACAGTTCTTTGGACTGATAAATTGCCATACAACTTCCGTCGCTACTGTATGCATATGAGCCACAAACACTCTTCTATCCAATACGAAGGTGTAACGACAATGGCTAAAGACGGATACGGAGAAATGAGCTGTATCTCATGCTGTGTGTCACCACTTGACCCAGAAAACGAAGATCAACGCCACAACATCCAGTACTTCGGTGCTCGTGTAAACGTATTGAAAGCCCTTCTTACTGGTTTGAACGGTGGTTACGACGATGTTCACAAAGACTACAAGGTATTTGACATCGATCCTATCCGTGACGAAGTTCTTGAATTCGAATCAGTTAAAGCCAACTTTGAAAAATCTCTTGACTGGTTGACTGACACTTACGTAGATGCTTTGAACATCATCCACTACATGACTGACAAGTACAACTACGAAGCTGTTCAAATGGCCTTCTTGCCAACTAAACAACGTGCTAACATGGGATTCGGTATCTGTGGATTTGCTAACACTGTTGATACATTGTCAGCGATTAAATACGCTACCGTTAAACCAATCCGTGATGAAGATGGATACATCTACGATTACGAAACAATTGGTGAGTACCCACGTTGGGGTGAAGATGACCCACGTTCAAACGAATTGGCAGAATGGTTGATCGAAGCTTACACAACTCGTCTACGTAGCCACAAACTTTACAAAGACGCAGAAGCTACAGTATCACTTTTGACAATCACATCTAACGTTGCTTACTCTAAACAAACTGGTAACTCACCAGTCCACAAAGGTGTATACCTCAACGAAGATGGTTCAGTGAACTTGTCTAAACTTGAATTCTTCTCACCAGGTGCTAACCCTTCTAACAAAGCTAAAGGTGGATGGTTACAAAACTTGAACTCACTTGCTAGCCTAGACTTTGGTTATGCAGCTGACGGGATCTCATTGACAACTCAAGTCTCTCCACGAGCTCTTGGTAAGACTCGTGACGAACAAGTTGATAACTTGGTAACAATCCTTGATGGTTACTTTGAAAACGGTGGACAACACGTTAACTTGAACGTTATGGACTTGAACGATGTTTACGAAAAGATCATGTCAGGTGAAGACGTTATCGTACGTATCTCTGGATACTGTGTAAACACTAAATACCTCACTCCAGAACAAAAAACTGAATTGACACAACGTGTCTTCCACGAAGTTCTTTCAATGGATGACGCATTGAGCTAAGATTCAATTGGAATAGAGAAAAGCTAGTCGATTTGACTGGCTTTTTGTGTGCTTAAAAAATTTTAAAAAAATAGTCAAATTTGGTCAAAAAGTTATTGACTTTTACTGACCAATGTGATATAGTAAAAACATAAGGAAAATGACTTCCTTAGAAAACTTCATTTTCAATGATTCTATTTCTTGAAAATGTACGATAGATACCCTAGAAAGGGGTGAGGCCTATGTTAAATCTAACAGATTTTGAAAAGAAGATGATAGAAGGCTTATTTAAGAAAGAAAAACCAGAAATTATACGTAGGGTAGCTAGTTAGCTAGTTAGCTAGTCTAAAATTTTTAAAAAAGGTCAAAGATAGTCAATATCAGAGGTCGCAAATAATTAACAATAAAAGAGGTAATGAATATGAATAACAACTTTAATAACTTTAACAATATGGATGATTTATTTAACCAATTGATGGGTAGTATGCGAGGATATAGTTCTGAAAACCGTCGCTACTTGATTAATGGACGTGAAGTGACACCTGAGGAATTTGCTCACTATCGTGCAACTGGTCAATTGCCAGGAAATGCAGAAACTGATGCGCAAATGCAACAACACGCTTCAGGTATGAAGCAAGACGGTGTCCTTGCTAAACTAGGTCGTAACTTGACTGCAGAAGCTCGCGAGGGCAAGCTGGATCCTGTTATTGGGCGAAACAAGGAAATTCAAGAAACATCTGAAATCCTCTCACGTCGTACTAAGAACAATCCTGTTCTGGTTGGAGATGCAGGTGTTGGTAAGACAGCCGTTGTCGAAGGTTTAGCACAAGCGATTGTGAATGGAGATGTTCCGGCTGCCATCAAGAACAAGGAAATCATTTCCATTGATATCTCAGGTCTTGAGGCTGGTACTCAATACCGTGGTAGCTTTGAAGAAAACGTTCAAAACCTAGTCAACGAGGTGAAAGAAGCAGGGAATATTATCCTCTTCTTTGATGAAATTCACCAAATCCTTGGCGCTGGCTCAATCGGTGGAGACAGTGGTTCTAAAGGGCTTGCGGACATTCTCAAGCCAGCTCTATCTCGTGGTGAATTGACCGTTATTGGGGCAACGACTCAAGACGAATACCGTAACACCATCTTGAAGAATGCAGCTCTTGCTCGTCGTTTCAATGAAGTCAAGGTCAATGCTCCATCAGCAGAGGATACCTTTAAAATCCTTCAAGGAATTCGTGACCTCTATCAACAACACCACAATGTTATCTTGCCAGATGAAGTCTTGAAAGCAGCAGTGGATTATTCAATCCAATACATTCCTCAACGTAGCTTGCCAGATAAGGCTATTGACCTTGTCGATGTAACGGCAGCTCACTTGGCAGCTCAACATCCTGTAACAGATGTGCATGCTGTTGAACGGGAAATTGAGGCAGAAAAAGACAAGCAAGAAAAAGCAGTTGAAGCAGAAGACTTTGAAGCAGCTCTCAATGCCAAAACACGCATTGCTGAATTAGAGAAAAAAGTCGAAAACCACACAGAAGACATGAAAGTGACTGCTAGCATCAACGATGTGGCTGAGTCTGTGGAACGTATGACTGGTATTCCAGTGTCACAAATGGGAGCATCAGACATCGAACGTTTGAAAGATATGGCTCATCGTTTGGAACACAAGGTTATCGGCCAAGATAAGGCTGTAGAAGCTGTAGCTCGTGCTATCCGTCGTAACCGTGCTGGTTTTGATGAAGGCAATCGCCCAATCGGTAGCTTCCTCTTTGTAGGCCCAACTGGGGTTGGTAAAACAGAACTTGCTAAACAATTGGCGCTTGATATGTTTGGAACCAAGGACGCAATTATCCGCTTGGATATGTCCGAATATAGTGACCGCACAGCTGTTTCTAAGCTGATCGGTACAACAGCCGGTTATGTAGGGTATGATGACAATAGCAATACCTTGACAGAACGTATTCGTCGCAATCCATACTCTATCATTCTCTTGGACGAGATTGAAAAGGCTGATCCTCAAGTAATTACCCTTCTCCTCCAAGTCTTGGATGATGGTCGTTTGACTGATGGTCAAGGAAATACCGTTAACTTTAAAAACACTGTCATTATCGCAACATCAAATGCTGGATTTGGCTATGAAGCCAACTTGACGGAAGATGCGGATAAACCAGAATTGATGGATCGCTTGAAACCATTCTTCCGTCCAGAATTCCTTAATCGCTTTAACGCAGTTATCGAGTTCTCACACTTGAATAAGGAAGACCTTTCTAAGATTGTGGACTTGATGTTGGCTGAAGTTAACCAAACCTTGGCTAAGAAAGACATTGATTTGGAAGTCAGTCAAGCAGCTAAGGACTTTATCACAGAAGAAGGTTATGATGAAGTTATGGGTGTTCGTCCTCTCCGTCGCGTGGTTGAACAACAAATTCGTGATAAGGTGACGGACTTCCACTTGGATCATCTAGATGCCAAACATCTGGAAGCAGATATGGAAGATGGCGTTTTGGTCATTCGTGAAAAAGCCTAACTCAAGATTTTGAGAATAAAAAATAAGGAACTAGCTAAAAAGCTGGTTCCTTTTTGTGTTTAGATGATATGGCGCTCAAAGGCATCATCTGAGATTCCTTGTTCCAAGATGAGTTTCGCCCATTCTTTGGCAGAAAAGAGGCTGTGGTCCTTGTAGTTTCCGCAAGATTCAATGGTTGTTCCAGGGACATCTTCCCAAGTAGTAGTCTCAGCGATTTCCTTGAGTGAATCTTTGATAACAGCTGCAATTTCGGCGCTAGTATGGCGTCCCCACATAATCATGTGAAAACCTGTACGGCAACCAAACGGCGAACAGTCAATCATACCGTCAATGCGGGTACGGATGAGTTTGGCCAAGAGGTGCTCGATAGTGTGAAGCCCAGCAGTAGGGATAGAGTCCTCATTTGGCTGTACCAAGCGAATATCAAAGTTGGAGATGATGTCTCCCTTTGGCCCTGTTTCTTCCCCAATCAAGCGAACATAAGGTGCTTTAACAATGGTGTGGTCAAGTTCAAAACTTTCAACAATAACTTCTTTTGACATGGTAAATCCTTTCAGTTTTCTTCTTTCATTATATCATAAAGCCTGCTCTTGATGGAGTTTGATAAATGACTTTTTGGTACTAAAATGATAATAAAGTCTCTATACATAAACCTCAGAATTATAAAGAAAGAATGAAGAGAAGAATACCTTGTGAAAGAAAAGTTTAGTTTTTCTAGTGGAACTAAGGTGACTTTTGAAAAGTGGATCAACTTTTTCTGAAATTTCTGTTTAATCTCTGAACTAATTCTGAACTAGATTGGGTATACTGGAGAAAATAAAGATAAAGGAGTTCAGTATGGAACATATGGTGAAAATAGAAGACGTCTGCAAAAAACATGGCAGTAAGCAGATTTTGGAAGATATTTCTTTTACAGCTAGAAGCGGGCGGATTACAGCTTTTCTAGGCCCGAATGGTGCTGGTAAAAGTTCGACCTTGAGGATTCTCTTGGGGTTAGATCGGGCGACGGCAGGGACTGCGACTTTTGATGGGCAAACCTATCAGTCAATGACTTATCCGCTCAGAACGGTAGGCGCAGCCTTTGATGGCATTGGCGGTCTGCCAAATCGAAAGGTCTATGACCACCTGCGGATTATTGCGGCGAGCAATGCTATTCCCAAGTCTCGAATCGATGAGGTTTTGGAGATGACTGGAATCGCTCATAAGAGAAAGGACCTCCTGTCGAGCCTGTCTCTGGGGGAAGGTCAGCGGCTGGGTCTGGCCGTAGCTTTGATGGGGGATCCTCAGTTTCTTATATTGGATGAGCCGACCAATGGACTGGATCCAAGTGGGATCAAGTGGTTTAGAAAGTTCATCCGTCAGCAGGCTGACTTAGGGAAAACGGTACTTCTATCTTCTCATATCCTATCAGAGGTGCAAATGGTGACAGATGATGTCGTCTTGATTCATCATGGGCGAATTATTGAGCAGGGACGATTGGAAGAGGTGTTGCAAGATTCAGACAGCCTAGAAGATCTCTTCTTTGATTTGACAGAGGAGGTTTAAAATGAAAGAAACGATGTCTTTATTGCATTCAGAATGGTTGAAAATCTGTTCAACCAAGGCTTTCAGAGTGAGTATGGCCTTCATGCTGCTATTGGTGCCTGCCGTATCCTGGCTGGAGGGCCGACAGTATTTATCTATTGGCTTGGATGCCACCCCTGAGACGGTTCCCGGTCTGGCAGAAGCCATTGACCCGTTGGAATATCTAGGACTCAATGGAGCCTCTATGGCAGGCATGGTTTTGGTCATCTTAGCTGGAATTTTGGGGGCTATGGAATTTCAGTCTCATAGCTTGAGAACCAGTCTTTTATCCTGTAATAACCGTCTGAAGTTGCTTGTGGGGAAACTCATGACCTTTGCTTGCTTTTCTCTTGCCACTAGCTTTTTATCAATCTACTTTAGTTATATGGTCATGCACCTGGCTTTAGGAAAGGAAGGGCTTAATCCAATTTTGCTCAATCAGGCTGCTTGGAGTCTGATTTTGTGGAAAACCTTATCTCTAACCTTATTAGGAATCCTTTCATTTTTGTTAGGTTTATTGGCTCGGACCATGCTGGTTCCTCTGCTTTTTCTCGTGCCACAGATCTATAATCTGGGAAACTATCTGGCAGTTCACACGAGTTGGGGAGCTTATTTGCCACAGCCAGCAGGAGAGTTGTTTGCGGCAACGCCGACTTCTCAATATGCCAACAATCCCTTGCAAGGACTATTGATACTTGGTGCATGGTTACTAGTCATCGGCGGTATGACTTCTCTGCGCTTTTTGAAGACGGATTTAGGAGGACGCTACTGATGATCAAAGCTCTGCTTAGAAGTGAATGGATTAAGTTCCGTTCTTACTATCTCGCTCTTGGTGCAGCCTTGGTGGCTCTGGTAATCGTTCCATTTTTTCTGATGAATCTTGACTACAGTCAAACAGCAGTTGGCCAGACAAAGGCTCTGAGTGAGGCTTTGCATGCCCTCTATCTGGCACAGCCTGTCATCGTCATCTTTACTTCCCTCTATTTTGCCCAGGAGTTTGTCAAGTCTGGGATGCGAACGAATTTTCTAACCGTATCAAATAGAAGGGCTTGGTTGGCTGGGAAAATCCTTTTTCTAGCCGTGCTGCTCTTGGTTCTCTATAGTGTCATTATAAGTAGCTGTTTCTTTGTTATGCTGGCTCGATTTGACCTAGACTTTAGCTGGTCCTTGCTGGGGAAATTCCTTTATTACAGCTCTTTTGGGCTTCTCAGCAATCTTTTTCTGGCTTTTTTAACTGCCGGCCTCGCTTTGCTCTTTCAATCTTGGGTTGTGCCGGTGTCAGTGCTCTTTCCTCTCTTGATTGGTCTCAGCCGTTTGTTGGCAACTTTCATCAAGGAAGCAAAATACCTGCCCGATCTGGCTACCCTAAATCTTTTTGAGTATGAAGGGATTCAGCATTCAATAGATTTATCAGGTCTGGGGATACAGCTGTTCTGGCTAGCTTTGGTTTGGAGCTCTGCTATATTCTTAAGCTTGAAACGAGATGTTCGCTAGAGGTATGCTATAATGGAAATCATGAGACAGTATCGTATTTTAGTGGTTGATGACGACCGGAGCATTTTGAAGCTAGTAAAAAACGTCCTAGAGCTCGATGCTTATGATGTGACGACGCTTGATCGGATAGAAGAGCTAGAGCTGACGCATTTTGTCGGATATGACTTGATTCTGCTGGATGTGATGATGGAGCCTGTTAATGGTTTTGAGCTGTGTTCCTACATTCGTCCTCATCTTTCGTGTCCGATCATCTTTTTGACGGCTAAGGAATTGGAGGCGGACAAGGTGGAAGGGCTCTTTCGCGGAGCAGATGACTATATTGTTAAGCCTTTTGGGACCAAAGAATTGCTGGCGCGTGTCAGAGCTCATCTTCGGCGGGAGGAAAGACGTGAGGAGCGATACTCTGAAATTGCTTCTTGTCAATTTTATCCAGAGCGCTATGAAGTTGCCTGTTTTGGTAAAGTCTTGAAATTTTCAGAGCGTGAGTTTAAGTTACTGCATTTACTTGCTAGCAATCCCAAGCAGACCTTCTCAGCTGAACGCCTGCATACCTTGCTTTACCCAGAAAGCTCAGAAACACAGCTTCGCTCCATCTCAGAATACGTATATCAGATTCGCCAAAAATGCAAACAAGAAGGGCTGCAAGCAATCGCAACAGTGAGAGGAGTAGGCTATAGATGGCAATTAGAACCCGAAATTTCAAAAGCCTAGTCTGGACAACCAGTTTAAAAATCGTCTTTTTTCATGTTTTGATTTTTGTGCTTATAGGCTATGAATTTACGCAAGGAAGTAATCACGTTCTTTTTACCTTGTTCTTTTGGGCAGGGAGCTTGCTGCTGATTACTTTTTATCATATTTTGAAATTGCTCCGAAAAATCGACAGGGAAATAAAAATGCTAACGAGTGAGAAGCTTTTAGAAGAAAATCAAAGTCAGCTTTTTCGGATCGAGGAAATGCTAGAAGTCTACAGCGATTTACGGAGCAGCCACCAAGAAAATGCTCGTCTTCTAGAAAGAGAGCAGCAGCATAATCAGGAGTTGATTTTACAGCTATCAGCGACATCGCACGATTTGAAGACGCCCCTAACTGTGGTTAAGGGTAATGCTGAGCTCTTGGAATTGGCACAGTTGAGTCAGCCACAGGCAGACTATGCTGCTGAGATTTTGCAGGCCAGTCACAAGATGGAAGAGTATTGTGGCTCTTTGATTGATTACGCTAAGACTTTTCAGATTGATTCTAATCAGTTCAGTCAGCTTTCCTTGGAGGACTTTTTGGCTTCTCTACAGGACGACTGGGGACTGTTCAGCAAACAAGAAAACTATCGTTTCTACCTCCAAGAAGATTGTGATCTTAGTCTGATTTTGTCCATTCATTTGGACTATCTCAAGCGAGCTTTGCTCAATATTTTACTGAATGCGCTTGAACATGCAGACCAGAATCAAAAGGAAGTCAAGCTAACGGTATCAGTGCAGCAGGACCAGTTAGTTTTTGCTATCTGGAACAATGGCCCTGTATTTTCAGAGGAGATGCTGCTGGGAGCGGAACAGCTCTTTTACCAGAGTGACCAAAGCCGCAATTCAGCTAATCCTCATCATGGTATCGGTTTAGCCTTTTCTAAGCAGGTAGCTCTCTTGCACGGTGGTCGTCTGACTCTGCTCAATCCAGACCAAGGAGGAGCCTATGTCGAGTTGACAATTTCATTGAAATAAATGAGAATGGGAAATTATAAAAACGCATAATACCAAGTGTTCAAAAGCCTTGATATTATGCGTTTTATCTTTTATCATGTAAAGATCTACTGGATTTTTACTCAAATTGAGTTTTATCCAGCCTCGTTTATTTACTTCCGATACAAGCGATCATATTGGTAGTAAGGGTCAAATGTTACGTTGATACCTAATTTGCGAAGGACATTCTTATCTTCATCGGTCAAGATGATGGTTGAGTGGGCTTCACTTCCTTTAAGATTACCAAGTTCTTCCATGGCACGCGCAGCATCAGGATTTTCCATAGCTGTGATTGCAAGTGCAATCAAAATTTCATTTGAGTGGAGGCGAGGATTGCGGCTACCTAGATGATTAATCTTAAGGCCTTGAATTGGTTTGACAACTTCAGGCTCAATCAATTTTACTTCCTTGTCAATAGCAGCAGATTTCTTGATGGCATTGATCAAGGCGGCAGCTGTAGGACCAAAGAGTTCAGAGTTTTTACCAGTTACGATTTCCTCATTTGGCAATTCAAGGGCTAGGGCAGGGCCACCAGTTTCTTCTGCTTTTTGGCGTGCAGCAACAGCAACCTTACGATCTGCAGGTGTGATACCGAGGTCGTTCATGAGAAGTTCAATCTTCTTGACAGCAGATTCGCCAACTTTTTCAGCTTTAAAATCAAGAACAGTTTGATAGTAGCGACGGATGATTTCTTGTTTAGAAGCTTCGATAGCAGCCTCATTATCTGTAATAGCGAAGCCAACCATGTTGACACCCATGTCTGTTGGTGAAGCGTATGGAGATTCACCGAGAATGCGCTCTAACATGCGCTTGAGCACTGGGAAAATTTCAATATCACGGTTGTAGTTGACCGTTGTTTCTCCGTAGGTTTGGAGATGGAAAGGGTCAATCATGTTGACATCGTCAAGGTCTGCTGTGGCAGCTTCATAGGCCAAGTTGACTGGATGATGAAGGGGCAGGTTCCAGACAGGGAAGGTTTCAAATTTAGCGTAACCAGACTTGATGCCATTGAGTTGGTCGTGGTACATATTGGACATACAAGTAGCCAATTTTCCAGAACCAGGTCCAGGAGCGGTTACGACAATCAAGTTGCGACTGGTTTTGATGTAGTCGTTTTTTCCCATGCCTTCTGGAGAAATGATGTGATCCATATCAGTCGGATATCCTTTGATTGGATAATGAAGATAAGAATCAATCCCGTTTTTTTCAAGTTGGTTGCGGAAGGCATCTGCAGCAGGTTGACCAGCGTACTGTGTGATGACAACCGAACCAACAAAAATTCCCAACTCATTGAATTTGTCAATCAAACGAAGAACTTCTTGGTCATAAGAAATGCCTAGGTCGCCACGTGCTTTGGAATGCTCGATATTGCTAGCGTTAATGGCAATCACAACCTCAACCTGCTCTTTCAATTCTTGCAAGAGCTTGATTTTGTTGTCAGGCTCATAACCAGGAAGGACTCGGGCAGCGTGGAAATCTTCTAACATTTTGCCACCAAACTCCAAATAGAGCTTGCCGTCAAATTGGTTGATGCGCTCCAAGATGTGGTCGCGTTGCAGATTCAAATATTGTTCAGAACTAAAAGCTTGTTTTTTCATTTTTTTACCTCTGACCTCTATTATAATAAAAAATTGGAAGATAGGAAACTACGGAGTCAAAAAAGAAATCAAAAAGATTAGGCAAACGCTTGCACTAAGTTTAAAAAAGCGCTATCATAGACTATAGAATATTAAAATAATGAGGTAAGAAGATGCAAGAAAAATGGTGGCACAATGCCGTAGTCTATCAAGTCTATCCAAAGAGTTTTATGGACAGCAACGGAGATGGGATTGGCGATTTACCGGGAATTACCAGTAAATTAGACTATCTAGCTAAGTTAGGAATCACAGCGATTTGGCTTTCTCCCGTTTATGACAGCCCTATGGACGATAATGGCTATGATATTGCTGATTATCAAGCCATTGCAGCTATTTTCGGAACCATGGAGGATATGGATCAATTGATCGCGGAAGCTAAGAAACGAGACATTCGAATTATCATGGACTTGGTGGTCAATCATACCTCAGATGAGCATGCCTGGTTTGTCGAGGCCCGTGAAAATCCTGATAGCCCTGAACGAGACTACTATATCTGGCGAGATGAGCCCAATGATTTGGAGTCTATCTTTAGTGGGTCTGCTTGGGAATACGATGAAAAATCTGGTCAATACTATCTCCACTTTTTCAGCAAGAAACAGCCTGATCTCAACTGGGAGAATGAAAAACTGCGCCAGAAAATTTATGAGATGATGAACTTCTGGATTGATAAAGGCATTGGCGGTTTCCGTATGGATGTCATTGACATGATTGGGAAAATTCCTGATGAGAAGGTAGTCAATAATGGTCCTATGCTCCACCCTTATCTCAAGGAAATGAATCAGGCAACCTTTGGAGATAAGAATCTCTTGACAGTAGGAGAGACCTGGGGAGCAACGCCAGAGATTGCTAAGCTCTACTCGGATCCAAAGGGACAAGAATTGTCTATGGTCTTCCAGTTTGAACACATCTGTCTTCAGTATCAGGAAGGGCAACCTAAGTGGCATTATCAAAAAGAATTAAATGTAGGGAAATTAAAAGAAATTTTCAACAAATGGCAGACAGAGTTAGGAGTTGAAGACGGCTGGAATTCCCTCTTCTGGAACAATCATGACCTCCCTCGTATTGTCTCTATCTGGGGAAATGACCAAGAATACCGTGAAAAATCCGCCAAAGCCTTTGCAATCTTGCTTCATCTCATGAGAGGGACACCTTATATTTACCAAGGTGAGGAGATTGGGCTGACAAACTATCCGTTTGAAACACTGGATCAAGTAGAAGATATTGAATCCCTCAACTATGCGCGTGAGGCTCTTGAAAAAGGCGTTCCGCTAGAGGAGATTATGGACAGCATCCGTGTCATCGGTCGTGATAATGCACGTACTCCGATGCAATGGGATGAAAGCAAAAATGCTGGCTTCTCAACAGGTCAACCTTGGTTGGCAGTTAATCCAAACTACCAAGAAATCAACGTTCAAGAAGCACTGGAAAATCCAGATTCTATTTTCTATACCTATCAGAAGCTGGTTCAAATCCGTAAGGAAAATAGCTGGCTGATTCGAGCTGATTTTGAATTGCTTGATACGGCTGATAAGGTCTTTGCTTATATCCGTAAGGACGGTGACCGCCGTTTCTTAGTTGTGGCTAACTTGTCCAATGAAAAACAAAACTTTGCAGTAGAAGGAAAAGTTAAATCAATCTTGATTGAAAACACTACTACTAAAGAAGCAGTTGAAAAACAGGTCTTGGCTCCATGGGATGCTTTCTGTGTGGAACTAACGGATTAAAATAAGGGAACCTCAAGTCTTTGATGCTTGAGGTTTTTTTACTAAAAATTATGTAGAAAAGTCTTTAAAAAATATTTGTTAGAATTTTCTAAAAAATCTGTCGAAAGTCCTTGCTTTTATGAAAAAATAGGGTATAATGGTGAAAACACTATCTTTAAGGAGATTACTTATGAAATCGAAAAAGTGGCTCTTAGGAGCAGGTGCTGTTTTGAGTGCAGCCCTACTGTTAACTGCTTGTGGGCAAAGTGAAAAGAAGGCTGATGCTCCCAAGACATTCTCTTATGTCTACGCTATGGATCCATCATCTTTGGACTACAGTGTGACGAGCAAGAGCTCAACCTCTGACGTTATAGCGAACGTTGTCGATGGCCTTTTGGAAAATGACAAGTATGGAAACTTAATTCCATCACTTGCAGAAGACTGGTCTGTTTCTAAAGATGGCTTGACCTATACCTACAAACTTCGTAAGGGTGTAAAATGGTATACTTCTGATGGAGAAGAATACGCTGAAGTCAAGGCTCAAGACTTTGTTACGGGTCTGAAACACGCAGCTGACGGTAAATCAGATGGCTTATCCCTCCTTCAAGACTCTATCAAAGGTTTGGCAGAGTATGTTAGTGGTGAGAGCAATGATTTCTCTACTGTAGGAGTTAAGGCTGTTGATGATTACACGGTAGAATATACGCTCAACAAACCAGAAAGTTTCTGGAACTCTAAGGTCACAACTGCAACCATGCTCCCAGTAAATGAAGAGTTTTTGAATTCTAAAGGGAGCGACTACGGTGCGCCAACACCATCAAGCATTCTTTATAACGGTCCTTATTTCTTGAAATCATTGACTTCAAAATCAGTCATTGAATATGAAAAGAATCCAAATTACTGGGATAAGGACAATGTTAAGATCGACAATATTAAACTAACCTTCTACGATGGATCAGACCAAGAATCTTTGATTCGCAGCTTTACACAAGGTGCCTATACAACAGCTCGTCTCTTCCCAACAAGCTCAAACTTTGAATCAACTAAAAAAGAGTACGGCGATAAGATTGTCTACAGTCCACAAGAAGCGACAAGCTACTACCTTACTGTTAACGTAAACCGCCAATCTTACAATAAAACAGCTAAAACAGACGAAGCTCAAAAAACTTCAACGAAAGAAGCTCTTCTTAACAAGAACTTCCGTCAGGCGCTGAACTTTGCCCTTGACCGTCACTCTTACACTGCTCAGTTGAATGGTGAAGAAGGTGCGGACAAGATTATCCGTAACAGCCTGGTGCCTCATGACTACGTTCAAGTGGGTGAAAAAACCTTTGGAGAGTTGGCTCAGGCAGAGCTCGTTTCTTATGGTGACCAGTGGAAAGATGTAGCTCTTACAGATGGCAAGGATACGATTTACAGTCCTGAAAAAGCTAAGGCAGCCTTTGCTAAAGCCAAGACAGAATTGCAAGCCAAGGGGGTTACCTTCCCAATCCATTTGGACATTCCCGTTGAACAAACAGATGTAATCGCGGTTCAACAAACCAACTCACTCAAACAGTCTATCGAATCATCACTTGGTACGGAGAATGTCATTGTCGATGTCCTTCAAATGACCGATAATGAAAAAATGAGTATCACTTCTCAAGCTAAGGTTCCAGCACAAAAAGACTATGACTTGAATGGAACTGGTTGGGGACCAGACTATCAAGATCCAGCTACCTACCTCAATATTCTTGATGCCAAGAAGGGTTCTGCCCTTAAGCACTTGGGTATCACTCGTGGCAAAGATCCAGAAGTGATGGCTCAAGTTGGTCTGGATGAATACAAGAAACTCTTGGATGATGCCGCAGCTGAAACAAGTGATCTCAATAAGCGTTATGAGAAATACGCTAAAGCGCAAGCCTGGGTATCTGATAGTTCGCTCTTGATCCCAGTTGCTTCTTCAGGTGGTTCTCCAACTGTTAGCCGTACTGTACCATTTACAAAAGCTTACTCTCAAGTCGGAATCAAGGGAGATCCATTTGTCTTCAAAGGTTTGGAGTTGCAAAATGATGTTGTGACTACAAAAGAATACGAAGAAGCTCTCAAGAAATGGCAGAAAGAAAAAATTGAAACAAATGCCAAATACCAAAAAGAACTTGAAAAACATGTCAAGTAATCTATAAATAGAAAAGGAAGTTGTAGGAAATCTCTACTTCCTTTTTTGTTTTTGAGACACCAGTCGTCGTAAAAGTAGTAACTTTACATTTTTGAATAAATTTGATAAAATATAGTTATGTTATAAAAAGTGACATAAAGGAGTGGATGATGATCAAAATGAAAAAAAGACTAATCGGGACAGGTCTTGTCCTAGCTACAGGGATTTTACTGACAGCTTGTGGACAGTCCAACTCAGATACAAGTACCTTCTCATCAACATTTAGTGCAAATCCGACGACATTTAACTATCTTTTAGACTATTATGCAGATAATACTGCCGTTATTACCAATCTTGTGGATGGTTTGCTAGAAAATGATAGTTATGGAAATCTAACGCCAGCTTTAGCTGAAGATTGGTCAGTTTCGGCGGATGGTTTAACCTATACCTATAAACTCAGAAAAGATGCCAAGTGGTACACTGCTGATGGAGAAGAGTACGCCCCAGTAAAAGCTCAAGACTTTGTCACTGGGATTAAGTATGCTGCGGACAACAAGGGTCAAGCCATGGATCTCATCCAAAACTCTATCAAGGGATTGAATGACTATGTGACAGGTGCGACCAATGACTTCACAACAGTTGGTGTGAAAGCCTTGGATGACTATACGGTTGAGTACACTTTGACTCGACCAGAGCCATACTGGAACTCAAAGACAACCAACAGCATTCTTTTCCCGGTTAACGAAGAGTTCTTGAAATCAAAGGATAAAGAATTTGGAACCTTGACACCAAACAGTATCCTTTACAATGGACCTTACTTGTTAAAAGATTTCACATCAAAATCTTCCATCGAGTATGTGAAGAACCCGCACTATTATGATCATGATAAAGTGACCATTGAAAAAGTTAAGTTAGCCTACTTTGATGGCTCAGATCAGGAGATGACCATTCGTAACTTTGAAAGTGGTGCCTATACGCTTGCGGGAGTCTATCCAAATAGTTCCAACTATGCCAAGACAAAAGAAAAATACCAAGATAATATCGTTTATAGCTTACAAGACAAGACGTCTTGGTACTTCAACTTTAACGTTAACCGTAAAGCCTATAACCATACTGCTAAAACAACGGATGAACAAAAGAAATCAACGCAAACAGCGATTTTAAATAAAAACTTCCGTCAGGCTATCAACTTTGGTATTGATCGTACAGCCTACTCGGCTCAATCTAACGGTGAAGAAGCGGCTAGCAAGACCCTTCGTAATACTCTAGTTCCCCCAACTTTTGTCCAGATTGGAGATAAGACCTTTGGAGAAGTGACAGCTTCTAAGCTTGTCAACTACGGAACAGAGTGGTCAGGCATCAACTTGGCGGATGCCCAAGATGCCTACTTCAACAAGGAAAAGGCCCAAGCCAAGTTTGCAGAAGCTAAAAAGGAATTGGAAGCCCAAGGGGTGACCTTCCCGATTCATTTGGACGTCCCAGTTGACCAAACCAATAAAAATGCAGTTTCTGGTATGAATTCGGTTAAACAGACGCTTGAAACAGTATTAGGTTCTGATAATGTTGTCATTGATGTTCAGCAACTTTCAACGGATGACTTTGGGAATGTCGCTTTCCTAGCACCAAATCCAGCAGCTCGTGATTACGATTTGAACTTTGATGGCTGGGTTGGTGATTACCAGGATCCATCAACTTATCTAGATCCCTTCAATGCTGAAAGTGGCTTCTATCTCAAGATTTTTGGTCTTGATGCCAAGGAAGACCAAGAACTTATCAAGAGTCTAGGACTTGATACCTATACGAAACTTCTGAAAGAAGCAGACGCTGAGAACAAAGATGTCGCTAAGCGTTATGAAAAATATGCTGAAGCTCAAGCTTGGATGATTGACAATTCTCTAGTTATGTCTGCTATGTCAAATGGTGGGACAGCCTCTGTAACCAAAGTAACTCCCTTTACACGTGCCTACTCTCTAGTGGGAATCAAGGGTGACGGAAATAATTATAAGTACATGAGACTCCAAAAAGAGCCTGTTACCAAGAAACAATTTGACGAAGCAAAGGCTAAGTGGGAAGAAGAAAGTAAAAAGACTATTGAAAAGAGTCAAAAAGAATTTGAAAATCATATCAAATAAAAAGTTGAAATAAGATCTCTTGCAAGGGATCTTATTTTTCTTGTCGAGACTCTCTATATTGAATCGTCTAATCGGAAGCTACACATAGAAATAAAAACGCTTAACTCGACCGAATGAATGGAATTTATCTTGTATCTATGATATAATGATTCTAACTATTGACGTATAGAGGAGTATCATGAGTAGACCTTCAAAGAGAGCTCGTTCGGGCAACATGAAGCGCAATATTAATATATTTTTGCTAACCATTTATCTGATTTTGGGTGGTTTTTTGTTGTTTCTAATCTTTCGACACAACATACTTGCGTTCAGATATCTTAATTTAGTCGCAGCAGTCTTAGTTTTAATGGTAGCTGTTATCAGTTTTCTTCTGATTTTTTATAAAAAAGCTGAGAAGTTCACCATTTTTCTATTGATTTTGTCTATTCTTATAGGGTCTGTTTCTTTATTTACAGTCCAACAATTTATTGGCTTAACCAATCGTTTGAATGCGACATCTAATTATTCAGAGTATTCGATTAGTGTTGTGGTTTTGAAAGACAGCGATATCAATAATGTTAGCCAGTTAGACAGTGTTATGGCTCCAACCGAAACGGATAATGAAAATATTCAAAAATTACTTACAGATATTAAATCAAATCAAGGTAAGGATTTGACAGTAGAGCAGAGTGCTTCTTATCTAGCGGCTTATAAGAGCCTGCTTGCAGGTGACACAAAGGCGATTGTTTTAAATAGTGTCTTTGAAAATATCATTGAATCAGAATATCCTGACTATGCTGCAAAAATCAAAAAAATTTATACCAAGGAGCTGACTAAAAAAGTGGCTGCTCCGAAGGCAACCAAGAATCAATCGTTTAACATTTATGTGAGTGGAATTGATACCTACGGTCCGATTAGTTCGGTTTCGCGATCAGACGTCAATATCCTGATGACCGTCAATCGCGACACCAAAAAAATCCTTTTGACAACAACGCCACGTGATTCCTATGTTCCGATTGCAGATGGGGGCAACAACCAAAAGGATAAGTTGACCCACGCAGGAATCTATGGAGTGGATGCTTCTATCCACACTTTGGAAAATCTCTATGGTCTAGATATTAACTATTACGTTCGCTTGAATTTTACATCATTTCTGAAATTGATTGACCTTTTAGGTGGAATTGATGTTTATAATGATCAAGAATTTACAGCCCACACTAATGGAAAGTATTATCCTGTTGGCAATGTGCATCTTGACTCAGAACAAGCTCTTGGTTTTGTTCGAGAACGCTATTCTCTAGCAGATGGTGACCGAGATCGTGGACGCAATCAGCAAAAAGTGATTGTGGCCATTATTCAAAAATTGACCTCAACTGAAGCCTTGAAAAATTATGATCATATCATTCAAGGCCTACAAGACTCTCTCCAAACCAATATGCCACTTGAGACCATGATGGACTTGGTCAATGCACAGTTGGAGAGTGGTGGCAACTATAAGGTCAACTCTCAAGACCTAAAAGGAACAGGTCGAATGGATCTTCCTTCTTATGCCATGCCAGATAGTAACCTCTACATGATGGAAATTGATGATAGTAGCTTAGCTGCTGTCAAGTCGGCAATTCAAGATGTGATGGAGGGTAGATGAGATGATTGATATTCATTCGCACATAGTCTTTGATGTAGATGATGGACCAAAATCAAGAGAAGAAAGCAAGGCTCTCTTGGCAGAAGCTTATCATCAGGGAGTACGGATGATTGTTTCCACCTCCCACCGACGCAAAGGAATGTTTGAGACTCCAGAAGAGAAAATAGCTATCAATTTTCGTCAGGTACAGGAACTTGCAAAGGAAGTAGCAGATGATTTAGTTATTGCCTATGGTGCAGAGATTTATTATACACCAGACGTCCTGGATAAACTTGAAAATAAACAGGTCCCTACCCTTAATGCTAGTCATTATGCTTTGATAGAGTTTAGTATGAATACCCCTTATCGCGATATTCATAGTGCCTTAAGCAAAATCTTGATGTTGGGTATTACCCCAGTCATTGCCCATATCGAGCGCTATGATGCTCTGGAAAATAATGAGAAACGTGTTCGAGAGTTGATTGATATGGGCTGTTATACGCAAGTAAATAGCGCGCATGTTCTCAAACCTAAGCTTTTCGGAGAACACTATAAATTCATGAAAAAAAGAGCTCAGTATTTTTTAGAGCAGGATTTGGTTCATGTGATTGCAAGTGATATGCACAATTTAGATGGCAGACCTCCTCGCATGGCAGAAGCATATGACCTTATTGCCCAAAAATACGGAGAAGCGAAGGCTCAGGAACTCTTTATAGACAACCCTCGAAAAATTGTAATGGATCAACTAATTTAGGAGAAGTAATGAAAGAACAAAATACTATGGAAATTGATGTATTTCAATTGCTAAATACATTGTGGAAACGGAAATTGATTATTGCTTTGGTGGCTATTGTAACAGGAACAGTTGCCTTTGCATATAGCAAATTTATTATAAAACCAGAATATACTAGCACTACGCGTATTTATGTGGTCAACCGAAACCAGGGAGATAAGCCGGGATTGACAAATCAGGATTTGCAGGCAGGGTCTTATCTTGTTAAAGACTATCGTGAGATCATCCTTTCCCAAGATGTGCTAGAAAAGGTTGTAACCGACTTGAAACTAAATATGTCAACAAAGGGTCTTGCTAGTAAAGTACAAGTGACTGTGCCAGTTGATACACGTATCGTATCTATTTCTGTTAAAGACAAACAGCCAGAGGAAGCTAGCCGTATCGCTAACTCTCTGCGTGAGGTTGCTGCTCAAAAAATCATTAACGTAACTCGTGTATCTGATGTGACAACGCTTGAGGAAGCACGTCCAGCTACCTCCCCTTCATCACCTAACATTCGCCGTAACACTTTAGTAGGCTTTCTCGGAGGCTTAGGTGTTGTAGTTGTCGTTGTTCTGTTGATTGAGTTACTTGATGTTCGTGTCAAACGACCAGAAGATATCGAAGACGTCATGCAAATTCCACTTTTAGGAGTTATTCCAAATCTGGATAAATTGAAATAGGAGAGAATGATGCCAACATTAGAAATTACACAGAAAAAATTGGAGCTTGTAAAAAAAGCAGAAGAATATTATAATGCCCTGCGTACAAATATACAACTAAGTGGAGATAATTTGAAAGTCATCTCCATTACTTCAGTTAAACCAGGTGAAGGAAAGTCTACAACTTCTACCAATCTTGCTTGGGCCTTTGCGCGTGCAGGTTATAAAACTCTCCTAATTGATGCGGATATTCGTAATTCAGTCATGTCGGGGGTCTTTAGATCACGAGATAAGATTACAGGCCTAACCGAGTTTTTATCAGGTACGACAGACTTATCACAAGGGCTATGTGATACCAATGTTGAAAATCTCTTTGTGATTCAGGCGGGTTCTATATCACCGAATCCTACAGCCCTTTTACAAAGTGAAAATTTTAGAACAATGCTAGATACCTTGCGTAAATATTTTGACTATATCATCGTGGATACAGCTCCTGTAGGTATCGTCATTGATGCAGTCATTGTGACGCAGAAATGTGATGCATCTGTTTTGGTTACAGCAGTTGGTGAAACAAATCGTCGCGATGTTCAAAAAGCAAAAGAGCAATTGGAACAAACAGGAAAGCCATTTTTGGGTGTTGTCTTAAATAAATTGAATATCTCAGCGGAGAAATATTCTTCTTATGGAGGATATGGGAACTATGGAAAGAAATAAATAGTCTTGCAGTGCTAGGATTATTTTAGATGATTATTATGGGAGGGGGAGTTTAAGGTGAAACAAAATAGTATCGTCTATATTGGCTTTAAAAGAGTTATGGATGTTCTTATTGGTTTGTTTGGAACAATATTCATAGTCCTACCTAGCGCTTTTATAATTTATATAATCTATAAAATAAAAGGTTATAAAGGAAGCATATTCTTTACACAATATAGAGTAGGGCTAAGAGGAAAGAAATTTAAAATTATTAAATTTAGATCAATGGTTGAAAATGCTGAGGAAGTTTTGGCCTCAAATAAAGAACTCTATGAAAAATATATAAATAATAGTTACAAATTACCTCCAAATGAGGATCCTCGTCTTACCAATATCGGAGATTTTATCAGGAAAACGAGCATTGATGAAATTCCTCAATTTATAAACTTATTGCTGGGTGATATGAGTCTTATTGGACCTAGACCAATTTTGGAGAATGAGTTAGAGGAGTACTCCAAGGAAGAGCAACAAATTTTATTGTCTGTACGACCGGGGATTACAGGAATGTGGCAAGTTTCTGGTAGGAGCGAAGTATATTATCCTGAACGTTGTGAAATGGAGTTGTACTATCCCAGAAATCAATCTTTTTTGTTAGATATCAAAATTTTCTTTTTGACGATAAAAAAAGTAATGTCTGGAGAAGGTGCCCATTAATATATGTGCCAAATCATCTAGCATGAAATTGATAGAGAGATAAGGTTGAATACGAATAACAGTTTTTGGCTATTCGTATTCATTTTTTCAAGCGAAGGAAATAGGATGAGTAAGCGAATTTATTCTAGTATTCTCTTTACTTGAAAAAATGGATGGAGATTCGATTGAAAAAATTGTCCAACGCCAACGAGGCAGGAATTAAGAAATTGGAGTTAGGGTATACAAATGTCAAAAAAGTACAAAATTATAGTTGCAACACACAAAAGATTTCAAATGCCAGAGGATAAGGAGCTGTACATTCCTGTTCAGGTTGGCAGTGAAGGAAAGGAAAATTTAGGCTATCAGCCAGACAATCAAGGTGATCATATTTCACATCTCAACCCTTATTATTGTGAATTGACAGGACTATATTGGGCTTGGAAAAATTTGGACTGTGATTACCTAGGATTAGTTCATTACCGACGTTATTTTACAGACAAAAAGCGTCCTTACCAGGATAAGATAAATATGAATGAAGTGATCCTATCGGCAGATCAAGTTAAGGAATTTATGTCTGAAGCGGACGTCGTTGTTCCTAAAAAGAGAAAATATTATATAGAGACTCTCTATTCACATTATGCACATACTCATGATTCTAGTCATTTAGATACAACGCGTGAAATCATAAAAGAAATCGCACCAGAGTATCTAGAAACATTTGATAAGGTGATGGATGGCCGTAGTGGCCATATGTTCAATATGTTTATCATGTCCAAAGAAAATGTGTCATCTTATTGTGAGTGGTTGTTCCCTATCATTGATGAGTTGTACAGAAGATTGGATATCACAGGCTACTCTGCTTTTGATGCAAGACTGTTTGGACGTGTCAGTGAGCGCCTTTTTAATGTTTGGTTAGACTACCAAAATCTACGTGTTAAAGAAATTCCATTTATGTATATGGAAAAAGTGAATTTATTTGAGAAGGGCAAATCCTTCTTGAAAGCGAAGTATTTCGGAAAAAAATATGGACAGAGTTTTTAGAGCTTACTAAGTAACTTTCAAGTTTTAAACTAATATTAAAATTATTTAATTTAACTATCATTGGGCGTTGTGAAACGAAGAACTCACCCTTAGTTTAGGAGGACAAGTATGTCAGATATAAAAATTATTCAAGATAAAATCCTGTCTATCTTGAAAGAATTTATTAACATTTGTGAAGAAAATAATTTGACTTACTATGCTCTAGGGGGAACATTGCTTGGAGCAGTACGTCACAAAGGATTTATCCCTTGGGATGATGATATTGATATTGGCATGCCAAGAGAAGATTACGAAAAGTTTAAGAAAGTAGCTCCCAATTTCCTGCCGAACAATTATAAATTTTTAAGTGAAGACACCGCTAATTATAAAAAAGCTTTCTCTGTAATCCGGGATGATTCAACGAAAATCATAATGAATTATAGTAAAGAAGAATTGGTGGAGAGTTTGTGGATAGATATTTTTCCACTTGACGGGATGCCTGCTGCCCCAATTAAGAGAAAAATTCATGAGTATAGATACTTATACAGACGGATGATGGTTCAACTTTCTCAGTTTAATAGTCTAGTGAATCAGAAGAAAGAAGATCGCCCCTTAGTTGAAAAATTAATTATTATCTTTGCAAACATAGTTAAAATTGAGAAAGTACTTTCTTTTGATTGGGCGCAAAAAAGATATTTAAAGGCTATTAAAAGATATTCATTTAATGAGGCTTTTTCTGGAAACTATACAGGGGCATATAAATTAAGAGAGATTGTGCCTTCTGATTATTTTGGAGAACCAGTCTTATTAAAATTTGAAGAAATTGACTTGAGTTGTCCTCGTAGATATAAAGAATATTTGACAGCTATCTATGGAGAAAATTACATGCAATTACCTCCTGAAGAAAAGAGAGTCCAGCACCACTATAAAATAATATCGCTTGGTGAGAAAGAAGGATAAGAGTAGTTGAAATATGAAAAAAATTGCTTTAGTGAAATGGATTTTGGATGAGTCTGGTGGTGGGGAGCGAGTGGCTGTATCCTTGGCCAACGAACTTACAAAAAAGTATGAAGTTCATTTGATTGGAATTACTACAAAACAATCAGACCTGTTCTTTAAAATCAATTCTCAAGTAAAATACTCCAATTTTTTTGACCATCGAGTACGCTTGTCTAAGAATATTCTAAAAATCTCAAAAATGTTAAAAAAATATTTCATAGATAATGAGATAGAGGTCGCCTTTGGGATAGGGATATCCGCTAATGTATTTTTATCTTTGTCAGGAATAGGAATTTCTACTAAAGTAGTTTTGTGTGATCATACCAATTCAATTACGGATAATAGAGAATTTTCTCAGAAAGTCCAAAGATATGTTGGGACAAAGTTGGCAGACAAGATTATTACTCTTACTCAGGAAGATCGTCAAAATTATATAAAAAAATATGGAATTTCTGAAGAAATTATCGAATATATCTATAATTGGAAAGAAAATATACCTTCAGACACTTTAAGTTATAATAAAGAATCAACCAAAATTGTTACGGTGGGTCGTTTTGATTACCAAAAAGGATATGATTATCTTGTTCAGGTTGCGAAAAAGGTTTTGTCTGAGAAGTCAGGCTGGACTTGGGAAATCTATGGATCCGGCAATCAGGATGAAGTAGACAAAATCAGAGATTTAATCAACGAAAATGATTTGCAAGACAGGTTAGTCATAAAAGGACTCGAAAAAAATCAGGATTTGATTTATGGAGATAAAGGAATTTATGTCATGACTTCTCGCTATGAGGGCTTACCTTTAGTCCTATTAGAAGCACAACAATACAATCTTCCTATTGTTAGCTTCAGATGTCCAACGGGACCTAGTGAGATTGTTGAAGATGGAGTCAATGGATTTTTGATTGATTGCTATGACGTGGATCAGATGAGTGAGAAATTGCTTGAATTGATGAAAAATGATGATTTGCGACAATCTTTCTCAGAACATGCCAAAGACAATATGGATAAATTTGATAAAAATAAAATTCTTAATCAGTGGATATATTTAATAGAAGAAATAGGAGCGGATAATCGTTAAAATGAAAAAAATGTTAATTTGCATAACTAGCTTAACAGGAGGCGGAGCTGAAAAATCACTGGTAAATTTTATACAGCAATTTAAGTATAAGTATGATATCTCTTTACTCGTATATAGCGAAAAGAATAATTATTATGCACAAAAACTTGAAGATATCAAAATAGATTATTTCATAAAAAAAGACACACCATATCTTATTGAAAAACTTTTGAATAAGGTAGTGAAATTTTTTCCTAGGACATTGGTATATAAATTTATTCTTAATAAAACTAGGTTTAAAAAAGAAAAATTCGACATAGAATTTGCGTATATAGAAGGAAAACCAACTAAAATTATTTCAGGCTCATACAATGAAGATAGTCTAAAATTAGCGTATATTCATTGTGATTTTTCTAAGAATTGGTACTCTCGTAAATCGTTTAGAAGTATTAGGGATGAGAGTATGTGCTATCAAAAATTTCATGATATTTTAGCTGTTTCTTTAGGTCAGAAAGAAAGTTTTGAAAAAATATTTCCATCATGTAAATTGGATATAGTTCCAAATTTAATCAATCTAAATGAAATAGAAAGATTAAGCAAAGAATCAAATGTGCAAAAGACATTTCCTTATTTTTGTGCAGTAGGAAGATTGGCAGAAGTGAAAAATTATTCATTATTAATAAATGCATTTCACCAATTTAGAAAAAAATATCCTGAATTTCATTTATTAATTTTAGGTGAAGGAGAGCTACGGCAAACACTGCAAAATCAGATTGAGATTCTAGGTGAGCAAAATTACATTCAATTAGTCGGTTTTCAAAGTAACCCATACTCCTATATAAGACAAAGCAAAGGGCTGATTCAAAGCTCAATTTCAGAATCATTTAGTTATGTTCTAGCTGAAGCGTCAATATTGGGAGTTCCCACGATTTCTACTAGAACTCAAGGGTCAGAATTAATGATGAAATATTTTGATGTTATAGAAGTTGATCATGATAGTGCGGCACTGGCTAAGGGAATGGAATTTATTCTCCAGAAGGAAATTTTTGAGAAAAAGACGGATTTCAATGAGGAAGCAATAAATAAGTTTGAAGCAATATTTTCAAAAATAAAGGAGAAATAATTTGTGAAATATGATAGAGTATATAATCTGATTTTTAATATATTGTTCTCTGTATCAACAGTTTTGTATATGCTGAAATTTGTAAATATTGCGAAAAGTGGTAGTTTAAATATCTTAATTTTAGCTAGTTCAGTATTTTTATTGCTACTTCACACAGTGATTTACGGCTTTAATAAATTGAAGCTATTTTGTCTATCCTTCGTATTATTTTTATGTTTTCTAATTTATTTTCAAGGATTAGTTTATCTGGAATTGCTTAATTTTTTTCTGATTTACTCAACTCTAAGAGTGAGTAATATTCAATTTAACAAGACTCATTGGTTAGTGTTTTTTATTTTTTTTATATTAGTAGTTTTATTTGCTAATGCAGGAATTATTAAAAGTGTATTCATTTTTCGAACTGGAGGGCTAGTAAGAGGAACATTAGGGTTTGTCCATCCGAATTCACTAGGTCTCATGGCTTATGCAATTACATTAAATACATTGTACGTCTTTAACCCCAATAGATACAAAATTATTTTCTACTGCGGTCTTCTTATATTTAATTATTTTATATTTGCCATAACGGACTCTAGAACTTCTTTCTTAATAAGTTTATTGATTATTTTAAGTTGTTTTATTTTTGATTTTAGAGGTATTCTATACAAGGTTGTTAAAAATTCATTTATTTATATAGTAATTGTAGTAAGTTCGCTATTTATTATTTTAGCAACTACCTATTTTGAAGTGAGGGAACCTTTCATTTTTTTGAATAAACTTTTTACCAATAGAATTTACAGTGGTAATGTTTTTGTAGCTGAATATGGATATAATCTTTTTGGGAATTTTATAGAGGGAACACTACCTACTTTAGCAGGAGATGTAATTATTGATAGTGGCTATGTGGGTTTAATTCTTCGTTTAGGTGTATTATTTTTTATAGGCTACTTGTTGTTTATGTTGTTAAGAATAAAACAAAATATTTTTTTATTGAAGGAAGCAATCTTGATTAGCAGTGTCTTTATTTCATTAATGTTTGAATCCTATGGGTTTTCTGGTTTTATTTTCCCAGTTTTATTTGTGGATTTTGTAGGTAAAAGAAAGGAATTATAATGAGTTTAAAAGTTACAGTATTTACAGCTACATATAATAGGATGAACTTGTTAAAAAAATTGTATGACTCTCTAGTGAAGCAAACTAGTAAAGATTTTGAGTGGATAATTGTAGATGATGGTTCAACGGATGATACCTCAACGGTAGTTCAGAAATTTTTATCAGAAAATAAATTGGATATAAGTTATATTTATCAAGAAAATGGTGGGAAGCATAGAGCGGTTAATGAGGGATTGGACAGAGCTAAGGGACAATTGTTTTTTATAGTCGACTCAGATGATGCTCTCCTTCCGAAAGCTATAGCCACCGTTATTGATAGATTCACAACTATTCAAGATAATCCCAAATATGCAGGCGTCGCTTTTAATCGAGGATATTCAGAGACAGTAATCGTTGGGGAAACGTTTGAAGGGGAATTTATAGATTGTGATAATTTGCATCGAGTAAAATATAATATTCTTGGTGATAAAGCTGAGGTCTACAGAACAGAAATTTTAAAAGAAATAAAATTCCCAGAAATTGAGGGAGAAAATTTTATGAGTGAAGTAGTTTTGTGGAATGAAGTAGCAAGGAGAGGACACAAATTACGATGGTTCAATGAGATTATTTACATATCTGATTACCTAGAGGACGGCTTGACGAAAAATAGTACGACTATTTTAAAAAAAAATCCAATTGCTCATAAAATGATGACAAAAGAGTTATTACAGATTGATTATCCTTTAAAAAACAAATTTGGACATATTTATAAGTATCATCAGATCCAACAGAATTCTGTTCAAGAGACAGCTAGAGATTTACATATTTCATATATAGCAGTCGGTATTATTGTAGCAATGGGAAAAGTAAAGGATTTATTAAAAAAGAGTAAATAAATCTATGTTTTATATGATGAAAATGTCTATGAAATTTTCGTAAGAATGATCTTCATGAGTTTTTTTAGATTTAAGGTTGAACTTTCAGTTTGATTATCCAGTATATCTATGAAACTTAGACTAATAAAATGGAGGAAGTAAATGCTAAAGTTTTCTGTCATTGTACCTATTTACAATGTTGAAAAGTATATTGAGGAATGTGTATATTCTGTATTGAGACAGACATATAATAATTTTGAACTTATTTTAGTGAATGATGCCTCTCCAGATCATTCGCTTGATATTATTACAAAAATAGCTGAAAAGGATTCACGCATTGTAATTATAGACAAAGAGAAGAATGAAGGTGTGGCGTTAGCAAGATCATCTGGCTTAGCAAATGCTAAAGGAGATTACGTTGTTTATTTGGATGGAGATGATCAACTAATTCCAGAAGCGTTAAAAATTTTAGCTACTAAAATTGATTCACAAAATCCAGACATTGTAATTTTTCCTAAAATTAAGGAGAGAAACGGTGTGAAACATGTGAATCCATACTTCTCAAAGGAAATGCTCTTTGAGGAAGATAAAAAAGAACTATATAAAGGCTTTTTAAGTTATAGTTACTTTGTAATTGGATGCGCTGCTATTAATAGAGAGTTAGCTGTGCAATATGACATTGCTAATGAATTGAAAGAGATTTGGCTTGGTGAGGATTTATTGCAAAGCCTTCCTTTGTTGACACATGCAAAAAGGATTTTATACATTATAGAGGGAATCTATATAATGGTTTACAATCCTGATTCAGCAACAAGGAGTAAAGTATTAAGAAAAGATAGATATCTCCAAGCAATTGAAAATCATAAGGTAATTGAACAATATATACAACTATGGGGTGAGGAAGAACTACAAAATGATTTTCATGAACATATTATGAATGATGTTATTTCTTATGCATTCGCAGGGTGTAGAGGTGCAAGCTCTGTTAGAGAGGGCAGTGAGTATCTTCAAACAATTGGTAGTGATGTAGGATTCCGCAGAGCCTACTCATTAGGATATCCTAAAAAATTGTCACATAAAATACTAGCGTTTTTTCTAAAGCATGAGTCATATGTCGTTGCGTATTATTTAATTAAAATGAAAGAAAGGTTATCATCATGAAAGTTTTGAAAAATTTTTTATATAATTTTTCATATAAAATCTTAACGATGATTCTTCCTTTTGTAACGGTTCCCTATGTAACTAGAGTTTTTAATCCAACATTGATGGGTGAATATAATTATACCGCCTCTATAGTCGCCTATTTTTCAACATTTGGTATGTTAGGAATTGTTATTTATGGAAGTAACCAAATTGCAAAAGTGAGTCATAAGGGAAAAGAAGAAATATCTCATGTTTTTTCTTCAGTCTATTATTTTCAGCTATTTTCAACAACTCTAACGATACTGGTATATCTAGCTTATATCTTTCTCTTTCCAAGTCAATACCAACAATATTTTATAGTACAAATCTTTTCTCTCATTGCAATAATGTTTGATATTAGTTGGCTATTCCAAGGATTAGAAGATTTTAAGCGAATTGTTATGCGAAATACAGTAGTCAAGCTAATTGGTGTCGTTTCTATATTTACATTGATAAAATCCCAGTCAGATATCTATTTGTATGTATTTATCATTAGTTTTTCTACGTTAATTTCGCAAGGTATTATGTGGTTAAGTGTAAAGAACTATGTCAATTTGGTTCGAGTTGGAGTAAAAGAGATACTATCAAACTTTAAACCTAACTTATCTTTCTTTCTTCCCCAAATTTCAATTTCGATTTACAATACGCTAGATAAAATAATTTTGGGCTCTTTAGGCAGTGTATTTGATGTTGGAATTTATACCCAAGCTGTGAATATAAACTCTGTTTTAGTTAGTTTAGTAGTGACTCTAAGTGCTGTACTTCAACCTAGAATGACCAATTTGCATGCTCAAGGTAAAAAGGAGGAAGTTCGCAGGGTAATGTCCGCGTCGATGTTATTTAATAGCATACTAACCTTTCCGGTAGTAGTTGGAATATTACTTGTTAGCCAAGAATTTGTTCATATGTTTTTGGGAAAAGAGTATGCTGAAACATTTATTGCTCTCAATATTGTTGTCTTCTCTCTAATTCCAATTGCTTTTTCAGAGATTGTGGGGCGTCAAACTCTGATTCCGACGGATAATGTTAGATACTTTACGATTTCAGTAATGTCAGGTGCGATAGTTAGCATTTTATTAAATTTTATTGTCATACCTTTCGGGGGATACAAAGGAGCGGCGCTTGTACATGTACTCGTTGAGATTATTGTATGCGCATTAATGTCATATTATGCTCGTAAATATTTAGATATTTTAGCTTTACTCAGAATAGCAATTAAACCACTGGTTACGAGTGTAGTGACTGTTATTATAGTGCATTTGATGTTTTCTTATATTTGGCCTATTTATGATAGCTTGCTTAGTTTATTATTAAAGATAATAGTTTATTCAGTAATATATGGTATTCTATTATTACTGACAAGAACAATAACTCAGAAAGAGATTTCTATGATAAGAAAAACCCCCTAGTTTTTCTATGTAATGGTGAGAATCATTAAAAAGTAAGGGAGATTTAAAATGTACGACTATCTAATCGTCGGTGCGGGTTTGTCTGGAGCAATCTTTGCACACGAAGCTACAAAACGTGGTAAAAAAGTAAAAGTGATTGATAAACGTGATCACATCGGTGGAAATATCTACTGTCAGAATGTTGAAGGTATCAATGTTCATAAATATGGCGCTCATATTTTCCATACGTCTAATAAAAAAGTTTGGGACTATGTCAATCAATTTGCTGAGTTTAACAACTATATCAACTCACCTGTCGCAAACTATAAAGGAAGTCTTTATAATCTTCCTTTCAATATGAATACTTTCTATGCTATGTGGGGGACAAAAACTCCACAGGAAGTGAAAGATAAGATTGCTGAGCAGACAGCTGATATGAAGGATGTTGAGCCGAAAAATCTGGAAGAACAAGCTATCAAGTTGATTGGTCCGGATATCTATGAAAAATTGATCAAGGGTTATACTGAAAAACAATGGGGACGTTCTGCGACAGACCTTCCACCATTTATCATCAAACGCCTTCCAGTTCGTCTAACATTTGATAATAACTATTTTAACGACCGTTACCAAGGAATTCCTATTGGTGGTTACAATGTCATCATCGAAAATATGCTGAAAGATGTAGAAGTTGAACTTGGAGTAGATTTCTTTGCTCATCGTGAAGAGTTGGAAGCATCTGCTAACAAAGTTGTTTTCACAGGAATGATCGACCAGTATTTTGACTACAAACACGGAGAGCTAGAATATCGTAGCCTTCGTTTTGAGCATGAAACCTTGGACGAGGAAAATTATCAAGGGAACGCTGTAGTGAACTATACAGAGCGTGAGATTCCTTATACTCGTATTATCGAACATAAGCATTTCGAATATGGAACGCAACCAAAGACAGTTATCACGCGTGAATATCCAGCCGAATGGAAGCGTGGGGACGAGCCCTACTATCCGATCAACGATGAGAAAAATAATACTATGTTTGCTAAGTACCAAGAGGAGGCTTCAAAGAATGATAAGGTTATCTTCTGTGGGCGTTTAGCGGACTATAAATATTATGATATGCATGTGGTTATTGAGCGAGCATTGCAGGTTGTGGAGAAAGAGTTTGGCTATGACAAAAAGTAGAATCAATTGGATAGATTTTGGAAAAGGTTTTGCCATCTTTTTAGTCTTAGTAGGACACGTGCTACTTGGATTGTATCAATCAGAAAAATTCCCCGCAGCAGACAACATACTATCATTGTTGGTAGCACAAGTCTATATATTTCATATACCAGTATTTTTTGCCCTATCAGGATACTTTTTCAAACCCATATCTGATTTGAAAGAGTTTTGGCAATATGCTAAAAAGAAGACAATTATTTTTGGCCTGCCATATATTTTTTATTCGATCATTCACTTTGGTCTTCAAAAAATTGCGGGGGCATCTGTTCGTGTTTCAACAACCATGTCTGATTTACTAAATATCTATAAAAATCCTCTTGGAGTCTCATGGTATTTATACGCACTCTGGGCTATTTTGATAATCTATGGATTAGTGTCTATTTTAATTAAAAATCGTAGAACTTTATTTTTTATAAGTATTTCTGCTTATTGTTTAACCCTATTTGTTCAAACAGATATTTATATTATTCAAAGAACGTTAGTTTGGGGCATTTGTTTCTTTCTTGGAAGTGTATTGAGTGAAATTCAATTTAATAAAATTAGTCTGAAAAAATTTCTTTTTTTCTTTGTAGTATTTGATTTTATTTATATGTTCGCTTGGTTCTTGTTTTATGAATTAGGATCTAAGAAGGATTATGTAAGCTATAGTAACCCAGGTTTGTGGGGGGTTGCTTTTATTGTCTGTGTTTTAGCCGCTTTTGTGATTTTTCCTAAAATGGAGAAAAATTTCCCTAAAACTTTCCTATATTTCACTAAATACGGAAAAGATAGTTTAGGTATCTATATTCTTCATGCACCAATTTGTAGTATGATTCGGATTCTAATGTTGAAAATGGGAATAAACTCAGTTTTTCTTCACGTTGTTGTTGGAATTGTGCTAGGTTGGTATTTATCCATACTGGCAACTTATATATTGAAAAAAATTCCATTTTTGAATATTGTTTTATTACCACAGAAGTATATTAAGCTGTAATAAGTTACTATTGTAAAACCTCCTGAGATTTTATTTCTCAGGAGGTTAATTTTGTTATTATGGCTGTCCTGTTTGAGGAGCCTGGTTTTGTTGATTTGGATTTGTATTTTGTTGAGGTGAGCTTGGTTGCTGACTGTTCCCCGTATTTGGGGTTGTATTTGGAGTAGTAGTTTGAGATGTGCTTCCAGAAGTTGAAGTTGAGGTTTCAGGTATAGAACGCTGCTGGGTAGATGGATTTGTCCATGTAGAGCGTGTTCCATTTTTAAAGATGAAGTCCCCGCTTCTATAGAGACCTTCAGGCATGGTCCAGTCACCAGGATGGTTATCTTCAGAAAGATAAGTCATCATTGAACGATAGACCTTAGCCGCAACATAGAAACCGTCACCAACGATTGGAGTGAGGCGGTTAGAATAACCAGTCCAGACAGCCATCGAGTATTTACGCGTATAGCCAACAAACATTTCGTCTGGAGCTACATAACCAGAGTTCTTAATGTATTTTTCAATCTCGTCATCTGTATAGTTTGATGTACCAGTCTTACCAGCTTGTGGTAGCCATGATAGGTAGGCACCACGACCGGTTCCATAGGTTAGGACTGTTTTCATCATTTCCGTCATCATGTAGGCAGTAGTTTCTTTCATTGCCCGAGTACCAGGATCGGAGAATACTTTCAAGCTACCATCACTAAAGACGACCTTATTAACATACATCGGTTTATGGTAGATACCGCCATTAGCAAAAGCAGCATAAGCAGCAGCCATTTTTTCACTGCTAGCTCCATACCTTTTGTCAGATTCGGTTGTATTACTTGAAATAGCATTAGCATAGTGTATGCTTGGGTAGTCAATACCGATTCCATTTAGAAACGTCTTGGCACGATCTAATCCCACCTTATCAAGTGTTTCTACAGCTGGCACATTCCGTGATTGCTGTAGAGCATATTGGAGTGTAATACTTCCAAAGTAACTCTTATCCCAGTTGTAGACAGGGGTGTTGGTTCCGGGATAATTGTATGGAACATCGTGGACAATCGCAGCAGTTGAGTCATAAATGCCATACTCTAAAGCAGGAGCATAGTCTGTGATTGGCTTCATGGTAGATCCCCAGTCACGATTGGTTTCTACGGCTTGATTGATTCCAAAGGAAACATTGCTTGATTGGTGACGGGCACCTAATTGAGCGATGACTTTCCCGTTTGTCACATCTACGATAGTTGAAGCTACCTGCAATTCATCGTCTGGATAGTTGACATACTCGTCAGTATTGTAGATATCCCAGAGACGTTGTTGAACTTTAGGATCAACATTAGTATAAACTTCCATTCCCGTTGTCAAAAGGTTGTAGCCTGTTTCTTGTTCGACTTGATCAATCACTTCTTTGAGGTAATTGTCCATATACGGAGGATAGCTATTGGCAGATTTCAAGCTTTGAAGTCCGTCTGTAATCGGAGTATTAATCGCTTTTTCGTATTGCTCAGCTGTAATGTAGCCTTGCCCTTTCATCTCAGAGAGAACTAGATTTCTACGCTCTTGTGCTGCTTCTGGATGGGAGTACGGATCATATTGATTTGGAGCCTGAGGCATTCCGGCTAGAAGGGCCAATTGTGGCAAACTTAAATCTTTGAGGTCTTTGCCATAGTAATTTTGAGCAGCTGTCTGCATTCCGTAGTTACCATTTGACATGTAGACCTTATTGATGTAGTAAGTTAGAATCTCTTGTTTGGTTGCTTTTTGTTCTAGCTGAATGGCCAACCAAGCTTCCTGAGCCTTACGAGAAAGGGTCTGATCAGAAGTTGATGTAGAGAAATAGGTCAATTTAATCAACTGCTGTGTCAGGGTTGAAGCACCTTGAAGGCCACCGCCACCACGAAGATTTCGTAAGGAAGCACCGAGGATACGAATAGTATCTACTCCACGGTGATTAAAGAAACGATGATCCTCAATTGAGACGATGGCATTGACCAACTCAGTTGGAATCTCATTTGCTTGTGCATTGACACGACGTTCTGATCCAAGGTCGGCAATAAGCTCGTCATTGCTGTCATAAATCTTACTAGAAGTCGTTGCGACTAGCTTGCTTTCAGATAGAGCTGGAGCCTTGCTTACATAGTAGAGAAAGAGGCCTCCGCCTAGCATAATAGCTGCGATAAATAAGGTCAAAAGGCAGATACTGACATACTTAGCTATTCGCAGGAAAGTTTGTTTGTTCATCTTGTTTTACCACCTAGTAAATGTTCTTTGATAACGTCGAGATAGGGAATTTGAGGAAAAGCACCAGGCTCAATCTTATATCCATTTTCTCGAATATATCCAAGTGGCATTGACTTTTGTCCTCTATCTTGATGATAGAAACGAATCAAATCAATAGCCGGCAATAAGTAGGTTTCTTGCTGAGAAGAAAAGTGAAGGAGGACAAAACAGATTCCTTGCTGGGCAAGGACTTGTTCCATATGCTGAATCTGATGAGGATGAAAATTCTTCATTGGAATTGCATATTTTTGTCTGGTTTCCTTGGCTTCAAAGTCGATGTAGTATCCATCATAAACTCCTGAATAGTCCGTGGTTGAGGCCTGTCTAAAGTAGGCTTCAACAATCTTGGCACGACTTCGTTGGGGATAATCAACACGTACGATTTGGATGGGTGTCGGTTTCTTGTGGATAACAGCCAGTCCATGCGACAAATAGTAGTCGTTAGTAGCATTGATCATCTTTTCAAAAGACATTCCCCGATTTGCGAAATTTTTTGTTTGTGACAAGGGAGTCTGTCTTTTTTGTGATGAAATTTTATATGGATAGTTGACCATAATTCTCCTTATTGGTACAATAACATCACTCTATTATATCATAAAATTACAAAGAAAGGTTAAAAATGGCAACGGTTTTAGTTTTGGGCTATTCCGCCTTTGATCTGGGCTTATTTAATGATAAGGATATCCGCATTGGAATCATTAAAACAGCCATTCGAAGAGACCTAGAACGTCTAGCAGAGGAAGGGCTGAATTGGCTCGTTTTTACGGGAACTTTGGGCTTTGAATACTGGGTACTTCAAGTAGCTCAGGACATGAAGGCGGACTATGGATTTCAGTTAGCAACGATTTTTGATTTTGAAACTCATGGCAGTAATTGGAATGAAGCCAATCAGGTCAAATTAAGTGAATTTAAACAAGTTGATTTCGTTAAATATGCCTATCCACACTATGAACATAAGAGGCAACTGCGTGATTATCAGAAATTTTTACTGGAAAATACGGATGGGTGCTATCTCTTTTATGACGAAGAAAAGGAAAGCAAGTTAGGCTATTTTTACCAAATGATGAAAAATCAAGAGAACTATGTTACAAGAAGATTAACGTTTGAGGACCTGAATGAATTGGTAGAAAATTTTCCCGAAAATTGAGGCTTTGACCTTGATTTTTGTTTGTTTTTTTATATAATAATACTAGCAACTGATAATGGAGATAGAGATGGCAAGTATTATTTTTTCAGCGAAAGACATTTTTGAACAGGACTTTGGACGTGAAGTTCGTGGGTATAGTAAGGCAGAGGTGGACGAGTTCTTGGACGATGTGATTAAGGACTATGAAACCTATGCGGCTTTGGTTAAATCTCTTCGTCAGGAGATTGCTGATTTGAAGGAGGAGTTGTCTCATAAATCACAGACAACGCCGACTCAGCCAGATTCTATCGAAATGGCGAGCACTACCTCGATGACAAATTTTGATATCTTGAAACGCTTAAATCGTCTCGAAAAAGAAGTCTTTGGCAAGCAAATTTTAGACAATCAAGATTGATAATTGAGTGACTGATGTGTGCAATTTTTGGATAATCGCGTGAAGAGAATCTCTTTTCATGAGGAAAGTCCATGCTAGCACAGGCTGTGATGCCTGTAGTGTTTGTGCTAGGCGAATCCATAAGCCTAGGAACGAGAAATCGTTACGGCAGTCGAAATGGCTAAGTCTTAGGATAGGTCAGAATAGGCTTGAAAGTGCCACAGTGACGGAGTCTTTCTGGAAACAGAGAGAGTGGAACGCGGTAAACCCCTCAAGCTAGCAACCCAAATTTTGGTCGGGGCATGGAGTGCACGGAAACGAACGTAGTACTCTGACTGCTAGCAGTCGTGGGCTGTTAGCGGTAGACAGATGATTATCGAAGGAAGTGGTCCTAGTCACTTCTGGAACAAAACATGGCTTATAGAAAATTGCATATAGGTTGGGGCTGAGAAATCTTTCTCAACCTCATTTTTTAAAGTGAACAAGAGAAAGGTCTTGCAAGACTAGAAATGAAAGAACAATTTAATTTAATCGCAACTGCTGCTGCGGGTCTCGAGGCTGTCGTTGGACGTGAGATGCGAGAGTTAGGCTATGATTGCCAGGTTGAAAATGGCCGTGTTCGTTTTCAAGGAGATGTGAAGGCAATCATCGAGACCAATCTTTGGCTTCGTGCAGCGGATCGCATCAAGATTGTGGTCGGGAGTTTTCCAGCTAAGACCTTTGAAGAGCTTTTTCAAGGCGTTTTTGCTCTAGATTGGGAAAACTATCTCCCGCTCGGGGCACGTTTCCCTATCTCAAAGGCAAAATGTGTTAAGTCTAAACTTCATAATGAGCCCAGTGTTCAGGCCATTTCTAAGAAGGCTGTTGTGAAGAAATTACAAAAACACTATGCCCGTCCAGAAGGAATTCCCTTGATGGAAACTGGTCCTGAGTTTAAGATTGAGGTGTCCATCCTGAAAGATGTGGTAACTGTCATGATTGACACGACAGGTTCTAGCCTTTTTAAACGTGGATATCGTACGGAAAAAGGTGGAGCTCCTATCAAGGAAAATATGGCAGCGGCCATTTTACAACTCTCTAACTGGTATCCAGATAAGCCCTTGATTGATCCGACCTGTGGTTCAGGAACTTTCTGTATTGAGGCGGCTATGATTGCTAGAAAGATGGCGCCAGGTCTTCGCCGTTCCTTTGCTTTTGAGGAATGGAATTGGGTTAGCGATCGGTTAATCCAAGAAGTTCGCACAGAGGCGGCTAAGAAAATCAATCGTGAGATAGAATTGGATATTATGGGCTGTGATATTGATGCTCGCATGGTGGAGATTGCCAAGACAAATGCTCAAGCAGCAGGCGTCGCAGGTGATATCACCTTTAAGCAAATGCGGGTACAGGATTTGCGCTCAGACAAGGTAAATGGTGTCATCATTTCCAATCCGCCATATGGTGAGCGTTTATCTGATGATGCAGGAGTCACAAAGCTCTATGCTGAGATGGGGCAGGTCTTTGCACCGCTGAAAACCTGGAGTAAGTTTATCCTGACGAGTGACGAGGCTTTTGAAAGCAAGTACGGAAGTCTAGCTGATAAAAAACGCAAACTGTATAATGGGACCTTAAAAGTAGATTTGTATCAATACTTTGGTCAGCGTGTGAAACGCCAAGAGGTAAAGTAGAAAGGGAGAGAAATGAGCAATAAGAGCAATAATGAGCAACACGAAGCCCAATTTGATTTTGGCGAGGCGAAAGATTTGACAGTTGGTCAAGCCATCCGTAAAAATGAAGAGGTTGAAGCTGGCGTACTGCCAGAAGACAGTATTCTAGACAAATATATCAAACGGCACCGCGAGGAAATCGAGGCGGACAAGTTTGAAACACGTCAATTAAAAAAAGAAGAATTGCTAGCGACTCAGACCCAAGAGGAATTAACACAGGATGTCAATGGGACAAATGAAGATTCAGCTCTGAATGTGGAGGCATCCGGGACAGTTTCGGAAGAAACCATATCGAGCTCAGTGGAGTCAATAAATTCTGATGAGATTTTAGCTCCTTTAGGAGAGAAAAACAAAGGCTTGGAATCGCTTGTGTTGGAAAAGCAAGAGCCAGCAGAGGTTGCTGATGAGAAAGAAGAGGAGACACCTGTTCTTTCTCGTTTAGCCCAGTCAGAGCCTGAAAGTGATTCGAAGAAGAGAAAGTGGGTTGTTGCGGGATCAGCCTTGATGGCAGCCCTTGTATTGGCAGGAAGTTACTATGTCTATCGCCAAGTAACTCGTTCCAACCAAGCCATCCAGTCTTCTCAATCGTCTTCTAACAATCAAGAAACACAAACGGTCCTACAAGAGTTTAATACCCTCTATGATGCTTTTTATACGGATGCTAATAAAACAGCTCTGAAAAATAGTCAGTTTGATAAGTTGGATCAGCTAAAGACCTTGTTAGATAAACTTGAAGGCAGCCGAGAGCATACACTTGTAAAATCTAAGTATGATAGCCTAGCAACTCAAATTAAGGCTATCCAAGATGTCAATGCCCAGTTTGAGACTCCAGCAATTACTGACGGTGTCTTAGATACCAATGCAAAAATCAAGGCAGATGCTAAATTTACAGAAATTAAAACAGGAAATACAGAGCTAGACAAACTGTTAGATAAGGCCATTAGTCTTGGTAAGAGTCAGCAAACAAGCGCCTCTAGCTCAAGTTCAAGTAGCAGTAGTCAGGAAAGCTCAAGCGCAACGACTGATAGTAGCACGAGCAGTTCGTCTGCATCATCTAGTTCTGCATCAAGTGCTCCAACTGCCCCAGCAAGCAATGACACAAATGGTGGTTTGTCTGGCGATGGGGTTAATCTTCAAAGAAGTGCTAGTCGTGTACCGTACAACCAATCAGCTGTAGACGATAGCAACAACCCTGCTTGGACGTTTGCAGATGGTGTATTGGAACAAGTCCTAGCAACATCGCGTGCTCGTGGCTATATCACTGGAAATCAATATATCCTAGAACGAGTCAATATCGTAAACGGAAATGGTTATTACAACCTCTATAAACCAGATGGAACCTATCTCTTCACCCTCAACTGTAAGACTGGTTACTTTGTAGGAAATGCTTCTGGTCATGCAGATGACTTGGACTACTAGGACTCCGTTACAAAATTCTTTCCTTTCATAGGTAAAAATGATAAAATAAAACATATTAAACAAGAGGAGTGTCACATGACAAAAGCTAACTTTGGTGTCGTTGGTATGGCCGTAATGGGTCGTAACCTTGCCCTAAATATCGAATCTCGTGGCTATACAGTTGCCATTTACAACCGTAGTAAAGAAAAAACAGAAGACGTAATCGCTTGCCATCCAGACAAGAACTTTGTTCCAAGCTACGATGTAGAGTCTTTCGTTCAATCTATCGAAAAACCTCGTCGTATCATGCTGATGGTTCAAGCCGGACCTGGTACAGATGCAACTATCCAAGCCCTTCTTCCACACCTTGACAAGGGTGATATCTTGATTGACGGCGGAAACACTTTCTACAAAGATACGATCCGTCGTAACGAAGAATTGGCAAACTCAGGTATCAACTTTATCGGAACTGGTGTTTCTGGTGGTGAAAAAGGTGCCCTTGAAGGTCCTTCTATCATGCCTGGTGGCCAAAAAGAAGCCTACGAATTGGTTGCTGATGTTCTTGAGGAAATCTCAGCTAAAGCACCTGAAGATGGCAAACCATGTGTGACTTACATCGGTCCTGACGGAGCTGGTCACTATGTGAAAATGGTCCACAACGGTATCGAGTATGGTGACATGCAATTGATCGCAGAAAGCTATGACTTGATGCAACACTTGCTTGGCCTTTCTGCAGAAGACATGGCCGAAATCTTTACTGAGTGGAACAAGGGTGAGTTGGACAGCTACTTGATCGAAATCACAGCTGATATCTTGAGCCGTAAAGACGATGAAGGTCAAGATGGCCCAATCGTAGACTACATCCTTGATGCTGCAGGTAACAAGGGAACTGGTAAATGGACTAGCCAATCAGCACTTGACCTTGGTGTGCCATTGTCACTTATCACTGAGTCAGTATTTGCGCGTTACATCTCTACATACAAAGAAGAGCGTGTACATGCTAGCAAGGTGCTACCAAAACCAGCTACTTTCAAATTTGAAGGAGACAAGGCTGAGTTGATCGAAAAGATCCGTCAAGCCCTTTACTTCTCAAAAATCATCTCATATGCACAAGGTTTTGCGCAATTGCGTGTAGCTTCTAAAGAAAATAACTGGAACTTGCCATTTGCGGACATCGCATCTATCTGGCGTGATGGCTGTATCATCCGTTCTCGTTTCTTGCAAAAGATTACAGATGCATACAACCGTGATGCAGATCTTCCTAACCTTCTTTTGGATGAGTACTTCTTGGATGTTACTGCTAAGTACCAACAAGCAGTGCGTGATATCGTAGCTCTTGCTGTTCAAGCTGGTGTACCAGTGCCAACTTTCTCAGCAGCTATTACTTACTTTGATAGCTACCGTTCAGCTGACCTTCCTGCTAACTTGATCCAAGCGCAACGTGACTACTTTGGTGCCCACACTTACCAACGTAAAGACAAAGAAGGAACATTCCACTACTCTTGGTATGACGAAAAATAAGTAGGTCTGCCATGGGGAAACGGATTTTATTACTTGAGAAAGAACGAAATCTCGCTCATTTTCTCAGTCTGGAACTCCAAAAAGAGCAATACCGTGTTGATCTGGTAGAGGAGGGGCAAAAAGCCCTCTCCATGGCTCTCCAGACAGATTATGACTTGATTTTACTGAATGCTCGTCTGGGGGATATGACGGCCCAGGATTTTGCAGAGAGGCTAAGTCGGACAAAACCTGCCTCAGTAATCATGGTCTTGGACCATCGCGAAGAATTGCAAGACCAGATTGAGACAATCCAGCGCTTCGCCGTTTCTTACATCTATAAGCCAGTGATTATTGATCAGCTGGTGGCTCGTATTTCAGCGATTTTCCGAGGTCGGGACTTTATCGACCAACACTGTAGTCAGATGAAGGTCCCAACGTCTTACCGCAATTTGCGTATGGATGTAGAACATCATACCGTTTATCGTGGCGAGGAGATGATTGCTCTGACGCGCCGTGAGTATGACCTTTTGGCCACTCTCATGGGAAGCAAGAAGGTCTTGACTCGTGAGCAGTTGTTGGAAAGTGTTTGGAAGTACGAAAGTGCGACAGAAACCAATATCGTGGATGTTTATATCCGTTATCTACGTAGCAAGCTTGATGTAAAAGGTCAAAAAAGCTACATTAAAACCGTGCGTGGTGTTGGGTACACCATGCAAGAATAGAAAAGCAGTTGCAGTTGTGTAACTGCTTTTTTGTGAATTCCTCTATATTGACATACAGTCAGGTCTTTGCTACAATTAATCATGGAGGATACTAAAATGAAATTTTTGAAAAAAATGATGCAAGTTCTACTCGCAGTCTTTTTCTTTGCTTTGCTAGCGACAAGTACCGTATTGGCAGATGATTCTGATTCAGAAGGCTGGCAATTTGTCCAAGAAAATGGTAGAACTTACTACAAGAAGGGGGACCTCAAAGAAACCTACTGGCGAGTGATTGATGGGAAGTACTATTACTTTGATCCTTTATCTGGAGAGATGGTTGTCGGCTGGCAATATATTCCGTTTCCATCTAAAGGTAGTACAATTGGTCCTTACCCAAATGGTATCAGATTAGAAGGTTTCCCGATGTCAGAGTGGTACTACTTCGATAAAAATGGAGTGCTACAAGAGTTTGTTGGTTGGAAAGCATTAGAGATTAAAACTAAAGACAGTGTTGGAAGAAAGTACGGGGAAAAACGTACAAATCCGGAAGATAAAGAAGAGAAGAGTTTTTACACGAACTATTACTTTAATCAAAATCATTCTTTAGAGACAGGTTGGCTTTATGATCAATCTAATTGGTATTATCTAGCTAAAACGGAAATTAATGGAGAAAACTATATTGGTGGTGAAAGACGTGCAGGCTGGATAAACGATGATTCGACTTGGTACTACTTAGATCCAGCAACTGGCATTATGCAAACTGGTTGGAAATATCTAAGTAATAAGTGGTACTACCTCCGTTCCTCAGGAGCTATGGAGACTGGCTGGTATCAAGATGGTTCAACTTGGTATTATCTAGATGCTCAAAATGGAGATATGAAGACAGGCTGGGCTTATGTTGGTAACAAGTGGTACTATCTCCGTTCATCAGGAGCCATGGATACCGGTTGGTATCAGGAAGGTTCGACTTGGTATTATCTAAATGCAAGTAATGGTGATATGAAGACTGGTTGGTTCCAGGTCAATGGCAAATGGTACTATGCTTATAGTTCAGGTGCTTTAGCAGTTAGTACAAGAGTAGATGGCTACTACGTCAACTATAATGGCGAATGGGTCCAATAATGAAAGAGGCGATTGTGAAGGAAACAATCGCTTTTTTTGTGAAAATATAATAAAATAGATAGGAGAAAATACTACTGTATGAAATGAGACGGTCTTTTCGTCTAGCAAAAAGGAAAACATGACAAAAAAAGTTGGTGTCGGTCAGGCACATAGTAAGATTATTTTAATAGGGGAGCATGCGGTCGTATACGGCTATCCTGCCATTTCTCTGCCTCTCTTAGAGGTGGAAGTGACTTGTAAGGTAGTTCCTGCTGAAAGTCCTTGGCGCCTCTATGAGGAGGACACCTTGTCCATGGCTGTGTATGCCTCGCTAGAATATTTGGATATCAAAGAAGCCTGCATTCGCTGTGTGATTGCCTCGGCTATCCCTGAAAAGCGGGGAATGGGTTCGTCAGCGGCTATCAGCATAGCGGCCATTCGTGCGGTTTTTGACTACTATCAAGCCGACCTGCCTCATAATATATTAGAAATCTTGGTCAATCGGGCTGAGATGATTGCCCATATGAATCCGAGCGGTTTGGATGCTAAGACCTGTCTCAGTGACCAGCCCATTCGCTTTATCAAGAATGTTGGTTTTACAGAACTTGAGATGAACTTATCTGCCTATTTGGTGATTGCTGATACGGGCGTGTATGGTCACACTCGTGAAGCTATCCAAGTAGTTCAAAGCAAGGGCAAGGATGCCCTACCGTTTTTGCATGCCTTGGGAGAATTGACCCAGCAAGCAGAAGATGCGATTAGACGAAAAGATGCTGAAGGATTGGGACAAATTTTCAGTCAAGCGCATTTACATTTAAAAGAAATTGGTGTCAGCAGCCCTGAGGCAGACTCCCTCGTTGAAGCGGCTCTTAACCATGGTGCTCTGGGTGCCAAGATGAGTGGTGGTGGGCTAGGAGGCTGTATTATCGCCTTGGTGGACAATCCAGCTCAAGCACAAGAACTAGCAAAACGATTAGAAGAGAAAGGAGCTGTTCAGACATGGATCGAAAGCCTGTAACAGTACGTTCCTACGCAAATATTGCCATTATCAAATACTGGGGAAAGAAAAAAGAAAAAGAGATGGTCCCTGCTACTAGCAGTATCTCTCTGACTTTGGAAAATATGTACACAGAGACGACCTTGTCGCCTCTACCGACGGATGCGACTGCTGATACCTTTTATATCAATGGTCAGCTCCAAAATGAGGCTGAGCATGCCAAAATGAGCAAAATCATCGACCGATACCGTCCGGCTGGGGAAGGTTTTGTCCGTATCGATACTCAAAACAACATGCCTACCGCAGCGGGCCTGTCCTCAAGTTCTAGCGGTTTGTCCGCCTTGGTTAAGGCTTGCAATGCTTATTTTCAGCTTGGATTGGATAGAAGTCAGTTGGCTCAGGAGGCTAAGTTTGCCTCAGGGTCGTCCTCTCGCAGTTTTTATGGACCACTAGGTGCCTGGGATAAGGATAGTGGGGAAATCTACTCTGTTGATACAGACCTGAAACTAGCTATGATTATGTTGGTGCTAGAGGACAAGAAAAAACCAATTTCTAGCCGTGATGGGATGAAACTCTGTGTGGAAACCTCGACGACCTTTGATGATTGGGTTCGCCAGTCTGAGAAAGATTATCAGGATATGCTTGTTCATCTCAAAGAGAATGATTTTGCAAAGGTTGGGGAATTAACGGAGAAAAATGCCCTTGCTATGCACGCTACGACCAAGACTGCTAGTCCAGCCTTTTCATATCTAACGGATGCGTCCTATGAAGCGATGGACTTTGTTCGTCAGCTTCGTGAGCAAGGTGAAGCCTGTTACTTTACCATGGATGCCGGTCCCAATGTCAAGGTCCTCTGTCAGGAGAAAGATTTGGATTATTTATCTGAAATCTTTGGTCAACGTTATCGCTTGATTGTGTCAAAAACAAAGGATTTGAGCCAAGATGATTGCTGTTAAAACTTGCGGAAAACTATACTGGGCGGGTGAATATGCTATTCTAGAGCCAGGGCAGTTAGCCTTGATAAAAGCTATCCCCATTTATATGAAGGCTGAGATTACCATTTCTGATAGCTACCGTATCTACTCAGATCTGTTTGATTTCGCAGTGGACTTGACGCCAAATCCTGACTACAGCTTGATTCAAGAAACGATTGCTTTAGTGGAAGATTTCCTGACTTATCGAGGTCAGGATTTAAGGCCTTTTTCTCTAGAAATCCGTGGCAAAATGGAACGAGAAGGCAAAAAGTTTGGTCTGGGTTCTAGCGGTAGCGTCGTTGTCTTGGTGATCAAGGCCCTGCTGGCTCTATATGATATTACGGTTGATCCGGAACTCTTGTTCAAGCTGGCTAGCGCGGTCTTGCTCAAGCGAGGCGACAATGGCTCTATGGGAGACCTTGCCTGTATTGTGGCAGAGGATTTGGTTCTCTACCAGTCTTTTGATCGAAAGAAGATAGCTGCTTGGCTGAAAGAAGAAAGCTTGGCGACAGTTTTGGAGCGTGACTGGGACTTTTCTATCTCACAAGTGAGACCATCCCTAGGATGTGATTTCCTGGTGGGATGGACCAAGGAAGTGGCTGTGTCTAGTGACATGGTCAAGCAAATCAAACAAAACATAGACCAGAATTTTTTAAGTTCCTCAAAAGCAACGGTGGCTGCTTTGGTAGAAGCCTTGGAGCAGGGGAATGCAGAAAAAATCATCGAGCAGGTGGGAATAGCCAGTCAGCTTTTAGAAGGTTTGAGCCCAGATATTTACACGCCTTCGCTGAGACAGTTGAAAGAAGCCAGTCAAGATTTGCTGGCTGTTGCCAAGAGCAGTGGCGCTGGTGGTGGTGACTGTGGGATTGCCTTGAGTTTTGATGAGCAATCAACCGAAACCTTAAAAAATCGCTGGGCCGATCTAGGGATTGAGCTCTTATACCAAGAAAGGATAGGACATGACGACAAATCGTAAGGATGAGCACATCCGCTATGCCCTTGAGCAGAAAAGTTCCTATAATAGCTTTGATGAGGTGGAGTTGATTCATTATTCCCTGCCTCTTTATGACCTGGATGAGATTGATTTGTCTACAGAGTTTGCTGGTCGAAAATGGGACTTTCCTTTTTATATCAATGCCATGACAGGTGGGAGCGATAAGGGGAGAGAAATCAATCAAAAGCTGGCTCAGGTGGCAGAAGCCTGTGGGATTTTGTTTGTGACGGGCTCTTATAGTGCAGCCCTAAAAGATCCAACAGATGACTCTTTTTCTGTCAAACCTAGCCATCCAAAGCTTCTCCTCGGAACCAATATTGGATTGGACAAGCCTGCTGAGTTGGGACTTCAGACTGTAGAAGAGATGAATCCTCTTCTCCTCCAAGTGCATGTTAATGTCATGCAGGAATTGCTCATGCCGGAGGGAGAAAGGAAGTTCAGAAGCTGGCAATCGCATCTAGCAGATTATAGCAAACAAATCCCCGTTCCTATTGTCCTAAAGGAAGTAGGCTTTGGAATGGATGTGAAGACCATCGAGAGAGCTTATGGACTGGGGGTTCGAACCTTTGACCTGTCGGGTCGTGGTGGTACCAGCTTTGCTTACATTGAAAACCGTCGCAGTGGCCAGCGTGATTACCTCAATCAATGGGGCCAGTCTACTATGCAAGCTCTCCTCAATGCTCAAGACTGGAAAGACAAGGTCGAACTCTTGGTTAGCGGAGGGGTTCGAAATCCTCTTGATATGATTAAGTGCTTGGTCTTTGGGGCCAAGGCTGTAGGACTGTCACGTACTGTTCTAGAGTTGATTGAAACTTACTCCGTCGAAGAGGTGATTGGTATTGTCCAAGGCTGGAAAGAAGATCTGCGTTTGATCATGTGTGCTCTTAATTGTGCCACCATAGCAGATCTGCAAAACGTAGACTATATTCTTTACGGTAAACTAAAAGAAGCAAAAGATCAGATGAAAAAGGCGTAACTACCGCCTTTTTTCCATCCTCAGACCGAGGTGACTTTTTTAAATTGTGATAAAATAGAAGGGAGAGGATGCGTCTATGAAAAAATTTCAAGTCTTTTTATTTATTGAAGCCTGTCTGTTGACGGGAGCTCTGATTTTGATGGTATCAGAGCATTTTTCGCGTTTTCTGCTGATTCTATTCCTCTTTTTGCTCTTGCTCCGCTATTATACAGGTAAAGAGGGCAACAACGTTTTCCTCCTTGTGGCGACTATTCTTTTCTTTTTCATCGTCATGCTCAATCCCTTTGTGATTTTAGCTATCTTTGTGGCAGTTATCTATAGTCTCTTTCTTCTTTATCCTATGATGAATCAAGAAAGAGAGGATACGGATTTGGTCTTTGAAGAGGTGGTAACGGTTAAAAATGAACACAATCCTTGGTTTGGCAATCTTCATCATTTCTCTAGTCACCAGACCTGCCAATTTGACGATATCAACCTCTTTCGCCTCATGGGCAAGGACACCATTCATCTAGAAAGGGTTATCCTAACCAATCATGACAATGTCATTATCCTTAGAAAGATGGTCGGAACGACTAGGATTATCGTGCCCGTAGATGTGGAAATCAGTCTCAGTGTCAACTGCCTCTATGGAGATTTAACTTTCCTCCATCAACCCAAGCGAGCCCTCCGTAATGAACACTATCATCAGGAAACCAGAGACTACCTCAAGAGTAACAAGAGCGTCAAGATTTTTCTAACTAGTATGGTTGGCGATGTGGAGGTGGTCAGAGGATGAAAAAGCAATCGTATCTGTTAATCGGTTTGACTTCTTTCCTCTTTATCCTCTTTTTGACTAATAGTTTACTAGATATTTTTGAACTAGACTGGTCCTATTTGCTACAGGATATCGAGAAACCAGAGAAACTCATCTTCTTGATCTTGGTCTTTAGCCTTTCCATGACCTTCTTTTTTGTCCTCTTTTGGCGCGTGATAGAAGAAGTTTCTCGCAGAAAAATGCAGGTCAATCTCAAGCGATTGCTAGCAGGAAAAGAGGTTATCCCCTTTGCAGATCCAGACTTGGATGCCAGTTTTAAGTCCTTGTCTGGCAAGCTCAACCTCTTGACAGAGGCTGTTCAAAAGGCTGAAAATCAAAGTCTGGTCAAGGAAGAAGCAATCATCGAGAAAGAGCGGAAGCGGATAGCACGTGACTTACATGATACGGTTAGTCAGGAGTTGTTTGCGGCTCATATGATTTTATCAGGTGTCAGCCAGCAGGCTTTGAAGCTGGATAGAGAAAAGATGCAGACCCAGTTGCAAAGTGTTGCGGCCATCCTAGAAACAGCCCAGAAAGATTTGCGGGTCTTGCTCCTACATTTGCGACCAGTTGAGTTGGAAGAGAAGAGTTTGATTGAGGGGATTCAAATCCTCTTAAAAGAGCTTGAGGACAAGAGTGATCTCAAGGTTAGTCTCAAGCAAAATGTGTCTAAACTGCCCAAGAAGATTGAAGAACATATCTTCCGTATTTTACAGGAGTTGATCAGCAATACCCTACGCCATGCTCAGGCCTCTTGCCTAGATGTCTACCTCTATCAGACAGATGTTGAATTGCAGCTGAAGGTAGTGGACAATGGGATTGGTTTCCAGTTGGGGAGTTTAGATGACTTGAGTTATGGACTGCGAAACATCAAGGAGCGAGTCGAAGATATGGCAGGAACGGTTCAACTTTTGACAGCACCCAAGCAAGGACTGGCAGTTGATATCCGTATTCCCCTGTTAGATAAGGAATTATAAGGAGTAGAGATGAAAATTTTACTTGTAGATGACCATGAAATGGTTCGATTGGGCTTGAAAAGCTATTTTGATCTCCAAGACGATGTGGAAGTTGTGGGCGAGGCTGCCAATGGGGCTCAAGGTATTGAGTTGGCCTTGAAACTGCGTCCAGATGTCATTGTCATGGATATCGTCATGCCTGAGATGAATGGGATTGACGCGACCTTAGCCATCCTCAAAGAATGGCCTGAAGCCAAGATTTTGATTGTAACTTCTTACTTGGACAATGAAAAAATCATGCCAGTCTTGAATGCGGGTGCCAAAGGTTATATGCTCAAGACTTCTAGTGCAGATGAATTGCTCCATGCTGTTCGTAAGGTGGCTGCTGGCGAGCTGGCCATTGAACAAGAGGTCAGCAAGAAGGTCGAATACCACCGCAATCATATGGAACTTCATGAGGACTTGACTGCGCGTGAGCGAGATGTACTTCAACTCATCGCCAAGGGCTACGAAAATCAGCGTATTGCAGATGAACTCTTCATCTCTCTCAAGACAGTCAAGACCCATGTGTCCAACATCCTAGCCAAACTTGAGGTCAGTGATCGCACCCAGGCTGCGGTCTATGCCTTTCAGCACCACTTGGTCGGGCAGGAGGATTTTTAGATGAGTCTTGCAGATTTACTTGGGGAGCTAGAAGCAGCAAAAGATCCGAAAAAGGCAGGCCCCATGGAAGCCTATATGCGCCATCAATTTCCCTTTTTAGGGATTGCAGGTCCTGAAAGAAACGCCCTCTATAAAAAGTATTTTCCAGAAGCGAAAAAAACAAAAGTTATTGATTGGGATTTTGTAGACACTTGCTGGGAAAAGGAACCTAGAGAATACCAATATGTGGCTGCCAACTATTTGAAAGCCATGCAGTCTTATCTAACGAAGGACGATTTGCCTAAGCTTGAGCGCCTGGTCGTGACCAAGTCTTGGTGGGACACGGTAGATATCCTAGATCGAGTAGTAGGAAATTTGGTAGCCGGCAATCCAGAACTTGAAGAAGTGATTTTAAAATGGAGCCTGTCAGATAATATCTGGCTGAGACGAGTCGCTATTGATCACCAGTTGTTAAGGAAAGAGAAAACAAATGTCCAACTGATGGAAAAGATCCTGCTAAACAATCTGGACCAGACAGAATTTTTTATCAACAAAGCCATCGGCTGGGCTCTAAGAGACTACTCTAAAACCAATCCCGAATGGGTAGCACGTTATATTGAGAAAAATAAGAAGAGAATGGCTGAACTTAGTATCAGGGAAGCGAGCAAGTACCTCTAGCACTATTGAAAAGCGCATTCATTACTTGAAAAAAGTCGCCCGTTTATGTTATAATAGACTGTATTTAAAAAAATTTAAGGAGAAATGACAGAATGTCTGTATCATTTGAAAACAAAGAAACAAACCGTGGTGTCTTGACTTTCACAATCTCTCAAGACCAAATCAAACCAGAAGTGGACCGTGTATTTAACTCAGTAAAGAAAACTCTTAACGTTCCAGGTTTCCGTAAAGGTCACCTTCCACGTCCTATCTTTGATAAAAAATTTGGTGAAGAAACACTTTACCAAGATGTGTTGAATGCTCTTTTGCCAAACGCTTATGAAGCTGCAGTAAAAGAAGCTGGTCTTGAAGTCGTTGCACAACCAAAAATTGATGTCACTTCAATGGAAAAAGGTCAAGACTGGGTTATCACTGCTGAAGTCGTGACAAAACCTGAAGTTAAATTGGGTGACTATAAAAATCTTGAAGTATCAGTAGATGCAGAAAAAGAAGTAACAGATGCTGACGTTGAAGAGCGTATCGAACGCGAACGCAACAACTTGGCTGAATTGGTTATCAAAGAAGGCGCTGCTGAAAATGGCGACACTGTTGTCATCGACTTCGTTGGTTCTATCGACGGTGTTGAGTTCGACGGTGGAAAAGGTGAAAACTTCTCACTTGGACTTGGATCAGGTCAATTCATTCCTGGTTTTGAAGACCAATTGGTTGGACACTCAGCTGGCGAAACTGTTGACGTTATTGTAACATTCCCAGAAGACTACCAAGCAGAAGACCTTGCAGGTAAAGAAGCTAAATTCGTAACAACTATTCACGAAGTAAAAGCAAAAGAAGTTCCAGCTCTTGACGATGAACTTGCAAAAGACATCGACGAAGAAGTGGAAACTCTTGACGAATTGAAAGAAAAATACCGCAAAGAATTGACTGCTGCGAAAGAAGAAGCATACAAAGATGCCCTTGAAGGTGCAGCAATCGATAAAGCTGTAGAAAACGCTGAAATCGTAGAACTTCCAGAAGAAATGATCCACGAAGAAGTTCACCGCTCAGTAAATGAATTCCTTGGAAACTTGCAACGTCAAGGTATCAACCCTGACATGTACTTCCAAATCACTGGAACTACTCAAGAAGACCTTCACAAACAATACGAAGCAGAAGCTGAGTCACGCACTAAGACTAACCTTGTTATCGAAGCAGTTGCGAAGGCTGAAGGATTTGACGCTACTGAAGAAGAAATCCAAAAAGAAATCGAACAATTGGCTGCAACTTACAACATGGAAGTGGCACAAGTACAAAACTTGCTTTCAGCTGATATGTTGAAACACGATATCGCAATCAAAAAAGCTGTTGAATTGATCACAAGTACAGCAACAGTAAAATAATCTTAAAAGAGAAAAAGCCCACCTAACTAGGTGGGTTTTCTGATGCACTATTTTTCAAAAATCTCTTTGAGGTCTGCATCTGTAATCCCAATCATAGCGGGGATGCTGGACCAGTTTTTCTCGGTGAGGATGTAGGATTGTTCAGAGTCACTTGATGTGGCAGTTTCAGAGAAGGCTTGTTTACTTTCTTCAATATTATTTTCAATTAAATCACTGAAGCGCTCAATCAGATAGGTCTTACGGGCAGTTCCTATATGCTTGACTGCATAGTCAAAGGCCTGTAATTCGCCAAGAAGGATGAGCTTGCTTTTGGCCCGTGTAATGGCTGTATAGATGAGATTGCGTTCCAGCATGCGCTTGCTAGCACTGGTGATGGGCAGGATGACAACGGGAAACTCACTTCCCTGAGACTTATGGATACTCATGGCATAGGCTAGTCGAATCTTGTACCATTCGTTACGTGGGTAGACGACTTCATTGCCGTCAAAATCAATGACAATCTCGTCTTGTTTGGACTCGGTGTATTTTCCAGAAATCAAATCTGTGATATAGCCTAGGTCTCCGTTAAAGACATTGACTTCGGCGTCGTTGACTAGGTGAATAACCTTGTCCCCTGTTCGATAGTGGCACTGGGGAGCTTCAAAACTGAGTTGATCTTTTTGTAGTGGGTTAAGGAGGTCTTGCATGAGTTGGTTGATGGCGTCAATACCAGCAGTTCCTCGATACATAGGCGCCAGTACCTGAATATCACGAGCAGCAATGCCACTTCTGAGGGCGGCACCGAGAATCTTTTCAATCGTTGCAGGGATATGACCACTAGCAATTTCAAAGTAGGAGCGATCTGCCTTTTTCTGGGTAAAGTCAGCTGGCAAGATTCCTTGTCGAATCTGACTAGCCAAGGTGACGATAGTTGATTCTTCACTCTGACGGTAAATCCGTTCCAAGCGCGTCTGAGGTATCAGGGGTATCTGGAGCAGGTCTGCAAGGACTTGTCCAGGACTGACAGACGGTAGCTGGTCACTGTCTCCCACGATGAGGATTTTACTGTTAGAGGAGATGTTAGAGAAGAGTTGGTTGGCTAGCCAAGTATCCACCATAGAAAACTCATCTACTATGATAAAGTCGGCATCTAGATAATCTTCCAGATGGCTGGTATCATCATCACCCATCATTCCCAAATGGCGGTGTATGGTCGCGCTAGGCAAACCTGTCAATTCATTCATGCGTCGAGCTGCTCGACCAGTTGGGGCTGTTAGAAGGATAGGTAAGTTGCTTTTCTTCCTGAGGTCAAATCCTTCTAAAAGGGCATAGACAGCGATAATCCCATTGATAACAGTCGTCTTACCTGTACCAGGCCCACCTGTTAGGATAAAGACCTTGTTCTGGATGGCGTCACAGATAGCCTGCTTTTGGATGCTATCATACTCAATACCCAGTTCTTCCTCAACACTAGCGATATGCTTTTGAATGGTTTCCAAATCCTGACTTTGTTTCTTTCCTTTTTCAAGAATACGAACCAAGTGACTGCGAATGCCTTCCTCAGCGAAAAAGAGGCTGTTATCAAAGATTTTGGTATCAATCTGCTGAACCTTGTCTTCTTCGATGAGGTAGGAGAGTTCTTGGGCAACTTGGCTGGGGTCCAATTCCACGGGTCGGGAAGACTCGAGGAGAGTCAGGGTCTGTTCCAACAAATCTCGGGCTTCCATGTAGGTATCGCCCGTATCCATACAGCCTTGAAAGAGACTGTGGACAAGGCCAGCACGAAAGCGCTCGGGAGCCTGACTTTCGATGCCTAGTTCCTCCGCTAGTTGGTCAGCAATGGTAAAACCCAAACCCTTGATATCCTCGACCAGCTGGTAGGGATAATTTTCGACAATATCGAGAGTTTCTTCCTTGTAAAAGTCTTGAATCTGAAAGGCTAGTTTATTGGGAATACCGTAGTTGGCAAGTTTTGCCAAGACCATCTCTGTCCCATAGTTGAGACGGAGGGTAGAGACGAAAGCCTCACGGTTTTGGGCAGAGAGTCCTGAGATGCCTTCTAGCTTTTCAGGATGTTCCAGAATTTCGTCTATGGTATTGTCACCATAGCAATCCACGATTTTTTGAGCCGTTTTGAGACCAATTCCCTTGAAGTGGCTACTCGAAAAGTACTTAACTAGCCCTTTTTTAGTTGGTTTTGCCCGTTCATAACGGCTGATTTGTAGTTGTTCTCCGTACTTGGAGTGTTGAACGATTTGTCCCCAAAAAGTGTAGTCTTCGCCCTCAATCACGTCAGCCATGGTTCCTGTAACGATGATTTCAAAATCGTCAAAGTCCTCAGCATTGGTATCTTCGATATCTAGGAGGAGGATACGATAAAAATTACTGGGATTTTCAAAAATAATGCGTTCAATGGTGCCTGAAAAATAAACTTCCATAGATTTCCTTTTTGATAGAAAAAGAGCTGGGATAGAGCTTCCAGTTAGGCTTTCCTTGGATTTGGGACTTGGTACAAGATATTGCCAAGTTGCAATCTAATTCTAAAAGCTAACTCAAAAAGACTATCACAGCATCTAGTTGCTGATTTTAAAAGATTCCGATACGGTTGAGTGGCCAGAAACGGAATTTGGCTTCTCCTTTGATTTGACTGGCTTTAAAGGTTCCAACATGGCGACTGTCGCTAGAAACCAAACGGTCATCTCCAAGGAGGAGGTACTCACCCTCGGGTACGGTAAAGCTGAAGCTAGTGTTGAAATTTACATCGACAGTAAAGGCCTGAGCTTTCTGAGCAAGGCTTCTAAAATAGACACCCTTATCCCCTTCAAAGCCTTTCCCTGAATAGGTGCTCTGAAGTTTGTCATTTTTAAACTGTTGGAGGTAGTCTGCTAGGTAGGGTTCGTCCGTTTCTTTATCGTTGACATAAAGTTTATCGTTTTCGTAGCGAATGGTATCACCGGGCATGCCGATGACACGTTTAACGATGTCTTTATTTCCATCATCTTCATGAGCAACTACGATATCAAAGCGATCAACGGGTAGATGTCGAACGACAAAGAGAATTTCACCATCAGCTAGAGTCGGATCCATAGAGTGTCCTTCCACACGGACATTGGTCCAGAGAAAGAGACGACTGAGACCAACTACTATAATGATGAGGAATGTGAGTCCCCACTCTTTTAGAAATGTTTTAAAATAATTCATAACTTACCTTTCTAGCAATGCTTTGGCTTTTTCAGTATTTTTAAAATGCAGTTTGGCACAGAAATGAAGTCCTTTCATGCCATAGGTCTGAAGGATTTTGCTAGCAACCTTATCAGAAGCAGTTCCTGCGCCACTTGGCAGTTGATAGCCTAGTTCTCGTCCAAGATTTTCCAAGTTTTCGAGAAAGAGATCCCGCGCGATGATGGAGCTAACTGCGACAGCCAGATATTTGCCCTCGGCTTTTTCTTCTAAACTAACCTTGTTGGGAAAACGGTTGGCTTCTTGCGTCAAGTACTTGTCATAGTTTTTAGGACTTGTAAAAGCATCAATCACGATTTTTTCTGGCTGGACTCCTTTTTGAAGAAGGAGAAAGATAGCTTGGTTGTGAAGGGCAACCTTTACAGAAACAGCATTGTAACGCTCTCCGATAACTTCGTTGTACTTGCTCGGTGAGAGAAGGAGCGCTTGATGCTGGATTTTTTCCTTGAGGATAGGGGCAATCTGACGAATCTTTTGGTCTGTCAGGGTCTTTGAATCCCCCACACCGAGTTTTCGTAAGAAGTCATGCTGGTCAGCTGTCACGAAGGAAGCCACGACAGCAAGCCCACCAAAGTAGGAACCATTTCCCACCTCGTCAGTCCCAATCATAGGAAAATCTTGTCCACTATTTTCCTCTACAACTTGATAACCAAAGAAAGTGGCGTATTGCTCAGCAGCTTCGCCCTGCAGGAGGACTTTTCCAGAAGTATAGATGGAAACTGTTGCCTGAGGTAGTCGCAAAAAATAGCGAATATAGGGATTTTTACTAGGATTGAGAGCCTTCTGATACTGACTCAAAAAGCTCTGAATTTCCTGTTCACTTGGTGTGAGTGTGATACTTGCCATAGTTTCTATTGTACCACAAAAGCAGGAGAATTGGTAAAAACTGACAAAGTTAGCGAAATTTGGTATAATATCGTGAGGTGAATTTTATGGCAAATCTAAATCGATATAAGTTTACATTCGGGAAAAAGACATTAACCTTGACAACCGAGCATGACAACCTCTTTATGGAGGAAATCGCTAAGGTTGCGACTGAAAAATACCAAGCAATTAAAGAACGAATGCCTGGGGCGGATGATGAAACCATTGCGCTTCTTTTAGCGATTAACAGCCTATCGACGCAGCTTAGTCGTGAGATTGAGTTTGACGATAAGGAGCAGGAGCTTAAAGACCTTCGAGATAAGCTAGTGGCAGTCAAGCAAGAGCAGAGCAAGATTGAGGATTCCCTATGATTTCGATCCTTCTCTTACTGGTTCTAGCTTGGGGTTTTTACATCGGCTACCGTAGAGGTTTGGTGCTACAAGTTTATTATTTCCTCGTGGCAGTGATTTCAGCCTTTGTTGCTGGGCAGTTTTATAAATCGCTGGGAGATCAATTTCACTTGCTTGTCCCTTATGCTAATCCTCAGGAAGGGCAGGGTACCTTTTTCTTCCCTTCAGCCCAGCTTTTTCAACTAGATAAAGTCTTTTATGCGGGTCTGGCCTACCTCCTAGTTTTCGGAATTTGTTACAGTATCGGACGTTTTATCGGTTTGTTTCTTCATTTGATTCCAGTTAAAACACTAGGTGGCAAGTGGTTCCGGGTTAGTGCGGGGGCTTTGTCGCTATTGGTAACCTTATTTGTCTTGCAAATGGCTTTGACCATTCTTGCAACTGTACCTATGGCAGCCGTTCAAAATTCACTTGAAAAAAGTATCGTAGCTAAACACATCATCCAAAGTATCCCTTTTACGACAAACCTTATCAAACAACTCTGGGTGACAAATTTAATCGGATAAAAAGGGCGGGATTTTTCCTAGCCCTTTGTTTACAGATTGGAGGACTAGGTCAAAACCTCTAGTTGCTATAATCTTGTAAACCAGCATACAAGGAAAAAATATGAATACAAAAATACTAGAAACCTTAGAATTTAATAAAATCAAGGCCTTGTTTGAACCGCATCTCTTGACAGAACAAGGCCTAGAGGAGCTAAAAGGCTTGGCTCCAACTGCCAAGGTGGATAAGATCAAACAAGCCTTTACAGAGATGGAGGAAATGCAGGCGCTTTTTGTGGAGCAACCTCACTTTACCATCCTAGCGACGCGTGATATATCAGTTGTCTGCAAGCGTCTGGAGATGGGGGCGGACCTCAGTATTGAGGAGTTCCTACTCCTCAAACGGGTCTTGCTGGCTAGCAGAGAGTTGCAAGGTTTTTATGCTAATCTTGAAAATGTACGCTTGGAGCAGTTGGCGAGATGGTTTGAGAAACTGCATGATTTTCCACACTTGCAAGGGAGCCTCCAAGCCCTAAATGATGCAGGATTTATCGAAAATTTTGCCAGCGAAGAGCTAGCACGCATCCGTCGGAAAATCCATGATAGCGAGAGCCAAGTCAGAGATGTCTTGCAAGACTTGCTCAAGCAAAAAGCGCAGATGTTGACGGAAGGCATAATCGCTAGCAGAAATGGCCGTCAGGTTTTACCTGTGAAAAACACTTATCGTAACAAGATTGCAGGTGTTGTTCATGACATCTCTGCCAGTGGGAATACGGTCTATATCGAGCCACGTGAGGTCGTGAAACTGAGCGAAGACATCGCTAGTCTACGAGCTGACGAACGCTATGAGATGATTCGTATCCTGCAGGAGCTCTCAGAACGCGCCCGTCCTCATGCTGCTGAGATTGCCAATGACGCTTGGATTATCGGCCATTTAGACTTGATTCGTGCCAAAGTGCGTTTCATCCAAGAAAGACAAGCAGTCGTTCCTCAACTTTCAGAGAATCAAGAGATTCAACTCCTTCATGTTCGCCATCCTTTGGTCAAAAATGCTGTTGCAAACGATGTATACTTTGGTAAGGAATTAACGGCCATTGTCATTACAGGTCCCAATACGGGTGGGAAGACCATCATGCTTAAAACTCTGGGCTTGACTCAACTTATGGCCCAGTCAGGCTTGCCCATTCTAGCTGATAGGGGGAGCCGTGTCGGTATTTTCGAAGAGATTTTCGCAGATATCGGGGATGAGCAGTCTATCGAGCAAAGCTTATCTACTTTCTCCAGCCACATGACCAATATCGTAGATATTCTTGGCAAGGTCAACCAACATTCGCTCTTATTGCTAGATGAGCTCGGGGCTGGTACCGATCCACAGGAAGGTGCAGCCCTTGCTATGGCTATTCTGGAGGATCTTCGTCTGCGTCAGGTCAAGACTATGGCGACGACCCACTATCCAGAGCTCAAGGCTTATGGTATTGAGACAGCCTTTGTGCAAAATGCCAGCATGGAGTTTGATACAGCCAGCCTGCGTCCAACCTATCGCTTTATGCAGGGAGTTCCCGGTCGAAGTAATGCCTTTGAAATTGCCAAACGCCTGGGCTTGTCAGATGTCATCGTGGGAGATGCCAGCCAGCAGGTTGATCAAGATAATGATGTCAACCGCATCATTGAGCAATTGGAAGAACAAACGCTTGAAAGCCGTAAACGCTTGGACAATATCCGTGAGGTCGAGCAAGAAAACTTCAAGATGAACCGAGCACTCAAAAAACTTTACAACGAGCTCAATCGTGAAAAGGAAACTGAGCTCAACAAGGCGCGTGAACAAGCCGCTGAGATTGTGGAACTCGCTCTAAGTGAGAGTGACCAGATTCTCAAGAACCTCCACAGTAAGTCTCAGCTTAAACCCCACGAAATCATTGAAGCCAAGGCTGAGCTGAAAAAACTGGCCCCTGAAAAAGTCGACTTGTCTAAAAACAAGGTCCTTCAAAAAGCCAAGAAAAAACGAGCTCCGAAGGTGGGAGATGATATTGTGGTCCTCAGTTATGGACAGCGTGGAACCTTGACCAATCAGCTCAAGGACGACCGTTGGGAGGCCCAAGTTGGTTTGATCAAGATGACCTTGGAAGAGAAAGAATTTGATCTTGTTCAGGCTCAGCAAGAGGCCCTAGTCAAGAAAAAACAAGTTAATGTAGTCAAACGTGCATCTGGTCGTGGTCCACAGGCGAGACTAGATCTTCGTGGCAAACGGTACGAGGAAGCCATGAATGAGCTGGACGCCTTTATTGATCAAGCCTTGCTCAATAACATGGCACAAGTAGACATCATTCATGGTATCGGAACAGGAGTCATCCGCGAGGGTGTTACCAAATACCTACAAAGAAACAAGCATGTCAAGAGTTTTGGCTATGCCCCACAAAATGCTGGAGGCAGTGGCGCAACCATTGTGACTTTTAAAGGGTAGAAGGATTCCGTAATTTATAAAGTAAGGTTAAATCAAACAATAAATTATAACGAAAGTTCCAATCAGTTAAAAATACAAATTCGAGGTTGAAGATAAGATTGACGAAGTCAGTGGTAAATACATTGTAAAGAGATGACAATGGGGAGTGATTTGTGAGAATATAGAAGTACTGTTTTTGCAAATTTCACTTTTAAAAGAGTCGAGAAATGCAGGATAGATTTTAAAAATCTAGTACAGTCAGTTGGAGATTATCGTCATATTGAAGTTTTAGATGCTGAGTTGCTAGTAGAGTATTTTTAATGATTTTTGTTCAATCTGTTATATGTAAGAAATCACCATTGGTCAGGATTCAATATTTGAGAATGGAATGGGAGTTTTTGATTTTATTATTAATCTAATAACGATTATGTGCTTAAAACTGAATTGGATATTAACCACTGAAATGGGGTTGGCGATATTATTGGTAGCATTTCAGTGATAGGAAAATCAGATATTTAGCTTAGAGGATAAAGAGAACTTGGTGATGTCTATTCGTTATCAACTAGGAAAAATTGATATTGGAGAGAAGTGATGAGAATGTATCATAAAGTGATTGCTCTTGGAGCGGATATTCATTACCTTGATAAGGTAGAAACCGTAATAAAATCCGTTTCGGTTCATAATCATGAAGTGAAATTTTATGTGTTTAATGACGATTTACCTAGTGAATGGTTTCTTTTAATGAGAAATCGCCTTAAGGTCATTGGTTCTGAGATCGTCAATGTTAAAAAAACGGCTCACAACCTTCGTGATTTTCGCTTGCCAAATGCAATTCTATCCTATGCTACTTTCTTTAGGTATTTCATAGCAGATGAAGTACAAGAAGACAGAGTTCTCTACTTAGACTCAGATATGATCGTAAATGCAAGATTGGATGAATTGTTCTCCTTAGACTTACAAGGCTATGCCATTGCAGCTGTTCAAGATTTTGGACAAGATGGTTGGTTGACAACCTTTAATGCGGGTATGTTGTTGATTGATGCGAAGAAATGGAGGGAAAATCATTCGACAAAAAGTTTACTAGAGTTAACTGTCCAACATCATGAGCATGTTTATGGAGATCAAGGCGTTCTCAACATGTATTTTGGTGACCAGTGGCTACATTTGAATAAAGAGTATAACTTTATGGTTGGTTTGGATCAATTTTTACATTTAACAGGCAACAGTAAATGGTACGAATCTGACTATTATGGAAATTCTGAACCTAAGATTATTCACTATACCTCAGAGTTTAAACCATGGACTCATTTAACTTTGACTCGTTTTCGTAAATTGTGGTGGTTTTATTATGGTTTGAATTGGAACGATGTATTATTGGAAGCAGATATTATCAGACGTTCTTTTAATGAGCTAGTGAGAGCACCGTTATATCATACTTGTATTTTTACAAATAGTGCTATTTTAGAATCAATAGAATATCTTTTGACAGAACTATCAGAAGTTCATTTTACAATATTAGCGCCAACAAATTTTGCTGATAGTGTAGTTGATATGCAACGATTTTTAAATCTATCAATTTATCCAAATTTTAATCCTTTTAATATGAAAGAAGCTTTGGATAATATGGATTTTTATTTGGATATCAATCATGGTGGAGTTGTAGAAACTATTGTAGAAGAAATTGGTAATAAACATAAACCAATTTTTGCTTTTGACAATACAAACCATGAATTGAGAGGAAAAAGTCGTATTTTTTCGTCAACTGAACCGGAGAAAATGGTAGAAGCCATTCGAAAATTTTTAGGAGAAGCACCGAGTGGGAAATGAGTTTAGATAACATTTTAAAATTTATCAGAAAGTTATGATTTCTATTGAATTATGGCTCTACTTTCGGGGTAATAAGGCCATTCATACAGTAAAAACTGGTGAACTAATTTCTATTTTATTCATAAACACATTGACAACTTCCAACATTTTTTGTAAAATAATAAAAAATTAAATACCAACACCGAATGAAGTTTAATAGAAGTGGAGAAACGTTTGATTTCCCATGACTGTAAATGGACGGAACTCTGGAGAGACCGTAAAGGCACCGAAGGGGCAAGGCAGGTAACTGCTCAAACTCTCAGGTAAAAGGACAGAGCTAAGATAGACCGCTTTTTGGCATTTATCTAAGCATTCCAGAGTACATGTATCCTGCATGTGCTCTTTCTTTTGGGGTTGAAAAGATAGGAGAAGGATATGTTAGAATTGCTAAAAGCGCTTGATGCTTTCGTTTGGGGGCCTCCCCTCTTGATCTTATTGGTCGGAACAGGTATCTATTTGACCATCCGACTAGGCCTTTTACAAGTGGCACGTCTTCCAAAGGCCTTTCAGTTGATCTTTACCAAGGATAAGGGGCATGGCGATGTATCGAGCTTTGCTGCTCTATGTACGGCTCTAGCAGCCACCGTTGGTACGGGAAATATCATCGGGGTTGCAACTGCTATTAAGGTTGGAGGACCAGGGGCCCTCTTTTGGATGTGGATGGCAGCCTTCTTTGGGATGGCGACCAAGTATGCCGAAGGCTTGCTGGCCATCAAATATCGCACGAAGGATGCAAATGGAGCTGTAGCTGGAGGACCCATGCACTACATCCTTTTGGGAATGGGAGAAAAGTGGCGTCCACTTGCTATCTTCTTTGCCCTAGCTGGTGTATTGGTGGCTCTTCTAGGGATTGGTACCTTTACCCAGGTCAATTCTATTACAGAATCCATTCAAAATACGGCTCAAGTGGAACCAGCTATCACAGCTCTCGTTTTGTCTATTTTTGTAGGAATTGCAGTCTTTGGTGGACTCAAATCCATTTCAAAGGTTTCGACAGCAGTCGTTCCTTTTATGGCCATTGTCTATATTTTAGGAACTCTTACAGTTATTCTCTTTAATATCGAGAAAATCCCTGCTACACTTGCCCTCATCTTTACTTCAGCCTTTAGTCCAGCAGCTGCGGTAGGTGGTTTTGCAGGTGCCAGCATTCGGATGGCTATCCAAAATGGTGTGGCGCGAGGAGTCTTCTCTAACGAATCTGGTCTTGGTTCAGCTCCCATTGCAGCAGCTGCGGCTAAGACAAATGAGCCTGTCGAGCAAGGCTTGATTTCCATGACAGGAACCTTTATTGATACCCTCATTATCTGTACGTTGACTGGTTTAACAATCTTGGTAACTGGGATTTGGAGTGGTGATTTGAATGGAGTTGCCTTGACCCAGTCAGCCTTTTCAACAGTTTTTTCACACTTTGGACCTGCCCTTTTGACCATCTTCCTTGTACTCTTTGCCTTTACGACGATTCTTGGATGGAACTACTACGGAGAACGCTGTTTTGAATTTCTCTTCGGTGTTCGCTTTATCTGGCTTTACCGTGTGGTCTTTGTAGTCATGGTCTTGTTGGGAGGATTTATCGAGCTGGATATGGTCTGGATTATCGCAGATATCGTCAATGCCTTGATGGCTTTGCCAAACTTGATTGCCCTTTTGGTCTTGTCACCAGTCGTTATTGCTGAGACTAAAAAGTATTTTAAACACTAACCCAATCACACTTTTCGTGTGATTTTTTCATTTCATAGACAGTTCCTATCAAGGCGATTGAAAATATATATTATCCAAGTGAAAAATTCTATGATAGACTAAATGACAACAAAATGAAAAGAGGTTTCTTATGACAACATTTACCATCCATACAGTGGAATCAGCACCAGCAGAAGTAAAAGAAGTTCTTGAAACAGTACAAAAAGACAACAATGGCTATATTCCCAACCTAATCGGTCTCTTGGCCAATGCCCCTACCGCGCTTGAAGCCTACCGAACTGTCGGAGCCATCAACCGTCGCAATAGCTTAACACCAGTGGAACGTGAAGTAGTGCAAATCACAGCTGCTGTAACCAATGGTTGTGCTTTCTGCGTTGCTGGTCACACAGCCTTTTCAATCAAACAAATCCAGATGAATGATGATCTTCTTCAAGCCCTCCGCAACCGTACTCCAATTGAGACAGATCCAAAACTAGATACTCTAGCTAAGTTTACCTTGGCGGTCATCAATACCAAAGGGCGTGTGGGAGATGAAGCCTTGACTGAATTTTTGGAAGCTGGCTACACGCAACAAAATGCCTTGGATGTGGTTCTCGGTGTCAGCTTAGCCAGCCTTTGCAACTATGCTAACAACCTAGCCAATACGCCTATTAACCCAGAATTACAACCCTATGCCTAGTTCGAATCCTAAATAAAAAATGAAGGCTGATCTACCCAGTCTTCATTTTTCTGTGCTATTTTAAAGGCTTTTATGCTATACTGATAATAATATGATTAACGGAGGTTGCCATGAAAAAACTCCCCTTGGTATTTTCTGGTTGTTTGTTAGGTTTGGCAGGTGCAGGAAACTTGATTGCGGATACTTGGCCTGTTCTGTCGCATTTATTGAGTCTGACTGGTTTAATTTTGTGTATTTTCTTTCTGATTCTTCATCTTTTTAATTGGGAAGAAACCAAGCAAGAATTGACCAAGCCCCCTCTTTTATCTGGAATGGCTACTTTTCCCATGGCTGGGATGATTTTATCGACTTATGTCTTTCGTTTGTTTCCTCATCTTCCTTTGATATCACAAGGGCTCTGGTGGTTTTCCTTTCTCTTGGACCTCGCTTTAATCACTTACTTTACCATTAAATTTGCCTGTCCAGGCAAGAGAGTCAATGCGACTCCTAGCTGGACGGTGCTCTATGTGGGGATAGCAGTAGCTGCCTTGACCTATCCTCTGGTAGGCATCGTTGAAATTGCCTATGCAACCTTGATTTTTGGTTTTGTCTTGACCTTCTATCTCTATCCGCTTATTTATAGGGATTTAAAGAAACATCCACTCCCAATGGCCTTGCTTGGACAAGAAGGAATCTACTGTGCTCCCTTTTCCCTACTCTTGGCCTCACTAGTTCGAGTTGGAGGGGCAAGCTTGCCAACATGGCTCTTGATCGTCATGATCCTAGCGTCTCAATCTTTCTTTTTCTTTGTTTTAACTCGCCTGCCCAATATTTTAAAACAAGGCTTTCAACCAGCTTTCTCAGCCTTAACCTTCCCAACCATCATCACAGCTACATCGCTTAAAATGGCTCAGGGAATTTTGAAACTTCCTTTTCTGGATTATTTGATATTGGCTGAAACCCTCCTTTGCTTAAGTATTTTACTCTTTGTCTTGAGTGGTTATCTAATTTGGTTACGAAAAAAGGTCTAGCTATCTTCTAGCTAGGCCTTATTTTTTATGGTTTGATAACTTCAGCTCCACCCATATATGGACGAAGAACTTCAGGGATGGTCACAGAACCATCTGCGTTTTGGTAGTTTTCAAGAATAGCAGCCACTGTACGTCCAACTGCAAGTCCAGAACCGTTCAAGGTGTGAAGGAGTTTCACTTTGCCATCGGCTTCATCACGGTAACGGATTTGAGCACGACGAGCTTGGAAATCTTCTGTATTTGAACAGCTTGAGATTTCACGGTAGGTATTTTGGGCTGGAATCCAAACTTCCAAATCGTAAGTCTTGGCAGCTGAGAAGCCCATATCTCCAGTAGAGAGCGCGACCACACGGTATGGAAGATTAAGCTTTTGAAGAATATTTTCAGCGTTGGCTGTCATTTTTTCTAATTCTTCATAAGATTCTTCTGGTTTGGCAAATTTGACCATTTCAACCTTGTGGAATTGGTGCAAACGAATCAAGCCACGTGTGTCACGGCCTGCTGAACCTGCTTCAGAACGGAATGATGGGCTCATAGCAGTGAAGTAAATTGGTAGGTCTTTTCCATCAAGGATTTCATCACGGTAGTAGTTTGTAAGAGGCACTTCAGCTGTAGGAATGAGGACATAATTAGTGTCTTTCAATTCAAAAGTGTCTTCCTTGAATTTTGGATATTGACCAGTACCAAACATAGAATCATGGTTGACCATGTAGGGAGTGATGACTTCGGTATAACCTTCTTTGCCATGCTCGTCCAACATGAAGTTGTAGATAGCACGTTCCAAACGAGCCCCAAGTCCTTTATAGAAGAGGAAACGAGCCCCCGTCACTTTTCCACCACGTTCCCAGTCAAGGATACCAAGGTCTTCCCCAAGATCCCAGTGAGCTTTTGGCTCAAAGTCAAACTCGCGTGGAGTTCCCCAACGGCGAACTTCGACGTTGTCATCCTCATCAGCTCCAACAGGAACGCTGTCAGCTGGGATGTTTGGAAGAGTAGTGGTAAATTCTGTCAATTTAGCATCGATTTCTGCCAATTCAGCATCGAGAGATTTTACTTCAGCAGAGAGAGCTTGCATAGCAGCAATCTTGTCATCAGCATTTTCCTTATTACGCTTGGCTTGAGCAATCTCTGCAGAAACTGTGTTACGTTCTGCCTTGAGATTTTCAACTTTGACCAAGATGTCACGACGTTTAGCGTCGATTTCTTTCATCTCGTTCAAGACTGCAGCATCTACACCACGTGTAGCCAATTTTTCAGCGACAGCATCAAAGTCTGTACGAATACGTTTGATATCTAACATAAGAACTCCTTTATGAAAAAAGCACACCTAACAAAGCGTTGGAGTGGCAGGGCCACGGTTCCATCCAACTTCACAGGTGTGCACTTGATTCTGTATTTAATTGTGAATAACGGTAGAATTTCACCTATCCCTCCTATCTGCTCGCAGCACCCGCAGACTTTCTGAAAGAAGAGGATAACCTACTTATCCGTTGCTATGATTATACTAAAGTTTCTACTTTTTTGCAAATAGATTTTTAAATTTTTGTCCAATGGTCTGGAGTAAAGTAGGAAGTTTCACAACTTTGTCATTACCAAGTTTTTCTCGAGCGATTTTGAGAATAGCTCCAGAGTCTTTGGAAGCAAAGAGGAATTTTCCTTGATCAGTGAAGACTTCAAAGTGGCGACTGATTTTGCGACCAGTTACGTTGGCTCCGATTTGCTGAATGTTGGACCAGGGAATTTGGATATATTGTTCGACGTTGACATCAGGATAAAACTCTAAGGCTTGATTCCCGACTAGAAATTTTCCAACCTTTCCAGAGATAGAGAGGTAAGATGTTCCAGTGGTTTGGAGGTCAATGACTTTATTGAGAGATTGGGCCATGATCAGTCTTCCTTACTTTCATCGAAAAAGGCATGGTAGAGAGCCTTGATAGCTGCTTTTTCTTGATCTTTATTGACAACAAACATGATGGAAACTTCACTTGAACCTTGGGACATCATCTGGATGTTGATTTTATTCTCAGACAAAGCACGTGTTGCAGTAGCAGTTACCCCGATATGACTCTTCATCTTTTCTCCGACAATCATAATGATTGAAAGGTCATGTTCGATTTCGGCATGGTCCACTTCAGCCTTTTGAACGAGCTGACGTAGAATTTCTTCTTCTTTGATAGGAGTCAACTCACGGGAGCGGAGAATGATCGAAAGATCGTCGATACCTGTTGGCATGTGTTCCCATCCGATGTTAAGATCTTCGAGAATTTGCAGAACCTTGCGTCCAAATCCAACTTCACGGTTCATGAGGTATTTCGACATGTTGATGCTGACAAAGCCAGAATCACCAGCGATTCCAACGACTGGGAATTTATCACTGCTATGCTTTAGAACGATACGAGTACCCGGATGGTCAGGGTTATTGGTGTTTTTGATAACGAGAGGAATTTTCCCACGGTAAGCGGGTAGAAGAGCTTCATCATGAAGAACTGAAAATCCAGCATAAGCCAACTCACGCATTTCACGGTAGGTCAATTCAGGGATAGAATGAGGCTGGTGAATGATACCTGGATGGGCAGCAAAGATACCGTCTACGTCCGTAAAGTTTTCATAGAGATCAGCCTTAACACCGGCAGCGATGATGGAACCAGTTATGTCGGATCCACCACGGGAGAAGGTACAGATTTGATTTTCTTTAGTGACCCCAAAGAAACCAGGAATAACAAGGACTTCGTTGCTGTCAGCCAAGCCTTCAATCTTGTCATAACTAGAGGGAATGATGCGAGCATTCCCAGGTTCGCTTGTTACGATAATTCCCGCTTCTCTAGGGTGAACATAGCGCGCATCGATGCCGTTTTGGTTAAAGTAAGCTGCGATAAGTTTGGCATTGTTGTTTTCTCCAGCTGCTAGGAAGGTGTCATAGAGAAAGTCATTTTCCTCAATAGGAAGAGTCGCTAAGGCACGGATGCTTTTAGAAATTTTTTCTAGAACTGATGGTTTTAAGCCTAGTTCGCTCACCATAGCCGCATAGCGATCGATGATCCAGTTTTGGCTCTTGCTGATATCATTTCCTGCTACATAATCACGATAGTATTTGATCAAGGCATCTGTAACCTTGGTATCCTCAGAATTGCGTTTACCCGGTGCAGAAACGACCACAAAACGGCGCTCTTTATCGCTTTTAACGATGTTTAAAACTTTTTCTAACTGACTAGCAGAGGCAAGAGAGCTTCCGCCAAATTTTACAACCTTCATAGGGACTCCTCAAGTAAGTATTTTATACGATTATAGCAGAAAGAGGGCCTTTTTTCAATGAAGAAAATAGTATAGTCTTTAGGATAAAGTGAGCGTTTTGATCAGCCGAGACACTTTCGATTGGTTTTCTCTTGCCTCTTTATCTAAAAAAAGGTATACTTTGACAATGAAATAATTTTATCACCTTATAAAAGGAGAAGCTATGAATCATATCCTATATCAGATCCTAGATGATCTTGCTATCATTACTTTGAATCGTCCCGAAGTGGCAAATGGTTTCCATATCCCAATGTGTGAGGAGATTTTAGAAGCTTTAACCTTAGCAGAACAGGATCAAGCTGTTCAGTTTATCTTGATTAACGCGAATGGGAAGGTCTTTTCAGTTGGGGGAGATTTGGTTGAGATGAAGCGTGCAGTGGATGAGGATGACATTCCTTCTTTGAATAAGATTGCAGAATTAGTCAATACAATCTCCTATAAAATTAAGCAGATCCCTAAACCTGTTTTGATGGAGGTAGATGGAGCAGTTGCTGGTGCTGCAGCCAATATGGCAGTAGCAGTCGATTTTTGTTTGGCGACTGATAAGGCAAAATTTATCCAAGCCTTTGTTGGAGTGGGATTGGCGCCAGACGCTGGTGGGATCCATCTCTTGAGTCGTAGTATCGGAGTAACACGGGCTGCGCAACTTGCCATGACAGGAGAAGCTTTGACTGCGGAAAAAGCACTGGAATGGGGCGTGGTATACCGTGTTTGCGAGGCAGATAAGCTAGAAAAGACAAGAGAACAAGTTCTGAAGAAATTAAGACGAGGCTCAGCAAACTCATACGCAGCCATTAAAAAGTTGGTTTGGGAAAGCCAATTTAAGGATTGGCAGAATTATGCTGAACTGGAATTGAAACTGCAAGAATCTTTGTCTTTAACTGAAGATTTTAAAGAAGGAGTTCGAGCTCATTCTGAAAGAAGACGACCAAAATTTTCAGGAAAATAAAAAAATACTTGCGCAATTCTTTGAAGTTTGATATACTTTTTTTGTCAAATGTTTTGAATACAAAAGTTTTTTTGAGAAGGAGGGAATACTTTGGACTACCAACAAGTGAATGAGTATTTAACATCTATTTTTAATAATGTCCTTGTGATTGAGGAGGTTAGCTTACGAGGTAGTCGTTTCAAAGACATCTCCATCAAAGAAATGCACACGATTGATGTGATTGGCAAGTTCCCAGAGGCGACACCAAGTAAGGTTTCTAAAGAACTGATGGTCACTCTTGGAACTGTTACGACCAGCTTGAATAATCTCGAAAGAAAAGGTTATGTTGAGCGCATTCGTTCTGATCAGGATCGTCGTGTGGTCTATCTGCATTTGACAAAGAAAGGTCGTTTGGTTCACCGCCTTCATAAACGTTTCCACAAGGCCATGGTCGAAAAAATTATCGATGGTATGAGTTCTGAAGAAATAGAAGTGATGGGCAGGGGCTTGACTAATCTTTATCAATTTTTGGAGGATTTGAAATAATGGCTTTTGCAAAAATAAGCCAGGTTGCTCATTATGTTCCAGAGCAAGTGGTCACTAATCAGGACTTGGCTCAAATCATGGATACAAGCGATGAGTGGATTTCAAGTCGGACAGGAATTAAACAGAGACATATTTCAAAAACGGAATCTACAAGTGACTTGGCGACAGAAGTTGCGAAGAGCTTGCTAGATAAAGGGAGCTTAACAGCGGATCAGATTGATTTTATCATTGTAGCGACGATTACCCCAGACTCGATGATGCCTTCCACAGCAGCTCGAGTTCAGGCGAATATCAGAGCGCATAGAGCTTTCGCCTTTGATCTGACAGCAGCTTGCAGTGGCTTTGTATTCGCTCTCTCAACTGCAGAAAAGTTTTTAAGTTCTGGACAGTTCAAAAAAGGGATTGTTATCGGGGCTGAAACCTTATCCAAGGCAGTTGATTGGTCTGATCGTTCGACAGCCGTTCTCTTTGGAGATGGTGCTGGTGGCGTTCTCTTGGAAACGAGCGAAACACGGCACTTCCTCGTGGAAAGTCTCTATACAGATGGCTCTCGGAGCGAGTGTTTGACCTATGGTCAAACGGCTTTGGCTTCTCCTTTCTCAGATCAAGAAGCAGTTCCTGCTTTTTTGAAGATGGATGGACGAGCAGTTTTTGATTTTGCAAATCGAGATGTTGCTAGGTCAATCAAAGAGACCATTGAAAATGGTCCAATCGCAGCATCGGAATTGGATTATCTCTTGCTTCACCAGGCAAATATCCGTATTTTGGATAAAATGGCTAAGAAAATCGGTGTAGACCGAGAAAAGCTTCCTGCCAATATGATGGAGTATGGAAATACCAGTGCAGCAAGTATCCCGATTTTGCTTTCAGAGTGTGTGGAGAATGGCATGATTCGTTTAGATGGTAGCCAGACGATTCTCCTATCAGGCTTCGGTGGAGGTTTGACATGGGGCACACTCATTCTTACAATCTAGGTAATCATGTGGTAAACACATAGTTATAAATTTTTTATATTTTAAAGGAGTCCTATCATGGCAGTATTTGAAAAAGTACAAGAAATTATCGTTGAAGAACTTGGGAAAGACGCATCAGAAGTAACACTTGAATCTACTTTTGATGATTTGGATGCAGATTCATTGGACTTGTTCCAAGTAATCTCTGAAATCGAAGATGCTTTCGATATCCAAATCGAAGCAGAAGATAACTTGAAAACAGTTGGTGACTTGGTTGCCTACGTTGAAGAGCAAACAAAATAATTAACATATTACTAGAAGGAGTAGGGGAAACCCACTCCCTCTTGTTTAGGTAATAGTTTGAAACTCAAATGATAAACTCATCGAACTATTACGTAAGCAAGGAATGATGGAGGCACTATGAAAACACGTATTACAGAATTATTGAACATTGATTATCCTATTTTTCAAGGAGGAATGGCCTGGGTTGCGGATGGTGACTTGGCTGGTGCAGTATCAAAAGCTGGTGGTCTAGGGATCATCGGTGGTGGGAATGCACCTAAAGAGGTCGTAAAGGCTAATATCGATGAAATCAAATCACTTACGGACAAACCTTTTGGTGTCAACATCATGCTCTTGTCACCTTTTGTAGAAGACATCGTTGATCTCGTGATTGAAGAAGGGGTCAAGGTGGTGACAACTGGTGCAGGAAATCCAAGTAAATACATGACTCGTTTCCATGATGCAGGAATTACTGTTATTCCTGTTGTTCCAAGTGTTGCTTTGGCAAAACGTATGGAAAAAATTGGTGCAGATGCAGTTATTGCAGAGGGAATGGAAGCCGGTGGACATATTGGTAAATTAACAACGATGACCTTGGTTCGTCAAGTTGCTGCAGCTGTTTCAATTCCGGTTATCGCAGCTGGAGGAATTGCGGACGGTGAAGGTGTTGCTGCAGGCTTTATGCTTGGTGCTGAGGCCGTTCAAGTTGGTACGCGTTTCGTAGTAGCTAAGGAATCTAACGCTCATCCAAAATACAAGGAAAAAATCTTAAAAGCGCGTGATATCGATACGACTATTTCCGCTCAACACTTTGGTCATGCTGTTCGTGCCATTAAAAATCAGTTGACACGTGACTTTGAGCAGGCTGAAAAAGATGCCTTTAAACAAGAAAATCCAGATTTAGAAATCTTTGAACAAATGGGAGCTGGTGCTCTTGCCAAAGCCGTTGTTCATGGAGATGTAGAAGGTGGGTCTGTCATGGCAGGTCAGATCGCTGGCTTGGTTTCTAAAGAGGAAACTGTCGAAGAAATCCTAAAAGACCTATACTATGGCGCAGCCAAAAAAATTCAAGAAGAAGCCTCTCGTTGGGCAGGAGTTGTAAGAAATGACTAAAACAGCCTTTCTATTTGCAGGTCAAGGTGCTCAGTATCTAGGAATGGGGCGTGATCTCTATGATCGCTACCCTATCGTTAAGGAAATAATTGACCAAGCCAGTCAGGTTTTGGGTTATGACCTTCGTGACTTAATCGATAAGGAAGAAACCAAGTTAAACCAGACTCGCTATACGCAACCAGCTATTTTAGCAACCTCGGTTGCTATTTACCGGCTATTGAAAGAAAAGGGCTACCAGCCAGATATGGTAGCAGGATTGTCTCTTGGGGAATATTCTGCTCTTGTAGCAAGTGGTGCCTTGGACTTTGAGGATGCAGTTGTTTTGGTTGCTAAGCGTGGTGCTTATATGGAAGAGGCTGCACCTGCAGGCTCTGGAAAGATGGTTGCCGTTCTTAATACTCCAGTTGAAGTGATTGAGGAAGCTTGTGAAACAGCCTCTAAAGTTGGAGTAGTGACTCCAGCTAACTACAACACCCCAAGCCAAATCGTTATAGGTGGCGAGGTGGCTGCGGTTGACCGCGCAGTGGAACTCTTACAGGAAGCAGGAGCAAAACGATTGATTCCTTTAAATGTATCGGGTCCTTTCCATACAGCCCTTCTTGAGCCAGCCAGTCAGCAACTAGCTGAAGCTCTTGAGGGAGTGAGTTTCTCTGATTTTATTTGCCCACTAGTTGGCAATACGGAAGCTACTGTTATGGAAAAAGGTCGAATCCAAGAGCTTTTGACGCGTCAGGTCAAAGAACCTGTTCGTTTTTATGAAAGTATCGCTGTGATGCAGGATGCTGGGGTAACCAACTTTATTGAAATTGGTCCTGGTAAGGTCCTATCAGGCTTTGTCAAAAAAATCGATAAAACAGCTCAGCTAGCTAACGTTGAAGACCAGGCAAGCTTGGATGCTTTGTTAGGAAACTAATGATCCCTTCTCCCACAAAATACAACAGGAAACAGGAGAGATAGAATGCAACTTACAAACAAAAATGTCTTTGTAACAGGTTCAAGTCGTGGTATCGGACTTGCCATTGCTCACAAATTTGCCCAACTAGGCGCTAATGTAGTTTTGAATAGTCGAGGAGCAATCTCAGAAGAATTGCTGGCTGAGTTTTCAAACTATGGTGTCAAAGTAGTACCGATTTCAGGTGATGTTTCAGACTTTGCAGACGCAAAACGTATGGTAGATCAAGCGATTGCAGAACTCGGTTCTGTCGATGTCTTGGTCAACAATGCTGGGATCACTCAAGATACGCTTATGCTCAAGATGACCGAAGAAGACTTTGAAAAAGTGATTAAGATCAACTTGACAGGTGCTTTCAACATGACGCAAGCAGTCTTGAAACAGATGATCAAGGCACGTGAAGGTGCGATTATCAACATGTCTAGTGTGGTCGGTTTGATGGGAAATATCGGACAAGCCAACTATGCAGCTTCTAAAGCAGGTTTGATTGGTTTTACCAAGTCAGTAGCACGTGAAGTTGCCAATCGTAATGTGCGCGTAAATGCTCTTGCACCAGGGATGATTGAGTCAGATATGACTGCTGTTTTATCTGATAAGGTCAAGGAAGCGACATTGGCCCAAATCCCAATGAAACATTTTGGTCAAGCAGAACATATCGCAGATGCAACAGTGTTTCTGGCTGGACAAGATTATTTGACTGGACAAGTTCTCGCCGTTGATGGTGGACTTAGCATGTAAAAAATAAGGAAAGATATAGGTAAGACAGATGAAACTAAATCGAGTTGTAGTAACAGGTTACGGATTGACCTCTCCTATCGGAAATACTCCAGAAGAATTTTGGAACAGTTTGCAAACTGGGAAGATTGGAATTGGAGAAATCACTAAGTTTGACCACAGCGAATTTGCTGTGCACAATGCGGCAGAAGTTCAAGATTTCCCATTTGATAAATACTTTGTCAAAAAAGATACCAACCGTTTTGACAACTATTCTTTGTATGCCTTGTATGCTGCTCAAGAAGCGGTGACAAATGCAAATCTTGATGTAGAAGCAATCGATAAAGATCGCTTTGGTGTCATCGTGGCTTCTGGTATTGGGGGAATTAAAGAAATCGAAGATCAGGTTATCCGTCTTCATGAAAAAGGTCCAAAACGCGTTAAACCAATGACACTTCCAAAAGCCTTGCCAAATATGGCTTCAGGAAATGTTGCCATGCGTTTCGGAGCAAACGGTATCTGTAAATCAATCAATACAGCCTGTGCCTCATCAAATGATGCCATTGGGGATGCCTTTCGCTCTATCAAGTTTGGTTTCCAAGATGTTATGTTAGTTGGTGGATCAGAATCATCTATCACTCCATTTGCCATTGCTGGTTTCCAAGCTTTGACTGCCCTATCAACTACAGAAGATCCAACTCGTGCTTCTATCCCATTTGACAAAGATCGTAATGGTTTTGTGATGGGAGAAGGTTCAGGTATGTTGGTTCTTGAAAGTCTTGAACATGCTGAAAAACGTGGCGCAACTATCTTGGCTGAAGTAGTTGGCTACGGTAATACCTGTGATGCTTACCATATGACTTCACCTCATCCAGAGGGTCAAGGTGCGATTAAGGCCATGAAGTTGGCTTTGGAAGAAGCAGAAATTTCTCCAGAGCAAGTGGCTTACGTCAATGCCCACGGAACTTCAACTCCTGCTAATGAAAAAGGAGAAAGTGGTGCTATCGTTGCTGTTCTTGGTAAAGAAGTACCTGTATCTTCAACTAAGTCCTTCACAGGACACTTGCTTGGTGCTGCAGGGGCAGTAGAAGCCATCGCTACCATCGAAGCCATGCGTCATAACTATGTACCAATGACAGCTGGAACAAGCGAGTTGTCAGACTATATCGAAGCGAATGTCGTTTATGGACAAGGCTTGGAGCAAGAAATCCCTTATGCTATTTCAAATACTTTTGGTTTTGGTGGACACAATGCGGTTCTTGCTTTCAAACGTTGGGAGAATAAATAATTATGAATTTAAATGAGATCAAGGACTTGATGGGTCAATTTGACCAATCAAGTTTGAGAGAATTTTCTTATAAAAATGGAACGGACGAATTGCAGTTTAGTAAGAATGAAGCAAGAATGGCTTCTGAAGCACCAGCTCAAGTTGCTCCAGTGCCAACTGCAGTAGCTGCAAGTCCAGTAGTTTCTGCCCCTTCAACTCCAGTAGAGAGTGCAGTGGAAGAAGCTCCAGTACCAGCTGAAACGACGGTTGCTCCAGAGGGTGATGTCGTTGAAAGTCCACTTGTAGGGGTGGCTTACTTGGCCGCTGGACCAGATAAACCTGCCTTTGTCACAGTTGGAGACAGTGTTAAAAAAGGTCAGACTTTGGTGATCATTGAAGCCATGAAAGTCATGAATGAAATCCCTGCACCTAAAGATGGCGTGGTGACAGAAATTCTCGTTTCAAATGAAGAAATGGTTGAGTTCGGTAAAGGATTGGTACGCATCAAATGATCGATATTCAAGGAATCAAAGAAGCTCTACCCCATCGCTACCCTATGCTCCTAGTGGACCGTGTCTTGGAAGTGAGCGAGGATACTATTGTTGCCATTAAAAATGTCACCATCAACGAACCTTTCTTCAATGGTCATTTTCCTCAATACCCAGTCATGCCTGGTGTTCTTATCATGGAAGCCTTGGCCCAGACTGCTGGTGTCTTGGAATTGTCCAAACCTGAAAATAAAGGGAAACTGGTCTTCTATGCTGGCATGGACAAGGTTAAGTTCAAGAAGCAAGTTGTACCAGGTGACCAATTAGTCATGACGGCTACTTTTGTTAAACGTCGTGGTACGATTGCTGTGGTTGAAGCAAAGGCTGAAGTAGATGGTAAGCTTGCAGCGAGTGGTACTCTTACCTTTGCAATTGGAAACTAAGGAGGTTCTCCATGTTTCGTAAAATTTTGATTGCCAACCGTGGTGAGATTGCGGTTCGCATTATTCGAGCTGCGCGTGAATTGGGCATTGCGACCGTAGCAGTTTATTCAACTGCTGATAAGGAAGCTCTTCACACACTCCTAGCGGATGAAGCTATCTGTATCGGACCTGGTAAAGCGACAGAGTCTTATCTCAATATTAATGCGATTTTATCTGCTGCAGTCTTGACAGAAGCAGAAGCCATCCACCCAGGTTTTGGTTTTCTTAGCGAAAACTCCAAGTTTGCAACGATGTGTGATGAAGTGGGGATTAAGTTTATCGGCCCTTCTGGCGCTGTAATGGATACCATGGGAGATAAGATCAATGCACGTGAGCAAATGATCAAGGCTGGGGTTCCAGTTATCCCAGGATCTGATGGTGAAGTTCACACGGCTGAAGAAGCACTTGCAGTTGCAGAAAAAATTGGCTATCCAGTCATGCTAAAGGCATCGGCAGGTGGTGGTGGAAAAGGAATTCGTAAGGTTGAAAAGGCAGAAGACTTGGTCGCAGCCTTTGAAACAGCATCCAGTGAAGCCAAGGCCAACTTTGGAAATGGCGCTATGTATCTTGAGCGTGTGATTTATCCAGCTCGTCATATCGAAGTTCAGATTCTTGCGGACCAAGAGGGTCATGTTGTCCATCTTGGTGAACGGGATTGTTCACTCCAACGGAATAACCAAAAGGTCTTAGAAGAAAGTCCGTCTATTGCGATTGGCAAAACCCTTCGTCATGAAATTGGTGCTGCAGCCGTTCGTGCAGCAGAGTCTGTTGGCTATGAAAATGCAGGTACGATTGAATTTCTTCTCGATGAAGCGAGTGGCAATTTCTACTTCATGGAAATGAATACTCGTGTGCAAGTTGAACACCCAGTCACAGAGTTTGTTTCAGGTGTTGATATCGTGAAGGAACAGATTCGCATTGCTGCCGGGCAACCTTTACCTTTCAAACAAGAAGATATTGTCCTACGAGGTCATGCTATCGAGTGCAGGATTAATGCGGAAAATCCAGGATTTAACTTTGCTCCAAGCCCAGGGAAAATTACTAATCTCTATCTACCAAGTGGTGGAGTTGGCTTGCGCGTGGACTCAGCAGTTTATCCAGGCTACACCATTCCTCCTTACTATGACAGTATGATTGCTAAAATCATTGTTCATGGGGAGAATCGTTTTGATGCTCTTATGAAGATGCAACGGGCACTTTATGAACTTGATATTGAAGGAGTGCAAACCAATGCAGACTTCCAGTTGGATCTGATTTCAGACCGCCGAGTTATCGCTGGTGACTACGATACTTCCTTCTTGATGGAAACTTTCTTGCCAAAATACCAAGAAAAAGAATAGACTTTTAAATAGTATGAGAACTAAAAGGGGGAGCTATGGCTCTATTTAGTAAAAAGGATAAGTATATTCGGATCAATCCTAACCGTTCCGTAAGGCAGAAACCACAAGTCAAGCCTGAGGTTCCGGATGAACTCTTCTCCCAGTGTCCTGGTTGTAAACACACCATTTACCAAAAGGATCTTGGGAGCGAACGAATTTGTCCCCATTGTAGCTATACTTTCCGTATTTCAGCTCAGGAACGCTTGGCTTTGACGATTGATTCTGACAGCTTTGTGGAGATGTTTACGGGTATTGAAACTCAAGATCCATTAAACTTTCCTGGCTACCAGAAAAAACTTGCAACAATGCGTGAAAAGACAGGTTTGGATGAAGCAGTACTAACTGGTACAGCTAGTATCAAGGGACAAAAAGTTGCCCTTGGAATCATGGACTCTAACTTTATCATGGCTTCTATGGGAACTGTTGTGGGTGAAAAAATCACGCGCTTGTTTGAGTATGCAACGCTAGAAAACTTGCCAGTCGTTCTCTTCACAGCTTCTGGTGGAGCCCGTATGCAAGAAGGAATCATGAGCTTGATGCAGATGGCTAAGATTTCTGCGGCAGTTCAACGTCATTCCAAGGCAGGACTTTTTTACCTAACTATTTTAACCGATCCGACAACAGGTGGGGTGACTGCTTCTTTTGCTATGGAAGGTGATATTATCCTAGCAGAGCCCCAGAGTTTGGTTGGTTTTGCTGGGCGTCGTGTTATCGAAAATACAGTTCGAGAGACCTTACCGGATGACTTCCAAAAGGCAGAATTTCTGCTTGAACATGGATTTGTTGATGCAATTGTCAAACGTAGAGAACTACCAGAAACAATTGCTAAATTAGTAAGATTGCATGGAGGAAGTCGCGGATGAATATTGCAAAAATAGTCAGAGAGGCACGCGAGCAGAGTCGCTTGACCGCACTTGATTTTGCCAATGGAATCTTTGACGAGTTTATCGAATTGCATGGAGACCGCTCTTTCCGTGATGATGGTGCGGTCATCGGTGGAATTGGCTGGTTAGGTGACCAAGCAGTAACTGTCGTTGGTATCCAAAAGGGGAAGAGTCTTCATGACAACCTCAAACGAAATTTTGGGCAACCTCATCCAGAAGGCTATCGTAAGGCTCTTCGCCTGATGAAACAGGCAGAAAAGTTTGGCCGTCCAGTTGTGACTTTTATCAATACGGCGGGTGCTTACCCAGGTGTTGGAGCCGAGGAACGTGGACAAGGTGAAGCAATTGCTCGAAACCTGATGGAAATGAGTGACTTCAAGGTTCCAATCATCGCGATTATTATCGGTGAAGGTGGATCTGGTGGGGCCCTAGCTCTAGCCGTAGCTAACCGTGTCTGGATGTTAGAAAACTCAATCTACGCCGTACTCAGCCCTGAAGGATTTGCCTCTATCCTTTGGAAAGATGGAAGTCGTGCTATGGAAGCAGCGGAATTGATGAAAATCACTTCACATGAACTCCTAGAAATGGGAATCGTGGACAAGGTAATCTCAGAAGCAGGGCTGTCAAGTAAAGAACTGCTAGGATGCGTTAAAAATGAATTGCGTGTAGAACTAGATAGATTGCAAGAACTACCACTCGACCAACTTATCGAAGAACGTTACCAACGCTTTAGAAAATACTAAGAAAATTTAAAAGCTAGAACATTTTGTTCTAGCTTTTTTGATAACCGTGTTTAGATGAAAAAAACGTATAAATAAGGTAAAATGATGACAACGGGTTAACAGTAGTGTTTTTAGTAGTAGAAATAGAAAGTTTCTTATTAGGAGAGAAAGAATGAAAAAACGTACCTTACTTTGGCTCATTTTAGCACTTGTAATTTTTGGAGGAGGCGCATGGATTGCACAAGAGACAAATCTATTCGGAGGAATAACTCTGAGCCCACGAGCCAAGCAGTTGGATTATCTGAAGGAGCATGAAGAAGAGATTGTAAAATTCGTAAAGTCTAAAAATTCAAAGATTGAATCTGTTCAGATTGCTTGGGATGAAACTAAGTGGGAAAAAGTTGGGAATGGAACCCCTCAAGGGGGAGGCGAAATTGTAAATGTATATGGAAGTTTTAATCACATTGAGTCCTCCTCTTGGAATGTTACTTTTGATATTGAGAATGATAAAATTATTCCTAATTCAATGGCTTTAGCCAATTATTTACGAGTGGGGGGAAGGATTTTTGACTAATAGCAATTTAAAAACCTTTGATAATTTTTATGCAAATTTAGCTCAGTCAGCTTAATTAGGAGAATAATCATGAAAAAACGTACCTTGCTTTGGCTCATTTTAGCACTTGTAATTTTTGGAGGAGGCGCATGGATTGCACAAGAGACAAATCTATTTGGAGGAGCATTTCTTAGTCCACGAGCTAAGCAGTTGGCTTATTTGAAGGAGCACGAGGAAGAGATGACGAATTTTATAAAGGCTAGAAATCCTAAAGTCGAAAGTGTTCAATTTGATTGGGATAGCATGGAAGTTGGTCAGATAGGAAATGGTACTCCTCAAGGTGGGGGATATATTATAACATTGGATGGAAAAATAAATAACAATGAGGATACTGAATTTACAATTGGTTTCCCTATAGAATATAATAGCAATAGTATTCCCAATATTAAGAGAATTTCTGAAATGCAACCAATAAGAATTTTGAAAGGAAATTTATGGGATCTTTATGAGTAATAGTAATTTAAGAATCCTTGCTAACTTTTATGCAAATTTAGTACAGTCGGCTTAATTAGGAGGAAAAAGATGAAAAAACGTACTTTACTTTGGCTCATTTTAGCCCTTGTAGCATTTGGAGGAGGCGCATGGATGGCGCAGGAAACAAATCTATTCGGAGGAATAACTCTGAGCCCACGAGCTAAGCAGTTGGCTTATTTGAAGGAGCATGAAGAAGAAATTGTAAAATTCGTAAAGTCTAAAAATTCAAAGATTGAATCTGTTCAGATGGATTGGAATAGTTTAACTGTTGAACAGGTAGGGAATGGAACTCCACAAGGCGGAGGTTATAATCTATCAGTGAAGGGTTCTTTTAATTATATAAAGGATTCTGACTTTACAATAGATTTTCGATTAAAAACTAAAAATGATGTACCTTCAATAGAACGGATTGGCATGTACAATCCCCCTAGAGTGTTAAAAAATGGAGGTTGGAACAAGTATGACGGATAGTAATTTAAAAGATTATAACAACTTTTATGCGGATTTAGCACAGTCAGCTTATTTAGGAGGATAATCATGAAAAAACGTACTTTACTTTGGCTGGTTTTAGCCCTTGTAGTATTTGGAGGAGGAGCATGGATGGCGCAGAAAACAAATCTATTCGGAGGAATAACTCTGAGTCCACGAGCTAAGCAGTTGGCCTATCTGAAGGAGCATGAAGAAGAGATTAAGGAGTTTGTAAAATCTTTAAATCCTAAAGTCGAATCGGTTCAGATTGATTGGGATGAAACTAAGTGGGAAAAAGTTGGAAATGGAACTCCACAAGGTGGGGGCAATGTTGTAATAGTTGGAGGAGGTTTTAATAGTATAGAGGGTTCAACTTGGCAAGTTATTTTTGAAATCGAGGATGGACGGGTTGCTTTTGATACTATGATGCAAGGCAGTCCATTGCGAGTAGGAGGAAGGATTTTTGACTAACAGCAATTTAAAAACCTTTGATAATTTTTATGCGAATTGAATATTGTTCATTCCCTATTGACTTCGAATATTTGTGATAAGTATTTTTTTTTACATTCATGATATAATAGGTTTAGAATCCACGTTTAAGGAGGATAATCATGAAAAAACGTACTTTACTTTGGCTAATTTTAGCCCTTGTAGTATTTGGAGGAGGAGCATGGATGGCGCAGAAAACAAATCTATTTGGAGGAGCATTTCTTAGTCCACGAGCCAAGCAGTTGGCATATCTGAAGGAGCACGAAGAGGAGATTAAGGAGTTTGTAAAATCTTTAAATCCTAAAGTCGAATCGGTTCAAATAGATTGGAAACAGACACAATGGGATAAGATAGGAAATGGTACACCTCAAGGAGGAGGCGATATTGTTCAGGTTTATGGAGGATTTAATAATATATCAAACTCAAGCTGGAGTGTTATTATTAAGATTACAGATGGAAAAATTTTAATTAATTCTACCGGAATTGGTAGTCCGTTGCGTATTGGGGGTAAACTGCTTGACTAATAGTAATTTAAAAAATTTTGATAATTTTTATGCGGATTTAACATCATTCATTCCCTGTTGACTTACAATACTTGCCATAAGTATTTTTTTTTACATTCATGATATAATAGGTTTAGAATCCACGTTTAAGGAGGATAATCATGAAAAAACGTACTTTACTTTGGCTGGTTTTAGCCCTTGTAATTTTTGGAGGAGGCGCATGGATGGCACAAGAAACAAATTTATTTGGAGGAATAACTCTGAGTCCGCGAGCTAAGCAGTTGGCTTATTTGAAAGAGCATGAAGAAGAAATTAAGGATTTTGTAAAATCTCAAAATGCAAAGATAGAATCGGTTCAAATTGATTGGAAACAGACACAATGGGATAAGATAGGAAATGGTACGCCTCAAGGAGGTGGAGAGATTATTGACATCTATGGAACATTCAATAACATTGAAAATTCTGGTTGGCATGTAATGATAAGTGTAGAAGATGGAAAAATTAATTTAACCTCTATGACATTAGTTAATGGTCTAGGTATTGGAGGGAAAAAATTTGAGTAATAGCAATTTAAAAAGTTTTGATAATTTTTATGCGGATTTGGCTCAGGCGGCCTATAGGGGAAGACCCGTTCTTTTTCCTTATGAAAAATTAAGAAAAGATGAAAAAGGAGCCTTAGATTCTGGTGATTCTCTACAATTTGACTTTTCTCAAGACGCTCAATCTTACAACGAAATTACAAAAAAATTGGAAATCACCCCTGGAGGTAAAAACCTTCCTCATGATGGTAAAGTCTACTTGCAGCCGGATCCTGAGTTACATACTATAGAAGATACGATGGATCTCCAGCTTCCTAATCTTAATGGAGGATATCGTCAAGAAAAATATGTACGCAAACGCTATCAAAAAGGACTCTTAACGGATGAGAGAGCTGGTTTTAATGCCTACTACTTAACGGATACGCCTACCTTGACTAATGATACTACGAAAACCTATATGGCTATCCGCGGCAGTGATGCCATCAGTTTGGAAAATTTGAACGACTGGGTTGAGAACGATGCTCAGTTTGCGCTCAATCATATCCATACGCCGCAAGCCAAGTTAGCGACAGTAGGAATGAAAACGAAAATCGCAGAGATGCGCGAAAAAGCTCCGCAAGCTACGATGGACATTACAGGTCATTCCCTAGGAACCATTGTCTCTGCGCAAGGGGTAGCTGGCCTCACTGATGAAGAACTGGAGAAAATCGGAAAAGTAGTTCTTTTTGACGGTCCAGACACGACAAAGAGTTTAAAGAAAATGGGCCTCAGTGATGAGAAAATCCAAAAGATTAGCGAAAAGATAGAGTATTATGTCAATCCTTTTGATATCGTGGGTATGCTTAATCGTGAGCATACCATCACTAAATTACCTGGGGACTCCGATGAATCCCTCAAGAAACCCGTCGGTAAAGTCAATGTCCTGGTCCCCTTGCATTATACCCAGATTACTGATCCGGAAAGCTCCCATGACTTTGGTGTTTTCCAATCGGATGGAAAGGGAAATTTATTGACTGCGTCTGAGGATTTTCACCCGGAATTGCTCAGGGCAGGTGAAAAGTTGGCTCGACTGATAGCGACAACGTTGGATTCTCTCAGGGCTTTAGGAGTTGATGAAAATGTAGCCTCAAATGTTTTAAATTCCATTATGAGAGGTGAGTTTAAAATAAAGGCAGCTATTGGTTATTCAGTTTACGAGAATTTTACAACTGAATATAGTAAAATCGTCGAAGAAGCTCGTCAGGAATCTATAAAGTGGGATCGAGAAGCTATTCCTCGTTATCAGGAACAACTGAGAAATGGCAATCTTACAGGAGAAAAGAGAATCTTGGTTCGAGCTCAGTTGCTTCAGACAGCAGCCCAGTTGGCAAATTTTGACATGGAAAATAAAGTAAAATCTGTGAAAACCTTACTTTCAGATGCTAAGGAAGATATTCAAAACATGATAAAAGAAACAAGACAGACAGCCTTTGACATGGTTGGATATTTGTCAAGTTCAGAAGTTACAAATCTACTTTCTGGTTTTGATACAACAAGCTTTTGGGATGAAGGCGTAGAAAGTGACACGAAGACTGCAGCAACATACTTCCTGACACAAATCGAGCAACTAGGGGAAAGTCTGGTTAAAGCTAGTGGCTCCTTTGAGACTATAGATACAGATAGAGCTGAAGATTTTAATAATCTATTGGCAGATGTAAAACAAACATGGAGGGGAAAAAATGTTAGTCCTAACGGATGAGGATACTTTAATTACAAGAGAGCAACTCGACAGAGGCTTCAAGGAAAGAATGAAGGAACAAGAACGCCAAGCAGTCAGGACCTTGGTAACTGCAAAAGAGTTGTCAATCCTTGCTAAAGGAGCTGAGTTGGCTAAAAAGTTGCAAGAAGCAGCCGCAGATATGCAAGACTACGCTTCTAAGACCTATGTGAACAATATTAAGGGGGGATTTGAGGGGAAAGCTGCAGATGCCGCCGAAACTTACTTGACACAGACCTTGCAAACACCTACTTTACAGAGTCCGATCAAAAGCTAGGAGAAAACTAGTCATGGATAAAAAGGAACTTCAGAAATTAGAGGATGAGCACAATCGTAAATTACGAGACTTAGAGCGTTTGGAGATGGATTTGGATGATGATTTCCACAAGTTTAGCAGGGAGACGGATCATCTCCTAGAGGCGCTTTCCTATGCATGTAGAGACAGTAGTTTTGCTGAAATTCAACCTTATATCTTTGAGATAGAGAACAATTTAGACAGCTATCATCAACTGTATAAGAATCGTATAGAGAATGTGCTGGAAGCTCGACACCAAGAGAATAAAAACTTTTATCGAAAGTTAGAAGAAAAGGATCTATAACAAATATACCCTATAAAAGAAGGGTATATTTGTTATAGATTTTTATTATAGATAAAAAAGAAGTAATTATACAATAAAAGTAGATAATTTAATTCTTCTTACTAGTTTTTAGATGTAAGTAGGACTTTTTTTTAAAAATATTTTTAGAAAAATGAATATTAAACTTGTAATATTATATCTATTACCACTTTTTTAGATAGTGGGAGGCAAAGAAAAAAGTGTTTGATGTCTGTCAAACACTTTTTCTATTTACTGTTCTTCTGTTACAAACTGGCTGAGCAGTCCATTGATAAAGCGGGCAGACTTTTGATCTGAGAAGTCCTTTGCAAGCTCGATAGCTTCGTTAACAGCAACCAATTGAGGGGTATCAAATGAAGTGATTTCAAAGACACCCAAGCGAAGGAGGTTTCTCTCAACGAGCGTTAAGCGTTCAATGGTCCAACCTGCTTTTAAATGCTGTGTGATTTGCTTGTCTAGTTCTCCCTTTTTAGCTTGAACACCAGAAACTAGCTCTGTCAAAAAGGCTGGAAGTTGCACATCCGTATCTTCACGATCATGAGTATAGGCGAAACGACAAGCAGTTTCGACGTCTGTATCAAACTCCAGACTCATAAGGGCTTGAAAGGCGCACTTACGGAGCTCACGTCTAGATTCTAATAGTGGACTAGTCATTGAGGAAGTCCTCGTCAAACAGATCTTTCAATTCTGGTTTTGGTGTTTTATCTGGAACGATACCTGCAACGTGGATATTGATAGCAGCGAGCTCTACATCAGCCATATTGCGGACAGCATCTTTGACAGCTTTCTGGATAGCAACAGCTACCTTAGGAACTTTTACTCCGTATTCAAGGTAGAGATAGATATCTGCTGTGAGTTCTTCGTCCACGTTTTTAAGATAAACGCCACGGCCGAGAGAAAGTTTTGAAAGGGTGTCAGATACTGATTTGTTTGAAAAAGAGTGAACACCCTCTACTTTTGCTGTAGCAATAGCAATGATTTTTTCAAGTACACGTGGGGCGATAACGATTTCACCAAGTTGTTCTTCAATTCCCATAGAATGACCTCTTTCTAGAGATTAGGCACGAGAAACGTAAGTTCCTTCTGCAGTGTTGATAACGAGTTTTTGTCCTGCTTCGATGAAGTCTGGAACGTTTACGACAAGTCCAGTTTCCATTGTTGCTGGCTTACCAGAACCTGTAACAGTAGCACCTTTGATAGATGGTTGAGTTTCTGCAACTGTCAATTCAACAGTAGTAGGAACGGTTACACCGATCACTTCAGTTCCGTAGAATTGGATCTTCACTTCTGAGTTTTCAAGGATGTAAAGCAATTCGTTTTCAACATTGACTACAGGGATTTCGTATTGGTCGTAAGTTTCTGTATTCATGAAGTAAGCAGTGTCATCCATTTTGTACAAGTATTGAGCTGGAACAGTCTCGATGATGGCTTGTTCAAATTTTTCCTCTGGACGATAGCTTGTGTCAAATGTAGAACCAGTACGGACATCACGCAATTTCATACGCATGATCGTGTTTCCTTTACCTGGTTTGTGGTGGCTAGCCTCCAAAACGCGAATCAATTTTCCGTCAGCTGTTTCAAAGGTCATACCAGCCTTTAATTTACTTGCTTCAATCATGTTTTTACCTCTTTAATAAATATTATTACTATTCATTTTACCATAAAATATTCTGGAAATAAAGCCAAAATAGTTATTGGGAGCTGGTAGAGAAGAAAAAAACCAACCTCAGGGCTGGTTTTTTTCTGTCTAGTTTTCTTTCAACTTCGCCAATTCCTGGGCAAGCAGTTTAAGGGCAACTTGTGGGTTGGCTTGGCCTTTGGTTGCCTTCATGAGGAATCCTGTGAAAGCCTTGTCTGCGTTGCGTTTGCCTGACTTGAAGTCGGCGACAGCGGCTTCGTTATCGGCAAAAACTTGGTGGATGATTGGAATCAAGATAGCTGGATCTGAGATTTGCACCAAGCCTGCTTTTTCCACGTATTCACGCGCACCGCCACCATTTTTAGCCAAATGCACAAAGACTTTCTTGGCAATCTTAGAAGAGATAGTGCCGTCCTCGATGATGGCAATCATTTCAACCAAGTTTTCTGGTGTTAACTCGATTTGTTCCAGTGTTTTGCCTTCGGCGTTCAAGAATTGAGCGACTTCACCTTGGAGCCAGTTTGAGACTTGCTTGGCATCGCCACCGAGGGCAACAGCTGATTCAAAGAAGTCAGAAGTGACTTTGTTTGCCGTCAACTGGCTGGCGTCGTAGTCTGACAAGCCAAGGTCGGCAACATAGCGCGCACGTCTTTCTTTTGGAAACTCTGGTAACTCTGTACGCATCTCCTCAATCCACTCGTCTGAGATTTCAAAAAGTGGTAGGTCTGGTTCTGGGAAGTAGCGGTAGTCTGCAGCCCCTTCCTTGACACGCATGAGGATGGTTGCCTTGTTGGCTTCATCATAACGGCGTGTTTCTTGGCGAATTTGACCACCTGAACGAAGGATTTCAGCTTGACGCTGGACTTCGTATTCAAGCCCTTTACGGACATTGGAGAAGGAGTTGAGGTTCTTCAACTCTGTCTTGATACCGAATTTCTCTTGACCATAAGGACGAAGCGAGATGTTGGCATCCACGCGCATAGAACCTTCTTCCATCTTAACGTCAGAAATGCCAGCGTACTGGATAACTTCCTTGAGGGCTGTCAAATAAGCATAGGCTTCTTCAGGGGAACGCATGTCGGCTTCAGATACAATCTCAATCAAGGGCACCCCTTGGCGGTTGAGGTCAACATAAGAGTAGCCATCTGTACCGTGGGTGTTTTTACCAGCGTCTTCTTCTAGGTGGGCACGCTCGATACCGATTTTCTTAGTTGTACCGTCTTCTAGCTCCACTTCAATCCAGCCGTTGTAGCCGATTGGCTCATCAAACTGAGAAATTTGGTAGGCTTTGGGATTGTCGGGATAGAAGTAGTTCTTGCGGTCAAAGTGCATCTTTTTGTGGATGTCCATGTTGAGGGCAAGAGCTGCCTTGATACCGGCATCAACAACACCTTTATTGAGAACTGGCAGTACACCTGGGAAAGACCAGTCAATGACGTTGGTATTGGCATTTTGGTCATTTCCAAAGTGGGCAGAAGTAGGTGAGAAGATTTTTGAATTGGTGTTGAGCTCTACGTGGACTTCAAGTCCAATAACTGTTTCAAAGTTCATTAGTTGTCACCTCCAAAAATCACAGGTTGTTGTTTGTGGTAGTCTGTTGTTGCTTCAAAGGCAGCAGCAGCTTGGTAAATGGTTTCCTCAGAGTACTTAGGACCGATCAATTGGAGACCGACTGGTAGTCCTTGAGCAAATCCAGCAGGAATCGAAATTCCTGGGAGACCAGCCAAGTTGACTGGGATGGTCAAAAGGTCAGCCAAGTACATGGCAACTGGATCGTGGTTGAGCGAGTCCAAGTCATAGGCAACGCTTGGTGCAGTTGGTCCCAAAATCAAGTCATAATCCGCAAAGACTTTTTCAAAATCTTGGATGATGAGGGTACGGACCTGACCAGCCTTCTTATAGTAGGCATCGTAGTAACCTGATGAAAGGCTGAAAGTACCCAGCATGATACGGCGTTTCACTTCTTCACCGAATCCTTGGCTACGACTGTTTACATAGATTTCATCAAGATTCGTCGCATCCTCTGCGCGGTAGCCGTAACGGATACCGTCAAAACGTTGCAAGTTTGAGGATGCTTCTGATGAAGCGATAATGTAGTAAACTGCGACACCGTATTTTGAGTGGGGAAGGCTGACTTCTTCAATGATAGCACCAAGTTTTTCAAAGTGTTTGGCTGCGTTCAGAATGGTTTCTTTAACTTCTGGGTCAATTCCTTCACCGAGGTATTCCTTAGGCAAAGCGATTTTCATGCCCTTGATGTCTTGACCAATTTTTGAAGTAAAGTCGGCAATGCGGACAGGAGCAGAAGTAGAGTCTTTAGCATCTTCGCTGGCAATCGCGTTAAGCAAGAGGGCATTTTCCTTAACAGTTGGTGCGAAAGGTCCAATCTGGTCTAGCGAGCTACCAAAGGCAATGAGACCGAAACGTGAAACTGTTCCGTAGGTAGGTTTGAGACCAACGATCCCGTTGAAGGCAGCAGGTTGGCGGATGGAACCACCAGTATCAGAACCAAGTGACAAGCGGACTTGGCCTGAAGCTACAGCTGCAGCAGAACCACTTGATGAACCACCAGGAACCTTGGTCTGGTCCCAAGCATTTTTAGTCGCTCCGTAGTGGGAAGTTTCACCTGATCCCCCCATGGCAAATTCGTCCATGTTGGTTTTTCCGACAACAATCATACCCTTAGATTTTGCATTGGTGACAGCTGTCGCATCAAAGATAGGCTCGTAGTTGTAGAGCATTTTAGAGGCTGCAGTTGTGAGAATACCGTCAGTAGAGATGTTATCCTTAACAGCCAGCGGAATTCCTGAAAGGACATTGTCCGCGTCAATTCCTGCTTCATCAATGGCCTTAGCTTGAGCAAGAGCTTGCTCCTCAGCGATGGTGACAAAAGCGTTGATAGCTGTCTCGCGAGACTTAATATCTTCAAGTGTAGCTTGGGTCAATTCAGTTGCTGAAATCTCCTTAGAGACAAGAAGATTGTGCAAGTCTTCAATAGTTTTGTTATTAAAAGTCATTAGGCATCTCCTCCATCATCTAGGATCGCTGGTACCTTGATATAGTAGTTTTCTTTTTCAGGTACGTTTTTAAACAAGAGATCGCGATCTGTTCCTTCTTCGGCCACATCAGGGCGGAGTACGGTCTTGCGGTCAGCCATGGTCGTAGTAGGTGCGACACCAGTAGTGTTGACTTCGCCTAGCAACTCAACCATGTCAACAATTTTAGACAAGGTTGTCGCAAAGGCAGCAGTTTCTTCTTCAGAGAATCTTAATTTTGAAAGATTGGCAACGTGTGTTACCTCTTCTTGCGTAATTTTCATCTTGCATCCTTTCGTGAAATGATGATTTTTAGTCTGTTCTATTTTACCATATTTTCCTATAAATAAGGGAGCCAAACTGAAAAGAAATAGAAATTGAAAAATCGCTTTTAATTCGCTATAATGGTTAAACTAGAGAATAGAAAAAATAAGAGTTAGGATAAAAAAATGTTCCATCAATTTATCACCAGATCTCAAACTGTTCCTCCTCCCATTTCGCTTTTTTGGTATGGGATCATGATGCTTCTCTTAGTACTTTGTATTTATGGAGCACTTGCTTATCACAATAATCCGAAATTTGTCCGCTTGTTTAAGGGGATTCAGATCCTCCAGTTACTAGCTCTATATAGCTGGTATGTTAGCTTTGGGATTCCATTTTCTAATAGCCTTCCATTTTACCATTGCCGTTTGGCTATGTTTGCAGTGGTTTTCTTACCAGATAAATGGCGGAGCAAGCAATATTTTGCCCTCTTAGGAGCAAGTGGAGCGGTCTTTGCCTTGGTTTACCCGGTTTTTGATCCCTATGATTTTCCCCATATTACCAGTTTTTCATTTTTGATTGGGCACTATGCCCTTTTGGTGAATTCCTTGGTTTACTTGATGAATCACTATGACAAGAGCCTACTCAAGAAATATATGATAGTAGCCTATACTTTTATCCTCAATCTCTTTTTAGTTGGGGTTAATCAGGTGACTGGTGGAAATTATGGTCTCTTAAGAGATACACCGTTTATCTCGAATGCTCCTCTATGGATAAAGTACCTCCTTGTGTCGGTCATCCTTTCACTGGCTCTTGTTTTCTTTGATATTTTGTTCAAAAAACGATGGAAAAAGAGAAAACAGATGAAATCTGTACTCTAGCTCGCCTTTTCATCGGATGAGCAATTGAAAAACTCCCCAAAATCCGATATAATGGAGAGTTGAAAGGAATGGTAAAATCCAATGTAAAAATCATTCTTAGCCATTGAAACAACTAAAAATAGAAAATCAAAGAAAGAGAACATATGACTATTCAAGAAGAAATCAAGAAACGCCGTACCTTTGCCATTATCTCTCACCCGGACGCCGGGAAAACAACCATCACTGAGCAGTTGCTCTACTTTGGGGGCGAGATTCGTGAGGCTGGTACCGTAAAAGGAAAGAAAACAGGGACTTTTGCTAAGTCTGACTGGATGGATATTGAGAAACAACGTGGGATTTCGGTTACTTCATCTGTTATGCAGTTTGACTACGACGGCAAACGAGTCAACATCCTAGACACACCAGGGCACGAGGACTTTTCAGAAGATACCTATCGTACCTTGATGGCGGTGGATGCTGCGGTTATGGTCGTGGACTCTGCCAAGGGTATCGAGGCTCAAACCAAGAAATTGTTTGAGGTTGTGAAACACCGTGGCATTCCAGTCTTTACCTTTATGAACAAGCTGGACCGTGACGGGCGTGAGCCACTGGATCTCTTGCAAGAACTAGAAGAAGTCCTAGGTATTGCGAGCTATCCAATGAACTGGCCAATAGGGATGGGGAAAGCCTTCGAAGGCTTGTATGACCTCTATAACCAACGCTTGGAGCTTTATAAAGGGGATGAACGCTTTGCCAGTCTGGAAGATGGGGACAAACTTTTTGGCAGCAATCCTTTCTATGCTCAGGTTAAGGACGATATCGAACTTTTGCAAGAAGCAGGAAATGAATTTTCAGAAGAAGCTATTTTAGCGGGTGAATTAACGCCTGTCTTCTTTGGTTCAGCTCTTACTAACTTTGGTGTGCAGACCTTCCTTGAAACTTTCTTGAAATTTGCTCCAGAGCCACATGGACACAAGAAAACAGATGGCGAAATTGTGGATCCTTATGACAAGGATTTCTCAGGGTTTGTCTTTAAAATCCAAGCCAACATGGACCCTCGTCACCGTGATCGTATCGCCTTTGTCCGTATCGTATCAGGTGAATTCGAGCGTGGAATGAGTGTCAATCTGCCTCGTACTGGGAAGAGTGCCAAACTGTCGAATGTCACTCAGTTTATGGCGGAAAGTCGTGAGAATGTGACCAATGCCGTGGCAGGTGATATTATCGGGGTTTATGATACAGGTACTTATCAAGTTGGGGATACGCTAACTGTTGGGAAAAACAAGTTTGAATTTGAACCACTGCCAACCTTTACTCCTGAGATTTTCATGAAAGTTTCTGCCAAGAACGTCATGAAACAAAAATCCTTCCACAAGGGGATTGAGCAATTGGTACAAGAGGGAGCCATCCAGCTTTATAAGAACTACCAAACAGGCGAGTACATGCTGGGCGCCGTAGGTCAACTCCAGTTTGAAGTCTTTAAGCACCGCATGGAAGGCGAGTACAATGCAGAAGTGGTCATGAGCCCAATGGGTAAAAAGACCGTTCGTTGGATCAAGCCTGAGGACTTGGATGAACGGATGTCATCAAGCCGCAATATCTTGGCCAAGGACCGTTTCGACCAACCAGTCTTCCTCTTTGAAAATGACTTTGCCCTCCGCTGGTTTGCGGATAAATATCCAGATGTTGAGTTGGAAGAGAAGATGTAACTCAGCAACAACAATTGGAACTAAAGTTCCTAATTGTTGGACGCTAGTCGCTATTTGGCGAACTAGCTAACTGCCTCACTAACTACGTTTGGCAAATAGAATCGATTTGCCAAACTCCGTGTCGTAGTGTAAAATCGGCTTACCGAAACGCTTCACTAGGAAAAATCCACGAATATTATCGATTCGTGGATTTTTCCGTCGTAACCACGTTTTACAAATGAAATCGATTTGCCAAACTCCGTGTTGTAGTATAATAATCGTTCTAGCAAGAAAATCCCACGAATTCAAATTATTCGTGGAATTTTTTATAATGAAGATAATTTAGTGAAAAAGTCTAACTTACATAGGGGATACAGTTACTTCCTCTAGGATGATTTTGTTGTTCAATTATCCGAAAATGATATTTCTCCTCAGTTTGGAGTTGAAATCACGTGCCTTTTATAAATGTCGTTTAGGCTCTTTTGTCTGAGGGAAAGCCACTTGATTCTTATTTTTCGATGAATAGTTGAACAGAATTTATTCCTAGATTGTGCTGGAGTTTCCATTTCTTGCTTTGCCGCACCTAGTTGGTGGGAAATAGGCCGATTTTCGTTTTTTTTTTCTAATCATAAATATTGAATTGTAGGTATGTTTAGGATATAATAAGGAGATAAAATTTTTTAGAAAGAAGAATTTCTTTTTTAGGTTAGGAGAGTGGACATGTTTTTTAGACGCCAACGAGGTGAATATAGAGAGACCGACCGCATCACAAGGTATAAATTAATCAAGTCGGGGAAACATTGGTTGCGGGCCTCAACTTCCCTATTTGGTCTGTTTAAAGTTATGCGTGGGGGTGTTGATGCTACGCAGGTAAAAACAGAATTAGTAGAAGATCAGGCAAGTCAAAAATTGACTGCCTTAGATTTGTTGAAAGGTGTAGCAGCAACTGGAACCATTTTGGGAGGTTTTGCAGCTACTCAGACGAGAGTATACGCTAATGATACTGTTGCAGTTGAAAAGACGGTAGAATCAAAGGATATCTTGGCTACAAGAAACACTGTGGTTCTGGGTGAGACATCAACGAGTGACTCAGAAACTTCTGCTAGCTTGTCTATTTCTGTGAGTGAAAGTACTTCGCTATCAGAATCTGTGTCTCATAGTTCGTCAGCTAGTGCTTCCGCCAGCACTTCTACTAGTCTTTCTGCCAGCACTTCATTCAGTGAGTCCATCAGTACTTCTGCTAGTGCCAGTCAATCAACAAGTGGATCGAATGTTTCCATAGTATCAAGTCTGTCTGTTGAACAGAGCGCATCGACGCCAGCAATTGAACAGCAGTCTTCTACTTCAAAAGAAGCAAAGAACCTTGAAATTGATTCAGCTGCATTAAAAACAACTGAAATTACTGGTAAGAATAGTGTCAGTGCAGTTCAATCAACTTCTGTAACAACTAGCTTGGTTGCGGCTGCAGCTGCTGCAATAGCATCATCAGAAGTTACAGCTAAACAACAAGATGAAAACCGTAAGAAGCTGACCAACCTTTCAGCTGAGATAGGTGAGTATCTAGCAAAAGCAGTTGATTTGCCAAATGCGGATTCAGCTCTTGTTAAGGCTAATGCAGCGCTAACAGAAATTGAAAAGGCCTTAGCTGATCCGACTAGCGATTTAACAACAGTAGTGCAAAAAGCTACTTTAGCACGTAATTCGATTATTAATGCTGTTTTGGCGACTAATTCTGGTGTACGCGATGTACGAAATGGGACAGTGATTACTAGAGGGGCACACCTACGTGCAGCTTCTAATCCACCTACAATCTCTATGCCATCTAATATCACAATTTATAATGATGAATCAGTTAATTACCAGATGAGGCTGAATGATGATAAAGGGATGGATAAAATCACGGCTTCCCCATCCAATGCTATTATTACAGGCTTAAATGCACCGGACTATCCAGCTACTAAGAAAAGGGGATATGGGGATCTATATACCTATGATAAATGGGGAAATCAAACAGGTGCTCAAAGAACATACACTATTAACGTAATAGGGACAGTGGGTCGTGAAAACGGAACTTGGAAACCCTATAAACCTGGTACCTATGTTCTGGAGTACACAGTAAGAGATATTCATGGCCTGACTGCGACAGCACGTACGAATGTCCATATCAAGGGCTTCAACGAACGCCACAACCCAGTTAGTGGGGATACTGTTATTGTTAAGAATCCCTCTTCTTTGACTCTAAGTGAACGCAATCAGGTACTTGAAAAATTTAAAGAAAAAAACCAGTCGCTTTTATCTGGTAGTGATTTTACGAAAGATGGCGTAACCGGAACGATTTCGGTAGCTGAAAATGGGAATATTACCATTACCTACCGTGATAATACTACAGCTGTTATCCCAGCTAATGTGGATGCTGTTCCAGTTCCAAGTGCGACGGTGACTCGTAACGGTCAAACTCTAACACCTGTAAACGGCAACTATATTGTGTACGTAGGAGATGATATTCAAATTAATTTCACTGCTACAGATAATAGCGGGCAATTATCAGAATTTAAGATCGTTTCAAATGAAGATGCAAATGGTTCAGCCCTTAAAAATAATTTCTTTGAAGATAATAAATATGGGACGGGAACTGTAGAGCATTTAACGGGGAATATCACAGCGACTACTGCTAGTCCAGCTCGCATTACAGTAAGAGCTCATTTGAATGATAATCTAGAGTACGATAAAAATGGTAGAAATAGTTGGCAACGTAATGCAGTAGCAACGGATAAGGCTGGGAATAAAAATAGTGCAGGAAATGCTTCGCCAGGTAATGTCCGTATTGTGCAAGGTAGGCTGACAGATATTATGGAAGGGGTAGCACCGACTGAAACCTTCCAAGTAGAGAATGTTTCTGAATTAAAACCTCAAGAAAAAACTCGTATATTGACGGCTGTTGAGAAACTAAACAATAAGCAGGAAAAACGTATTGATTCCTTTACTATTAGTAACAATGGAACAGTTACCATTATCTATAAAGATAAGACTACGGATACGTTCACTGTAAAACTTTCTGATAGTGAGTATAAGAGTAGCAGTACTTCAACTAGTCTAAGTCAAAGACAATCAACAAGCGCAAGTACGTCGGCAAGTGTGTCTGCCTCAACGAGTGCCTCAGTAAGTGCTTCAACAAGCGCATCCAAGTCAGCCTCGACGAGTGCTAGCCAAAGTGCTTCAACAAGCGCATCCAAGTCAGCCTCGACGAGTGCTAGCCAAAGTGCTTCAACAAGCGCATCCAAGTCAGCCTCGACGAGTGCTAGCCAAAGTGCTTCAACAAGCGCATCCAAGTCAGCCTCGACGAGTGCTAGCCAAAGTGCTTCAACAAGCGCATCCAAGTCAGCCTCGACGAGTGCTAGCCAAAGTGCTTCAACAAGCGC
>NZ_JAHZPJ010000029.1 GCF_019929345.1 Streptococcus oralis
CTCTCAACATCAAAAAAGAAAGGACGAATTTCGTCCTTTCTCGATCTTAGCTGACTTCAACCCACTACAGTTGACAATGAGCCAATTAATTAAGAAAATAAAAAAACAAGGCTTAGAAACCTTGACTTTTATACTATACCGGCGGCCGGGGTCGAACCGGCACGTCCTTGCGGACACTGGATTTTGAGTCCAGCGCGTCTGCCAATTCCGCCACGCCGGCAAATAGTAACTGGGGTAGCTGGATTCGAACCAACGCATGAGGGAGTCAAAGTCCCTTGCCTTACCGCTTGGCTATACCCCAATAATATAAATAGGCGAGTGATGGGGATCGAACCCACGCATGCCAGAGCCACAATCTGGTGTGTTAACCACTTCACCACACCCGCCATTATCTTATTAACACGGGCAGTAGGAATTGAACCCACACTGAAGGTTTTGGAGACCTTAGTTCTACCTTTAAACTATGCCCGTAACTATGGAAGGGGAGGGATTCGAACCCCCGAACCCGAAGGAGCGGATTTACAGTCCGCCGCGTTTAGCCTCTTCGCTACCCTTCCAGATTATATATAAAATATGGCGCGAGACGGAATCGAACCGCCGACACATGGAGCTTCAATCCATTGCTCTACCAACTGAGCTACCGAGCCAAATTGCGGGAGCAGGATTTGAACCTACGACCTTCGGGTTATGAGCCCGACGAGCTACCGAGCTGCTCCATCCCGCGTTAATATAAAAGGAGGATGTGGGATTCGAACCCACGCACGCTTTTACACGCCTGACGGTTTTCAAGACCGTTCCCTTCAGCCGGACTTGGGTAATCCTCCAATAAATAGTCCGTACGGGATTCGAACCCGTGTTACCGCCGTGAAAAGGCGGTGTCTTAACCCCTTGACCAACGGACCATATCCACAAATGGGCACGAGTGGACTCGAACCACCGACCTCACGCTTATCAGGCGTGCGCTCTAACCACCTGAGCTACGCGCCCA
>NZ_JAHZPJ010000030.1 GCF_019929345.1 Streptococcus oralis
ACTGAGCCTCTCCCTCACCTCTTTCTCATCTCAGATGAGTTCGCAGAGCTAAAGGTCAACCAGCCTGACTTTATCAAGGAGCTGGTGTCTATCGCTCGGGTCGGACGTTCCCTCGGGGTTCACTTAATCCTAGCCACGCAGAAACCATCGGGTGTGGTGGATGACCAGATCTGGTCCAACTCACGCTTCAAGATCGCCCTGAAGGTGGCGGACCGTTCGGACTCCAATGAAATGCTTCATACGCCGGATGCGGCCGAGATTACCCAGACGGGTCGCGCTTATCTGCAGGTCGGAAATAATGAAGTCTATGAACTCTTCCAGTCAGCCTGGTCAGGGGCGGATTATCAGCCGGACAAGGACGATATGGGGATTGAGGATCATACGATTTATCTCATCAATGAATTGGGTCAATATGAAATCTTGAATGAAGACCTATCGGGCTTAGAAGAAGCCGAAGAGATCAAGGAAGTTCCGACAGAGTTGGATGCGATTGTGCAGCATATCCAAGTTCTGTGTCAGGAACAAGAAATTCCTCCAGTCCCTCAGCCATGGTTGCCTCCGCTCAAAGAGCGCATTGCGCTAGAGGAGCTGGAAGCAGTGCAGCCAGCGGTTGCTTGGGAAGAAGAGAAACCTCTTTCCTTTCTACTTGGGATGGCGGATATCCCGCAAGCCCAGAAGCAGGAAGCCATCTCTATCAATCTCTCTAAGGATGGGCATGTCCTTCTTTATGGAAGTCCGGGAACAGGAAAGACCACCTTCCTTCAGACAGCTGGTATGGATCTAGCGAGAAAGCACAGTCCCAAGGCACTTACTATGTACTTGATGGACTTTGGGACCAATGGTTTGGCGCCCTTGTCCAAGCTTCCGCAGGTGGCAGACACCATGCTTTTGGATCAGGCAGAGAAGATTTCTAAGTTTGTGCG
>NZ_JAHZPJ010000031.1 GCF_019929345.1 Streptococcus oralis
AATATCGCCGTTTATTCATATTATTGCTATTATTATTTAAGCTACTACCATATTAAAATCAATCTATTAGGGTAACACACATACAACAATATGTTGTTAATATAGTATCATAATATAATATGGTAGCTATAGTAATAGTAATAAATCAATCAATCATTGTTGTGTTATTTTTTTTTTTTAAGTACTATAATTATCGTTCCGCAGGTTCACCTACTGAAACCTTCGTAAGTCTGTTTCCCGGTTCAAGCCACTGCGATTAAAGCAGTTTCCACCAAAGAATCTCTACCCTTGAAAAGGTATTGAAACAGCAGTCTCCGCTTTTCTCGAAACGGCTCAGTCCCGGGCAGCGACGGGCGGTGTGTACAAAGGGCAGGGACGTAATCAACGTGAGCTGATGACTCACACTTACTAGGAATTCCTCGTTCAAGGGAAATAATTGCAATTCCCGATCCCGATCACGGAGGATTTTCAAGGGGTTACCAATACCTTTCGGTAATGGTTACAGCACGCTGATTCCTCCAGTGTAGCGCGCGTGCAGCCCTGGACATCGAAGGGCATGACAGGCCTGTTATTGCTCAACTTCATGCGGCTAAACACCGCTTGTCCCTCTAAGAAGTTGTCTGGACGATAAAATTATCCAGTAACTATTTAGTAGGCTAGAGTCTCGCTCGTTATCGGAATAAACCAGACAAATCACTCCACCAACTAAGAACGGCCATGCACCACCAACCACCGAATCATGAAAGAGCTCTCAATCTGTCAATCCTCACGGTGTCCGGGCCAGGTGAGTTTTCCCGTGTTGAGTCAAATTAAGCCGCAAGCTCCACGCCTGGTGGTGCCCTTCCGTCAATTCTTTTAACTTTCTCGCTTGCGCGAATACTCGCCCCAGAACCCAAAGA
>NZ_JAHZPJ010000032.1 GCF_019929345.1 Streptococcus oralis
GATCGTCGGCACGGTTGCCTCAGGTGGTCTCTTAGCTCCTGCGAGCTTAGCTATAGGCACGACTCTTTTAGGGGGCGAAGCTGCCTATCGAGCGATTTCAGGAGAGACCATTACAGGTGAGGTTCTGTCAACAGAGCAGAGATTGTGGGCCGGTGCAGAGGCAGTTACGACTCTAGCATCAGGTGGTATCGGTACCTATATGAAGGGTGCCAACCTGACAGAGCGCACTGTCTCGCAAGGCTTGCTAAATGCGGATAAGGCTGCTCGTTATGGAGCCAATGCCTACGATGTCGCCCAGTTTGGTCATGACTTCAATGAAGATCCGAAAATGGCGCTGACCAACCTTGCGACTAGTCAGCTAGTTGGTCGTACCATTGGTCACCTTGGAAACAAATACAAAGCTTTCCGAGCAAGTAAAACTGGCAATGTCGATATCCGTAGTGGTGAAGCGACTGGCTTTAAAACCAACCTCAAAGATCGAGTCCGCACAGCTTGGACGGATATCAAGACTAAGACAGGTGATGTCAAGGTTCAAGTAGGAGAAGGTTTTGATAACTTCAAGAACCGTGTTTCCAATGTGAAGAATCGAGCCATGGCTTCAGGGGCAGAGAAGGTATCTGAAAAACTTGAGAATCTCAATGCAGAGTTGGGAGTTCGAAAACAGAACTTCCAGCGAAATCTGGCAGCCATGCAAGGACAACGAGAACTGGAGTTTCAATTATCAGGAGAAACTCCTGGA
>NZ_JAHZPJ010000033.1 GCF_019929345.1 Streptococcus oralis
AACGCAAATGAACTCGGAAACATTGAGGAAAGCTCGAGCCAGAGTTCTCTTTTCTGGTTAAGGAACGGACTCCCTGGAATCGGTTCAGCCGGAGATAGGGATGTTGTTTCCGTAAAGCGCCACGGTTCCTGTGGTGTCTCGTGCGCTTTGTTCGATCCATGAAAATCCGAGGGAAGCTATTTGAATTTCGTGCCAGATCGTACCCATATCCGCAGCAGGTCTCCAAGGTGAACAGCCTCTAGTCGATAGAATAATGTAGGTAAGGGAAGTCGGCAAATTAGATCCGTAACTTCGGGATAAGGATTGGCTCTAAGGACTGGGCCGGTCGGGCTGTAATGTGAAGTGAGTACGGTTTGATCCATGCAGTGTAACATTAAAATGAAAACATTAAAAAAAAAAAATGTATTCATTTTGATGAAACTCGGCTAGTGTTCGAACTGTCTTATGGATCGTTTCAGCTGCATATCAACATTTATTTTTTTATTTTTTTTTTTAAAAAAGTAAATGTTTTATTTGATATTTCGGCCGGCGTTAAACAGTCAACTTAGAACTGGCACGGACTCGGGGAATCCGACTGTCTAATTAAAACAGAGGAGACAGATGGCCCTTGCGGGCGTTGACTGTCTCTGATTTCTGCCCAGTGCTCTGAATGTAAAAGTGAAGAAATTCAACCAAGCGCGGGTAAACGGCGGGAGTAACTATGACTCTCTTAAGGTAGCCAAA
>NZ_JAHZPJ010000034.1 GCF_019929345.1 Streptococcus oralis
AACACATTTTTTTTTTTTTTTCTTTCTAATTTATACATTGTTTTTTTTTTTTTTGTTGTTTTTTATTTTTTTTGTGTTTTTCTTTTTGTTTTTTTTTTTTTTAGCTTGTATTGCTCTCTTAATTTAAGTGATCCCATAATTTTTGTTGAATCTGACTCTATAGCCAGTCCGGCGCATGTAGTTCCTGAATGATATTTTTTGTTTGCTTTTACTATTCTGCGTTCTGTACCAAATAAGTTGTTTGGTGTTATTTTGATATTTGGCTCTATTTTTGTTTTGTTGATTTTTATTTGGTTTAGTAATTATCAGACTATGTTGGATAATATTTTATATTTTTTATCTATATGTTTTGTTTGAATTTTTTTTTGGTTAACTTGGGCTGGTCATTATCCTACTGATTATCCGTTTAACTATTTTAATTTAGTTTGTACTATTTTTTATTTTGTTTTTATTTTTTTTATGTGTTTTGTCAATTTTTTAGGTTTTAAATTGTTTAGCTATATTTTTAGTATAATAAGTATTATAAATTTAGAATTTATAGGTAGAAAATATAATTTTTTTAAAATTTCGTAAGTATCATAAAATGGAGTTTAGTTACTACCCAGTTATATTCGGCGCAGGTGTTTTAGGAATTGATTTTGGGCTAGTTTTGTTTATGAATATAGGTATTTTTTTTTCTTTTTTTATCTGTTTTTTGTTTCTTTTATATATTTCTT
>NZ_JAHZPJ010000035.1 GCF_019929345.1 Streptococcus oralis
AATACGCAGATGGTCAAACAGCGGGTCGTCCAGCTCTGAAAGCTCCTGTCACTCAAGAAGCAGCCTTCACACGTACAGGTGAACGTAACCGTGTAACTGGCGTTGAAACCTTCGGCGCATGGACACCAGCTACGAAAGAATTGGCACAAGAAGCTACACCAGTAGTAACTGGATTCGTGGCAGACAAGGTCAATGTAGCAGCGAAGACAGTAACTCCTGATGATAAGGATAGCGAAGAAACAGTTAAGTACAGCAAACTTGGTTCATATGTACCAAATGTACCAGACGGACTTCCAAAAGTACCAAATCTTCCATATCCAAACGATCCAACAGATCCAAGCAAACCAGGTACTGATCTTCCAGTGATTCCACATGTACCAGGAACTACACCAGTAGGCCCAGATGGCACAACACCATTGACACCGAAAGATCCAAGCGATCCAAGCAAGGGTTACAACCCACCACCAGTTCCAAGTGATCCAACTAAGGACACACCAATCAGTTATGTGAAAGATGGTCAAAAAGCGATTATTACCTTCGTAGACCAAGATGCTAACAACAAGGAAGTTGGTAAGGTAGTTGAAAGCGGTAAGTCAGGTGAGCCAATCGGTACAACCAACTACGCAGCTCGTCTGAAAGAATTGACAGACAAGGGTTACGAAGTGGTGAACGATGAGTTC
>NZ_JAHZPJ010000036.1 GCF_019929345.1 Streptococcus oralis
AATTGGTTGGGGACCTTTTTTGGATCTAACCAAAAAATGCAGCCATTATGATGTTGAACTTATAGTTTTATTTTTCTTTTTACTGTTGGGGGGTTGAGCGGAATTATTTTGAGAGCCGCTAGTTTAGATGTGGTGTTACATGATACTTACTGTGTTGTAGCTCATTTTCATTATACTTTGAGCCTAGGGGCTGTTTACGGAATTTTTTGCGGGTTTTGTCTATGGTTACCTTATATGTATGGTATTTCTTTTGATGGTTCATTAATGATTGCTATTTTTTTTTGGTTTTTGATGGGTACTAATATAACTTTTTTTCCTATGCATTTTGCTGGTATACAGGGAATGCCTCGTAAGGTTCTAGATTATCCAGATTGTTATTCTATATTTCAAGTTTTTTCTTCACTAGGCTCTGTTATTACTTTTATTGGGTTTATATTGTTTAATTATTTAATGATTGATTCTATTTTTTTTTCTCGTTTTTTAGGTATTTCTTTTTATAATGGGCATAGTCCTTCTTATATTTCTAATGTCCCTCCTTTACCTGATTCTTTTTTAGAAGAGATCTTAGGTTTTGGTTTATGCTGAAAGGTTTTTGGTAAAAATACCCCTAGTTATAGATATCGTCGTGTTGGTTATGGTTATTATAGCAAGTAATTGTAGATTTAG
>NZ_JAHZPJ010000037.1 GCF_019929345.1 Streptococcus oralis
GAGTTAAGTTAATTTCTTAACTTGGTTATAGTATAATATCCATTCCTTAAAACTTCCTTAAAATAACTTAAACATTTTACTCTTAGCTTGTACCTATTTGATGGGATAGTGGCATTCCAGCTGCGGCCAGCGTTTCTGCCAATTCTTCTTAGCCAAGCGCTCAGCATAGACACGCTGGCGCTCCTTATTTTCAAGAAAATGAGGAGTCGGTCTAACCTGAAAGTTTAAGATATCCTCCAAACCATAGGGAGCAAAAAGTTCCAGTTTGTCATTTGCCAGTAAGCGCAGGCCAATAGCCGTACAGCGCTCAGGATACTTACTCATGGCTTCGCGAGCATTTTTATAAGGCGCTGTTCCAGGACTATGGCGGTGCATATAGGCTTGATTTCTCAGTTCCCATCGATACCGTGGCCAGTCTGCCTTGAGCTTGACTTCCAGCTCTATCGTCTCTGCCTCAGAATAAGTCGGATCAAAGAAAATGACATCTACATCCGTATCTGAATCAAAACCTGGTCGCTCTGACAATAGATTCCAGATAAAATTTCTCACACATCCAGCCGCTAGCCAAGAATCCTTGAGCTTCAGACTGCGAATGATTTCCAAAATCGCTCGGATGTCT
>NZ_JAHZPJ010000038.1 GCF_019929345.1 Streptococcus oralis
TCTGCTAACTCTAGCAACTTTTCTTTTTTGAAATCAAAGTAAGTTGCTTCCCAGTTATTGATTAAAATTGGCCGCTCTCTCTTCGCAAAAGCTTTAGGAATGATATGCTCTTGAACAAAAGCTTGGCTCTCATGACTAAGACCAGTCAAACCCTGAGACGAAGAATTCAACAGTGCAACAGGACTATAGAAAGTCTGCCCCGCTTCCAGTTTCCAAGCAAAGTTATCGTCATTGATACCGATACCTAGCCGAACTTCACTCAACTGATTTTGCTGAATCCAAGCTTCAAAGTTTCCGCTATAAAGGAGCTGAATTGCCCAAACTTGACCAGCCTCTTCCGTCGTTTCACTATCACAAAGGATAAGGCTCGGAGTCTGCGCGTGACCAGAAGCTCCTCGGTTGGAAGCTATTTTGAAAATTCCCTGTTCTAACTTGTGACGACGAACTGTTTTCTCCCTAGCATAAGCTCCCTGTAAACTAATCACATCATAGGTCCCTGCCGGCAAATCTGCCATTAAGCTCAAGTTCTTATGTATGACTGCTGTCTCTCTACCGATATTTTCCAGCTTAGTAAAGGTTGCAATAGTATTGCTATCTTCAAAAGCTGTGTAATAG
>NZ_JAHZPJ010000004.1 GCF_019929345.1 Streptococcus oralis
AACTTCAATATACCACAAAGTTTGACTGAATTCAAGTTTTTTGCGCATCTTTTTTTGTTTTGTTTGATTTTTAGCTCGTTTATACTCTAATACTAAATTAGAAACAACTAATAACCTCATCAAACGAGATGTCTTTGGATTTCGAACTTTGAAAACTTTAAGAAACAAATTTTCATTGCTCTAAATATTAAAATGGAGAAAACAGCGATTGTCCTCTCCAGATATCAAGTTTCTTCTCATCCCACTACAGTTGACAAAGAGGTGGATATTTTTAAAGTGTTTCTAAGAGTTCTTGCATCTGAACATCATCTGGAACGATTTTTAAATAAGCTTCAGCTTGCACTTTGGCTTCTTCAAAATATCCCAATTCACGTAAGAGATAGCTATACTGCTCCAGAAACTCGGGATTGTCCTTGAGGTCAGACGATAGTTCCTGATAGAGCTCATATGCCTTATCTAAATCCTCAATTTCCTGATAAGAACGGGCAATCATCCACTTGGTCAAGAGATTTTCAGGTTCTTGAATTTGGAGAGCGATAATGTCCTCAAACCGCTCTTGTTCCATATAAATGGTTGCAAGGCGAAGGAATATTTCTTCTGTATCCTCTGCATCCTCTTTTGCAGTAAGAAGAAACTGCTCAGCACCACTAGGATCATGTAATTCATACGAAAACTGAGAAGCAGCTAGTAAGAGCCGAGTTTCAAATGGATTTTTCTCCAAACCTTGTTTAGCGATACGGAGAGCTTCTTCTATCTGATGTTCCTTGTGCAAGGCTTGACTATAACCATACTCATATCCTTCAAAATCTGGTGAAATGGTATCAATCTGCTTAAAGTAAAGAACAGATTTTTGATACTCTTCTTGGTCAAAGTAAAGACTAGCCAGTTCAAAAGCAGTTTGGTCGTCGTATTCTAATTCTAAGGCTTTTTCTAAGAATTCAGTTGCAGCTTCAAACTGGCCTAACTGAGCATAAGCGTAGCCAATTCGCTGATAGGTTGAGACACCTGTTTGCTCATAGATGGAGCGATTGTCTAATTGGGCATAGCCCTGAATCGCTTCCTGATAATTCCCTAACTCGCTATCCAACTCAGCCAAACCAAAAACTAATAAGGGATCATCTGAGTAGTTTAAGGCTTCCAGTAACTTTTCACGCGCTACATCTGTCAATCCCTCCAACTGATAGAGGTCTGCCTTCAAGGCCAAGGCCGATACATACCAGTCACTTTCAGGTGTGATTTCCTCAAGGTAAGCAAAGGCTTCCTCAACATTGCCATCCTCGCTAGCAATGCTGGCTAAGTTCAGATTCACTTCTGGAAATTCTGTAACGATATGTTGGTAAATTTCTTTAGCTTGAGGATAAAAGCCAATTCCCTCTAGATAGCTTGCTAGTTCGTAAAGAACTTCACTTGAATCTGTTTCGAGAGCTTTGTGAAAATACTGATCCGCTTTGGTTAAATCCTGTTCATCCAAAGCCTGAAGCATGCGTTGACTATTGTTCACTCTTGATTTCCTCCCCTTCTTCTTCATACAGACCGCTGACTTTTTTATACCAGTTAAAGATAGCTGAGATAACGACCTTGGCAGAGGCATAGACCGGAATTCCCAGCAAGACTCCCCAAATACCAAACATAGATCCTGAAGTTAGGAGAACAAAGAGAACATTGATTGGATGGATGTTTAGCTGACTACCTAAAATAAGTGGGGAAACAAAGCGACCTTCAATCGTTTGTTCAACAATAAAGACAATAATCACTTTCAAAAGCATGACAGGGCCCGCTATTAAGCCCAAAACCAAAGCAGGCAACATCGCTAGAAAACTACCCAGGTAAGGTACTAGATTGAGGATACCAGCCGTAATGCCAAGAGTTACAGCATATCTGAGACCAATAATCTTAAAGAAGATAATAAACATAATTGCCACGATAATAGCAACTGTAACCTGCCCTCTAACGTAGTTTGACAACTGTTTATTAACATCTGACAGGACTTCCCCAACAGGTTCTTTTAACTTCGTTGGAATAAACTTGGTCAAATAATCTCGTAAACCTTTTCCATCACGTAACAGATAAAAGAGCATAAAAGGTACGATAATGACCGCTACAATAATCTGAGAAACACTACTGATAAAAGCGCTGACCCAGTTAACTGCTTGAGAAGAGATTTTGCTGGCCCACATGGTCGCCTCAGTAGAGATATTGGCAAGGACCTGCTCCAACTGCGGTCTAAAGTCATCTGGCAAGCGTTTGGTTACAAGGTCATTGATCACCTTATCAGCATCCTTAAGATAAGTTGGTACATTCTTTGCAAAATTTAAGACTTGGCGTTGGAGATTTGGAATAGCGACTGCCAGCCCCCAAATAATAAAGAGTCCAATTATAACAAAGAGAATACTGATGGCAAGTATACGATTGATCTTGTGTTTCTCCATCCAGTCAACGATCGGATTAAGGAGGTAATAAAGTAAACCAGATAAAATAACTGGTAACATGACAACCCCTAAAAAATCCAAAACGGGTAAAAAGATAAAACTAATCTTACTTAGAATAAAAATATTTAGCCCCAGTAACAAGGTTACTAAAAATACAGTGATGGCTTTATTATCTAAAAACCACTTAAAAAACCAAGATAGGCTAAAATGTTTCTCTTTATGTTCCATAAATACATCCTTTCTGTCGTTCTCTCATTATACCATTTTTAGACTAAAATAACTCTTTTTTAAAGTGCTTACATAAAGAAGCCTGATGCATCTTGTCTATTATTTTGTGGTATAATAAATTTATCATTATTAAGAGGTATGGACATGAAAGAAACTGTTTATTTTGGAACTTACACTCGTCGCTTATCTAAAGGGATTTACAAGGCAGATTTTGATACAGAAACAGGTCAGCTTGCAAATCTTGAACTCTTTGCTACTGAACCAAGTCCGACCTACCTTGCTTTTGACCAACAGCAACACTTATACACTGTAGGGAGCCAGGATGGCTTAGGTGGTATCGCTGCTTACAAGACAGATGGCGCTTTGCTAAATCATGTGGTTGAAGAAGGCGCTCCCCATTGTTATGTGGCAGTGGATGAAAAGCGTAGTCTCGTTTACGGGTCCAACTATCATAAAGGTCAAGTTCTGGTTTATAAACGTCAAACGGATGGTAGCCTCATCCAAACAGATCTAGATCAGCATAGTGGACACGGTCCTCATGAAAACCAAACTTCCCCTCATGTACACTTTACAGACCTAACACCTGATCAGTATCTCGTCACATGTGACCTCGGTACGGACGAGGTGACGACCTATGATGTCAGCCCAGAAGGAAAACTAAGTAAACTCTCCACCTATCACAGCCAAGCTGGAGCAGGTGCTCGCCACATCGTTTTCCACCACCACTATAAGATTGCCTATCTCATCTGCGAACTTAATAGCACGATAGAGGTCTTGATTTATGATGGTGTTGGTGAATTTGAACGCATGCAAGTCATTTCAACCTTACCAGATGGATACGAGGATTTCAATGCTACTGCTGCCATTCGTCTCTCAAAAGATGGCAAATACCTCTATGCATCCAACCGAGGTCATGATTCTATTGCAGTGTATACAATCCTCGCTGATGGCAGTCTGGAATTATTAGAAATTGTACCAAGTCACGGAAAAAATCCACGTGATTTCGACCTGACTCCTGATCAAGAGTTTCTCATTGCTGTTCATCAAGATTCTGATAACGCAACCGTCTTTAAGCGTAATCCTGAAAGTGGCCGTCTTGCAGAGCTTTCTAACGACTTCTACGTTCCTGAAGCAGTTTGCATCAACCTCCCACATTAAAAAAATGAACTTGAGTTTCAAGTTCATTTTTTGATTATAGTTTATTTCCGACATTGATACGGTTAATGGCACGTTGAAGAGCAATCTTAGCGCGTCGTTCCTGGTCAATCAAATGCTTGTCTTGAGCTTCTTCGATTTCACGTTCAGCGCGAAGTTTCGCACGTTCTGCACGACTGATATCGATATCACGAGCGCGTTCTGCTGAGTCTGCTACGATGGTAATGATGTCATTGGCAATCTCGATAATCCCTCCGTTCACTGCAATCCAGTTCACATGAGTATCATCATCGATTCGTTTTACCTTTACTTCATCAACCGCTAAAACCGCAATCATATTTTCATGTCGTGGCAAGATCCCCATCTCACCATCCAGAGTTCGTACCGATACAAAGCTGGCATGGTGATCATAGACGAGGCCATCTGGTGTCACGATCTGGACAGTTAAATGAGCCATAGATCACCTCTTAAAATCCCATTTTCTCTGCCTTAGCAATGACGTCTTCGATTGAACCGACACCACGGAAGGCGTCCTCTGGCAAGTGGTCATGTTTTCCTTCAAGGATTTCCTTGAAACCACGAACTGTTTCTGCTACTGGTACATAAGAACCAGGTTGGCCAGTAAATTGCTCCGCAACGTTGAAGTTTTGTGACAAGAAGAACTGGATACGACGGGCACGTGCAACCAAGGTCTTTTCTTCATCAGAAAGTTCATCCATACCAAGGATAGCAATGATATCTTGCAATTCATGGTAACGTTGAAGGACACGTTTAACTTCAGCAGCAACTGCATAGTGATCTTCTCCGACAATCTCAGGCGCCAAGGCACGAGAGCTTGAAGCCAATGGGTCAACGGCTGGGTAGATACCCAACTGTACCAACTTACGTTCCAAGTTTGTTGTTGAATCCAAGTGAGCGAAGGCTGTTGCTGGCGCAGGGTCAGTATAGTCATCCGCTGGCACATAGATAGCCTGGATAGAGGTTACAGAACCCTTCTTGGTTGATGTGATACGTTCTTGCAATTGACCCATTTCTGTAGCAAGTGTTGGTTGGTAACCAACGGCTGAAGGCATACGACCCAAAAGGGCAGATACTTCTGAACCAGCTTGAGTGAAACGGAAGATATTGTCAATGAAAAGAAGCACATCTTGGCCTTCTACATCACGGAAGTATTCGGCAATTGTCAAACCAGTAAGGGCAACACGCATACGGGCTCCTGGTGGCTCATTCATCTGACCAAATACCATGGCTGTTTTCTCGATAACACCTGATTCTTTCATTTCCCAGTAAAGGTCATTCCCCTCACGAGTACGTTCCCCAACACCAGTAAATACTGAAATACCACCATGTTCTTGGGCAATATTGTGAATCAATTCTTGGATCAAGACGGTTTTACCAACCCCGGCACCACCGAAAAGTCCAACTTTACCACCTTTTAGGTAAGGGGCAAGAAGGTCGATAACCTTGATTCCTGTTTCCAGGATTTCAGATGAGGTAGACAACTCATCAAAAGTTGGAGCTTTCTTATGAATTGGCTGACGCTCAGCGTCTTCAGCGAAAGGAGCATCCAAGTCAATGGTATCTCCCAAAACGTTGAAGACACGTCCCAAAGTTTCTTTACCTACTGGTACAGAGATTGGACGGCCTGTGTCCAATACTTCCATTCCACGAGTCAAACCATCTGTTGATTCCATGGCAATAGTACGGACCATACCATCACCCAACTCCAAGGCTACTTCAAGGACGATTTTTGTTTTTCTTTCGTCATTTTTGTAGACGACAAGTGCATTGTTAATCTCAGGAAGTGGTTCCCCTGCTGCAAACAAGACGTCTACAACGGGACCGATAACCTGAGCAATTTTACCTGAACTCATCTCCTTCTCCTATTCTATATAAGATACTGTCGGTTCCTAGTTCACCTAGGGCCTAAGTTCATTTTGATACGTACAGGGTAGAGCCTTATTCTAAGGCACTAGCCCCCGCTACGATTTCTGTAATTTCTTGTGTAATCGCCGCCTGTCTGGCACGGTTATACTGGATTGTCAAATCATTGATGACCTTCTTGGCATTATCAGTCGCCGTTTGCATGGCTGTCATACCTGCAGCATTTTCAGCTGTCTTGGCATCGATGATAGCTCCGTATATCATACTTTCTGCAAACTGAGGTAACAACTGCTCTAGAATCTCATCACGACTCGTTTCCAACTCAAAGGTCAAGCTATACTCTTCATCCGCTTCATTTGGATCTAAGTCAACGATTGGCAGCATTTGTTCCACACGCATTTGACTTGTGAGAGTATTGACATGATGGTTGTAGCAGACATAGAGTTCATCAAAAAGTTCGTTTTGGTACATCTCAATCGTTTTTGAAATAATTTTACGAACTTCATCAAAACTAGGTTGATCTGCCAAACCACGTAGTTCATAGATTGGCTGAATACCACGAGCCTTAAAGAAATCAGCTCCCATACCACCGATACAGATTATCTCAAAATCTTTACCATCTGGATGGTATTCTTCTTTCAACTCCATCACAGCTTTAAGGATGGAAGCATTATAACCTCCAACCAAGCCACGGTCTGAAGTAATAACGATATAGCCTGTTTTCTTAACTGGACGACTGATGAGCATCGGATTGGTAGAACCACTAGATCCGTTACCATGCAGAATATCCGTCAAAAGCTTACGAACTTTCTGAGCGTAAACTTGGAAGTTGCGCGCTGCTTCTTCAGAGCGACCTAACTTGGCAGCCGATACCATTTGCATGGCATTGGTGATTTGACTAGTATTTTTTGTTGAGGCGATTTTTGTTTTAATATCATTTAGAGATACTGCCATCTGACACCTCTATTCTTATTGGAAGCTGGATTGATTGAGAAACTCTGTAATCGCAGCATCCAAGACTGCTTCTTCTGGCAAGTCTTTTGTTTCACGAATGGTTTCCAAAATCTCTGGATGTTGCGCATCAAAGAAAGTATGGAACTCTTCCTCAAAACGAACAATATCATCTACTGGAATCGTATCCAAGAATCCATGTGTCAAAGCATAGAGAATGGTTACTTGTTTCTCAACAGGTAATGGTTTATGAACTGGTTGTTTCAATACTTCCACAGTACGACGTCCACGGTTCAACTTAGCCTGTGTTGCTGCATCCAAATCGGAACCAAACTTAGTGAAGGCTTCCAACTCACGATATGAAGCAAGGTCGATACGAAGTGTACCAGCAACCTTCTTCATAGCTTTGATTTGTGCAGAACCACCTACACGAGATACTGATGAACCCGCATCGATGGCTGGACGAATACCTGCATTGAAGAGACCATCGCCAAGGAAGATTTGACCGTCTGTGATTGAAATCACGTTGGTTGCGATATAAGCAGAAATATCTCCTGCTTGTGTCTCGATAAATGGTAGGGCTGTAATTGATCCACCACCAAGTTCATCAGAAACTTTAGCTGAACGTTCAAGCAAACGGCTGTGAAGGTAGAAAACATCCCCTGGGAAGGCTTCACGACCTGGTGGACGACGAAGCAAGAGGGAAAGCTCACGATAAGCGACCGCTTGTTTTGAAAGATCATCGTAAACGATCAAAACATGCTTGCCTTGGTACATAAATTCTTCCGCCATAGCAACTCCGGCATAAGGAGCTAGGAAGAGCAATGGAGATGGTTGTGAAGCAGATGCTGTCACAACGATTGTGTAGTCCAAGGCACCGTACTGACGAAGTGTTTCTACTTGTGTACGGACTGTTGATTCTTTTTGTCCAATCGCTACGTAGATACAGATCATATCTTGCCCTTTTTGGTTCAAGATTGTATCAATCGCAATAGTTGTTTTCCCTGTCTGACGGTCACCAATGATCAACTCACGTTGACCACGACCAATCGGTACAAGGGCGTCAATAGCTTTCAAACCAGTTTGCAATGGTTCTGATACAGACTTACGTTGCATAACGCCTGGAGCTGGCGCTTCTACTGGACGAGTTTTATCAGTGTGGATTTCTCCAAGACCGTCAACTGGACGACCAAGTGGGTCGACAACACGTCCGATCAGGCTGTCACCCACAGGGACTTCCATGATTTTACCTGTACGGCGAATGGTATCACCTTCACGAATATCTGTAAAGTCTCCAAGGATGATAATCCCAACGTCTGTAGACTCCAAGTTTTGCGCCATCCCATAAGAGCCGTTTTCAAAAATCAACAGCTCTCCACTCATGGCATTTTCAAGACCGTGAGCACGCGCAATTCCGTCCCCGATATAGGTTACAACACCTGTTTCAGACACATCAAAATTGGGTTTGAAATTTTCAATTTGTTGCTTAATTAAAGCGCTGATTTCTTGTGCGTTAATTGCCAAAAGAACACCACTTTCTATTTCAAATTTTCTTTAACAACTCGAAGTTGTTGTTTTATACTCACATCAATTGTCTTGTGATTAGCAAAAATGACAAAACCACCAATGAGCCCTTCATCAATTTGTTCTTTGATACTCCGTACTTTCAGAGACATTTTTTTCTCTATCAAGGGAAGCAAACGTTCCTTCTGTTCAATCGTTAAAGGATAAGCTGAAGAAATCGTGACGACAAAATGATTGGTTTCTCTTTCAAGACGATTCAAACAATCAACAATGATATCATAAAAAAGATTTGCTCTGTGATTGTAAATCAGAACATGAATAAAGTTTTTCATTAAAGGTGAGACAGAGTCTTGAAAGAAACCAACTGTTTTTTCCTTATCAGACTCATCAACTGCCACCTGAGCTAAAAAAGAAGGTAAGCCCGTTTCTTCTGCGACTTGCTTGATTTGATCCAAGTCTGAAAAAATCCGGTCCTCTTCTCCTTTTTCAATCACTAATTGGACAAAAGGCATGCTGTACTTTTCAATGACCTTTGCTGTTTTCTTGTCCATTAGGCTTCTCCTAGCTGATCGATATACTGATCAATGAGTTCCTTATGAGCATGACTGTCAAGGTTTTTTGAGATGATTTTACCAGCGAGGCTAATTGTCAAATCTGCCACCTCGCCCTTAACACTTTGCAAAGCTTCAGCTTTATTCTGAGCAATTTCTTGATTCGCCTTCTCTTTTAAGCGACCTGCTTCTACTTTAGCATCTGCCAGAATATCTGCTTTACTCTTCTCTGCAGTCTCTTTAGCATTTTCAATGATTGTTTTGGCTTCGTTGCGACTACCAGCCAATTCATCTTCACGTTTTTGGGCAAGAGTTTCTGCTTTTTGACGAGCTTGTTCAGCTCCATCAATATCAGCAGCAATTTTATTTGCCCTTTCTTCGAAGACACTTGTCAAGTTTGACCACGCATATTTCTTAACTAAGACAATCAAAAGGATAAAAGAGCCAGCGATTAAAATAAAGTTACCAATTAATTCACCTACTGTTACGTGCATCTGTTACTCCTTTCTACTCTTCTCCATCATTTATCTTATTTCCTAAGTACATAGAAGACAACATGGTAAACACATAGGCTTGGATGCAGGAAATAAAGACAGAAAAGGCTGTCCAAGCCAAGTTAGCACCAAAAGCAACTGGATACCAATATAGAGCTTGATGAGATAGAGTGATTAGCAAACTAGCCATCACTTCTCCAGCAAAGATATTTCCGAACACCCGCAAGGCAAGTGATAAAAAGTTGGTAAACTCTTCTAAGATATTCATGGGAGTCATAAAGCCAGGTGTGATATAAGCTTTTAGATATTTTTTAATACCACGTCGACGAATTCCTTCTATATGGGTCATCAGGATAATTCCAAATGACAAGGCCAAGTCAAACTGGAGATTTGCAGTTGGCGATGTCCAAAGGTTTGTCCCATCTGTAGTTTGAAGTTTCGCCATCAAACCGAGGTTATTTGCTAGTACCATAAATAGAAATAGACAAAGGAAAAAGAGCGAGTAGTCTTTCATGTAGCTTTTACCAATGTTAGGTTCTGTAAATCCAATAACGAAGTCATAGAAATACTCAAGTACATTTTGCTTTCCTTTGGGTTTCAAAGTCATATTGCGACTTGCCCAATAGATAAAGCCAAAAACAACTCCCACAATCAACAAGGTCATGGCTAACATGGTTAAATCAAAGGTAACAGGACCAATATTGATGGTTGGATTGATACTTTCTTCCATCTAAAATCCTCCCTTTTCCATTTTATACTTCTCTTTATTTGATGATAAATGAAAAGACGAGGGTAACCAAGAACGTTCCTTCGATAAAGGCAATCCCCATAATCATTAAGCTACGTAATTGTGGGATGATGTCTGGTTGGCGAGCTGCTGATTTGAACAAACCGTTCATCAACATACCTTCTGCAAGAGATACACCCATACAGGCAAGACAAAGACCGAAAAATGTTAAATTCATGATGAATTCTCCTTTTATTTAAAATTTACTTACTTAGTTTAGTCCTAAAATTTTGATTTGTCAACTTTTTACTCACGTTGAAAGCGTTTCAGATAATTTATTTCTATTTTTGCCATTTTTATCCTATTATATAGAAAAATTTCTCATTTTAGAGCGAGTGTTTTTCCACTTTCACTCTGTTTTCTGAAACAAATTGAAAAAATCCAAGTTTGAAACTTGGATGAATTCATTTTATTTAAAATAATAGGAATAGTGTTTTTTGCAACCTGGATTAAATGGAGCACTACAGTAAGGACAAGCTATCTGTTTTTGATATTCTTGAAACGTCATTGTCCTCTTACAAGCCCCACATAAAATCGGTTGATCATCTGTAAGCACCAAGGGATAGAGCGAAAATACATGCGTTTCTATAGTATTATGACACTGATAGCAAGCATAGTATTTCTTACACTCATAACACTGAAGGGAAATAATATCCTTTTCACCATGATAGTGAACACATCTGCTTTCATCATCAACTAACAAACCTTGTGCTTGATTCATTCACTTTTCCTTATCTAGGCACGAACTGTGACGCTTGTCCCGTCTTCCTTATAGAGATTGATAAGACCTTCCTTGAGAGCGCGGACCATATCCCCAGCTTGAACAGGTTGTGGAACCTTGATGGTCAAGAGTTCCATTGGATTTGGAGCACGGTCGATTTTATTTCCTTTAGAATCATGAAGATCTTCGATATAAGTCTCAAAATGACGGAAACCTGGTCCGTAGAACTCAACTTGATCGCCTTCGTTGATAACGTTTCGTTGACGAATAGTTGCCGTTTGGGTCGCATCATCATAAGAAACGACTTCAGCGACAAACTTGTATTCAGGAATTTTACGACGTGCACCAAACAACTGTTCATTTTCTGTAGGTGTACCATAGTAGAAACCTGTTGCCAATTCACGCTGGGCAACCTTCCACATCTCGTCCACCAAGTCTTGCTTGATAGCTTCAAACTTCTCAGGACTTTCAAGATATGCATCCACAGCCGCCTTGTAACAGTTAGTCACCGTTGAAACGTAGTGAATAGATTTCATACGTCCTTCAATCTTGAGACTGTCTACACCGTTTTCGATCATATCTGGAATATGATCAATCATAGACATGTCAACGGCTGACATTGAAAATTCTTCTGGAATTTCACCCTTAAGACTCTTGCGTTCTTGACCAAAGGGCATATCGTAAAGATCGTATTTCCAACGGCAAGACTGAGAGCAACCACCACGGTTGGCATCACGCATACTCATGTGGTTTGATAGCGTACAGCGACCTGAATAAGAAATACACATAGCTCCATGGACAAAGGCCTCAATCTCAACATCAGTACGTTTGCGAATCTCTGCCAATTCTTCCATTGATACTTCACGGGCCAAAACCACACGAGTTAGACCAAGTTCTTTCCAGAACTCAAGAGTTTCATAGTTAGTCGCACTGGCTTGGGTTGAAAGGTGGATTTCAAGACCTGGTGCTTCTGTTGCTGCAATCATGATCAAGGCTGGGTCTGATACGATGACTGCGGCAATCCCAATGTCACGCAACTTACGGAACCATTCTCCAGCACCAGCTTCGTTTCCTTCGTGCATCACCATGTTAGCAGCCACATAGACCTTGGCACCGTACTTAGCAGCGAACTGCACGCCTTCTTCCATCTGTTCAAAGGTAAAGTTCCCAGCACGGCTACGAAGACCATAGGCCTGTCCACCGATGAAGACTGCGTCCGCACCATATTGAACAGCTACTTTCAGCTTCTCTAAAGTTCCTGCAGGTGATAAAACCTCAGGACGTTTTAATGTTTTTGTCATGTTTTCTCCTATTTGCAATATAAAAGTTTGACGTTTTTCCTTCCCATTTTATAGTAAATACTAGATAAAATCAAGTCTAGACAGATTGTTTTGACAATTCTAATCTTTTCTAAAACAAAAAACTAGCCTTTCTAGACTAGTTATTTTCAAGATAAAATTCAAAGCGTTCGCCCACGTATTGACTTTTTACATATTCAAAAGCCGTCCCATCTTCAAGATAAGAGACCTGAGTCAAGGCTAAAATGGCATGCCCCTTTTCGACTTCTAGATAGTGAGCAATCTTTTCCTTAGCCAATCTTGCATAAATGGTCTGTTGGGATTTGCCAATACGATAACCATGCTGCTGCAAGGTTTGGAAGAAATGACTGGTGATTTCTTCTTTTTTGAAGTCCTTAATAAATTTCTCAGGAATGGATGCGACTTCATAGACTAGCGGTACTTGGTCAGCGTAACGCACCCGTTCCATGCGAATAATATTCTCTGTCGGAGTAATCCCTAGCTTTGCGACCTCTTGCTCATTTGGAATGGTTCTTCTGTAAGAAATGAGTTGGCTAGAAGGTACTTTCCCCTGAGATTTGACAATCTCCGTAAAACTGGTCGTCCCCCGCATTTTTTCTTGGACACGAGTGCTAGAGACAAAGGTTCCGCTTCCTACTCTGCGCTCCAAAACTCCTTCCTCAACCAAAAGAGAGATGGCCTGGCGCAAGGTCATCCGACTAACCTGAAACAGCTCTGCCAAATCTCGTTCACTCGGAAGTCTTTCTCCAATCTTCCAACGATGCTCATCTATATCCTTTTTAATCTGATCGTGGATTTTCATATAAGCTGGTAACATGCTTTTTCACTTCTTTTCTTTATTTTCTCTATTGTACCGTATTTGCTAATAAAAAGTCAAACTTTGCCTTGTTTAGTTGGTAATTCGCCCCTATTTGTGATAAAATATTGAAAAAGATATTTCTTTTGAGAAAGGAAAAAGATGAGCAACATTTCAACTGATTTGCAAGATGTCGAAAAAATCATCGTACTGGACTATGGTAGCCAATACAACCAGCTGATTTCACGCCGTATTCGTGAAATTGGTGTTTTTTCAGAGCTAAAAAGTCACAAAATCTCAGCCGCAGAGGTTCGTGCGATTAACCCTGTAGGGATCATCCTCTCTGGTGGACCAAACTCTGTATACGAAGATGGTTCATTTGATATTGACCCAGAAATTTTTGAACTTGGCATTCCAATTTTGGGAATCTGCTACGGTATGCAACTTTTAACCCATAAACTTGGAGGAAAAGTTGTCCCTGCAGGTGATGCTGGTAACCGTGAGTATGGCCAATCACCACTTACTCATACCACTTCTGCCCTCTTTGAAGGGACTCCTGAAGAACAGATTGTTTTGATGAGCCATGGCGATGCTGTTACAGAGATTCCAGCTGATTTTGTTCGTACTGGAACTTCTGCTGACTGTCCTTACGCAGCCATTGAAAACCCTAACAAGCATATCTATGGTATTCAATTCCACCCAGAAGTTCGCCATTCTGTATACGGAAATGATATTCTTCGCAACTTTGCCCTTAACATCTGTAAAGCTAAGGGTGACTGGTCAATGGACAACTTTATCGATATGCAGATCAAGAAAATACGTGAAACTGTAAGTGACAAGCGTGTTCTTCTCGGTCTATCAGGTGGTGTTGACTCTTCTGTTGTTGGAGTTCTTCTCCAAAAAGCGATCGGCGATCAATTAATCTGTATCTTTGTAGACCACGGTCTTCTTCGTAAGGGAGAAGCTAACCAAGTTATGGATATGCTTGGTGGTAAGTTCGGTTTGAATATTGTCAAAGCTGATGCTTCAAAACGTTTCCTTGATAAACTTGCAGGTGTTTCTGATCCTGAGCAAAAACGTAAAATCATCGGTAACGAGTTTGTTTATGTCTTTGATGACGAAGCAAGCAAGCTCAAAGATGTAAAATTCCTTGCTCAGGGAACGCTTTACACTGACGTGATTGAGTCTGGTACGGACACAGCCCAAACCATCAAATCACACCACAACGTGGGTGGTCTTCCAGAAGACATGCAGTTTGAACTGATTGAACCATTGAACACTCTTTATAAGGACGAAGTTCGTGCTCTCGGTACAGAACTTGGTATGCCAGACCACATCGTATGGCGCCAACCATTCCCAGGACCAGGACTTGCTATCCGTGTCATGGGTGAAATCACTGAAGAGAAACTAGAAACTGTTCGTGAGTCTGATGCTATCCTTCGTGAAGAAATCGCTAAAGCTGGTCTTGACCGCGATATCTGGCAATACTTCACAGTTAATACAGGTGTTCGTTCAGTCGGTGTTATGGGTGACGGTCGTACTTACGACTACACCATCGCCATTCGTGCCATTACTTCTATCGATGGTATGACAGCTGACTTTGCCAAGATTCCTTGGGAAGTTCTTCAAAAGATTTCTGTACGTATCGTAAATGAAGTAGACCACGTTAACCGTATCGTCTACGATATTACAAGTAAACCACCAGCAACCGTTGAGTGGGAATAGAGTTAATAAGTTAAAAAAGTCCTAGAAATCTATATTTCTAAGGCTTTTTCTTTCACGTTTTCAAAATAAGAAATTTTTGTAACATAGACAGTCTTTGAGCTTCTACTCCCCTTTTTAAATCCCTAAAACCATGCTATAATATAATAAGTATAGCTAAAATAATCTGACTATAAATGTCAGCGAAAAAGATTTCTTACATCATCCGTAAGTGTTATTCTACTCTGATTCATACTATAATAAAAGTAACAAAAGATGGAGGTGTTTCACATGGAAACAATTTTACGAGTAGAATCATTAACAAAGCATTATGGAAAAGAGCCGAATATCACCAAGGCCTTGAACGGCATATCTTTTCAAGTTGTCAAAGGTGAGTTCTTAGGGATTATGGGGAGTAGTGGATCTGGGAAAACAACCCTTCTTAACTGTCTCGCCACTATCATCAAGCCAACTGACGGCTCCATTAAAATGCAAGAAAAGGATTTAGGTCAGTTAAAGGGTAGTCAGTTAGCTGATTATCGTGGTAAGGAAATCGGCTACCTCTTTCAGAATTTTGAGCTTTTGGACAATCTGACAGCCAAAGAAAATATTTTACTCCCACTGTCTTTGCACAAGGTCGATGCCAACGAAAGCAAGGTTCGGTTAGAATTGCTTTCCCAATATCTGGATATTTCTGAACTTCTAGATAAGTTCCCATCTCAATTATCAGGTGGTCAACGACAAAGGGTAGCTGCTGCGCGTGCCTTGATTTTAGACCCTAAAATTGTATTTGCGGATGAGCCCACAGGGGCTTTGGATTCAAAAAATGCAACTATTTTGATGCAAAAATTAGCTGAAATGAATCAATTGGAAGAGACCACCATTCTCATGGTGACCCACGATTCTGTCGCTGCCAGCTTTTGCAACCGCATCTTGTTCATCCAAGACGGAAAACTATTCCATGAAATCCGACGCGATTATCCAAGAGAAAGTCAGGAAGATTTTTACCACAGAATACTAAAGGTCATGGCAGCCCTAGCTGGAGGTGATGGCAATGTTTTCTAAATTAGTCTCAAGAAATAGCAAGAGAGATCGAAAAAATAATGGCTTGTACTTCAGTTCCATGGTTCTTTCTATTATCTCCTTTTACATCATCCTTTCTTTATCTCATCAAGATGTGATGATCTTTCTAAAACAAATAGAGAGTCATGCTGTAAATAAACTCTTTAGCATGATTCCTATTCTTTACGTAGCAACGCTCTTTATTCTCTTTTTTCTAGTCTACTTCGCAAGCAGTATGCAGATGGAAAGAAGAAAACATGAATTTGGTGTCTATCTCACATTAGGCATGCGAAGAAGCAAACTGTTCTTGCTGCTCCTGCTCGAGGATTTGAGAAACAGTATCCTTGCTCTTGGAATAGGTCTTCCTATTTCCATCTTGATTTCAGAACTGATTAGCCTAATAACCGCTAAAATTGTGGGACTAGGGATTATTGAGCATCAATTTTCTCTATCTACTACAGCTCTATTCTATACAGTCATCGGCTTTCTGGCCGTAAAATTAGCTGTTTTTGTTCTTTTAAGTGCAAAAACAGCCAATAAGGAAATCGGAAACCTGCTTGCCTATTCACCTTCTGGGATGAAAAAACTACTTCCCAAAGGTATCTACCTTCTTGCTTCCGCCCTCGGAATTTTGCTTCTAGGAACAGCTTATTACTTGGGTATGAGCGGACGAGCTTGGGGGAGTGTCATAACCATGGGCATCACTGTTCTCTTGGGGACTCTGGGAACCATCCTACTCTTCTTTGGCATGCGTTTATTTATAGACATCTTGGTCAATCTTGGAGGCAATCGAAAACTTCATGCCTATAATTTTAGACAGATTCAGGAATTAGTTATCCAGCGCTCAACTATACTAGCTATCTGCTCCCTCTTAATCTTCTCTGCCTTATGCCTCTTTGGAGCAGGTGTTGCTATTGCAAGTGGCAATTCAGGCAATCAAACCCACGTATTGGATTATACATTTAGAGATAGCAAGCAGGAAACAGATGAAAATCTTGATGTAAATACAGTAAAAAAAGAGCTTGAAGCTGCTGGACTAGCATCACAGTTTTCAAAGATTCTGCAAATTAAAGTAGGCAAAACTAAAGAACACGAGTACGTGTCCTTTGAAGAGGTCATCAAGGAGTTGAAAAAGCAAAAAGGCAGCAAGAACAAGGAAATTTTGCTCCATAAATTTAAACAGTCTACTACTTCCCACCTCATACCAGTTTCCGAATACAATGAACTTAGAAAGGCTGCCAATCTCCCTCCTCTAGAATTAACTAGCAAGGAAGCCTACTTGTATATGGGGAAAGATTTTCTCCCAGATGAAAGTCTCGTCAACTCTGTTCTGAAGACGAAGCCTCAAATCAAAGTCATGGGAAATGATGTAAAATTGATTGGAGAGGTGGAGTCTTTACCGATTGTAACGGATCGTGAAATCACCCTCTCTGTTGCCCTCATAGTCCCAGATGAGACCTTTATGAGCTATACAGACGGTCACTATTCGAACTATGTCAGCGGTATCTTGGCTCCTGAGCTAGTTAAGGAAAAAGGCCTGATGAGAGCTATCTCAGATACGAATGAAAAGCTAAATCAAACCTCTCTTGGCTATGAAAGCTATATACAAAATATGGGAAGACAATTATTTTACATTATCTCTGCCAGCTATATCACTATCTATCTGGCTATCATCTTCCTTGTTGTGGCAAATACAATCATTGGCGTTCAATTTTTGATGGGACAAAGACAATCCTACAGACGATACCAAACCTTGATCCATCTCGGAGCCAACTACGAAACTCTTTGTAAATCGTCAGAAAAGCAAATCAACTGGTATTTCGGTCTGCCAATAGCCCTTGCACTTATCAGTAGTAGCTTCGGAGTGAGCTCCCTCCTCACAGGAATAGTACCAGCCAGTGCAAGAATGGCTATGGGGCAGAAATTTATCACAGCCATGCTGATAGTACTGCTCTTAGCTGGATTTGAAGTCATCTATATCAGAATTGTAAAGAAGAATAGCAACAAGTACTTATTGTCCTTAATGGAACCCAAAAGAGATGAATAAGGTAGAATAAAATTAGGAAAAGGAGGAACCAATATGAAGCATATTCTGGTTATTGAAGATGAAGCCTTGATTCGAGATGAAATTGTCATCTTGTTAGAGAAAGCGGGTTATCAAGTTGATAAGTTGACAGACTTCAAAGATACAAGCCAGCAAGTGCTGCAATACGATACGGATCTAATCATACTGGATTTGAATTTACCGGGAGAAACAGGTTTTCAAATTTGTAAAAATCTCAAGTCAAAACGCTCTGTGCCCATATTGGTTCTCACCTCCCGTGAACAACTAAAAGATGAGATCTATGCCCTAAAATTAGGGGCAGACGAGTACTTAACAAAACCTTTCAAAAAAGAAAGATTCTTGGCTCGTATAGAAAACATCTTGAAACGCTATGAAGGTAGACAAAATTTGCTTGAAAAAGATAATTTCCTGCTGGATAGAAATACCTATACCCTTTATATCAACGGACATTCGATTTTACTCCCCCAAAATCAAGGGAAATTGCTAGAAACCTTATTAGTGGCAACTGATTCTGTCGTCACAAAAGAAGAATTGAGCATGAAACTGTGGAATACAACTGAGTTCATCGATGAAAATGCCCTACAAGTAAACATTGCAAGGCTGAAAAAGGTGATGAAACAGGCTGGCATTGCCCTTCAAGTCAAATCCGTCAGAGGTATTGGTTACAAGCTAGAAGAGGTAAGTCCAGATGAAATATAATCTAAAATATCTAGCTACTTATCTGCCTTGGTTACTTGTTCTCTTAGCATTTGATCTATTTACAGCTGTCCTGCTTTGGCTTTCAGATGTGAGAATGTTTCAGGCCCTCATCCTTCTCTATATTTTAGCCACCGTCCTGCTTTTTTTCATCCTATCATTCCTACTGATAAGAAAAGAAAGAAAAAAATCCGCTGCCTATAAAGCCTTCATAGCCAATCCCAAGATGGATACTGAGCTTGAATTATTGCATTTATCAAGTGCCTCAGAGAAAGAAAGCATTGAAAAAATGGCAGATACACTTTATCAAAAGCAGGCTGAAATAGGAAAACTCAACTCATTACTAGCCGAGTATGAGGACTATGTTGAAAAATGGGCACATGAGATTAAACTCCCTCTATCGCTTCTTTCCCTCCTTTTGGACAATCAAAGTGACCAGCTGCCTGAGGATACAGCTTTTAAGTTGGACTATGTGAGAAACCAAATACAAGAAAATGTATCGCAGATCCTATTCTACTACAGGGTAAAAAGTGAGAAAAATGATTTTCTATTTGAAGACCTTGACCTAGAAGAATGTATCCAAGATCTCTTGGAAAACTTTGATCCCTTACTCAAAGAAAAGAATTTTACGATTCAGCTAGAAAATATACAAGGAACCTGCTACACCGATCAACGCAGTTTTGAATTTATCCTCTCTCAAATCCTCGCCAACGCCCTTAAATATAGCTCTGACAAGCCCAAACTCAATATTTCTATGTCAATAGACAAGGGACGTACAAGTCTGATTATTAGGGATAATGGCTGCGGAGTTAAAGCTTGCGACCTCCCTCATATCTTTGAAAAAGGATTTACAGGTGATTCAGGAGACACAAGGAAAAAATCGACAGGCATGGGCCTCTATCTGGTCAAACAATTAGCAGATGCTTTAAAAATCGAAATTACAGTAAAATCCGAATGGATGCAAGGATTTGAAATCACTCTTTCTATTTAGTAATTTTTCGATTAAGGAAGTTGCCTAATCATAGAAAGCACATATTTTATATCAAAAAGGAAAGCACTTCAGCTTTCCTTTTTTATTTGCGTTTCTTCTTAGCTTTTTTCATTTTATTAGCCATGCGTTTCATAGACTGTTTCATGGCAAATTCACCGATTTTACCTTTGAGACCTCCACCAAACATCTGGCTCATATCTGGCATTCCTGCTCCTCCGAGAGCTGACATATCAGGCATACCACCTTGTCCCAGCATGCCTTCAAGGGCAGACATATCCATTCCTCCCATATTTGGCATATTTTTTGGAAGGTTGTTTGGATTGATTCCCATTTGCTTCATCATCTTGTTCATATCGCCAGACATAACACCCTGCATGAGCTGTTTGGCCTGGTTAAAGTCTTTTATGAATTTATTCACTTCGATAAAAGTATTTCCAGATCCAGCAGCGATACGACGACGACGGCTTGGATTTAACAAATCAGGATTTTCACGTTCTTCAGGTGTCATTGACGACACAATAGCACGTTTTCGCGCAATCTGGCGCTCATCCACCTTCATGTTTTGAAGGGCTGGATTGTTGGCCATACCTGGAATCATCTTGAGTAAATCTTCCATTGGCCCCATATTTTGAACCTGATCCAATTGATCAATGAAATCATTGAAATCAAAGGTGTTTTCGCGCATCTTCTCAGCCATTTCAAGGGCTTTTTGCTCATCGTATTCTTGAGAAGCTTTCTCAATAAGAGTAAGCATATCCCCCATGCCAAGGATACGGCTAGACATACGGTCTGGGTGGAAGGTTTCAATATCTGTAATCTTTTCACCCGTACCAGTGAACTTGATAGGTTTACCAGTGATGTGACGAACAGACAAAGCCGCACCACCACGTGTGTCCCCATCAATCTTGGTAAGGATAACCCCAGTCACTTCTAACTGAGCATTAAACTCACGGGCAACATTAGCCGCTTCCTGACCAATCATGGCATCAATGACAAGAAGGATTTCATTTGGTTGAGCCAGTGCTTTAACATCACGAAGCTCATTCATGAGAGGTTCATCGATTTGTAAACGCCCTGCCGTATCGATCAAGACATAGTCGTTGTGATTGGCTTGCGCTTGCTCCAAACCTTGACGAACAATCTCAACAGCTGGTACTTCTGTTCCAAGTGCAAAAACAGGAACATCAATTTGTTGTCCAAGTGTTTTCAACTGATCGATGGCTGCTGGACGATAAATATCCGCCGCAATCATCAAAGGACGAGCATTTTCTTCCTTCTTGAGTTTATTAGCCAGCTTACCAGCAAATGTTGTTTTACCAGCCCCCTGCAAACCGACCATCATAATGATTGTCGGAATCTTAGGTGACTTAATAATTTCTGCCGTATCAGAACCTAAAACAGCTGTCAGTTCCTCATCAACAATTTTGATAATCTGTTGGGCAGGATTGAGGGTATCAATGACCTCGTGTCCTACTGCACGTTCACGAACTTTCTTGATAAAGTCCTTTACAACAGGCAAGGCAACGTCGGCCTCCAGTAAGGCCAAGCGAATCTCTTTGGTCGCTTCTTGGACATCAGCCTCAGAAATTTTTCCTTTTTTACGTAGATTTTTAAAAACGTTCTGCAAACGTTCTGTTAAACTTTCAAATGCCATATTTTTCTCCTATTTTTCAATTCAGTGGAAATCGGCCGAAATGTTGCAAACACTCTAGTTCTTCGGGTGTGACTTCTTTCATGATTTCATTTGGATATCCCCAACAGCTAAAACCTATTTGCATAGCTTTGGAGATATCATTGGGTGAAATAATCTGTAGTCGAGTAGGAAATGGCTCCTCTGCGGCTAATAGTTCGCAAGGTATTCCTTGATAAATGACGAGACTGCCCATGATTACTCCCGATTGTCAATACTTGTTAAAATCTCAACTTGCTCTTGTAGAAAAGTATCTTCTGGATAACGCTCTAAGATCTGGTCAAAAATCTGACTGCGGACAATGTAGTCCGAGTACATGTGTAATTTCATCTCATAATCTTCTAGAATCTTTTCTGTCCGCTTGATATTATCATAAACAGCTTGACGACTGACACCGAACTCTTCAGCAATCTCAGCAAGACTATAATCATCAGCATAATAGAGTTCAATATAGTTCATCTGCTTGTCTGTCAAAAGCGCCGCATAAAATTCAAAAAGAGCGTTCATACGATTGGTTTTTTCGATTTCCATAACTTTTATTATACCAAAAAAACGATTATACTGCTAGAGTGGAGACACTTCAAATAGAGCAAGAAGAAAAAAAGAACCTTGCAAAGCAAGATTCTTTTAGTGTCTGACTTAAATAATTGTTCTTCTGGGAACTTAATCGAATTAAGCTTCGATTTCTGTAACCATACCTGAACCAACAGTACGTCCACCCTCACGGATAGAGAATGTAGTACCTTGTTCTACGGCGATTGGGTGGATCAACTCAACGTCGATAGTCACGTTATCACCAGGCATTACCATTTCAGTACCTGCAGGAAGTTCGATTGAACCTGTAACGTCAGTAGTACGGAAGTAGAATTGTGGACGGTAGTTGTTGAAGAATGGAGTGTGACGTCCACCTTCTTCTTTAGTAAGGATGTAGACTTCACCTTTAAATTTAGTGTGTGGGTTGATTGAACCTGGTTTAGCGATAACTTGTCCACGTTCGATTTCGTCACGTTGAACACCACGAAGAAGGACACCTACGTTATCTCCGGCAAGACCTTCGTCAAGTTGTTTACGGAACATTTCAACACCAGTAACAACTGCTTTTTGAGTTTCTTCTTTGATACCAACGATTTCGATTTCGTCGTTAACACGAACAGTACCACGGTCGATACGTCCTGAAGCAACTGTACCGCGTCCAGTGATTGAGAATACGTCTTCGACTGGAAGAAGCAATGGTTTGTCTGTGTCACGTTCTGGTTCTGGGATGTACTCATCAACAGTGTTCATCAATTCCATGATGATGTCTTCGTACTTAGAGTCACCTTCAAGAGCTTTAAGAGCTGAACCTTGGATAACTGGAAGATCGTCACCTGGGAAGTCGTATTCTGACAAGAGGTCACGGATTTCCATTTCAACCAATTCAAGCAATTCTTCATCGTCTACCAAGTCAATTTTGTTCATGAAGACGATAAGGTGTTTAACACCAACCTGACGTGAAAGAAGGATGTGCTCACGAGTTTGTGGCATTGGTCCGTCAGTTGAAGCTACTACAAGGATAGCTCCGTCCATTTGAGCGGCACCAGTGATCATGTTTTTAACGTAGTCCGCGTGTCCTGGAGCGTCGATGTGAGCGTAGTGACGTTTTTCAGTTTCGTACTCAACGTGCGCAGTATTGATAGTGATACCGCGTTCGCGTTCTTCTGGAGCAGCATCGATAGACGCATAGTCTTTTGGTTGGTTAACTGATGAAGGCAAGCGACGTGCCAATACAGTTGTGATAGCTGCAGTTAGGGTAGTTTTACCGTGGTCAACGTGTCCGATAGTACCAATGTTAACGTGTGGTTTACTACGATCGTATTTTTCTTTTGCCATTTGAGTAAAAGCCTCCAATAAAATATATTTTATAGATAGACAGTAGGCAATACAGTCTAACTTTCCTTACTATTTTATCAAATTTCAGCTAAATTGCAAGTGTTTTACACACATTTTATGAATTAATCTGAATCTTATGAAATACCGCTCTTCTATTTCTTTACAGTAACATCATTTCAAGTTTGTTTCCATTTTGACGTGCTGTTTTCATCAAAAAATCAGGTTTCCTCGATTTTTAGATTGATTCTGATTTTTCCTGCTCTTTAGCTTCTTTATGGTTTTCATATAATTTAGCTAAGAACTTGGTAATTTCTTTTAGGATAGAATAGGTTGGCACTGCCACAATCATTCCGATAACACCATAAATATTGCTAGAAAGTAAGAGAAGGACCAAAATGGTGATTGGATGAACCTTCATGACTCCTCCAACGATACGAGGATAAAGGATATTCCCATCAATTTGTTGAATAATCAGCATATAAATTACAGCTATAAGTACTCTGTGCGGATCAGTAAAGACGTTGGCAATGATCATGGGGATTAGACCAATACTTGGTCCAACATAGGGAATAAGATTTGCCAAACCAGAGAAAATAGCAAATACTAGAGCATATCTCAACCCGATTGTATTGTAACCAATATAGGCTAAACATCCAATAATAACCGCATCAATCGCGATTCCACTAATATAACGTGCTATGGTCGTATTCAAATTGGTCAAGAGACTAGAAAAATTTAACTTATCATGTTTTAAAATCGTTCGCTCTAGCATAGGAAGAAACTTATGACCATCTAACAAGAAATAAATCAAAAAGACCGGTGTCATAATGAGAATTAGAACTGTGCTAAACAAGGCTGAGAGAACGCTACCTAAACTATTACTCACACCATTTAGAATATTTTGCAATATATCAACATAAGATAAATTCAACTGTTGAATGGTTTTTTGAATATCAATATTTTGAAAGATTGGATTCATTGATAAATCATATATCAAATCTTGCAAGCGGCTATAGATATTTTGGCTAGAAATAATCAAGCTTGTCAACTGATTGATCAAAATCGGTAGCAAGTAGACTACTCCTACTACTATTGTGCCAATCAAGGCACAAAGAGTGATGAGCACACCTATCAAACGATTGATTTTACATTTCTTTTCTAAAAATGTTACGATGGGATTTGTCAGGTAATAGAAAAATCCTCCGAGCAAAAAAGGAATCATAATGGTATTGGCTACCATCACAAAAGGTGTGACAATCGCTCCCATCTCTCTCCAAAGATATAAAATGAGAGTTAGTAGTAAAATTTCAGTTGTCCAAAAAAATAACTTGTTTCTACGGAACATAGCTACCTCCTTCTTTCTATTTTATCATATTTCTTAAAAATATTGAGTCGCTTTGTTATAAAAACAAGAATATTTTTTTGCTTTGTGATAGAATAAAACTACTATGAAGAAAATAATTTTATCCTTACTAACTCTTATCATTTTTGGCACAGTCGTTCCTACTGTATCTGCGCAGGATTTTGATGTCGCTGCCAAGCATGCCATTGCTGTTGAAGCAAACACTGGGAAAATTCTCTACGAGAAAGATGCTACTCAAGCTGTTGAAATTGCTTCAATCACCAAGATTCTCACTGTCTACCTAGTCTATGAAGCCTTGGATCAAGGTACAATTAGCCTATCTACCCCAGTTGATATCTCTGACTATCCATACCAACTCACAACCAATTCTGAGGCTAGTAATGTTCCTATGGAGGCACGTAAGTACACAGTGGAACAATTATTGGAAGCGACTCTAGTATCAAGTGCCAATAGTGCAGCAATTGCTCTTGCTGAAAAAATTGCTGGTTCAGAGAAAGACTTCGTTGACAAAATGAGAGCGAAACTTCTTGAATGGGGTATCCAAGATGCTACTATTGTCAATACTACTGGACTCAATAACGAAACACTTGGAAATAATATCTATCCTGGTTCTAAAAAGGATGAGGAAAACAAACTAAGCGCTTACGATGTGGCCATCATCGCTCGAAACCTTATCCGAGATTATCCTCAAGTTTTGGAAATCACCAAAAAACCAACTTCTACCTTTGCAGGACTTGAAATCCACTCAACTAACTATATGTTGGAGGGAATGCCTGCCTATCGTGGGGGGATTGATGGCCTAAAGACAGGTACTACTGATAAAGCTGGTGCATCATTCGTTGGAACAACTGTTGAGAAAGGGATGCGTATTATTACAGTTGTTTTAAATGCAGATCAACAAGATACCAACCCATATGCACGTTTTACTGCTACTTCTGCACTTTTAGATTACATTTCTGCTAACTTTGCCTTAAAAACCGTCGTTCAGAAAGGTGAAGCATACAACGATAGTAAAGTAACAGTTCTTGATGGTAAAGAAGATAATGTGCCAGCTGTCGCTAAGTCAGATATTTCAGTTATCCAACGCATTGGAAGCAGTTCTACACCAGCTCTGCAATTCACACCGAAAGCAACATCAGAAACTGCCCCTTTGGAAGAGGGAAAAGTAGTCGGTACCCTAACCTATGATGACCAGGATTTGATTGGTCAAGGCTACCTCACTTCCGACAAACCATCTTTTGAAATGGTTTCTGAAAAGAAAGTAGAAAAAGCCTTCTTTTTGAAGGTTTGGTGGAATCAATTTATCCGCTTTATCAATGAAAAACTATAAAAAAATCGCGAACAATCGCGATTTTTTCTTTATTTCATTTCTTTAAAAGCCGCTTCTGCATCAGCATTGCTAATAGCACCAAATTGGATTTTTCCGATTTTACCTTGACTGTCAATCAAGTATTCCGTTGGAATACTACGAATTTGGTAAGCTTGGAAGGTAGTTGCTTGCGTATCATATAGAACTGGTATATCCTTGTAGCCTTGTTCTTGGTACCATTTTGGAAAGTCTTGAACTGTTTTTTCACCTTGTAGACCTGGTGCAATGACACTCAAGATTTCAAAGTCTCGGTCTTGTTTTGCAGCTAGTTCCATCAACTCAGGCATGCTTTTTTTACATGGTCCACACCAAGAAGCCCAGAATTTCAAATAGACCTTTTTCCCTTTATAGTCTGATAACTTCACTTCTTTGCCATCCATAGACTGCAAGGTAAAGTCTGGTGCATCCTTACCGACTGCGATTTGTTGTACAGCAGGTTGTTTTGGACTGCTTGTCTGTTTGGTTTCTTTTTCACCACAGGCAATCAACAAGAATAGAGACATGAGGCTCAATCCAGCAAAAATAACTTTTTTCATCTTTTTCTCCTTTTATCCAAGAATTCCTGACAAGGCATTTAACTGCCCTAGCATTAATAATAATCCCATCAAAATAATCAAGGCCCCCCCGATTTTCTTTAGTAGAATCATATGGGGTTTTAATTTACTAAAGTAGGGCATGATCCAGCCCGAAGCCAAGGCCAAAACAATGAAAGGTAGGGACATTCCCAATGTATACACTAAGGTTAGTATGGCTCCTTGCCAAGCACCATTTCCTCCTGAAGCTGCAAGAGCCAAGACCGAACTTAAAACTGGTCCAATACAAGGGGTCCAACCAAAACTAAAGGTTATCCCAAGCAAAAAGGCTGAAAGATAGTGATTTGACTTTGATTGTTTGAAGGTGACTGTCTTTTGAACTTCCAGTTTATTGAAATGCAAGATTTCCATCTGGTGAAGGCCCAAGAGGATAATGACTGCTCCCATTGCATAACGAAACCAGTCAGCATAGAGCATGTGCCCTAAGAATCCAGCTCCAAATCCCAAAATAAAGAAAATGAGGGAGATTCCAGCAATAAAGCACAATGTCCGAATTAAGCCTGACCATGCAACGTTTCTTCCAAAAAAGCGAAAACTTTTCGAATTTCCCTGATCATCCAGTAAAATACCAGCATAGACAGGTAGTAAAGGAAAGATACAGGGTGAAAAGAAGGACAGAATACCTGCTAAAAAAACGGATATTAGAAATATAATCGACTCCAACAAATTACCTACTTTCTCAACATTCTAATCTTATTTTACTACAAAAGAATAAATTTGTAAGAAGTTTGCTACGCTTGTTTATTTTATCTAAACTTGACAATTCAAGATAAAAATAAAAAAAATTAAAAAATTAGAATCGTAGAACTTTTTTCAGATAGTTTAAAAAGTTTGTATTCTCCTATTCTTTTCTCTATAATGGAGAGAAAGGAGATGACTATGACGGAAATAAAACATGAAATTGATGCTAGCTTTGCAGGACGGCTCAATATCCTGCGTGCAGGTGTTCTGGGTGCAAATGATGGGATTATTTCCATCGCTGGAGTCGTTATCGGTGTTGCCAGTGCGACGAGCAATATCTGGATTATCTTTTTATCAGGATTGGCCGCTATCCTCGCTGGTGCTTTTTCTATGGCAGGTGGCGAATATGTCTCTGTATCCACTCAGAAAGACACGGAAGAAGCCGCTGTCGCTAGAGAGCAACTACTCTTGGATAAGGACATCGAATCTGCAAAACAATCCCTCTATGCTGCTTACCTTCAAAACGGTGAGTGTGAAACCTCAGCTCAGCTCTTGACCAACAAGGCCTTTTTAAAAAATCCACTCAAAGCCTTGGTCGAGGAAAAGTATGGAATCGAGTACGAAGAGTTTACAAACCCTTGGCATGCTGCCATCTCTAGCTTTATTGCTTTTGTCTTAGGAAGTCTACCACCTATGCTTTCTATTACTATCTTCCCAAGTACTTATCGTATCCCTGCAACTGTGATTATTGTCGCCCTCTCTTTACTCCTAACAGGCTATACTTCTGCCAAACTTGGAAAAGCACCGACAAAAACTGCTATGATCCGTAACCTCTGTATCGGACTTCTCACCATGGGTGTAACCTTCCTCTTGGGACAACTCTTTAGTATCTAAGATAAAAGAAATACCTCGATAAACATCGAGGTATCTTTTTTACATTTGCACAATTTTGCGATAGCTTCTTGAAGTAATCATAAAGATCAAAACGTAGACGATGAGGAAGATGGCGCAGATGGACAATGTAACGGTCAACATCATGGTCGCATCTAGCACCCCAATGACTTTTAGGATGAGGCTAAGCATATGATAGGCAAAGGCAAGGTGTAGGAAGGCAAATAGCAAAGGAAGGAAGAAAACAGTTAGCACCTGTTTATTGATGGTTTGCTTGATTTGCTTTTGATTGAGACCGACCTTTTGCAAAATGATGAAGCGTTCACGGTCTTCATAGCCCTCAGAGATTTGTTTGTAGTAGATGACAAGAACCGTTCCCACCATAAAGATGATAGAGAGGAAGATACCGATGAAGAAAACTCCACCAAAGAGAGCACTCATCTGCGCACTGCTATCAGCCAGATTGCTTCCGTAAACATAGCTTCCTTCTTTGTTTAATTCTCTATTAAAGTTGTTAACGAATTTTGAATAGTCATCTGCAATTTTAAGTTGCTCGTCCTCGCTAGCCGTCACATTCATACCACCATAATATTGATTAAAGATGGAAGAATTAGGATGTTGGTCAAGAAAGGCTTGTAAATCTGGAACAACCAGATAGTTATAGTCCGAAGTTAGAATATTGTACTGATTTGGGACATGTTCAAGAATAAAATCTTTTTTGATTTCTTCTTTGATCGTGTAGGTCTGATCATTAAGAGTCAGTTCTTTTTGACCTTGAAGTTCTTTGTTTTTAGTAAACAAGCCAACTTCCCTACCTGAAAGTGCAAGTTTTTGCCCCGTCATATTCTCGTAGTCTTTTTGATCAAAGACCATAAAAATAGTTTTCGGTTGAACACGATTTTGACCTTTCTCAAAAATTGTCAATTTCGTACCTTCTTGATTTGCCACGCCAAAGTTACTGTATGTAAGGACTTCTTTCTTTGTGACAGTTAATCCCTTATCGCTAGCATACTGGCTCAAGAGTTTTTCGATGTCTTCTTTTTCAACATTCTGCCCTGTAATCCCAAAATCATGCGGATTCATGACTTTCTTGAAAGTTTCTGAAGCCTTGAAGACGCTCGTTGTAGCAGACATAGTCACCAAGACCATGGTTGAGAGAATAGCAATCGTCGCCAGACCAACCGCATTTTTCTTCATGCGGAAAATGAGATTGGATACGGAAATCATGTTATTAGGTTGGTAATAGTAACGCTTGTTTTTCTTCAAGATTTGTAGGAAGACTGTAATCCCTGCATTGAACAAGAGATAGGTTCCAAAAATTACTAACAAAACTGCCACAAAGAAAATCATGAGTGCAGTTAAAGGATTTTCAACTGTCACTGCTAGGTAGTAACCAGCTGCTAGACTGATTAGACCTAGAATGGTTTGGAAACCTAAGAATCGTCCTTTTTTCTCACCACTAGCTTTTTCACGAGAGAGCTGAAGGGCATTCATGCGTGCGATGCGAAAGGCATTGATAAAAATCAAACCTAGGAAAATAGCTCCAAAAATAAGGATAACTAGGATAAAGACAATTGGTTGGAAAGTCGAAACGAGCTCCACCTTCATTTTCATTAACTTCAGAAGAAGGGCAAAGATGAGCTTATCAAAGAGAGCTCCTAGGCCAAGACCAGCTGTCAGCGTTAAGGAACCGAAAATAAGAAGCTCCTTAAAAACCATACTAATCAGATGGCGCTTTTCGAGACCCAGCATACCATATACACCCAGCTCCTTGGAACGGTTCTTCATGACAAAACTATTGGCATAAAGGACAATAATTCCTGAGGCGATGGTAACAATTACCATACCGAGAGCGAGGGTCATAGAGATACTTTCTGCCCCTCGGATTTTGCCAATGTTAGGATTAAGTGATAATGAGTAAAAGAGATAGGTGATAGTCACAGCTAAGAGAACTGCAAGGGCAAAGGGATAGTAGAGTTTGCGGTTTTTGATTAAGTTAGAAACCGCTAACTTATTGGTTAATCGGAACATACTAATTCACCTCGCTTGCCATAACAGTCAAGGTATCAGAGATTTCTTGGAACATCTGACGCTCTGTCTTGTCTCCACGGTAGATTTGGTTATAGAGAATCCCATCCTTGATGAAAAGGACACGCTTGGCCCTGCTGGCTGCCGCAGTTGAGTGGGTCACCATGAGAATGGTTTGCCCGTGCTCATTGATTTCATCAAAAACATCCAGAAGAGCTGCGGATGACTTGGAGTCAAGGGCTCCGGTTGGCTCATCAGCAAGGAGAATTTCAGGTTCTGTAATGATGGCGCGTGCTACTGCTACCCGCTGTTTTTGACCACCAGAGATCTCATAAGGGTACTTCTCTTGCAATTGGTTGATACCCAAATTTTCAGCGGTCACTACCAATTTCTTCATCATCTCCGTGATAGGTTTGCGTGATAAAACTAGCGGAAGCAAGATATTGTCCTTAACAGACAGGGTATCTAGCAAGTTAAAATCTTGGAAGACAAAGCCCAACTTCTCACGACGGAAACTCGAAGCCTGTGAATTTTTAATAGTGGCTGTGTCTGTTCCGTTTAGGTAAACCTGCCCGCGAGTTGGTTTATCCAGCATAGCTAGGATATTGAGCAAAGTTGATTTCCCAGAACCAGACTCCCCCATGATGGCAACGTAGTCACCCTTTTCCACTGTAAAGTGAATGTCCTTGAGGGCCTCTACTTGGTTGCCTTGGAAACGTGTTTTATAGATTTTTTGAACGTGTTTTACATCTAAAAGTGTCATGATCTTCTCCTTCTTAATATCCCATCAATTGAAACTGTGCTTGCATCATAGCGCATCCCAGTTGAACACGCTCGATATCTTTTTGACTTGGTTTTCTTCTTTTCTTTTGTAAGATTCTTTTCATGGTTTTGCTCCTTTGTTCTTTATGAGTCTAGTTTATCGCAAAAAAAGACGGCCTGCCATAACCTAACCTTACAAAAGAGACTTTAATCTTACATTTTTGTAAGATAGAAAAAAATTTAGAAATTTCACTAGAAGTATTGTACCATAAATGCAAAACAAAAAGAAAACCCTTGAAAATACAAGGGTTAAAAGTTAATCATCTTTTTGATTTCGTCTAGAAATGATAAATTTATCAATGAAGAGAAAATGAAAAAGAAACAAAGGAATTGCTAAAATACAACCTTCTTCTGAAAAATCCTGTTTCGTTAAGTGGTATAAGAAATTATTGGTTGATAGAAAACTAGTAATGAAAATAAATAGAATCCAGAACACGTCCGTCCATTTATAGTTTTTAAAGTATTTCCTAAGCATGCTACTGCCTTCTTTTCTCTTGTAGTAATATTGCAAAACTTTTGTTACCGTAGATTTACTCACCAAAACCAGCCATCATTGTCTTCAATGGCTTGGACTTCCTTGCGTTTGCGTGGTCCTGTCCCGTACATTTCGGCTTCTATGTCTTCCTTGGTTGGTAGGATAGAGGCAAGGATGATATAAATAATCACACCAATTCCAAAATTTGCCACGGTAAAAATGGCGAAGAGAAAGCGGACTAGAGTTACATCAAAATTCCACTTGTCTGATAGACCAGCTAAAACTCCTGACACCATGCGATTTCGTCTCATTTTATAAAATTTTGTATTCATGATTGTATCCTCTTTCGATATTCTTACAAGTAGTATAGCATGAAACGGAATCAAGAACATCAGTCCTTAGGCTGATTTAAGATGACCAGTTTGCCATGGCAGACGCCACAGCGATAGCGTTTTGTGTCAATCTTCCTCTTGCGTTGATAGCATTGCTGGCAGGATTGGCACTGATAGATTAGGTAGGGGATTTGAGTTTGTGTTTTCAAAGGTGGTACAAAGCGCAGCCCATCCACTTCTTTCAAAAGTTCCTTAAAATCTCGGTCCTTATGGCGATACCCCTTTTTCTGAAAATAAAGATGATAGTGACAGAGTTCATGGCGCACGATTTTGCGAAAGACTTCCAAACCTAGTTCATTATAAATCTTGGGATTAAAATCCAAATGTCCATCCTTGGGGAAAAATCGCCCACCTGTCGTTCGCAGACGAGAATTCCACTTGGCTGGGTGTGTAAAAGGTCTACCAAAATCTTCTAGGGAAACAGACTGAACGTACTCAGTTAGATTCATCTGGAGCTAGGAGCGACAGATTAACTTTTTCACGTTCAGTATCGATTTTCTTAACCCAAACCGTTACCAAATCTCCGACTGACACCACTTGGCTGGGATGTTTGATAAATTTACGACTCATATGGGAAATATGGATCAAGCCGTCCTCATGAATCCCGATATCAACGAAGGCACCGAAGTCAACGACATTCCGCACTACACCTTCCAGCTTCTGACCGACAACAAGATCCTTGATATCCAGAACATCTTGACGGAGAACTGGAGCATCAAAAGAGTCACGGAAATCACGACCTGGTTTGAGAAGATCTGCAATAATATCTTTAAGAGTTTCTGGTCCAAGTTCTAGTTCTTGCGCCATTTCCTTGACAGAAAGGGACTTAAGCTTATTTTGTGCTTCTTCGTTTAGGTCTTTAATATCTAAACGTTTGAAGAGCTCCTTAACCGCAGTATAGTTCTCTGGGTGAACTCCAGTATTATCAAGGATATTGCTACTTTCAGGGATACGGAGGAAACCAGCAGCCTGCTCAAAGGCTTTGGCACCTAGACGAGGAACCTTCTTGATTTGAGCGCGTGAAGTGATTTTTCCTTCTTCCTCACGGTATTTGACGATATTTTCAGAGATGGTTTTATTGAGTCCAGCTACGTGGGAAAGAAGAGCTGGGCTGGCTGTGTTAACATTGACACCGACTTGGTTGACCACCGTATCGACGACAAAGTCCAAACTCTCAGACAGTTTCTTTTGACTGACATCGTGTTGGTATTGACCGACACCGATTGACTTAGGATCAATTTTAACCAATTCAGCGAGGGGATCTTGCAAACGACGGGCGATAGAGATAGCAGAGCGTTTTTCAACGGTTAATTCTGGAAATTCCTGACGCGCAAGTTCGCTGGCAGAGTAGACAGAAGCACCGCTCTCATTAACGATAACATAGCTGACTTCTGGAAAATTTTTAAGAACTTCCGCCACAAAGGCTTCACTTTCGCGACTGGCCGTCCCATTTCCAATGGCAATAATTTCCACACCGTATTGACCGATCAAGTCTGCCAGATCTTTCTTGGCTTCTTCAATCTGACGAGCTGATGCTGGTTTAACAGGATAGATGACTTGGGTCGTCAGCATTTTCCCCGTCGCATCAACGACAGCTAGCTTGGCACCTGTACGAAAGGCAGGGTCAAATCCTAAAACTACGCGACCTTTTAGCGGAGCAACCAAGAGGAGATTTCGCAAGTTGTCCGAAAAGAGTTGGATAGCTCCTTCTTCTGCCTTCTCAGTTAATTCTGTCCGAATACGGCGCTCGATAGCAGGCAAGACTTTTTTCTTAACAGATTGCTGAACCACTTCATCTATATAGGAATTTTTTACCTTGAAACGGGCTGCAAAGAAAGCTAGGATACGATCCGTCGTATGTTCAAAGCCGACTTTCAAGATGCCTAATTTTTCCCCACGATTGAGGGCCAAGGTACGATAGCCCTGCATGTTACCAACTGTCTCTGAAAAATCGTAATAAATCTGAAAAACTTGTTTTTCATCAAGACTTTCATCCTTGACCTGCGAAGTGATTTTAGAGTGTCTCAGCACTTCCTGATAGGTCATAGCACGTAGATTGACGTCTTCAGATAAAGCTTCTACCAAGATATCAACTGCACCAGCTAAAGTTTCTTGACCAGTCGCAAATCCTTCACAGACAAACTTCTCAGCTTCTTTCTCTAAACCATCTACATTCTGCAAGATCAAACGGGCGAGAGGAAAGAGTCCAGCTTCACGAGCAATGGTTGCCTTGGTCCGACGTTTCTCCTTATAAGGAAGGTAGAGTTCTTCTACGTCTGCTAATTTTTCAGCTGCCAAAATAGCTACTTCCAATTCCTTGGTTAGTTTGCCTTGTTCTTGAATCTTAGCCAAGACAGCTTCTTTACGGTCGTTGAGATTTGTCAGACTTTTATCCAAGTCGATAATAGCCTTAATCGCCACCTCATCCAGACTACCAGTCATGTCCTTTCGATAACGCGCGATAAAGGGAATTGTCGCCCCCTCAGCCGTCAAACTTAGAACAGTATCGATTTGCTTTAAGGTTACACCCAAATCTTGGGAGATTTTTTCATATTTTTTATCCATAAACCTATTATACCATAAGGAACTGCTCTTGTTTTGCCTTACCTGTTTTTGCATCTTTGATTATCAAAATAATCCCCTTTCCACAAAATAATAGTATAATAGAGATAGAATATAGAAAAGAGGTAGGCCCATGGCTGTTAAATTTACAAAAACGGATGACTTGGACAAGATGTTTGAAGAATTCGCCAAACTTCCTGACTTAACACAAGTCACTTTCCCAGATGACAAAGATAAAAAAGAAAAAGTTGAGAAGAAAAAATAGATGACGATTTTCCAATCTCTTCCTCCTAGCATCTTACAAGCCGGGGCTATTTTTCTCTCCATCATGATTGAAGCCCTTCCTTTTGTCCTGATTGGGAGTCTGATTTCGGGGTTGATTGAGGTCTATATCACACCTGATAAAGTTTATGAGTTTCTTCCTCGCAATCGTTGGGGGAGGATCTTTTTTGGTACCTTCATTGGCTTTCTCTTTCCATCATGCGAGTGTGGAATCGTTCCAATTATCAATCGTTTTCTGGAAAAGAAAGTGCCTAGCTACACGGCCGTTCCCTTTCTGGTGACTGCTCCCATTATCAATCCTATCGTTCTTTTCGCAACATATTCTGCCTTTGGCAATTCAATAAAACTTGCCTTTTTGCGAGCGCTTGGAGCCATTGTGATTGCTTTGGTGCTTGGAATTTTCCTCGGATTTTTCTGGAAGGAACCCATTCAAAAAGGGAATCCTATCGCTTGTCATGAACATGACTTTTCACACTTGAGTCCCGCTAGAAAAGTGTTTCAGGTCTTTATACAAGCTATTGACGAGTTTTTCGATATGGGGCGTTACTTGGTCTTTGGCTGTCTCTTTGCGGCTATCGTGCAGGTCTATGTCCCGACTCGGATCTTGACCTCTATCAGCGCAAGTCCAGTCCTTGCGATTCTCTTGCTCATGTTTTTAGCCTTTCTCCTCTCTCTTTGTAGCGAGGCGGACGCCTTTATCGGTGCTTCTCTCCTCTCGAGCTTCGGCCTAGCACCAGTCCTTGCTTTTCTGGTCATTGGCCCCATGCTTGATATCAAAAATCTCCTCATGATGAAACACTATCTCAAAGCACGCTTCATCTGGCAATTCATGGGCATCGTGACAGTGCTTGTCTTGCTTTATTCTTACATGTTGGGGGTGATGCTATGATCCGATTTTTCATTTTACTGGGTTATTTTGCCCTAACTCTATATCTGCAGCTATCTGGCAAGCTCAGTCACTACATCAACCTCCACTATTCCTATCTAGTCTATATCTCTATGGTCCTTTCTCTTCTGTTGACTCTGGTCCAATTCTATATCTGGATTAAGAAAATCAACTCTCACAGCCATTTGGAAAGTCGTCGAGCTAGACGAATCAGTATCCTTTTACTGTCACTACCTCTGTTGATTGGGGTTGCCTTTCCGACAGTAAGTTTGGACTCGAGAACCGTGTCTGCCAAAGGATATCATTTCCCACTTGCTGAGGGAATCAACACAGCCATTCAGGCAAGCGAAGGAGCATCCAGTCAATACCTCAAACCCGATACCAGTACCTATTTTTCCAAATCTGCTTATGAAAAGGAAATGAGGACTACAGCTGATAAATACCTATCCCAACCAACCATTCAAATCACTGATGAAAACTATATGGAGGTCATGGAAGTTCTCTATGACTATCCTCAAGAGTTTGAAGGAAAGAAAATCGAATTTACAGGCTTTGTCTATAACGATCCTAGCCATCCAGACAACCAGTTCCTCTTTCGCTTTGGAATCATCCACTGTATCGCAGACTCTGGTGTATATGGACTCCTGACCAAGGGAAACTCACGCCAGTATCCTGACAATACCTGGATCACCGCTAGAGGAACCCTGACCCTCCACTACCATAAAGAACTCAAGCAAAAACTCCCAACACTGGAAGTTGAGAGTTTCACAAAAGTAGACAAACCAGAAAATCCTTATGTCTATCGCGTGTTTCAATAAACATATATATCTTATCAAAAATTCAAAAGGTTATCAACGAATAATTATGAGGACTTAGTTCAGAATTGCTCAGAGCTAAGTCCTTTAAGTTTGCTATAAATCGATTTGACTGAAGAAAAAGCGTTGAGAAAGAAAAATTATTCCCTAGTAAAAAATCTTATCCCAATAAAACTTAACCGCGATATATTAGCTTTACAACTTAAGTAATCGGAGTATTGATTCAGGACTTAAATGAATCGAACTATGGAAAAATAACGAAACTATTCCTAGGAGATTAATTGCAATACAATCTTTAATAATCTATTCAAAGCAAATTTAACTTATTAGCTGGTGATTATGCCTCCTCTAAGTCAATTCATCATAGTCAGGATTCTTCCGCACATAGAGAGCCGCATAAACTGCGTCTACCATAACCGCTGGAAAAGTCACTGTTATCAGAATCCCAAATGAAATACCAAAGATATTCTCAATGTAACCAGTAAGAATTGCTGGGATTAAACTAACAGCTACAAAAGCAACTCCAAGGTTGAACAGTCGCTCTTGCTTTTTACTTACCACCATATGTCTCCCACTGGTTGAACGCCCAGATTTTTTCCTGATTTTTAGGAAGGTAATACCAAGAGTAGAGAGTGCATGAAAAGAGAAAGATACCAAAGATTACAAGATTATAAACAAGTGCCAAATCTGAATAGATCCCATCATTGTCAACTAGCATTAACAAACATATAAAATCGATATCAATAAGTAAAACGAAAATAATCAACGAAATAAGAAGGTAAATTAGACTTCTAAATTTTAAAATTAATTTATCAAAAAGGAGATTAGAATTGCCACACTACAATTTGATATACAGAATACGAATAAAATCTTGTAGATGCCTAATTATCAATAAAAGTCATCCCTAAAAAACAATAACGAAGATATAAAAAGAGCTATCCAAGGAAATACTTTAATATATCCTATGCTTACCTCGTTAGTAATAAGGAGTAATAAGGGGCCCGTGATACCGTTCTTTATACATACTTACCTCCAAATAATTTTTTTAATCGGCTTTGACTTATTAGCTGATGATTATTCAACTTCAAATATCTTTCACCAAACCCCTTTGAACTTACACAGAAAAATCAAGACGGAAATAATAAACGAAAAGCCTATCGCACAAGCTAGAAAGCTTGATACAATAGGCTTTTTAAAAATTCATTATTTAACAGCGTCTTTAAGAGCTTTACCAGCTTTGAATGCTGGAACTTTAGAAGCTGCGATTTTGATTTCTTTACCAGTTTGTGGGTTACGACCTTTACGTGCAGCACGCTCACGAACTTCAAAGTTACCGAAACCGATCAATTGAACTTTTTCACCAGCTGAAAGGTATTCAGTTACTGCTGCGAATACAGCGTCAACTGCTGCTGCTGAATCTTTCTTAGTCAATTCTGTAGCTTCTGCTACTTTAGCGATCAAATCTTGTTTGTTTGCCATGTTAACAAATCCTCCAAATAATTTCTAATTAACAACTATAATCATATCCTAAAATCGCCTATAGGTCAAGTCAAAAACGCTATTTCTAACGATTTTTCTCTATTTTTTTAGGAATGATATCGAACCAAGATAGCCCATGCATTTTCACCTGTGTGGGTTTGAATGATGGAGCCTGTTTCCAGTACTGAGATTGGTTTTTCAACATAAGTTTGTAAAACATTCTTCATCTCATTTGCCCATTCATTGGTACCAGCGTAGGAAATTCCAATCTCTGCAACCGATTTATGAGAAAGGGTCTCGGCCAACTCGTCAAGCCATTTTTTAAATGTCTTAGCACCGCGCCCCTTTACAATAGGTTGCAGTTCATGCTCCTTCATTTGCATGACGACACGAATATTTAACAGAGAACTGATCAAGCCTGTCACACGCCCAATACGACCACCCTTAACTAGGTTTTCTAATGTTGAAACACCGATATAGAGTTCAGTATGATTTTTCACATCTTCCACACGTGCTAAGATAGTTTCTAAATCTTTTCCTTCTTGAGCAAGTTTAGCCGCTTCAACAACTTGAAACTTCATCGCCTGGTCTGTAAAAGAACTATCAATAACGGTCACATCAGCGCTAGAGAGGCTTGCTCCTTGGCGAGCAGCTTCAACAGTACCAGATAGTGCATGGGACATGTGAATAGCGAGAATCTGGCTACCATCTTTACCTAGCTCTTCAAAAACTTCAGCAAATACTCCCACTGGAGGCTGACTGGTTTTGGGTAGGTTTTTACTTTGTTGCATGAGATGAAGGAATTCCCCCTCTTTCAAATCTGCATCAGAATAAAGGATACCATCAATCATCACAGATAAAGGAACAACGGTGATATTTAATTCTTTAACCACTTCTGGTTCAATAGTAACAGAGGAATCCGTTACAATTTTTACTTGTGTCATATCTTCAATCTTTCTATTCTTCTCAATAAGATAGGGATTTATCACTTTTATTATATCAAAAAATTGTTAAAAAATCATAATGAATCCAATGAAAAAGCTTGGAATTTTGGTATAATCTATCTATAGAAAAGCGAGGGAAAGTTATGATCCGAAAAGTTCAGCCTATTATCACTATCATACTTGGGGCCGCTATTTATGCCTTCGGTCTTACCTACTTTGTTGTTCCTTATCATTTATTTGAGGGAGGGGCGACAGGTATTACCTTGATTACCTACTATCTTTTCAAGATTCCTGTCTCATTGATGAACCTCTTGATTAACATCCCTCTCTTTATCCTGGCTTGGAAGATATTTGGTCCCAAGACTCTCTACTCCAGCCTTCTAGGATCCATTTCACTTTCCGTTTGGCTAGCAATCTTTGAGCGCATTCCTTTGCACATCGACTTGCAAGGGGATCTCATCATTGTCGCTTTAGTCTCAGGAGTTTTACTGGGGGTTGGTTTAGGAATCATCTTTAATGCTGGTGGTACAACGGGTGGATCAGATATTGTTGCTCGCATCCTCAACAAATACACCAATATTTCAATTGGAAAATTGCTTTTTGGGATTGACTTTTTTATCCTGATGTTGATTTTGATTATCTTCCAGGACCTTCGTCTGGTTACCTATACCCTCTTGTTTGACTTTATCATCGCTCGTGTTATCGACCTGATCGGTGAAGGAGGTTATGCTGGTAAAGGATTTATGATTATAACTCAATTTCCAGATCAGTTAGCCGAAAAAATAAACGATGAACTCGGACGTGGTGTTACCTTTATATCTGGTCAAGGCTACTACAGCAAAAAGGATTTAAAAATTATCTACTGTATTGTCGGTCGAAATGAAATCGTTAAAATGAAGGATATGATTCACAAAATTGATCCTCAAGCCTTTATCACCATCACTGAGGCTCATGAAATTCTGGGTGAAGGATTTACTTATGTAAAAGATTAAAAAAGCTGGGAATTCCCAGCTTTTATTCTTCTTCTGCGAGGGTTGAATGGCGGAACCCGTAAGTAAAGTAAATGATTAGACCAACTAGAAGAGCAATTCCAAAGGCAATCCAGGTATCTAGACTATATTGAAGCATAAAGGAAACACAGATAAGAATGGAAAGGATTGGCAAAAGCGGCACTAAAGGAGTTTTGAATTCTCCTTCTTTTGGCATGCCCTTATCCTTTCTGAGCTTGATAATACCGTAGGCAAGCAAAATGAGATAAGCTAGCGTACAGATATTTAAAAAGGCAGCGATACTGGCTAGCGGAAAGACTCCTGCTGCAATGGCTGAAGCAACTCCTGTTAAGATGGTCGCATTCTTTGGAACTCGGCTAGTTTTACTTAGCTGTTTAAAACTTCGAGGTAAAAGTCCATCACGTGCTAAGCTATATATCATTCGAGACAAAGCATAAGTCATGGAGATACATACGGTTATCAGGGTTAGAATGGCTACAAGCGAAACATAATTTGCCGCCCAGCCGATACCAATACTCCGTAATGAAAATGCTACTGCATCGTCCACATTGAGCTTACTGTAGTGAACAATCCCTGTCAATACTATTGTTACCAAGGCATAGAGAATAGTGACAATTGTCAGAGAAAGCACAATTCCGCGAGGAATATTTTTTTGCGGACTTTGAATTTCATCAACTGCCATGGAAATCGACTCAAAACCGAGAAAACCGAAGAACATCAAAGATGCACCTGCCATAATCCCAGTGCTTCCTCCATAAATCTGGCCAAAGCCAAAAGGAGCAAAACTCATCCAATTTTCTGGCTTGATGTACCAAATACCAACTAGGATAAATAAGGCGAGAGCTGAGAATTTCAAGACCACTAAAAGCGAATTAAAGCGTAAGGCTGCCTTGGAATTTAATAAAACCAATCCCGTTACCAATGTCAGTACTAAAATAGGTAGAAGATCAATATAGGTGCCTTGTTCAGGGTTAAAGGTTCCATTCAAGGCTTGCGGCATGGAGATACCATAATTACTGAGCAATCCCTTAAAGTAAGCTGCCCAGCCAGACGCCACACCTGAAACAGCTGTCATAAATTCCATGATGGTCAACCAGCCAGCAATCCATGCTGGTAATTCTCCTAAAATCGCATAGAGATAACTATACGCACCCCCAGTTGCAGGCACACGCGAGGCAAATTCTGCAAAAAAGAGCGCTGATAGAGAAACACACAGGGCAGAAATCACAATGGAAATCACTAGTGATGGACCAGCTAAGGTAGCCGCTGCTGTTCCTGTAATGGTGAAAATCCCCGTCCCCACCATAGCGCCAATCCCTAGAAGAATCAAATCCCACAATTTCAAATGGCGATGCATCTCTGTCTGTCTCAGACTAACATCCTTGGTTCTAAAAATATTCATACTTCATCTCCACTAAATGTAATTGTTTTATTTTACCATATAAAAGCACTTTTGTGAATATTTATTAGGTTTTTTTTGAAAAAAATCTGAACAGGAAGGATTTCTGTTCAGAATTTGCATTTTTACCCACTAATTCTTTCAATTAGTTACTCATCAAGCGAGTAAGCTCAACAGTATACTCCATTGAAAGTTTTTGGGGATTTGGGATTTTTTAAACTTCAAAGTAAGGGAACGGACGGTCACTATCTAAAGGACGATTTGGAACTTCTTGTTCCAGAATAGCGCGCCAACCAGATACCAATTCTTCAAAAATCAGTTGTGCTTCTGGAGAAGCTGTTGTCAGCTTCCGTCCAAACCAAGCCATGGTTGCAGTTTCAAACTGAAGCATAGCGTACTGGATTACTGGTACATTTGCCTCTTCATAATTTTCATTTACTGCACGCGCTACTTCTGGCGCTTGCGGAAGGAGTTGATTGCTGATTTTATCGACAACAGTCGCATCCATCTCTCTCCATGAAAGAAGTTGACCATTTACCTGATAAAAGAGCTCAAAGGTTTCTTGATTTTCCTTGAAATTAGTAAGAACAAAAGCACGTTCTACTGCCTCAGGACCACCAGCAGCTTTTACAGCGTTTATCAAGAGAAGCTCTTCAGTTTGTCTCCAATAATCATCTGCTTCTGCTTCAAGATCAAAAACAAATGCCTGATCCAACTCTTCAATCGGGGCTTCTCCCTTATTCACTTTTTCAATCGTTCCAAATAAACGCTTTAAAAATCCCATTTGCTTCTCCTTTTTCTTTTACCCAACAGACCCTTCCATTTCATAGCTAATCAAGCGGTTCAGCTCAACTGCGTATTCCATTGGAAGTTCTTTTGTGAAGGGTTCCACAAATCCCATGACAATCATCTCGGTTGCCTCAGATTCTGACAAACCACGGCTCATGAGGTAGTAGAGTTGTTCCTCTGAAATCTTAGATACCTTAGCTTCGTGTTCCAAAGCGACTTGCGAGTTGTGGATTTCATTAAACGGAATGGTATCTGATGCTGACAAGTCATCCATGATAATGGTATCACACTCGATGTGAGAAACAGATTTCTTAGAGTTCTTGCTAAAGGTTACTTGTCCACGGTAGTCTACCTTTCCTCCGCCTTTAGCGATGGATTTAGAAACGATAGACGAGCTTGTATGTGGAGCGTTGTGGATCATCTTGGCACCCGTATCTTGGTGTTGACCAGCATTAGCAAAGGCGATCGAAAGCATGGTACCACGTGCCCCTTCTCCATCCAGGTAAACAGATGGGTATTTCATGGTTGTTTTAGCACCCAAGTTACCATCAATCCACTCAACAGTCGCATCTTTCAAAGCTTTGGCACGTTTTGTTACCAAGTTATAAACGTTGTCAGACCAGTTTTGGATGGTTGTATAACGCATATAAGCTCCGTCCAAAGCGAAAATTTCTACAATGGCAGCGTGCAAGCTGTTGCTAGAATAAGTTGGTGCTGTACATCCTTCTACGTAGTGGACACTTGCTCCTTCATCAACGATAATTAAGGTACGTTCAAACTGACCAGTATTTTCATTGTTGATACGGAAATAAGTTTGAAGTGGAATATCCACTTTGACCCCTTTTGGTACGTAGATAAAAGTTCCACCCGACCATACTGCAGAGTTGAGGGCTGCCAACTTGTTATCTGTTGGTGGCACCAACTTCGCAAAGTATTGTTTAAACAAGTCTGGGTATTCCTTGAGGGCAGAATCTGTATCTGTAAAGATAATTCCTAACTTCTCAAACTCTTCCTTCATATTGTGGTAAACAACTTCTGACTCGTACTGGGCAGAGGCACCTGCTAGATAAGCACGTTCAGCTTCTGGAATCCCGATACGTTCAAAGGTTTCTTTGATTTTTTCAGGAACTTCATCCCAAGAACGGGCAGGTTTATCAGAAGGTTTTTGGTAGTAGATCAAGTCATCAAAATCAATCTCTGACAAGTCTGCTCCCCAGGTTTGCATAGGCATTTTTTTGAAGGTTTCATAAGACTTCAAACGGAATTCTAACATCCACTCAGGTTCTCCCTTAGCAGCTGATAATTCGCGAATGACTTCTTCGTTCAATCCTTTTCCTGTCGATAGGACAGGCTCTACATCGTCATGGAAACCAAATTTATATTCACCAAGGTCAATTGGTTTCGGTTCTACTCTTTCTTCAGCCATAATATCCTTTCTTTCATTATATATTTCTATGTTTCTTATTTATTTTCTTGATTTTCAATTGTTTTCTTAAGTGCATTCCAAGCTAGAGTTGCACACTTGATTCGTTGAGGGAATTTGGCAACACCTGACAAGAAGGCGCCATCCCCGAGTTGGTCTTGGCGGTCATCCTTTTGCCCTTGAACCATTTCAGAAAAGATGGTTGCAAGTTCTAGAATTTCTTGCTTGGTCTTCCCTAAAACGGCATCTGTCATCATACTAGCAGAAGCAGTTGAAATCGTGCATCCTGAATTTAGAAAAGCAATATCTTCCAAACGGTCCTCTGTGTCAAACTTGACAGAGAGGTTGATGACATCCCCACAGGTTGGATTATTGAGGCTGATTTGCTCAGCATCTTCCAGCTTCCCTTGGTGATGTGGATTTTTCGAATGGTCTGCCACCACTGCCATATAAAGGCTATCTAGTTTAGAAAGTGCCATTGAAAAACTCCTTTGTCTTTTGTAAGGCATCGACTAGTTTGTCACAATCCGCCTTAGTATTGTAGATATAAAAACTTGCACGAGCTGTTGCTGGGACTTCCAAATATTGGAGCAAAGGTTGGGCGCAATGATGACCAGCGCGAACAGCCACTCCTTCATAATCCAGTGCTGTAGCTAGGTCATGGGGATGAAGATCACCTAGGTTAAAGGCAATAACACCTGAACGTTGAGCCAAATCCTGCGAACCATAAATAGTCAAACCTTCAATGGCCTGCAATTTTGGAAAGACGTATGCAATCAGTTCTTGTTCATGAGCTTCAATGGCATCCATACCAATCTTTTCTAGATAATCCACTGCTGCTGCAAGTCCAATAGCTCCTGCCATATTTGGCGTTCCAGCCTCAAATTTCCAAGGCAATTCCTTCCAACTAGCAGATTGCTCATAGACGAAATCAATCATCTCGCCGCCAAATTCAACTGGTGACATTTGTTCCAAATACTTTTCTTTGCCATAAAGAACACCGATACCAGTAGGACCAGCCATCTTGTGACCTGAAAAGGCAAAGAAGTCCACATCCAAGGCCTGGACATCAATCTTCATATGAGGTGTAGACTGGGCACCATCCACCACTATGATGGCTCCAACTTGGTGGGCTAATTGAGTAATTTCCTTGATCGGATTGACCACACCAAGAACATTTGAAGCATGAGCTAGGGAGACAAACTTGACTTTATCAGTCAATTTAGATCGCAAGTCATCCATATCCAGAGCTCCATCTTTGAGATAGACATAAACAAGCTCTGCCCCAGCCTTGCGACAGGCCTCCTGCCAAGGAATGATATTGGAATGGTGTTCCATGACAGAAATCAAAACTTGATCTCCTTCAGTCAGAATTTCCTCAGCAAAGCGTGCTACCCAGTTAAGACTGGTTGTCGTTCCTCTGGTAAAGAGAACTTCCTTTGTAGAGCCTGCATTGATAAACTTACGAATGGTTTCACGAGCAGCTTCATAGGATGCTGTCGCACGCTCTGCCAAGGTATGAACACCACGGTGAACATTGGCATTGTCCTGCTCATAGTAGCGGTTGATTGTTTCCAGAATTGCTAGTGGTTTCTGTGTCGTCGCAGCATTGTCCAGATAGACCAGAGGTTCATCGTTGACAATCTGGTCTAAAATTGGAAAATCCTTGCGAATCGCTTCTACATCTAACATAGCCTTCCCCTTAGCGTTTTGACAATTTTTCTTCGATAGTTGCAATCATTTCGTCACGAACTTCTTTGACTGGAATCTCAACAATTACGGAGCCAAGGAAACCGCGAACAACCAAACGCTCAGCAGTCGCCTTATCCAAGCCACGGCTCATGAGGTAGTACATATCTTCTGGATCCACCTGACCGATAGAAGCTGCGTGACCTGCAGTAACGTCATTTTCATCAATCAAAAGAATTGGGTTGGCATCTGAACGTGCTTGGTCTGAAAGCATAAGAACACGACTCTCTTGCTGCGCATCTGCTCCCTTGGCACCCTTGATAATGTGGCCAATACCATTGAAGGTCAAGGTAGCTTTTTCAAGAATAACCCCATGTTGGAGGATATTTCCGATTGAGTTACATCCGTAGTTAGTCACTCGAGTATCAATTCCTTGAACCTGACGTCCACTTGAAAGAGCTACGACTTTAAGGTCAGCATGGCTACCATTTCCAATCAAGTCGCTATCAAAGTCCGCAACGACATTTCCTTCGTTCATGACACCGATTGCCCAGTCAATGCTTGCATCGTTGCCTAGCTTACCACGACGGCTAATGTAGGCAGTGACATTTTCACCTAAACGGTCAATGGCCGCAAATTTCACTTGAGCGCCAGAGCGGGCGATGACTTCTACAGTAATATTGGCAGTTGCCTTGGCACTACCTTCACCACGTGACTCTAAACGCTCCAGATAACTAATCTTAGAATTTTTTCCAGCGATAATCAGGATATGCTTGTTAAATGGCACATCGCTATCACTGTCTTGGTAGAAAATTCCTTCGATTGGCTCTGTAATCTCAACATTATCTGGAATATAAAGAACAGCACCACTATTGAAATAAGCTGTGTGGTAGGCTGCTAATTTATCATCATCGTATTTAACAGATGACATGAAGAATTCCTCTACAAGTTCTGGAATTTCTTCTAAAGCTGAGTGAAAGTCTGTGAAAACAACACCCTGTTCAGCCAATTCAACTGGAGTTTGTTCAAAAACAGTCTGCGTTCCTACTTGAACCAATTTCAAGTGATTGTCTAGAGCTGTGAAGTCAGGAACATTTGCTGATGGTTCGCTTTCTGTAATGGTACCATCTCCCAGATTCCAACGGTGAAATTTCACACGCTCAATAACTGGTAATTCCAAACTCTCAATCTTATCAAAAGCTTTTTGACGGAGGTCAGCCAACCAGCTTGGTTCAGCGTGCATTTCTGAAAAAAGTTTAATAGTTTCTTTAGTCATTTACTTCTCCTAAAAGATACGAGGAAATTACAATTCTTCCTTGTAGTCGTAGCCAAGTTCTTCAGCTAGTTTTGCGTATCCTTCACGCTCCAAACGCGCAGCCAATTCTGGACCTCCAGAAAGGACAACACGACCTTCCATCATCACGTGTACCACGTCTGGTGTGATGTAGTTCAAAAGACGTTGGTAGTGTGTGATGATCATAGCACCAAAGCCTTCACCACGCATAGCATTGACACCTTTCGATACAACTTTAAGTGCATCAATATCAAGACCTGAGTCAATCTCATCCAAAAGGGCAAAAGTTGGTTCCAACATCAAGAGTTGAAGAATTTCATTGCGTTTTTTCTCACCACCAGAGAAACCTTCGTTGAGGTAGCGCTCAGCCATTTCTTCTTTCATGTTGAGCAATTCCATTTTCTCGTCCAATTTAGTGATGAACTCGCGAACTGAAATCTTTTCGCCATCTTCTTTACCAGCATTCATGGCTGCACGAAGAAACTCTGCATTGGTGATTCCAGGAATTTCAGATGGGTATTGCATAGCAAGGAAAAGTCCCATACGCGCACGCTCGTCCACTTCCAATTCAAGAATATTTACACCATCAAACAATACTTCACCTTTGGTAACTTCATAGTGAGGGTTCCCCATAATAGCTGCAGAAAGAGTCGATTTACCAGTACCATTTGGTCCCATGATAGCTGCAATTTCTCCTGTTTTTAGAGTCAGATTGACTCCTTTCAAAATTTCTTTTCCTTCAATCTCAACGTGAAGATCTTTGATCTCTAATACTGACATGATAGTTCCTTTCTTTTTCAAACATTTTGCTCAATACTTTAGGAAATTGCTTACAATCCCTAAAAAATAGGACAAAAGGTCAATAAATATACTCTACTAGTATAACAAAAAAAAGCCTAAAAGGCTTTGATTTTGTCTAGAAGCTGGGGGCTAATCCTTGCGGTTTAAGTGTTGATCAATAGCGTCTACAATTTTTCCCATCAGGTAACTTAACCTAAAGTTTCGAAAGAGTAGAATGGCCCAAAAGGCTGCCATAACATAGCGACCAGTCATCCAAGCTTCATTGAAAAAATAAGTCTCAGCAGCCGTGAATAATGCTATTATGATAAATTGTTGTCTATTCATAAGATTATTGTATCATGAAATCCATTTTTAGTCTTCTTCAACCATGACTTTATCAGCCAGAAATTCAAATCCTTCTGGAATCAGACTCTCTTCTTCTATCTCTTGATCTGCTTGAGAAGACTTGTTTCTAGCTGAAAATGCTGCTCGAACCTCTTTCCATTCCTCTAGGGAAATAGCCAGAATCTCAGGTGAAAATCCAGCTGCCTGGCTGAGAATATTGCCGAACATGGTATTGAGGTTATCACGTTTCATGGTTTGCCCTGCATTGAAATTAGACTCAAAGGCTAAAATAGCATGGTGTTCATTGGCCGCAACTGGTTGAGAACCTACGAGAAGAGCTTTATCCGGACCAGCTAAGCTTTCGATCACTTCTCCCCACGCATTCTGGAGGCGAACCAAGTTTTGCCGTGCCAAATCAGGATTTTCGACGGCTTCTTGCAGGATAGATTGAACTTTATTGCGGTCCACTCGATAGACTGTCTTGGAAGCGGCTGGACGACTAGGAACTGGCGCAACTTGTTTAGGAGCTGTGCCCACATTGGCAAGTTCTTGCTTGAGACGGGCGACTTCCTGTCTCAGTGCAGAAATTTCTCCTTCGACAGCTTCTGAAAGCACTGGTTCAGACTTAATCTCAGCTAAACGAATGGTCATCATCTCAGCATAAATCTTCGGTTGCAGGCTAGCTTTCATATCCGCCAAGCTCACAGTCGCTATTCGAATCATTTCAAAGAGACTTTCCTGAGAAAGAGCTAGATTGTCCATAAAAACTGGACTATGATGAGTATTTTCGCCACCCGTCTGAACAACTAGTAGATCACGCAAATACTGCAAGAGATCCGTCACAAAACGAGTCATGCTCTTGCCATTTTCAAACAAAAGATTCAAAGAATCAAGCGCTTTCGGAACATCCTGCTGAGACAAGGCGGCTACGTAGTCATCAAGTGCTGATAGACTAATGGTGCCTGTAATCTCCTCGGAAATAACTGTCGTTAAAGCATTCCCTTGCGTCAAACTCAAAGCTTGATCCAGAATAGACAAGGCATCCCGCATTCCACCTTCAGCCCGTCTAGCAATGATCTCCACAGCCTCTGGTTCAAAACTGATATTCTCTTTTGACAAAATAGTTTGGATATGGTTCTTAATATCTTGCGTTCTAATCGATTTAAACTCAAAACGTTGAACACGCGATAAAATGGTTGCTGGAATCTTATGTAATTCAGTTGTCGCCAAGATAAATACAACATTCTGAGTTGGCTCTTCTAGGGTCTTCAAAAGCGCATTAAAGGCTCCCGTAGACAACATATGAACCTCGTCGATAATGTAGACCTTATAACGAGCCAAGCTAGGAGCATAGGTGGATTTATCGCGAATTTCTCGGATTTCATCAACTCCGTTATTCGAAGCCGCATCCATTTCGATAACATCTTCTAGGCTACCTTCAGTCACTGCCTGACAGATATAACAGTTATTACATGGTTCTCCGTCTACCTGGTTTGGACAGTTCATAGCCTTGGCAAAAATCTTAGCAACGCTGGTTTTCCCAGTTCCACGAGGACCTGAGAAAAGATAAGCGTGACTAATCTTTTCCTGCTCAACCGCTTGCCTTAGGGTTTTTGCCACAACCTCTTGTCCTACTAGTTGTGAGAAAGTCTGGCTTCTATATTTTCGATAAAGTGCTTGATACATTAGGCTTTCTCCTCAAACATCGTAAAGTCCCATTCTGTCTTCTCAAGCAAAATAGCGACAAATTGTTCCAAATAATCACGATCAATAGCATTGTAATCATCAATAAGTGAAGAATCCAGGTCTAAGACACCCAGCAATCGACCATTCTTAAGCATGGGAACTACGATTTCACTCTTAGCTTTACTATCGCAAGAAATGTAGTTTGGATAGATGCTCACATCGCCAACTAAAACAGTCTCTTGAAACTCAGCAGCTTCTCCACATACTCCTTTTCCAAGCGGAATGCGAATACAAGAAACACCACCCTGAAAAGGACCTAAAATCAACTCACTTCCATCAAACAGATAAAAACCTGAAAATACAGTATTTGGGAAGCGAGATTTTAGGAGGGCACTAGCATTTGAAAGATTGGCGAGAACATTGGTCTCACCTTCTAGTAAATAAGAGAGTTCCTCATTTAACAATTGATATTGTGATTGTTTTTCTGAATCTAACATAGAACTATTATATCAAAAATGAGAAAGAGACAAAAGAAAAATCCCTTGTTTTAAACAAAGGATTTTGCGATTATCAATTTGATTAAAGTTCGATATCACCGAACAAGTCAGCCATTGAGAATCCTGTTTGTGTTTCTGGAAGTTCGAAATCACGTTTTTCTTGACGTTTTGGACGACGTGGACGAGCAGCACGTTTCTCTTCTTTTTGTCCTTCTTCTTGAGCTGGACGTTCTTCAAGAGCTTTGATAGAAAGTGAAACACGTTCTGCGTCAGCGTTAACATCAAGGACTTTAACAGTAACTTCTTGACCAACAGTAAGAGCTTCTTTTGGATTTTCGATACGTTTGTGTGAAATTTGTGATACGTGAACAAGTCCATCGATACCTGGCAATACTTCAACAAATGCACCGAAGTCAGTCAAACGTTTAACTGTTCCTTCGACTACATCACCTTTAGCCAATTTTTGCTCAACGCCATCCCATGGTCCAGGTGTTGTTGCTTTAAGTGAAAGTGATACGCGTCCTTCTTCTTCGTTAAGATCAAGGATCTTCACTTCGATTTCTTCACCAACAGTTACAACTGATTTAGGTGAAACGTTACGTTCATGTGACAATTCAGTCAAGTGAACTAATCCGTCAACACCACCAAGGTCGATGAAAGCACCAAAGCTTGTGATACGAGCAACTTTACCAGTTACTACATCACCAACAGCCAATTTACCGAATACTTCAGCACGAGCTGCTGCAGTGGCTGCTTCAACAACTTCACGACGTGAAAGGATGAAGCGGTTTTCTTTAGGGTCAACTTCTTTGATTTTAGCATCAAATTCTTGACCTACGAAACGCTCAGTGTTACGTACGAAACGAGTATCCAACATTGAAGCAGGGATAAATCCGCGAACACCTTCAAATTCTACTGAAAGTCCACCTTTAACGGCACGAGTTCCTTTAACAGTTACAACTTCTTCTTCGCGTCCTACAAGTTTGTCCCATGCTTTGCGAGCTTCAAGGCGTTTTTTAGATACAAGGTATGTAACTGTATCAGTATCTTTACCAACTACTTGACGAAGTACAAGAACATCCAATACTTCTCCTACTTTCACAAAGTCATTGATATCTGCATCGCGATCGTTAGTCAATTCGCGAAGAGTCAAGACACCTTCAACACCAGTCCCAGAGATTGCAACGTTAGCTTGAGTCGCATCAACTGTCAATACTTCAGCACTCACAACATCACCAGGCTCAACTTGGCTAACGCTATTTAGCAAATCTTCAAATTCGTTCATCTAAAAAATCCTCCAACAATCAAGCTTTTTTCTAAACTTGACATACTTATAATTTTTTTCCTAAGCACCCGCAAGGACATGTTCATATCGTTCACGTCTTTCAATTATAAAAATAAAATACCCTAAGATATTTTCTTTTTATCTTGAATTTATTACCTAAGAACTGGGGTAGCTGGATTCGAACCAACGCATGAGGGAGTCAAAGTCCCTTGCCTTACCGCTTGGCTATACCCCATTGACAAATGGAGAGAGAGGGATTCGAACCCCCGAACCCGAAGGAGCGGATTTACAGTCCGCCGCGTTTAGCCTCTTCGCTATCTCTCCAATATTTAACGAGAACTATTATATCATGAAATTTTCAATAAAACAAGTATTATTTTGTCAAATTATAGTTTTCAATCAAAATTTCCACAGCTTTTTCAAGTTTTTTATAAAAACTATCGACATTTCCATTCTTTATGATGGCAAATTGGCTATCTAATTCGGCAATTTCACCAATGACCTTTTTCCCGATCGTCAAAACGTAACCTTCATAACTGTCTTTTCCAACAGTCACTTTTGCATCTGTTAATTGAATTTCAATTTTCTTATCTTTTTTACTCATACTTTACCTCTTTTCACTTTTTCTATTGTACAAGAAAATGCTCAAACTAGCAAGAAAAAACTCCATTTCAGCCATTATAACTGCTATGGAGTTTCTCTTTACTTGATGTCGTTTAGTCCACTTTGACAATCCATCCTTCAGGTGCTTCCACATCACCAAATTGGATACCAGTCAATTCATCATAGAGTTTACGTGTCACAGGACCTACTTCTGTTTCACTATAGAAAACATGGAAATCGTCACCGTGTTGGATTCCCCCTATTGGTGAGATAACTGCTGCTGTTCCACAAGCACCTGCCTCTACAAAACGATCCAAATTGTCAATCGGAACATCACCTTCGATCGGTGTCAAGCCCAAGCGATGTTCTGCCAAGTAGAGCAAAGAGTACTTGGTAATGGATGGCAAGATTGATGGGCTTAATGGCGTAACGAATTCGTTGGCTGCTGTAATTCCAAAGAAGTTGGCTGATCCGACTTCCTCAATCTTGGTGTGGGTAGCTGGATCTAGGTAGATAACATCTGAAAAATTACGTGATTTTGCCATTTTACCTGGTAGAAGACTGGCAGCATAGTTACCGCCTACCTTGGCGGCTCCTGTACCATTTGGCGCTGCACGGTCGTATTCATCCTGAATCAAGAAATTAGTTGGAACCAATCCACCTTTAAAGTAGTTACCAACTGGCATAGCAAAGATGGTGAAAATATATTCTTCTGCTGGTTTTACCCCGATAATATCTCCAACACCAATTAGAAGCGGACGGAGATAGAGGGTTCCACCCGTTCCGTATGGTGGTACATAATCTTCATTGGCACGAACAACCGCTTTACAAGCTTCCACAAACATTTCTGTCGAAACTTGAGGCATCAAGAGACGGTCGCAAGTACGTTGCAGACGCTTGGCATTTTCATCTGGACGAAAGAGTTGGATACTGTCATCCTTAGTACGATAGGCTTTCAAGCCCTCAAACGCTTGCTGTCCATAGTGGAGACTTGGAGAAGACTCTGAAATATGCAAGGTCGCATCCTCTGTCAACTCTCCTTGATTCCATTGACCATTTTTATAATGAGCGATATAGCGATAAGGTAATTTCATATAAGAAAATCCAAGATTTTCCCAATCAATTGCAACTGTCATGTGTTTCTCCTTTATACTATTCAAACTATGTGTTCTATTCTACACTTTTCTAGTAAAATTTCAAGTATTATTTGTAATTTTCTGAAAATTTTTTCAACATAAAGAAATCAACCCAGAGGGCTGATTCTTTTTACGAATTTGTTTTATCCTCTTTAAAGACTTCTTTGAGGTAAGCATCAAAAACTTCTTCATCTGAAATCGTATCTGAGATAAAGCTTCCGTTGCTAGTACGTTCTGACAAGTTGAGGTCTTGCAATCGACTCTCATAGATTGTTCCCTTGTTAGATTGAACAAGTAACGTTTGGTCGTTTTCTTCTACTTCTGTACTAAAGAGATCACCAACGAAACCTTGCTCTGCAACTGCTCCTGCCAAGAAGACACGATGCGGTTTGTTTTTCAACTCACGCAAGACTTGTAGGCCTCGTTTAGCACGGCTGGTCGCTGGAATTTCCTCAATGGAAACGCGTTTCAAGCTTCCACGTTGGGTCAAGAGGTAGAAGGATGAAGTGTTACAGATAAAGGCAGCCTGAAGTGCATCATCTGCTTTCAGGTTCATAGCCTTGACACCCACAGCCTTGGCACCAACAACCGGAACCTCTTCGATATTAAAACGAAGGGCATAACCATTTTGACTAATCAAGAGAACATCATCCAGTTTGATTGGTGCTACTGCTACAATCTGGTCTGTCTCGTCTTTGAGCTTAGCATACTTAACAGACTTCGACTTGTAGGTCCGCCATGGAGAGAATTCTTTGCGTTCTACGCGTTTGATTTGACCAAGGCGAGTTGCTGCAAAGTAGGTTGTCGCATCATCAAACTGATCCACTACTTCTGCATAAAGGATTTCTTCGTTAGTTTCAAAGTTGGTAATGGTTTGGCTCAAGTGCTCACCGATATCCTTCCAACGAATATCTGCCAATTCGTGGATTGGTCGATAGATGACATTCCCAAGAGTCGTGAACATCAAGAGATGCTGGGTTGTCTTGGCAGATTGAACAAAGATCAAACGATCATCATCACGCTTGCCAATTTCTTCCAGCGTAGAAGCTGCAAAGGAACGTGGGCTAGTACGCTTGATATAGCCTGCCTTAGTCACGCTGACATAGGTATCTTCCTCGGCAATCAAACTAGCTGTGTCAATCTCGATTGCTTTCGCAGTATCTTCCAAAGTACTCAAACGTGGAGTCGCAAATTTCTTCTTGACCTCACGGAGTTCTTTCTTCATGAGATTGTACATAGTCCGTTCGTCACCGATGATCGCCGCGAGCATTGCAATCTTCTCACTAAGTTCTGCTTCTTCTTCCTGCAAGACAACCACGTCTGTATTGGTCAAACGGTAAAGTTGTAAGGTCACGATAGCTTCAGCCTGCTCTTCAGTAAACTCATAGCTGACCTTGAGGTTTTCCTTAGCGTCAGCCTTGTTCTCAGAAGCTCGGATAAGGGCAATGACTTCATCCAAAATCGAAATCACGCGAATCAAACCTTCGACGATATGGAGACGCTTCTCAGCCTTTTCCTTGTCAAAGCGGGAACGAGCCAAAATCACTTCACGACGGTGGGCGATATAGCTAGACAGGATTGGGACAATTCCAACTTGACGAGGAGTGAAATTATCAATCGCTACCATGTTAAAGTTGTAATTGATTTGTAAGTCGGTGTATTTGAAGAGATAGTTAAGAACCAGCTCGGTATTCGCATCTTTCTTAAGTTCAATAGCGATACGAAGACCGTCACGGTCAGACTCATCACGAACCTCAGCAATACCAGCCACCTTGTTATTGACACGAACATCATCTATTTTCTTAACTAGATTAGCCTTATTGATTTCATAAGGAATCTCAGTGATAACGATTTGCTCCTTACCGCCTTTTAGCTTTTCAATCTCCGTCTTAGAACGAACAACCACGCGCCCTTTCCCAGTTTCATAAGCCTTCTTTATTTCGTCACGCCCTTGGATAATAGCTCCTGTAGGGAAGTCTGGCCCAGGCAAGAATTCCATGAGTTTGTCCACCTTGGCTGTTGGGTGGTCAATCATGTAAACCGTCGCATCAATAACCTCAGCTAAATTATGGGGAGGAATGTCTGTAGCATAACCAGCCGAAATCCCAGTCGAACCATTGACCAAGAGGTTTGGAAATGCTGCTGGCAAAACCGTCGGTTCTTTCTCGGTATCGTCAAAGTTCCAAGCAAAGGGAACTGTCTTCTTTTCGATATCTTGAAGAAGATAGCCAGCAATCTCAGACAAACGAGCCTCTGTATAACGCATAGCCGCAGGTGGATCCCCGTCCATGGAACCGTTATTACCGTGCATTTCAACTAGAATTTCACGATTTTTCCAGTCCTGAGACATACGAACCATGGCATCATATATGGAAGAATCACCGTGTGGGTGGAAATTTCCCATGATGTTCCCGACAGACTTGGCCGACTTACGGTAGCTCTTGTCAAAGGTATTTCCATCCTTATTCATAGAATAAAGAATACGGCGCTGAACCGGCTTCAATCCATCCCGAATGTCTGGCAAAGCCCGGTCTTGAATGATGTACTTGGAGTAACGACCAAAGCGCTCTCCCATGATGTCCTCCAGGGACATGTTTTGAATATTACTCATATAGGATACAGAGCCCGTAAAATACAAAGGAAATTTATCTTTTTCACACAGTATTTAGGGCGTGTTCAACTCCTTTCAAAGAATGTAGAGTAGGTTTTTATAGAATAAGGGATAATTTACAGAAATTAGTCCCGTGTTCAGTTACTATATATAACTAAACTATCTTTTCTGTAGTTTAATCTTTTAAATTATATACTTTATTTAGTTAGTGATTTGAAAGTCTCTCCTCAGCATACTGAATCATCTTCTCAGCTACTTCTTTATCGTAGTTAAATCCCATTTTTTGAGCAAGGGACTGAGCCTCTTGGTGGAAAAGGTCCATCGTAGCAAACAAAGATTGAGTGATTTTGTCACTACTTGAAAAATCAAGTAGATTTGAGAATTCCTTCTCTTTCTCAGCAGGCAAGTAGCTAAAGAGATACTTGTAGTTCTTGCCAACATCAACCGTGCCCCTATCACTTGCTACCTGCCAAGCCAATACCTTCAAGAGTTCTTGGTGACAAATGCCGTAGAGATGGTCAGTGGCATAGAGAAGTTGCTTGCGACGAATACCCTTAACCACATAGGCGGAAACCCACCAAAATTCGTTACAAGCTTTTTCAAAATCTGTCTGACTAGCTGGACTTGTCCAGTAACGCTGAGAATTTGGAGAATAAGGCGTAAACAAATCCTTAGTGTCCTCCAGCACCGTGAAATCAGCTTCGCTATCCACCCACTCTTGGATGTGACTTTTGGGGCAGAGGGTCAAATCAATCCGATTTCCATCTTCAAATAGCATCAGATAAAGTCGACGGTTGCCTAGGACATTATGCTGCTCAATGATACGAGTGCCAAACTGGTCTAACCAAGAAAGGTCACTCGTCAAATTATCTAAGTCGTCCACGACATAAACAACATCATAGTCTTGAAACTCGTCTTTTGGCGCTTTTGTATCAGTCCGTGAACCAGACATGGCGACAGCCTCAACTTGTAAAGTTTTAGCAGTCTGTGAAATCAACCTCAGCATTTGCACATGACTTCTATATTTTCTGCACCTATCTTTTATAGAATTATTTTTCATTGCCGTCTTGCTCCTCTTGTTTTTGGATGCCTCGTATTCTTTTCATCTCAAGTTCGCCTACTATCAATTGGATAGTTGAACAAATCCCTAAAAAAATAAAAATATAACAAATAGATATTATGTTACTTCTTTGGTGTTTTACTATCATTTCCCATAGAACAAATATATTTACCAATGAAAGGAGAAAAATGAAGGTGGCATTCAATCGAAGTACTATAGCAAATTTGCTCTTAAAATGCCTACAATGGATTACGCTCTTATATAGAGTATAAAATGAATAAACAATCATCAAGGGGGCGAAATAGTCATGATAAAACAAAATAAATTTTAACCCAATAAATCTTAACCCATAGTAATAGTTACCTTCCACTGGTATATTTGATAGACAGACACCAATAGTTAAAATGGACAGTAAAAACAGGGATATTGAACGAGCATACTCTTTTCTCCCCAAGTTGGAGATTAAATTACTTATAATTCCAAAAATTACTATGACAACAACGAAAATAGAAATTATAGATTCACTACTCATTACTGAACCTCCATTAGTTCTATATATTATTTACACAACAAATGTGATAATCATTTTTACTTGAACTTTATAACTCCCCTGTCTGGTAAAGGTTATACCCTTCGTAATAATATGAAGCATCCATACCCTTAAAGAAACGGGTCTGAGTAAGGTCATCCGTCAGATTATTGAGGAGGAGATACTTGAGTTCTTTCCAGCGTCAACTTTTAAAGTTTTAACTGTTCCTAAAATCAGTCCAAGCATTTAGGGTTCTGTTCTCATATTTCTCTCCTTCATCACTTAGAGCTGTTTGAAATTCTTTTTCATTATAAATCGTAAACCATTTGCCATCTCTTACATAATCTAAGCAATTAATCACTATTCCCTACCAAAAAGTATTCTGTGTCTTACTGATTTCGTTTGGTGTAATGGAGATAGAGAGGAGGAAGATAGGAAACTAGAATCATCAAAATCATTACCAAGAATGTCAACAGATGGATCTGAACTAAATTTACCACATACGATCCCAGAACACCTACAGATAGGGGACCTAAAATATAGGATAGGAAAATCAAAAAAGCCTTCCACCGTTTCTCCGGATAGACGTAACACAATCGAATAAGTGTGTAGATTAAGGCTCCTGCTATCAAAGGAAAACCAAATAAAATCATGACAAAGGATGCCACTAAAGAACCGGATTCTGACGAATCCATATTGAATAAAAGCATCAAGATCATAAATAAAGTAAATACAATCGGTGCATATAATCCTTGGAAACTTTTTTTTCGACTGTTAATGTAGAATGCAAGAATAGCCGAGGGTAAAGAAACTAAGAAAATCAAACCCAAGTAACTACCAAAAATCGAATGTCCTGAATCAACCATTATTCATGCCCCTTAAAACACTGTCGCTTCTTCCAGCGTAAACTTGACATTATCCTCAATCCACTTACGGCGTGGTTCGACCTTGTCTCCCATGAGGACATTGACACGACGTTCAGCGCGTGCTAGGTCTTCGATGGTGACACGGATGAGGGTACGGGTTTCAGGATTCATAGTCGTCTCCCAGAGTTGGTCCGCATTCATCTCACCAAGACCTTTGTAGCGTTGGATAGTGGCTCCTTTGCCAAATTGCTTGCGGAGTTCTTCTAGCTCTCCGTCCGTCCAAGCATAAGCTACTTCTTCTTTCTTGCCTTTGCCTTTGGACATCTTGTAAAGAGGCGGAAGGGCGATATAGACATGTCCTGCCTCGACTAGCGGACGCATGTAGCGGTAGAAGAATGTTAAAAGAAGAGTTTGGATATGGGCACCATCCGTATCCGCATCGGTCATGATAATGATCTTGTCATAGTTGGCATCTTCAATAGAGAAGTCTGCTCCCACACCCGCACCAATTGTGTAAATCATGGTGTTGATTTCTTCATTTTTGAGGATATCCGCCATCTTGGCTTTAGCTGTATTGATGACCTTCCCACGAAGGGGCAAGATAGCCTGGAACTTACGGTCACGGCCTTGCTTGGCAGAACCACCGGCAGAATCTCCTTCGACTAGGTAGAGCTCGTTCTTTGCTGGATTTTTAGACTGGGCTGGGGTCAATTTCCCAGACAACAAGCCCTTGTCTTTCTTGTTTTTCTTACCATTTCGGCTCTCATCACGCGCCCTGCGAGCCGCTTCACGGGCATCACGCGCCTTGATAGCCTTGCGAATAAGATTGGAAGCCAGTTCACCATTTTCCATGAGGAAGAAAGTCAACTTATCAGCCACAATTCCATCCACAACTGGACGAGCTAGTGGACTTCCAAGTTTGTCCTTGGTCTGACCTTCAAACTGGAGGTGTTCTTCCGGAACTAGAATAGAAAGAACAGCTGCTAGTCCCTCACGGTAGTCTGACCCTTCAAGATTTTTATCTTTTTCCTTGAGAAGTCCCGTCTTACGCGCGTAGTCATTCATGACCTTAGTAATGGCTGACTTGAGTCCTGTCTCATGAGTTCCACCGTCCTTAGTACGAACGTTATTGACAAAGGATAGAATGTTATCTGAGAATCCATCATTGTACTGGAGGGCAACTTCCACTTGGAAACCATTGTCTTCGCCTTCAAAATATAGGACTGGCGTCAAGATTTCCTTGTCTTCATTGAGGTAAGAAACAAAGTCTTGTACCCCGTTCTCATAATGGAATTCGATTGCTTCATCTGTTCGCTTATCTGTCAAAGACAAGGTAACATTTTTTAAGAGAAAGGCTGACTCATTGAGTCGTTCTGAAATGGTATTGTACTTGAAGTCAGTCGTAGAAAAAATCGTTGCGTCAGGCATGAAAGTGACTTTGGTACCGGTCTTAGACTTGGGAGCTGTACCAATTTTCTTCAAGGTTGTAACAGGTTTTCCACCATTTTCAAAACGTTGCTTGTAGACTGTACCGTCACGGGTGATTTCAACTTCCAGCCAACTTGATAGGGCATTAACAACGGAAGAACCGACTCCGTGGAGACCACCAGATGTTTTGTAGCCACCTTGACCGAATTTTCCTCCAGCGTGGAGAATGGTAAAGATAACCTCAACGGTTGGAATTCCCATGGCGTGCATCCCAGTCGGCATCCCTCGACCATGGTCCTCTACTGTCAAACTTCCGTCTTTATTGATGGTCACATCAATGCGGTCACCAAATCCAGACAAGGCTTCATCGACAGCATTGTCCACAATTTCCCAGACTAGGTGATGGAGACCAGCACCGTCAGTCGATCCAATATACATCCCCGGACGTTTACGAACCGCATCCAACCCTTCTAGCACCTGAATGGCGTCATCATTATAGTTATTAATATTGATTTCCTTTTTTGACACAAGGAACCTCCTATTTGTTCATCTTTTCTATTTTACAGGTTTTCTGGGTATTTTGCAAAGTTTTTCCCATTCAGCTGTCACAATTTCACAAGAGATTCTCAACCTTTCTACAGCATTTCATGGTATAATAGGTCTATGATGACATTTGTATTATTAATTTTAGCTTATCTACTAGGTTCGATTCCGTCTGGTCTTTGGATTGGACAAATCTTCTTTCAAACAAATCTGCGTGAACATGGTTCTGGAAACACCGGAACAACCAATACTTTCCGAATTTTAGGCAAGAAAGCGGGTATGGCAACCTTTGTGATTGACTTCTTTAAAGGAACCTTGGCCACTCTCCTTCCAATCTTCTTCCATTTGCAAGGAATCTCACCTCTCGTCTTTGGTCTTTTGGCTGTCATTGGACATACCTTTCCTATCTTTGCAGGCTTTAAAGGTGGTAAGGCTGTCGCAACCAGTGCTGGAGTGATTTTCGGATTTGCGCCTATTTTCTGTCTCTATCTAGCAATCGTATTCTTTGGAAGCCTCTATCTAGGTAGTATGATTTCACTGTCTAGCGTTGCCGCTTCTATAGCAGCCGTTATCGGAGTTTTACTATTTCCACTATTTAGTTTTATCCTGAGCAGCTACGACCCTCTCTTCATCGCTATTATCCTAGCACTTGCTAGCTTGATTATCATTCGTCACAAGGATAATATCACACGTATCAAAAATAAAACTGAAAATCTAGTCCCTTGGGGATTGAACCTAACACAACAAAATCCTAAAAAATAAGGCTCTATAATTTCTGTAGTGGGTAAATACCCTATAGATATTATAGAGTCTGTTTTATAGAAAATCGTCAACGTCCCTCAATTACCTTATTCCAACGCCAAATTAGAAGCGACCAATAATCTCATTAAACTCATCAAACGCAATGCTTTTGGTTTTCGAAACTTTGAAAACTTCAAAAAAAGGATTTTCATCGCTCTCAACATCAAAAAAGAAAGGAAGAAATCCGTCCTTTCTCGATCTTAGCTGACTTCAACCCACTACAGTTGACAATGAGCCAGTTTTTAAAATGTTTGGCGTTTGGCTTTGCGTTCTGCACGTCCTCGCGCACGATTCTCAGCACGCTTGGTTTTACGGCGTTTTTCATCCACCGCCCATTGAATCTTCTTCTTATAGCCTGGTTTGACTTTTTTCTTTTTCTTTTTAACCAAACCAATCATCTCCGTATCAAGTTTATCCTGCTTCTTTTCACGATTGGCACGACGATCACGGTCATAGGTATCTTGAAACTCTCCGTCTTTGACCATCTTAGGAGTAAACTTGATCCCTAATTTCTCCAACTCACGGATATCCGAGTCATCACTTGGCTGGTAAAGGGTAATAGCTGTACCAGGTAGACCATTGCGTCCAGTTCGTCCAACACGGTGAACAAAGAAGGACAAATCTTGCGGAATGGCATCATTGATAACATGGCTGACACCTTCAATATCAATTCCACGAGCCGCCAAGTCCGTTGCGACAATGTACTCAAAATCCAGATTTTTCACCTGGTTCATGATCCGCTTGCGTTCACGAGGAGCAATATCTCCATGAATCTTTGCTACCTTCAATCCTTGAGCAGTCAAGTAGGCATGTAACTCATCAGCACGCGTCTTTGTGTTAACAAAAATCATTGCCAAATAAGGCTGCATCAACTGAGTCAGCTGGTAAATCTGAGCATTCTTGTCACGGCCCTTGGTCGAAATCAACCAATTATCAATCGTATCTGAGATGACTGTCTTGGTTTTGATTTTCTCCATGACAGGATTTGACAAGTATTTTTTCAAGAACGGTTGTAACTTTTGTGGAATGGTCGCCGAAAAGACCATGAATTGCAAATCTTTTGGAAGGCTTCCTGCAATCTTATCAACGGTTTCCAAGAATCCCATATCTAAGGTCATATCGGCTTCATCAACAACAAAAGTCTTAGCCTTGTGAATAGCCAAATCACCAGATTTGACCAAGTCATAGATACGCCCTGGAGTCCCAATAACAATATGGGGTTGGCTGCTGGCAAGTTTTTCAATCTGACGGGCCTTATCCGTACCACCCACATAATTAATCACACGAACTTCGACATCTGAGTGAGCTGCAATCTGACGAGCTGCTTGGTAGATCTGAGTAGCCAACTCCCGACTTGGAGTCGTAATCACTGCTTGCACACTATCGCTAGTTTCATCCAATTGCTGGAAAATAGGAAGTAGGAAAGTGTGTGTCTTTCCTGAACCTGTTTTCGATTCGCCCACCAAGTCACGACCTGCCAGTACAATAGGGATTAATTTTTCTTGTACCTCTGTAGGAGTTACGAATTTCAACTCCTCCAAGGCCTCTACTATATAATTTTTAAATTGAAATTTCTTAAATGACATACTATCCTCGATTCTATTCTACTATTATATATACCATAATTTGAGCTTTTTCAGTAGCCTAGCTTCTCTTAAAAACCTCTCGCATACTAGCGGATTTCTATCTAAAACGTAAAAAGAGAAGACCGAATTGGTCTTCTCTAAGCATTAACCCTTTTGACTCAGATACACTTAACAAAAAGTCAACTACTTGCTTACAATCTTATAAAAGTCGAAAGCTACTAGATAACATCAATGCTTAATCATCTTTACGTTTACGATTGATGAGCAATACTCCAAAACCGGCAAAAGTAGAACTTGCTATCAATTCCGTCAGTGAGAAAGGAGAAATACTACCTGTATTTGGTAAGGTCGCTTGTTTAGTCTTATCTCCTGCAGGAGTTGGAACAGCTGGCTTAGCATTTGAAACAAGTTTGCTTTCAGGCTTCTTCTCTAACTGATCCGTTTGTACTTTAGCTGCTGAATCAGCCTCTTGAGTTGGCTTCGCTTCTGGAGTCACTGGTGGAACCGGACTTGGCTGTGGTTGCAGTTGCGGCGCTGGTTCCGATTGCGCACTAGGAGCTTGCTTGGCTTCAAAGGTCCACTTACCTACGAAGGTCAAACTTGTTCCCTCTTCCACTTTTTCGTAACCAGCGAATTTCCAAGTACCATTTGCAACAGCAACTTCTACAGGCATCGGTGCTTCTGGAACAAAAGCAATCGCTGCAGAAGAACTTGTAGTATATGTTCCACTTTGTGGAAGTAAGTTCAATACTTCTGCTGGCAAGTTGTTATCTGCTGTCACACTTTCAAAGCTGTAAGTCACTTTATAGGTTTCAGTTACCGGTGCAGGCAAAACATTAACTGGTACGGAAACTTCAGTAGAAGAACCATCTGGATAATCAACACGAACTGTACCGCTATAAGTACCTGGTTTTGTAGTATCTATTTGACCCACAGGCGTGATATCAACCACCTTAGTGCCAGCTGGAAGGCTTGACAAGTTCGTCACATTATCGGTCAAGTTTGGTTTGTCTCCAATCTTGATGATTTCTTCCGTTACCTGAGGCATATAAGTTTCAGCATTTGTCGGATTCGCCTTGAATTCCCACTTCCCTACGAAGGCTATATTAGCTTTGTTGATAACAGCGCTAGCTATGTCGTAGCCCTTGAAGGTCCAGGTACCATTATTCACTTCGTCTGTATAGTTCGTTTTCACTGGTTGTTTAGCTAAAACACTTGTACCATCCATATAAGTAGCAATATCACTTGGTGTCCAAACTGCAATGTCTGCGGGGAGAACTTTACCTGCTGTTGCACTCTCGAAACGGTATGTCGCTTGGTACTTATTAGGCGCAAATTCCCACTGACCAATAAAAGCAACATCTGCCTTATTAACCACAGCACCAGCTGGAATATACCTCTTGAAGGTCCAGATACCATCGTTCACATCATCTATGTAAGTGGTTTGGATTGGTTGCTTAGCCAAAACTGCAACACCATTCAGATAGGTCGCACTATCGCTTGGAGTCAAGGATGTGATAGCTGCTGGAAGATTTTTCCCAGCAGTCGCACTTTCAAATCGGTAACCTGCTTGATACTGGTTTACCTTAAATTCCCATTTGCCTACAAAATTCACATTTGCCTTATTCACGACCGCACTATCTGCAGCATAGCCCTTGAAGGTCCATACACCGTCATTCACTGTATCTGTATAAGTCGTTTGAACGGGTTGTTTGGCTGAAACTGCTGCGCCATTCACATAAGTTGTACTATCATTTGGAGATAAGGCCGTGATAGCTGCTGGGAGATCTTTCCCAGCAGTCGCACTTTCGAATCGGTAAGCTACTTGATACTGATTCGCCTTAAACTCCCACTTACCAATGAAAGCTAGATCAACCTTTTTCACAGTCTTACTCTTAGCATCGTAACCAACAAAAGTCCAGATACCGTCGTTCACATCATCTGTGTACGTCGTTGTAGTTAGCTCTTCTGGTAGAACTTTTTGTGTATTGTAGTAAGTTGAGGTGTCTTTTGGTGTTTTCTTCTGGATAAAGTCAGGTAAAGAAAGGCCAGTCGTCCCACTTTCAAAACGATAGCTTACATGGTGCGGTCTAGGCGTTACTTCCCATATACCAGTATATATCACGCGCTTGCCATCAAAAGTCGCATTCTTGTGATCATATCCCTTGAAGGTCCATATATAATCTTTTTCAACTTCTTCTACTGATTCTTTAGCCGGTTGTTTGGCTACAATTGTGTCACCAACCTTGTAAGAGGCCTCATCTTTCGGAAGCATGTCCAAGATACTTTGTGGCAATGGGACACCTGATTTAGATGATTTGAATACATATTCTGGATTAGGAGTGGGGGCCCATCTTCCAACAAAAGTCCGTCTTCCTACTCCAATAATGACTTTTTCTTTATCGTATCCTTCGAATTTCCAAGTCACCTTATTTGCTGCATCAACATAAGTCGTTTCACTTGGTTGCTCAGCATCTACTTCTGTAAGAAACAGGCCGCCCATCTTATAATCAGTTGGATTTTTCGGAGTCAGCTTAGCGATATAATCTGGTAATGCAATATCAGGATTGGTTGACTGGAACTCATAGTCGACACCATTTGGCTCAAAGCTCCACGTTCCAGTGATGGTTTTGACTTTCGTTCCTGCAATAGCTTTTCCATATTTAGCTGTATCAAAACCATGGAAAGTCCAAGTACCAGTTGGAACACTTACTGTAGTTGTCCCAAGTTGAATCACATCTTTGTAATCATCCGCTTGAGCTACAAATTCACTAGCAGCTGGAAGCATTGAGCGAATCTTATTGGGCAGAGGATAGATTGGAGTTGAGTTCTTAAATTTGTATTCTACTCTGTAGGTAGTATCAGTCTGTTTTGCAGAATCCTCAGATAATTTTCCTTTAGAGGAAGTGTCTACAGACTCTGCTTCTTTTGAAGGAATCTTATCCTTTCCCAAGATGACTTTTGAATTTTTATTACGAAGTCCAGAATTAACGAAGGTCACCAGATTTCGGTAAACTTTATCAATTTCTTCTTGCTTTGTTGCAGTTTGAAGTAGGCTATCAGCCGCTGTCATCAAATCATTAAGGATTTCTACACTCTCATCTGTTTTCCTTGAAAAATCCTTATTGCGCAACTCTTTGAGATAGTTCTCTAAAGCACTCTTCTTCAGACTAACGTTTGCAGAGGGCAGCTGGGCAGCTCCTTCTGTGGATGGCTGAGCCATTTCAGCAGCTGGTTGAGAATTTCTAAGAGCAGTTGAATCTGTAACTTGACTTGTCTCTGTCACAGTAGGGGTGGCAAACTTTAAGGGAGCTCGATTGTCCTCTTTAGTCTCTGCTGGCACTGATGCAGAAGCCTTCGTTGAAGTCGTCTCTTGATTTTCTACTTTTGTTGCTTCAGACGCTCCTTCTGAGGCTTGATTATCTGACTTATTTCCCACTTGTGCTGTAGATTCGAGCTCATCTGCGTGAACTGTTTGGTCCACTCCAATCGCAGTGGGTGCAAACAAAAATCCAATCGCAAGGGACACAGTAGCTACTGATAATTTTCGGATTGAATATTTTATCTTTCTATCCTGAAAAGACATTTCAGTTCTCCTTCTATTTTATACCTTTTATTCTACCACAAACAACTGATATTAGCGACTTTTTACTATAGTTCTCCAAGATCTTAGCAGCTAATATTTTTCCATAATATACAAATATTTGAAGAATTTATTCTCTAAAACAACTGAATTAGGAATTTCGAGTTCTATTAGAAAGATAAAGGCGAGCATGAATTCGATCAAGATTATCACTACCTAATCAGTCAGAATGAAAAATCGTGATATCATCATTATAGACATCCTGAGAAACAAGTTGACAGGAGCTTCGTCCCCCTTTTGTATGATGCATGTGAAGAAATAGAATCCTAAAAAGCTTTTAAATCTTTCTATTTCTAATCGCCAAGCTAGAAAGCACTACTGCTATCTGCAAATGAATCACATAGCATATTGAACACTTCACAACTCTGAAAATTTTCAGAAATATATTTTCATTTTTATGCATCAAAAAGAGAGAACAAATTCTATTCTCCCCTGATGCTAGTTTCTCATTACACCCTATGAATTTTAAAAAACTTATACCAAAATCGATAAATCATTTTTCTTCTCTATCGGCCTTCTCATTATCTTTTTTTTCTCGTGCCAATCTAAGAGCACGTTTGGGATTGAGACGATTGAACAGTTCTTCTAGTTTCTTTTCATTCCAAACATCTGCTGCAGAAACAAAATTTCCATCTGCATCTCGGAATGATATCGGTTTATCTCCCATATCAATCTCCTAGTCTACAAATTCAAATTCAAATTTACCAATGCGGACCAAATCGCCATCCTTAGCTCCACGCGCACGAAGGGCTTCGTCAACCCCCATACCACGAAGCTGACGAGCAAACTTCATGACAGACTCATCACGGTCAAAGTTGGTCATGTTAAAGAGTTTCATGAGTTTTTCACCAGAAAGTACCCATGTCGCATCGTCATCACGACTAATTTCAAAGGCTTTTTCTTCCTCATCAAATCCGTAGTAAGCTTCTTCTTCCATATCGGATTCATCATAGATTGGGAATTCTGGAGTCTTATCTAACAATTCAGCTGTAGCGTCCAAAAGTGTCGCCAACCCTTGTTTGGTCAATCCAGAAATAGGGAAGATAGCTGGAAGTTCCTCAAACTCGTCGTAGTTTGCTGCCAACTTTTCCTTAAAAGTTTTCAGATTTTCCTGACTTTCAGGCATATCCATCTTGTTGGCTACGATAATCTGCGGACGTTCCATGAGACGAAGGTTGTAGGATTCTAATTCCTTATTGATAGCAAGGTAATCCTCGTAAGGATCACGTCCTTCGCTAGCAGACATATCGATGACATGGAGGATAACTCGTGTACGTTCGATATGACGGAGAAACTGGGTTCCAAGACCAACACCTTGACTGGCCCCTTCAATCAAACCTGGAAGGTCTGCTACTGCAAAAGATTCGCCTGACTGCGTACGAACCATACCTAGATTTGGCACAATCGTTGTAAAATGATAAGCACCGATTTTTGGTTTCGCTGAAGTGATGACACTAAGCAGAGTTGACTTTCCAACCGATGGGAAACCGACCAAGCCAACATCCGCCAAGATTTTCAGTTCTAGTTGCAACTCACGTTCTTGACCTGGTTCTCCATTCTCAGAGATTTCAGGTGCAGGATTTTTGGGAGTCGCAAAACGGATGTTTCCTCGGCCACCTCGACCGCCATGAGCCACGATAAATTCTTGACCATGTTCAATCAAGTCTGTAATGACTTTACCTGTCTCTGCATCACGTACAGTAGTTCCCTGTGGTACGCGAACACGAAGGTCCTCTGCACCACGTCCGTGCATTCCTTTGGTCATCCCTTTTTCACCGGAATCAGCCTTGAAATGACGATTATAACGGAAATCCATCAAGGTACGTAAGCCTTCGTCCACAACGAAAACAACGTTACCTCCACGTCCACCATCACCACCCCAAGGACCACCATTAGGGACATATTTTTCACGGCGAAAGGCGACCATGCCATCGCCACCATTACCAGCCTTGACCTTAATCTTGGCTGTATCTAAAAACATACTCATATTTTCTTCTCGCTTTAAAAAGGCTGGGAAATCCCAGTCACTAAATAATCCTGATTTATCATCAAGCTTTATAGATTACTCAACGCACCTATTGCTGTTGCAAAAATACCAAGTAAACTTGCAAGTAACATAACAATAACAATTAATAATGTTAATTTTTCAAACAATGTTTTTTTACGTTTTCTATCGTCTCCGAAAGCCATAGCCTCTCCTTTAAACCTTATATTTCTAATTTAATATTCTGTCGAAACTGGAGCAATTGCCCATAAAATAATATATGCTACGACCCCTGCCCCATAACAAAAGGCAAGAACACCCCAAATCACACGAACAATTGTAGGATCAATATCGAAATAGTGAGCTACTCCTGCGCAAACACCACCAATTTTTTGATCTCTTCCACTTCTCATAAATTTTTTCGCCATCTTTTATTCTCCTATATTTTTACTAATCTCTCCAGTAATCCCGGATGCTAGACAACTGCTTTTTAGAAGCCTTTAGTATTCGTTTAGACTCCTTAACTGGAGCCGACACAGCCTGCTGGGGTAGATAAAGAACTGTCTTCAGAAATCGCTGTGTCATAGGTTCGTCGCCACGTAGTTCCTGCTCAAATTTATTTGAAATCATCGCATCGAGATAAAACTCATGAACTCGCTTCCCAAAGTTCTCAGCCGAAATCTCATACAACTTATCCGCCAATTTTTGTTCAGACATATCAGGAGTAGCTATCAAGGCTTCGAGGATAGCGCCTGCAAGCTCTCGTTCTCCATAATAAAGTGTTCCAAACATTTTTTCATTGATCAGATTTTCAAGATAGGGGTTGCCATGAGCGATGACAGGCGTTCCACTGGCTAGACTTTCTAGATAGGTTAAACCCTGGGTTTCACTCGTAGAGGCAGAAATAAAGAAATCAGCCGCTTTATAGTATAAGGCTGTCTCGCTTGGAGCAATCATACCTGTAAAAATCACATGTTTTTGCAGGTTTAATTTTACTGCTTGCTCCTTCAGACTGTCCAGATAAGGACCATCTCCAGCAACAACCAACTTCACCTTGTCTTCTTCTTTCAATACCCCAGCAAAGGCGTTTAGGACCGCTTGGATATTCTTCTCAAAGGAGATACGAGAAAGGCTCAGCAGCATTTTCTCGTCTTCCTGAATGCCTAACTTCGAACGAAGCTCTTGTAAGTTTTCCTCTTTGATCTCAGGTCGTTCAAACTTAGCTAGCTCAATTCCAGTTGGGATGACACGCTTTTCAACCTTGACTTTGTATTTAGATAAAAGGTCACGAACAATCTCACTAGGGCAAATCACGCCATCTACATCATGAAGGAAGCCACGCACCAAATATTTTACCATACTCGGACGAATTAGCATGCCTTTAGCAATGTAATGCACATAGTCTTCGTACTGGGTATGGTAGGTATGAATAACTGGAATTTTTAATTCTCTCGCAATCCAAATCCCTAACAAACCAAGTGAAAATTCTGTCTGGGTATGAATGATGTCAAGTTGATACTGCTTGGCAATTTCAAGCGCCTTTGTAAAACCTCGGTAGGCAAATCGTCGATCCTTAAATGCAAAGAAAGGAACACTCGGAATTCGGATAATTTGCCAATCCTCGTATCGGTTCACATCTTTATCGGTCGTTGTAAAGATAAAAACTGCATGCCCTTGCTTCTCAAGCTCAGTTTTCAATGTTCGAATACTAGTCGCGACCCCGGAAACCTGAGGGAAATAGGTATCTGTAAATAAACCAATTCGCATAAATTACCTCACTTTTTGCCCAAAGCAGCCTGTTCTCGATAGAATTTTAGCCAGATTTCCAACAAATGCTCCTCAGAGTACTCTTTGGAAATCTCACGAGCTTTTTCTTTCAAGTCTTTTAAAGCTTCAGGGGCATTCTTGTATTCTAGGATTGCTTCTCTCATCTCGGAAACATCACTTGTTGCACGATAATTCCCTTCAAGGATGACCTTGTATAGATCTAAATCCCTCAACATAATCGGTGCTTCACAGCTAGCTGCCTCTAAGATAGTCATAGGGAATAATTCATTGTAACTTGGTAGCAAGAACAAATCTGCTAAAGCATAGAACTCACGCATCCGCTCTGGCGGAACAATACCTGGGAAAATAAGATTTTTGGGTGGATTGTCCATAATCTTCTTATAGCGTTCATAACCATCTGTCATCCCACCAAATGAAAAACCACCAGCCCAGATAAAGGTAATTTCTGGCAATTCCTCAGCAAGACGGATAAAATCATCAATTCCTTTTCGTTTCTGAACCTGACCCGCACCGATTACGACAAACTGACCTTCCGCTAAATCCATTTCCTTCCGGAGTTGTGCAACTTGTTCAGCTGGTAATGGATGCCATTTTTCTTTATTTACAAAGTTTGGAATATAAGTTACTTTTTCACGCGGAATACCAGCAGCTACCAAATCCTCGATAAACATGGGATTGACCACGACCAAGTGTTCCATTCGGTTATAAAAAGAAAACACATAGCGTTTGATAATTCCCTTTAAGAAAAATGGAATTTTCAAGCTTCCCTCAAGCGTATCAGGCAAGAAATGCACATAGCCAATTTTTCTCCCAGAGCGTTTCTTTTGGAAAGTAGATAAATAATAAGGGAAATCAATGGTATGAAAGTGGGTTACATCCGCTTCTACAGGAAGATTCTCTGTAACAATCAACTGGTCTTTGGCATCTCGATGTAGAAGGCGTACCAACTCACGGTAGGCTCCTGATACTCCCTGACCAGCCACTTTTTCACTTGAACTTAGCATATTGACACGCAATTTTTCGTTTTCCATACCATTCATTATACCATTTTATTTCCAGAAAATCAGCAAAAGAAAGAAGAGACCAGAGGAAAAAGAGGAATTTACCCTATTTTCCAATCGTCTCTCTCATTTTTCTTAGTCTTTATTTAATTCCTAGCGCGATACGTGCATAGCGACTCATTTTTTCAACAGTCCAAGCTGGATACCAGACCAATTTGACCTCGGTATTAGTTACCTCAGGCACATCTGTCATCGCATCGTGTATCTGGTCTGTCAAAAGGTCAGCCAGTGGGCAGCCCATAGTTGTCAAGGTCATATCAATTTCAGTGTGACCTGTTTCACCATCAAAACGAATTTCATAAATCAAACCTAGGTTGACAATATCAATCCCCAACTCAGGGTCGATGACTTCTTCCAAAGCATTTAAAATGCGTGTTTTGATCGTTTCAATTTGCTCTTCTGTATAAGCCATGTTATTCCTCACTCCTAGTCTTCAATAAAATCACGAAGCGGTTTGCTGCGACTTGGTTGACGCAATTTTCTCAAAGCCTTGGCCTCGATCTGACGGATACGCTCACGAGTCACGTTAAAGACTTTCCCAACATCTTCAAGAGTACGCATTTTCCCATCATCTAGTCCGAAACGCAAGCGCAAGACGTTTTCTTCACGGTCTGTAAGAGTATCCAAGACTTCATCCAACTGCTCACGCAAAACGATACGAGTTGTATAGTCTACTGGATTTTCAATCACTTCGTCTTCGATAAAGTCCCCAAGATGGCTATCGTCCTCTTCACCAATCGGTGTTTCAAGCGAGACTGGCTCTTGGGCAATCTTCAAGATTTCGCGTACCTTATCAGGTGTCATATCCATTCGCTCAGCGATTTGTTCAGGTGTCGGATCTTGTCCCAATTCTTGAAGGAGATTACGCTGTTCTCGGACAAGCTTGTTAATCGTTTCTACCATGTGGACAGGGATACGAATGGTACGGGCCTGGTCAGCGATGGCACGGGTAATCGCCTGACGAATCCACCAAGTTGCGTAAGTAGAAAACTTAAATCCTTTTGAATAGTCAAACTTGTCCACTGCCTTCATCAAGCCCATGTTTCCTTCTTGGATCAAGTCAAGAAATTGCATGCCACGCCCTACGTAGCGCTTAGCGATTGAAACCACCAAACGAAGGTTGGCTTCGGCAAGACGTTGTTTGGCTTCGATATCACCTGCCTCAACAGCTAGGGCCAATTCTTTTTCCTCTTCGTTGGTCAAAAGAGGAACAACCCCGATTTCCTTCAAATACATACGGACAGGGTCATTAACCTTGGCAGAAGTTGAGCCAATCAAGTCCTCATCACTGAGTTCTGGTTCTTCTTCTGCACTAAGAACACGCGCACTTGGATTTCCTTCGTTATCTGTGATAGAAATTCCAGCATCCTGAATCCGTTGCAAAAGGTCTTCAATGCCATCTGCATCCAGGGTAAAAGGAATAACTAGACTTGAATTGATTTCGTCGTCTGTTGCTGTTCCTGTTTTTTTGTGGTTACGGATAAAGTCTGCCACTTGCACATCAAATGTAGTTACTTCTTTTTGTTTTGTTGTCATTATTACTCCATTCTTCTCTTTTGGGAAATCAATCGTTGTAATTCTTCCAAGGCTGTGTCTGTATCTCCTACATGACTAGCTTCCTGCACTTTCTTTTTAATTCTTAAGTTGTCCTTGCTAAGGAGGGCACGGTTTCGAGTCGCTTCGACTTCTACTAGCTCTTGAGGCGACATCTCAGCTGGCAAATCCAGACTAAGCACGTGGTACCAAGCATTTTCAACTTCAGGTGTCTGATGAGAAAGCTCCTCTGAGCCGATTTCTCCCTGCTCACTTAATAATTCGTAAAGAATCTGAAATTCTGGGGTATCAAAGAAAAAATCGTCTCTTAATCGGTAGTCATTTAACACAACTGGGTTCTCGGCCATCCTATAGAGGAGATGAGCCTCTGCTCTCATGACTGCTGTCAGTTGCCGCGTCACAGGCAAACTAATCACTGCTGGAGCATGCTCCTCTTTGACTCTTTCCTGCCTTTGAACAATTCGACTTTCATTTACAATCTGCTCAACCTGCTGGTAATCAAAAGAAGGTAGATTATCAGCCAGAATGTGGATATAAGAATTCTGGGCAGTGATAGACTTTTCTTTGGCGATTAGGGGAGCAATCTTTTCAATGAACTCAATTTGCGCCTGCAAGTTATCACTATTTTCTGGCTTGAGCTGGTAAATATAGAACTCAATAGGACTAATCCGAGTCTTGGTTAAAAGGTAAGCCAGGTCTTCAGCAGAATTCTTTTGCAAATACTCATCTGGGTCCATGGCATCAGGTACTCGAACAACCTCAACTGAGAAATCTTTTAACTCCTCTAGAGCCTTGGCTGTTGCTGCCTGCCCTGCCTTGTCGCCATCATAGCTGAGAACTATCTTTTTCGTAAAGCGTTTGAGGTGGTCAGCATGTTCCTTGCTTAAGGCTGTTCCCATGGAAGCTACAGCATTTTCTATACCAGCACGGTAGGCTGCAATCACATCCATGAAGCCTTCCATCAGATAAAGCTCAGTAATCTTACCTGTTCCCTTTTTTGCCTTGTCCAAATGATACAATTCGTAACTCTTGTTAAAAATTGCAGTCGAGCGACTATTTTTATATTTGGCAGTCTGACTATCCGTTTCTTGCCAGATACGACCTGAAAATGCAATAACCTGCCCCTTGTCATTGGTCAAAGGAAAAATGATCCGTCCAAAAAAAGTATCATAAAATTGATTACCATCTGACAGATAAAACAAGCCAGAATCCAATAAATCCTTTTCCTCAAACTTGTCAGATAAACGTTGGTAGAGATAGGTTCTCTCTGCTGGAGCCAGCCCAATCTGGAAGTGCTTCAGAACATCGTCTGTCAATCCGCGTTTGTAGAGATAAGCCCTTGCTTCTTCTCCCATCTTGGTCGTCATGAGGATTGCATGGTAAAAACGGGCAGCTTCTTCATGCATATCATATAGAGCTTGATGAGGCGAAGCCTGTTGAGGACGAGACTGGACAGGCATGGCTAGTTGAATACCGACGCGCTCTCCTAAGAGCTGAACGGCTTCCATGAAGGACACACCTTGGTATTCTTCGATGAATTTAAAAACATCTCCTGAGCGCCCACATCCAAAACAGTGATAAAACTGCTTGTCCTCAACTACGTTGAAAGAGGGGGTCTTTTCACCATGAAAAGGACAGAGCCCTAAATAGTTCCGTCCAGCCTTCTGTAAAGAAATCACATCACCTATGACTTCCACAATGTTGGCATTGTTTTTGATTTCTTCAATGACTTGCTTGTCAACCATACACAATACCTCCATCTTATCATAGTTTCACGTAAACTAGTATAGCTTATTTCTGAAAAAAAGTAAACCATTTCATACACTTTCCGTAATTCTCTTTGCCTTATTTTTCTAGATAGAAAGAGGATATAAAAAACTCAGAAACACTTTAATGCTTCTAAGTTTCTCTTCTCTATTTTTTGATGATTATTTAACTCATCTATTCAAATAATTGATAGTAGTCTGAAATTTTCATCTTAGCTTTTTCTTCTTTATTGAGGTCTTGGATGATACGACCTTCCTTCATTACAATCAGACGATTGCCATACTTCAGCGCATCTTCCATATGGTGGGTAATCATCAATGCTGTCAGATGATCCTTGCTGACAAAGTCATCTGTTAACTCCATCAAAGCAACACTGGTCTTTGGGTCGAGAGCTGCTGTGTGTTCATCCAACAAGAGCAACTCTGGTCGCTTCAAGGTTGCCATCAAGAGACTCAAGGCCTGACGTTGTCCACCTGAAAGAAACTCAATCGGAGTGTCGAGATGTTTCTCAAGACCATTTCCCACTTTTTCAATAGTAGCCTGAAACTCTTCCCTATGGCTTGAAAGTCTCCTAGGAAGGAGTCCTCTCTTCTCACCACGAAACTTGGCAATTAAGAGATTTTCCGCCACCGTCATACGGGGAGCCGTCCCCATCTTAGGATCCTGAAAGACACGAGACAAATACTTAGCCCGCTTTTCAGGTGAAAAATGCGTCACGTCCTCGCCCATGATACGGATACTCCCACTTGTTAAAGGTAAGGTACCTGCAATAGTGTTAAAAAGCGTTGACTTCCCAGCTCCATTTCCACCTAGAATGGTAATGAAATCATGTTCGAAAATTTCAAGAGAAACATCATTCAGAATGATTTTTTCCTCGTCAAAGCCATTCGTGATGACTTTGGTAGCATTTTTTAATTCTACAATTGCTGTCATTTGCTGAACTTGACTCCTTTCAGGTATTTGCTTTTAAAGGTTGGAATCATAAGGCAAACCGCCAAAATCAAGGCGCTATAGAGTCGTAAATAGCTGGTGTTAAAACCAAGAGCAATCACTCCCCAAACGAGGAACTGATAAGCAATAGAGCCAACGACGATGGTCATGAGTCGCTCAGCTAAGGTCAAACTCTTAAACAATACCTCACCAATAATCAAGCTAGCTAGACCAACTACGATAACCCCGATACCACGAGAAACATCCGCGTATCCTTCTTGTTGAGCAATTAAGGCTCCTGCAAGCGCGATAATCCCATTTGAGAGAACCAAGCCCATGAGTTCCATACGTCCAGTATTGATACCAAAACTACGAGCCATATCAGGATTATCACCTGTAGCGATGTAGGCCTGACCTAGTTTGGTATCTAGGAAAAAGAGCATGAGACCAATTACAAGAGCTACAAAGATTAGTCCAGTCAGGAGTTGGTTAAGGTCCGAATCAAAAGGTAAGACATCCTGAATTTGCTTGGTTCCAAGAAGCCCCAGATTGGCACGCCCCATAATCATGAGCATGATGGAATGGCAGGAAGTCATGACCAGAATCCCTGATAAGAGAGTTGGAATTTTTCCTTTGGTATATAAGAGACCTGTCGCCATTCCAGCTAGACAGCCTGCCCCTACTGCAGCTAAGGTTGCTAAAAACGGATTTACTCCCTGTGTTATCAAGGTTACAGCTACTGCTCCCCCAAGAGGAAAAGAGCCCTCAGTAGTCATATCAGGGAAATTCAAAATTCGAAAAGTCATAAAGATTCCCAAACCTAAAATCGCCCAGACCATCCCCTGAGAAATAATGGATACTATCATAATCTTTCACTCATTTCTTTCTTTAGTAAAAATGGGAGGAGATGTCCCCAACTCCTCCTTTATCTTTATTCAACCACTTGTCCTGCTTCTTTTAGAACAGACTCAGGAATGGTGATACCAAGTTCCTGCGCTAGTTTTTTGTTAATCACTGACTTACCAGTTGAGAAGACATTAACTGGCGTATCAGCTGGTTTTTCACCTTTCAAAACTTTAGCAATCATTTTACCAGTTGCCACACCAACGTCATGTTGGTCAACTACAACGGATGCCAAACCACCTGCTTCTACCATGGCAGTTGCACTTGGGTAGATTGGTTTTTTAGCTGATTGGTTGCTTGATACAACAGTTGAGAAGGCTGAAGCAATAGAGTTATCGATTGGAATCCAGATAGCGTCAACCTTGCTGGTCATAACATTAACTGTTGAAGCAATTTCGTTAGTGGAAGGAACGGCAAAGGTTTCGACTTTCAAACCCGCTTTTTCAGCATATGCCTTGAATTCTTCTACCTGTGTTTTTGTATTGTCTTCACTACTTGAGTAAAGAGCTCCGATGGTTTTAACATCAGGAGTTAAAGCCTTAATGAGTTCCACCTGTTGTTCAGCAGGGTTGTGGTCTGACACCCCTGTGATGTTGCCACCTGGTTTTTTCAAATCTTTGACCAAGTTCGCACCGATTGGGTCTGTAATAGCAGCCATGATAACTGGTAGATCTTTCGTAGCACTAGCGAGTCCTTGAGCCGCTGGTGTCGCAATCCCAACAACAACGTCATTTCCATTTGCTACTAACTGTTTACTCATGGTTGCAACCTTGCTCTGATCCCCTTCAGAGTTCATAAAGTCGATTTTCACTTGGTCACCTTTATAGCCTTCTTCAGCTAATCCATCTTGAATCCCTTGGTAAATCAAGTCCAAGGATGGGTGACTAACAAATTGAAGGACACCAACCTTAGCAACCTTTTGCTCTTCCTTGGCTACTGGCTTGTTCATAGATGAATAAATCAAGCTAGCCACTACCAATACTGCTAATCCAGCGACAATTCCAATCAAACGTTTATTTTTCATTTTTCTTTCTCCTTAATTCTTTTACCTTAACTTTTTAAATCACATCATCAAGTGATGCCATCGTTTAAATTCCAATATCTTTCCTCCCCATAGAAAAAGTCCTCACACAAAAAACTTGTGTGAGGACGTCGATGCGCGGTGCCACCTCAATTATAGGGAATATCCCTATCGCTCTTTCTCGCAATAACGAGTTGCACTGTAAGGTGTGCTCACCGAATTTTTATGATTTCAAATTCTTAAATACATTCAGCCCAATTTCGTCACTTTCATCTATCTGTTTCCACCAACCACAGACTCTCTAAAAAACTTCAATGATTACTTTCTGAATGTTTAAATTATATCATTTTTCAACTACTTGTCAAGCTTATTTTTAGAATTTTTTAAACAATTCAAAAACTTCCCCTTGAAAAAAGAGGAAGTTTGTAGAATATCAGCCTGAATTACGCAAACCTGTTGCAATTCCGTTGATAGTTGTATGAATCAGTTTTTCTTCGTCAGCTGACAATTCGCCGCGGCGTTGACGTTTTATCAACTCCAACTGGATGTAGTTAAGGATATTAAAGTAAGGCATACGATAGTTTAGACTGTCTTTTAGGTAAGAGTTTTCTGCCAAGAGTTCGTCATAACCTTCGATAGCTAAAATAACGTCCTTAGTCAACTGCCATTCATCTAAAATAGTGTAGTAGATAGCCTGCACTTCTTCATCTTCACAGAGCTTGGCATATTCAAAAGCAATGTTCATATTAGACTTAGATAAGACCATGTCCACATTAGAGAGCAGGGATTGGAAGAAAGGCCAGTTTTGGTACATGTCACGGAGGATCTCAATATTATCAGGATCTTGATCAATAAATTCTTTGAAGCTTGAACCCACGCCATACCATCCAGGAAACATGACACGACTTTGTGACCATGAGAAGACCCAAGGAATGGCACGCAAACCGCCAATTTCAGTGATGGTCTTACGAGCTGCTGGACGCGAACCGATATTGAAGCTTGAAATAGCCTTGATTGGACTTGATTCAAAGAAATAGTCATAGAAATGTTCATTTCCAAAGACCAAATCACGATAGATATCATAGCTACGGTCCACTACTTGATCCATGATAGCTTCGTAACGATTTGACGTATTGGTATCACTCTTCTTCTTGGTAATCATACGGTTAATAGCTGCGGAAACCAACATCTCAAGGTTATAATAGGCAGCGTCTTTGTTTCCGTATTTGTTTCCAATGACTTCTCCCTGCTCAGTCAGACGGATGCGGTCCTTGATAGACTTGAGCGGTTGAGATGTAATGGCTTCATAAGTTGGGCCACCACCACGACCCACAGTACCACCACGACCATGGAAGAAGGTTACTTTAACGCCAAATTCATCACCGATAGCAGTTAGTTGTTGTTGCGCCTTGTAGAGGGTCCAACATGATGACAGGTAACCACCGTCCTTGTTACTATCAGAGTAACCGAGCATGATTTCCTGATAGTTATCTTTTGAAGCAATCCATTTTTTAGCTAAAGGAAGAGAGAAGTATTTTCTCATGGTTTCTTCCGAATGATCTAAGTCCTCGATAGTCTCAAACAGGGGAACAATTTGGACACGGGCTTTTTGGGCATCCACCAAGCCGACTTCTTTGAGCATGATTGCTAGCTCTAGCATATCGGATACACTTGTTGCGTGAGAAATGATGGTTTGACGAATGACATTTTCACCCAGTTTATCCTTCAACTTGCGGGCAGCTTTAAAGATAGACAACTCTTTCTCAAGAAGTTCTGACTTTTCAGCATGAGTTGCTGAGAGGATACGAGGATCTTCTTCCAGCTCTTTTAAGAGGAGGGCGCATTTTTCGTCTTCAGACAGATCGCTATAATGGTCGTTGATACCTGCGGATGCTAACAATTCTGCGACACAAGCTTCATGAACACTAGAATCTTGGCGCATATCGATAGAAGCAAGGTAGAATCCAAAGATTTCAACTGCCTGCATCAACTCTACAAATTCTCCTGAAATCAGGTACTCACCCTTGTTCTCTAATAGAGAATCTCGGATAGCCAACAAGTCTTGATAGAATTCATCTGCGGTAGCATATCTTGGATGAACATCCTTATCCTCGATAAGATGGGTCTTGGTTGCCTGCATCTTAGCTTGGATGTCAAAGAGTGCTCTACGATAGAGTTCTTTTTCACGATAAATCGAGTTGTCCTGAGACTTCAGCGCCATCTCACGGACCTTGTCGCTGACATTTACGATGCTGGTTGAAAGTGAAAATTCACGATAAAGATTGTAAATCTTTTCATCGTAGTAGTTCATGATGACTTCGCACTGAGTCAAGGCTGATTTGTTTAGGGTTTCCGCTGTTACGAAAGGATTTCCATCACGGTCTCCTCCGATCCACATCCCCATTGTAATTGGTTTTGGATGCTCAAGCTCGATACCTTGTTCTTTAGCAAGTTTCTTATATTCAGCCGTCAAACGTGGTACAGCATTCAGGAAAGAACTTTGGTAGTACTCCATCACATTTGTGATTTCGTTGGTTACTTTCAATTTCTTCTCACGAATCATGTCGGTTTGCATGATAATTTCAATGTAACGACGGAGATCCGTGTGCCATTTTTCTTTATTAATCAAGCCGAGTTTGACATCACGGTACTTGCGTAGGAGAGTGTGGATATGATTGGTCAAGTCCAGCATACTCTTACGTTGTACTTGCGTTGGATGGGCAGTTAAGACAGGAACCACATTTAACTTTTCTAAAATTTCAGCTGCATTTTCTTTCTCAGCTACCATTTTAATTGTTGTAGATAGTTTTCCTAGATAGTCTTGATTCAGATTATTTTGGTGATTGATTTCATAGGCTAAGTCCACATCCTCAGAGATATTAATCAAAAGTGGAAGAATGGAGAAATAGCGAGAAATGTAAATCATTTCTTCATTTGAAAGGCTAGTCACTAGGTCATTGAGCCCTTGATAATTCTCACTTGTTGATAATTCTTTCAACTGGATAATCTTTTCAAAGGTTTCTGGTGCCAGCATATTTTTTGTGATATCTTCTAACAGCTCAGTCAAAATCAAGACTTCTTCTTGGACGACGGCTTTATTTCTATAGTTTTCTAATTTTTGAAGAGACATATACTTTCCTTTCCATACAACCCTTACAGCATCTCAGAGGTTTGACTTTCATATTCTCTGATAAGTTTGGCACGTTTTTCACTAGCATCTATATTTAATACAAAGGCAATGGCTACAGATAAGACTAGGAGACTATTTCCCCCTTGTGAAAGGAAGGGGAAGGTTACCCCTGTAGAAGGGATCAATCCAGAAATCCCACCAATATTGACAAAGACCTGAACAAGGATCATCCCCCCGACACCGATAGCAACCATGGAGTTAAAGGGATCCTTTGCTCGAATACCAACCAAGATGATTCGCAAAATCAAGAAGAAAAGGAGTGCCAAAATCATACTAGCTCCTACAAATCCAAACTCCTCGATGACGATCGAAAAGACGAAATCCGTATGGGCTTCTGGCAAATAACCACGCTTTTCGATGGAATTTCCTAACCCAAGTCCAAACCAGCCACCATTCACCATGGCATAGTAGGAATTTGCAAGCTGGTGTCCAGCACCTGCCAAGTCATTAAAAGGATTAAAGAAGGCGCTGAAACGTTTAGCAACGTAACCAAATACTGGAATTCGAGAAAACTTTTCAACCCCGACAAAGCGAATGACAGACAAGGCTAGAATCGAACTACCTGCCAAAAGAGCTAGGAAAGTTGAAAACCAACGGTAGGCAATCCCACTGACTGTATACATAATCAGTGATACCATCACCAAGATAGTCGCATTTCCCAAATCTGGGAAAATTCCCAAACTACCTATCAAAATCAACAAAACAAAACGCCAGTCATTAAAAGCACGAGGTAGCCATTGATTTTGGGTCAAGACTTGGAAATCATAGACCGCTATCTCATCTTGTTGTTTTGAAAATCGATGGGCTAGGTACCAAATAATGATAATTTTTAGATACTCTGCGGGTTGAATCGTCACTGGTCCTACAGAAATCCAACCATAGGCACCATTGATTGGGGTACCAATTAACCGTGCCAAAGCCAAGAGAATCATCTCCACAAACATAACGATAAAAATCAAGCGTTCATTTCTTAAAAAACCAAGTTTCAGTTTATAAATTAAGGCAATCAAAATCAAACTGATTATCCAAAACATTCCTTGGTTCCGAGCTAACTGAAGAGCACTTTTTCCTTCTTGGATCAAGGTTGCACTCGTCGTTGAGTAAACGACGATTAGACCCAAAATCGATAAAAGGAGGTAAGGAATCAAAATGGAATAGTTCAATAGGTGCCTTTTACTAATTTTCATATGTCACCATTCTAATAGGAACAGAGGCAACTGTTCCCAATTCCGTTTTATTTTCTAGTTTTGATTGCTATTATACCATTTTTTCAGAAAGAAAAAAACTCTTATCCTCCAATCCTTCGAATTTTGCTATTTGAACGAAACTGATTGCTAAAAAATACAAACTTCAAGACAAAGTTTGTATTTTTCTTTTTTATTCTGCTGATGAGCTACTGCTTGAACTTGAGCTTGAGTCTCCACTTCCAATATATTGAGCAAAAATACTCTGGAAAGCAGGGTCTTTTATTTTAATATTTGCTGCTTGGAATTCTTTTCCGATGACACCCTGAACGAAGGAAGCATCGTTTTGTTTCTGTGTCAAAATGACAGTTTTTAATTTTTCTTTGTAATCATCTAGATTTGATGATTTTTCTGTTTTCTTGATTACTTTGATGATGTAGAATTGGCTACTATAAGCTTGGGTACCAGTTGCTCTAATCACATCAGACACCCCATTCACATCCAAAGCAAAGGCAGCCTTCTTGACTTGTTCTGGAAGTTCAGTAGATGCCGAGTCAAAAGTGATTTCTCCACCATTTTCTTTTGTCTTGTCATCGTTAGAGTTGTCTTTTGCCAACTGAGCAAAGTCAGCTCCTTCGGCTTTTGCTTTTTCGAGAACTTCTTTTGCCTTGTCTTCATTATCCATACGGATGATTTGTGCTGTTACATCTGGTGTATATGCTTCAAAAGCCTTTTGGTAAGCTTCGTCAGTCAGTTCATTTTCTGCTGCTTTCTTAACTGCCAATTCAACTAATTTGCTGGTGCGAATTTGAGCTTTACGAGTCTCAGGAGTCATTCCTGCACGTGAAAGAACATTTTGATAACTGTCCCCGTATTTCTTCTGCTCCTCGGCAACCGCGTCATCTACTTCTTGTTCAGTCACTTCAGACCCATATTGCTTTTCAAATACTTTTTCTATCGTCATATTGAGCAAGACTTGTTGTGCAGTTGGGTTGTTTTTAGCTTGTTCGTAAAATTGGTGTTCGGTGATAACATCACCCTTCATGCTGATGAGGTCAGCCCCTTCAGAACTTTTTGAACAAGCAGCCAAAGTTGCTACAGATAATAAGGTAATGGCTCCTGCCAATAGTTTTTTCTTCATGTTTACTCCTTTTTCTAAAAACGGTCAAAAATTTCTCTAGACCAACTCAATCATTATACCATATTTTATAGCAGATAACTTAAATAAGACTAAAAATAGTAGCTTTTAAATTTTTAACGATTCAATTTTTTCATTCCAAAAAGAACCTGAACAACGGTTCAAGTTCTTTGTTTATCTTGTATTATTTTTTAGTGACGTCCTTTGTAAGTCAAGCCTGCTAGACCAAGACTTGCAAGGAGAAAGCCTGCAAATCCAAGAATTGAATTTTGTTCTCCAGTGTTTGGTAGGGCTGTAGTTTCTGTTTTCGAGACAGGTTTGTCAGCTTTAGTGTTTGAATCTTGCCCAACAGGTTTTACAGGAGCTTGTGGAGCAGTATTCGAATTAGTTTGTGGTTTGGTTTCCGGCTTAACTCCTGGTTTTGGTGTATCAAAAGGTTTAGTTTCCGGTTTTACTTCTGGTTTTGAAGTCTCTGAAGGTTTAGTTTCCGGCTTAACTTCTAGCTTCGGAGTTTCTGAAGGCTTAACTTCTGGTTTCGGAGTTTCTAAAGGTTTAGTTTCCGGTTTTACTTCTGGTTTTGAAGTCTCTGAAGGTTTAGTTTCCGGTTTTACTTCTGGTTTCGGAGTTTCAGATGGTTTAGTCTCTGGTTTAACTTCTGGCTTCGGTGTATCTGAAGGTTTAGTTTCCGGTTTTACTTCTGGTTTTGGTGTATCAGAAGGTTTAGTTTCTGGCTTAACTTCTGGTTTTGGTGTCTCTGAAGGCTTAGGCTCAGGTGTCACTTCTGGTTTCGGAGTTTCTGAAGGGTTGGTTTCCGGCTTAACTTCTGGTTTTGGAGTTTCAGATGGTTTAGTCTCTGGTTTTACTTCTGGTTTTGGTGTCTCTGAAGGGTTGGTTTCCGGTTTTACTTCTGGTTTTGGTGTCTCTGAAGGCTTAGGCTCAGGTGTCACTTCTGGTTTCGGAGTTTCTGAAGGGTTGGTTTCCGGCTTAACTTCTGGTTTTGGAGTTTCAGATGGTTTAGTCTCTGGTTTTACTTCTGGTTTCGGAGTTTCTGAAGGTTTAGTCTCTGGTGTCACCTCTGGTTTCGGAGTTGGCGTTGGTGCTGGTTCCGGAGTTGGCTTCTCTACTTTCTTGTATTCTAGGCGCAGATCATTGTATCCGTCTGCCGAGCCATAGAAGTATTCATTAACTATGTCATACGTCATGTCATAGTTTGGCATCCAGCTATCCTTTGAGATTATCTCATGTCCATTAAATTTTTTATAGATATTGATAGTCTGCCCGGGATTTATCACGCCCGTCATTTGACCAAGTGTCTCTCTTGTTTCAATATCATAATAAGTGATGCGGAATTTTAACGGCTCTTGCTGTTCTTCAGCTTTTACGACAGCAACTCCAAAAATAGGTGTATCAATCAAAGCTGGCGCAACAACACCAAGAGCAGCAACGGAAAGCAAAGAAATACCAAGTTTGGTTACTTTATTCGTTTTCATCATTTCCTCCTTAGGAATGTAGAATTATTTTTAAGGTATGCAAATACTACAAAAGGCCTAATTTTTGATTTAGTATTTCGTAAAGTTCTCCTCAACCACTTGAGCGACAAGGGTTTTGGTGTATCGCGTAAGGACCGTTAAACGATACACTTAAAAAACAAAAAAAATACAAATCCAACACAGGCTCAAAACCTTGTTAAATTCGTATTTTCTGAAATATTCATATTGTTATTTTGAATGTTTCGCCAAACGGTCGTTAATCGAAACATATTTACGCCTTCATTGTAACATTTTGTCTGGTTTTTAGCAAGAATTTTGCGAAACTTTTTTGCGATTATTGGCAACCTTGTTTCGTTCCAAGACTTTATAGATGGTTGAGGTCGAAATTCGTTCTGTTTTTGCTATTGTTCTGATGCTTGTTCCCCCTGCCAAATACTGCTGAATAATTCTCTCCTCCTTCTCTTTAGAAATTCGCTTGGCGCCTAGTTTGACACCTTTTTCCTTGGCTTTACGAAGTCCTTCACGGGTACGAAATCGCAAATTTTCCAGTTCACTTTCTGCCACAAAACCTAAAATGACACAAAGTAACCTACCAATGAGCGAGTCAGTTTCCAATTTTTCATGCAAACTGACTAGCTGAATATCAGAAGCATTAAATTGTTCAATTAGTTCTAGCAATTTGAACATGGAGCGAGTCAGGCGATCTAACTTATAGATAGTAAAAGTGACCTGTTTGCCTTCCTTTGAAAGGTCACAAGCCAATTTTAAGGCCTTTTCGAGTTCTGGACGTACATTGTTGGAACCAGATTCACACTCGATAAAAAGATGGTCACAATGCTTGAGAGCATCGATTTGCACCTCTAAGCCCAAATCTTGCTTATGGGTTGAAACGCGTGCATAGCCAATATTGATGATGTTTTGAGACATAAAAATCCTCCTATTACTTGATACAGGAGGATTGTACTATTTTTTAATTTATTCCATTTCTGGTAAAGTTACATTTTCCACATTCTTTCGTAGCATAAGAATGCCGTCTCCAAGTGGAACTAGAGTTGCTGTTAGACCTGGATTGTCCAAAGTTGCGTCGAAAAGTCTTTGCAAACCACGGTAAATGGTTCTCTGACCACGGCGGACTTCCATGATGTCCTTGGCAACATCTCCTCCTTGGAAAATATCATCCAAGACCACTACTCCACCGACTTCCAAGTGCTTGAGGATTTCAGGCAGAAAGACGATGTACTTTGACTTGGCCGAATCCATAAAGACAAAGTCATAAGTCTCCGTCAGAGTAGATAAAACATCAACAGCATCACCTTCAAGTAAGGTGATTTGCTTGCGACTGTCAAACTGGGCAAAGTTTTCCTTGGCAAAACCAATCATTTCTGGATTACGGTCAATGGTTGTAATCTTGGCATCTGGCGCGTGTTCCGCCATCAAGAGGGCTGAAAAACCGATAGCTGTTCCAATTTCCAAAATGTTCTTAGGTTGCATAGTTTCCATGAGAAAACGGAAGTAGGCAACTGTTTCATGAGGAATAATGGGAATATTTTCCTTACGAGCGAAGGTCTCCAATTCTTTCAGGGAGCCTGTCACCTGCTTTTGACGCTGGCGCATGAGTTCTACGATGTCTTCCTTGACGACGGGACGACGCATGTTATGGTTGGCATTTTTACTGTAAGACTCTACCATCTTAAGCTAGTCCTAATTTTTCAACAAGGGCTTCAAACTCGTTCAAGCGGCGTTCAAAGACTGCAAAGGCATCGTTAAGATAGTCTTCTTTTTCCATATCAACACCCGCTTTTCTCATAACATTGAGTGGATAGTCTGATTTACCTGCTTTGAGGTAGTCGATATAGCGGTCACGATCTTCTTGACTACCATGGACAATCTTTTCAGCCAAGGCTGAAGCAGCTGCAAAACCAGTCGAATACTGATAAACATAGTAGTTATAGTAGAAGTGTGGAATGCGTGCCCACTCGTATTGGATCTGAGGATTGTCTTCCTTGCTGAGTCCATAGTACTCTTGGTTCAAGTCTGCGTATAGTTTATTGAGGAAATCACTTGTCAAGACTTCTCCATTTTGGTCTGCTTGGTGGATAGCATGTTCAAACTCAGCGAATTGAGTTTGACGGAAGACTGTTCCACGGAAACCGTCCAAAAAGTTATTAAGGATAGCAAAGCGAGTCGCATCGTCTTCTACTTCCTCCAATAATTTCTCTGTCAAGATATTTTCGTTGGTTGTTGAGGCAATCTCAGCCAAGAAGATAGAGTAATCTCCGTAAACATATGGTTGGGTTTCACGAGTATAGCTCGAGTGCATACTGTGACCCGTTTCGTGGACAAGGGTAAAGAGATTGTCTAGATTGTCCTGCCAGTTGAGAAGCATAAAGGCATTGGTATCATAGGAACCACCAGAGTAGGCACCAGAACGCTTGCCTTGGTTTTCATAGACATCAATCCAACGCTCACTGAAGGCGCGTTTGACACGGCTCAAGTAGTCATCACCCAAGATCGCCAAGGCTTCTTCTGCCTTTTTCAAGGCTTCCTCATAAGTAAAGCTGTATTCTACTGAAGACAGTGGAGTGTAGACATCGTACATCTTGAGATCAGAAATACCTAAGATTTTTGAACGAAGATCAAGGTAACGATGCAAGAGTGGCAAGTGCTTGCGAACTGCTGCTACTAGATTGTCATAGACACTTTCTGGAACAAAGTTGGCTGCGAGGGCTGCATGGCGAGCACTCTTATAGTTGCGAACTTTTGCGCGGTAGTTTTGCACCTTAACATTTGTCTGCAAAGTCTTAGCGTAGGTGTGTTGGAATTGCTCGTAAGTCGCATAAAGGGCTTCATAAGCACCACGGCGCACTTCACGGTTTTTAGACTCCATCAAACGGATGTAAGTACCATGTGAGAGTTGCACTTCCTTGCCTTCATCATCAAGAACGTATGGGAAGCTAATATCCGCATTGTCCAAAATAGCGAAGGTTTCACTAGCAGCGCCGAAGATTTCTCCTGCTCCAGCAAGTAATTCTTCCTCACGTTGCGAAAGAACATGGTCTTTCTTTTGCAAGAGCTTGTCAAAAAAGTGCTTGTAAACTTGGAGTTTTGGTTGAGCTTCTAGGAAAGCCGCATACTGCTCCTCACTAATCTCCATAAACTCAGGTTCATAGAATGAAAAGGCTTGTTCTAACTGACTGTATAGGGTCATTGCCTTAGCATAGTACTCTTGATACTTGGATTCACGCGTGTCCTGGTCATTTTTCATATGCGCATAGACATAAAGCTTTTCAACTTGGCGTTCCAAGTCAAGTGAGAATTCTGTGATCTCAAGCAAACTGTCTGCGCTGTCCAAGAGATGTCCCTCATACTGAGATGCTGTTTGTACTTTTTCAGTTAAATCTTTCAGGGCTTCTTCCCAAGCCTGGTCTGTTGGGTAGATTGTCGAAAGATCCCATGTATCTTTTTCATTTATTTCATGTCGTTGTAATACCATAAGATTCCTCCATCCTTTCTATTTTACCACATTTTTTGAGAAATATAAGTGATAAAAGGCTGGTGGATAGAGCTTTTGGCGATTATTTTTCGGATTTTTTTGATAGTAAGCCTGAAAATTTCTATAATAGCTAGTCAAATCCGTTTCAATCTGCAAAAAATCACCTGATTCTATCGGCCTGACCTGTGGATACCAGTCGTCCAGTTGACGGTTTAATAGATTGTCTCCTTGATGATAGGCCTCCTCCTGTTTCTTCATCCAGTAAGGCGTTTGGTAGTACAACTGCTGGCGAATATAGTGACAGATAGTGGAATCTTGCACAACCGCAAAACTAGGCAGTTTTTGTTTTTGATAAGGAAATCGTAGAATTTCCAAAATATTTCCTTGGCCATAGGGAAATTCCTTGACCTGAAAATGAAGCTTGCCACGTAGGTCCTGATGCAAAAGATATTTGAGCCTCAAAACTTGTTTTTTGAGATCCAGTTCCCAAACATAGAAACCCATATTTTGACTAAAATAGAGAAATCCCCTTTGCAGTTGTGTTAATCGCTCTTTTAACCAGAGTTTTTCTCCCAGTAGCCAGATAACCTGATAGCCCTGACTACGGTATCCTTGACTTCTATCGCCTAAAATCTTTTGAGACAAGGGACTGCACTGAATCTCCAGAGCTAGTTTCTCATTGACGAGAACATCCGCAACCTGCTGGATCTCGGGCAAACTATATTCTAAGGCTACCTGACTGTCTTTCTTGGCCCAGTGATAAAGAGCCTCTTTGTTGCCCAAGTGTTCTGGACTTTCATTCTCGAAAATAGCAATACAATCTCTTAACCTTTCATGGGCAAAGTGCGTTCGAATACTCTGTCCTTGGCGTAATCGTAGTCCGCCCCCACAGCTTGGACAAGTATAAGCTTGCTTAGTCACATTTTTTTCGAGGGCATTCACCAAATTTCCCTTGGCATCTCTGGCTACAAACATGGTCTACCTCCTTTTCTCATTTATTCGAAAAAGAAGCAAAAAAGACTGGAATTCCAGCCTTTCATGATATTATCTCTTATCTTTTTTGTCTCTTAGAAAATTTTTTTAGCATGGGAATGAGATTGGGAATCTGCTCGCTTCTAATGACCAGCACGCCGTATTCTTGACAGCGATTGGCATAAACTGGATTGATTTTTCCCGTACAGACAATTAACTTGAGGCAACTCTCTCCAGCAAAATGATTGGCATAGACTTCTAGTTCATTGATGGCTTCAACTGATAAATCTGTCATCTTGCAAGAGATAAAGGTAATCGATCGTCCCTTTCTCAGAATGACATCAATCTCATTTTGAACATTGTCCGCCTCTGGAAAGATGCCATTCCAATCAATCTCACCGCCTATCATGCACTCATCAAATAGCTGAGATTCGAGCGCCAAGAGATAGAGATACACCTCTAAAATATGCCCCTTGTTGCGGCAAAAAACTTGAGCTTCTTGACTTGGAAAGCTGTATGCTACTCGTTTCTTGTCTTCGCTTTCAATACAAAGCATCCCTGCTTCCTCCAGTAAGGGGATGAGAGATTCTGGGTAGTGATAATACTTGCCATTGTTTTCCAGTATCTTCTTTGTCTCAGAATGCAGGTCATTGGTCTTAGCTAGAGAGAAAAATTGGGTCACTTGATACCAGTGGGCAGGATTGGAAATAGCAGAGCTGGCTAGCTTTTTAATGGCTGCAATTTGCTGAGCTGAGTGGATAGGGCGTTTTGATTTGAGCATTTTTCCACCACGTAAGGCTATCAGCTGTTGGATGCTTAGGGTTGGAATGTCTAAGTCTTCTTTTTCTAACTGACCAGCTACCCACTTGTATTGTTTTCCTCGCTCGACATCCATGGCAACTATGGGAAGGTCCCGATCCAAGCCGTATTGATAGAGAGATAAGACTAGTAGCGAATCCCCACCAAAAACATCAAGGAGGACCTGGTCATACTCAGCCAAGCAATAATCTAACTGATTAGACATCTGTTCTAAGGATAACTGACGAAAGGTCACTCGTTGAATATGGGGAACCTCATCCAAGATAAAATGGCGCAGTGAAAGTTTATCGTTACTGCTTATTTTCGTCAAAGATAAAAAGAGAATCTCGTCACAATCACTGACAAAAGCTTGGTAGACATTCTTTTCCAATACATGCCGATCATACAACTCCACCAAAAGACTAGTCATTTAATCACCTCCACAATTTACAATTCCTTGCGTAGAGAGATGAAGTAACACACTTCTACTGCTCAAATTTCCTACTTCTAGTATAGCATAAAATTCTGTTCGCCCCAATCAACCAACGCAAACAAAAAACGAATAGAAACTTTTAGAAGTAATTTCTATTTAAGCTACTAAAAATATCAAATGTCACGACTTTGAATATAGAAACTTTTCAAACTTTGAAAGTCGTATTTCTCTCACACTGGATACCCAAAAAGAGAAGACACTTAATGCCTTCTCCCCATGTTACCTTTTTATCAACCCATTACAGTTGACAAAGAGACAAAGGAGAAGACCATCTGATCTTCTCCTAACCTTCATCATTCAGCAAATACAAGATTTTTATATGATTCTTACTTCTCCTTCTTTTTGAACAGGAACAATCCTGTCAAGGCGGTTAAAAGACCAAGTAAGAAAGCGGAATCTGTTGCTGTTCCAGTATTTGGCAAGACTGCAGTCTCTTTTCTTTCTGGAGTCTGTAGCGGTGCATCCGGTTTAGCTTCTTGATTCTGAGGAGAATCAGGCTTGTTAGTTTGATCTTGTGAAGGAATTTCTGGTTTTTCTTCCTGCACTTGGCTCGCACTAGTCTTGTACACAACTGCATAAACACTCAGTTGACCTGTCATGAATTCGACATAGCGACCTTTTTGTTGGAAAACAAGACTATCCACTTGCTGAGCACTTTTAACAGTATAGACAGCTTCAACTTCTTTGTTCGCAGCTAGAGGCAGACTGACAAATACCTTGCCTTTAGGCTGGATTGGCTGACCATCTTGATCTTCCAGAGTAATATCGTAGGCATCATAAATCTTGCCTTCCAAGTTTTGTGCTTTCACTTTCTTGACTTTCAGACTAACAACTTTATCCAGTGTAGCCTTGGTACCAATGACTTGAACCTTGGTAGCTTTATCAGTCAGAATACGCAAATCACTTTCCGGTTTAGATGGTACTGGTGGAGTGCTTGGTTTTTCTTCCTTACTTCCAATCTCCACGATCTGATCCACTGGAACTTTGGAAACGAAGCTATCTCGAGTCACTCGACCGCTTTCCTTGTCATTCTCAATCGTCACTTCAACAAGCGTGGTCTTCTCACCAACCTTGCCTTCTTGGACAACTTTTCGGGTGCCCTTAGGCAATTGCGGATTTTCGCGTTCAGTAGTCTTGAAGCCAACTTCTTCAGTTACGACATCCAAGCGTGGCTGTTCAACTACAGGGGCTTGAACGCCTTCAGCTGGTGTTACTTGCTCGACTGGTTTACCGATTTCCACGATTTGATCCACTGGTGCTTTGGAAACGAAGCTATCTCGAGTCACTCGACCGATTTCCTTGCCATTCTCAATTGTCACTTCAACAAGCGTGGTTTTCTCACCAACCTTGCCTTCTTGGACAACTTTTCGAGTGCCCTTAGGCAACTGTGGATTTTCGCGTTCGACGGTCTTGAAGCCAACTTCTTCAGTTACCACATCCAAGCGTGGCTGTTCAACTACAGGAGCTGGAACGCCTTCAGCTGGTGTCACTTGCGTGACTGGTTTACCGATTTCCACGATCTGATCCACTGGAACTTTGGAAACGAAGCTATCTCGAGTCACTCGACCGCTTTCCTTACCATTCTCAATCGTCACTTCAACAAGCGTGGTTTTCTCACCAACCTTGCCTTCTTGGACAACTTTTCGGGTACCCTTAGGCAATTGCGGATTTTCACGTTCGACGGTCTTGAAGCCAACTTCTTCAGTTACCACATCCAAGCGCGACTGTTCGACTACAGGAGCTGGAACGCCTTCAGCTGGTGTCGTCTTGTGAACTGGTGGTGTTGGTGTATCTGGATTAGGTGTCTCAGCTATCTCAGCATGATAGGTAGAAACCTCATAAAACTCAGGGCGACCACCTTCCCACTTCAATTTAACATCTAATAAGTGGGCGCTGTTAGCGAGCTGGAAGGTTTGGAAACTTGTGGTAACCGCACCCAAGTCTTGCCAAGCTGTTTGCCCATCTTTGGAAATGGTTCTTGCCCAAACGTGCGCTGAGCTTCCTGCTGGAATATCTGAAATCAGGCGAACATGATTTGATTCTGTCTTTTCAGATAGATGGTAAATCAACTCACCGCTGTCTTGGGTCGCCTTGTAACTGCTGAGAATATTTCCATCTGCTATATTATTCTTTTCAGATGACTTGCTCTCTGTACCCGCACCTTCCACAGTTGGATTATTGACTGACTTAGTGTATTCTCCATTATTGATAACTAACTCTGTAAATCCAACAAAGCGATGACGATAAGGAGCTGTGTAGAGCACTCGGAGATATTTCGCTGCAGTTGCTTCTGGCAATTCTCCCTCAATATAGCGATTTCCAGGTCGCTGTGAATCATGTGTCCAGCCATCAGTTAAGGAGTCATCACGTGCTGGATTTTCCTGACCATCTCCTACTGAAACTACATCTTTCCAGGTCTTGCCATCTGCGCTAACTTGAATCTTTCCATCACGAAGATAGTTCTGTGTGCCATCTTTAATGTAGGCACGAATCTTCTTAATTTGACGGGTTGCTCCAAGATTGAGAGTCATATGACCATCGGTTTGTGGATAATCAGAAAATTCAACATAATTGTTTAAATCACCATCAAAGAGTTGGTCTAGGTTTTTCGCTTTACGAACATCTCCACTACCATAGTTAGGATCGATACCCATGCTGGTTGACTCAATTGATGTTGGTTGAATTTCCTTAGTAGTCAAGAGCAAGGAAGTCGTTCCAATTGCCTGTTTCTGACCTGTCTTGTTTTCAAGACGTACATAGCGGACGAGCTGGTGATCCTGTAACTCAGAGGCACTATACCACTCCACCCCATTTGGAGAATAGCGAAGCTGGAGTGCTTGATTAGCATTCTCACCCAGTTTCAAATCCTCAATTTCATGGAGGCGATCTAGTTTCATTCCAAGATATTGGCCCGCATCTAAAGTTGTTCCAGCTGGAATATCCATCTCGTAGCGGCCCAATTTTTCATGGACTTGAGTAGTCTTGAGTTGTTCAACATCAGTGTCTGTGTATTGGTCTGTTCCAGTCTCTGACTCGACAGATAGGTTGCCAATTCGCCACCAGAAATTAGTCTTTTGCGTATTTCTAACGCGTACATAACGGATATTCTGATTGGTTTCAACTTCTTTGCTTTGCTCACCTGTTAAGTTGGCTACCGTTGTCCAGTTTTGTCCGTCAGTAGAGACTTCGATGACACCAGCTGCTAGCTTATCTGTCACTCCTTGTACCAAACGAATCTTCTTGACTGTTTGTTGAGAACCAAGATCCAACTGTACCCAAGCATCTACCGGGGTTGTATCTCTTTCTCCATTTGCTGTTGAAGAACTTGCCAACATTGCTTCTGTGCTATCACTATTGTCAGTCATCTTGGCAGCCGTTGTATTGAGTTTATAGACCAGATTTGGACTGATGGTAATACTTCCAGCTTTCTTCTTGGCATTTTCAAGAGGACGGTTAACTGCGATTTCACGGACTGCAAACCAAGTATTGTCTCGTTCTTCTGTCGCAACCATTCGAATACCTTTGGCCTTGATGTCAAGATTATCTAAGGTAATCTCAGACTCATTGCCGACATAGTTACCTTGAGGAAGGGCAGTCCACTCACCCGCTTCATTTAGGTATTCAATCTTGGCCTTGTTAAAGGTGTCTTTCAGATTGCTGACAGCTCCCATAGCAAAGCTCAATTTCTTGATAGAAACAGGCTTATTGAACTGGAGTCCAACATAATCACCAGCGCTAATTCTGGTTGGATTTTTAAAGATAATCTGAGTAGACAAGTCTCCGTCCAAGACCTGAGTCAAATCTCCTTCACCACCTGTACGATTAGTAATGAAGGTCGTTACAACTTTATCTGGGTTCAGTTCTTTTTCGATCTCCTTGGCCAGATATTCTTTAAGGTTAAGGATAAATGGACGGATATGCTGTACACCTAGCTCAGCATTTTCGTAATGGTCAACATACCAGAAAGAATGTTTCTTAGATTGCTCATAATCTTTCAAGCCCTTGTAGTAATTATTCCAAAGGCCGTCAGCATTTTTACTACCAATAAATTCAGTAGCTGTCAAGAGAGCATCTAAGGCATTCATCTGGTCAATGGTATTGTCAAGCCAGTACTTAATCTGCTCACGCATCTGTTCATTTCCTGATGCTTTATAGGTCTCAGCTGCAGCTTTTAGCTTAGCAAATTCTGCCTTCAACTCTTTGCGCTCAGCTGAGACATCTTGACCTGCTTTCAGCTTGCTCATGAAGTTTGTCAGTTTCGGAGCTAGCTCTACAGACTCTTCTAGCTTCACAACACGATTATCCATATGTTGGTTAATCATGTGCTTACCTAGCTCACGGAAGGCTGCAGATTCTTTGGTCTCTGTGAAACGACCTGTTTCTGCAAAGTTGAAAGCTATATCATTAACAGCTTTGGCTTCTGCCTCATTCTTCCAGATATTCCAGCTGTACTCTGCAGCTGAGAAGAGAGCAATTTTAGATGGTTCTGATTGTTGCATTGGATTGAGCATGACCCCACCGATTAGGCTTGGATCCACACCAGGGTGTAGGAATTTCTCACCACCACCCAAGATAAGGTGTTGTTTAGAATTATCTGTACACGGCCAGTTGATCCAAAGTTGAACAGGACGATATGGTTGACCAGATGCCTCTATATTTTGCTTAAGTTGAGTCAAGAAGTTTTCAGAAACTTCACCCCAAATCTTTCCTCCTGTCAGAGTCATAATGCTACTTTTCGGAAGATTACGGTTTAGGGAACGCAATTCGTCTTCCCGACCATTGCCCCAATACTGACTTGGAACAAAGATCATCTCTTTCTTCAAGCCCGGATAAGTCGCTTGTTTTTCAGTCAACCAATCGGTCATATCTTTCATCAAGCGGTTATAACTTTCATAACCACCATAAGGCTGAGCTGCATCATCTGCAAGGATACCAAACTCACGAACGCCGACGTCCAGTAACTGGGTAAATTTAGCCTTGATTGCATTCAAGTCTTCTTGGTAAACCGTCTCGTTTTGGAAGCGAATTCGACTATTCATAAATGGATGAATGGTCCAAACATAACGAGTCTTGTTTTCGTTCCCCACCTTAGCGAGCTGACGGATTTCTTCTAGTTTTTCTTTTGGATAAAGCTCTCTCCACTTGCTGTTATGATATGGGTCATCTTTTGGTGCGAAGAAATACTGGGTCAGTTTCAAATCACCACCGTAACGCATCAAGGCCGCACGATCTTCGTTGGACCATGGGTTACCATAATAGCCTTCGATAAAGCCACGATTCTTCACATCTGCATAGTCTTCAACATTGACCTCACGCAGAACTGGAGCAGAGCTATCATTTAGCATATGCTTGAGTGTTGTTAGTCCATAGAAGACAGCATCTGTATCTTTTCCGACAATGGAAATTTGCTGACCTTTAACCACTAATGAATAAGCATCAATCTTATCAAATAGTCCTTGGTTGACAGACTCTGTTTTCTGAGCTTCTTCCGCTTTTGAGCCAGTCTGGTGAACTCCCAGATAGATATTAGTTGCTCCAGCTTCGGCTGTCTTACCAGTAGTATAGGAGATATTGCTATTTTGCAAAATAGACTTGAGTCGATTACGAGTATAAATATCAACTTGCTCACCAATTACCAAATGAACTTTCTTATCTAGACGTACCAAGCCATCGCCATAAGTAACCTTATGAGGAGTTGGGAAAATCTTATACTGTTTCTTAAGGTATTCTTGGCTTCTCAAAGCTGCTTCTACTACACTTGGATCTGCTGGTTTTTTAGCGATAAAGGTATCTTCCAATTCAACAGTTCCGTCATCTTTCGGAGCTGGAGTTTCGGGTTTTGGATCTGGTTTTGGTGCTGGTGGTGTAGCAGGCTCATCTGATGTAGCTATTGGTTTCAAAAGATTGATTTCAGCTGCACTAGCATATCCTTCTACTCCCTGTAGAATCTTCAACTGGATTGTATCCGTTTCGACAGCTTCAAAGTTTGCAATCTTTTCAGCTGCATTATTATCCCAAGTACCTTCAGCTACCTTAACCAATTGATCAGCCTTTTTAGCATAGATTTCATATTTAGTCACAAGACCATTTCCGCCACCTGGACGAGGAAGATAAGTCAAAGCATTTACAGCTGTCGCTTGCTTCAAGGTCATAGTAACCGTATAAGACGGATCCTTCTTCGTCCAATGTGAATGCCAGAAGGTTGCAGGATTGCCATCAAAGGCTTTAGAAACAGCTCCTTCTGTCGCATTTCCTGGTAGTTGCTCACTGCTTGCCTCCACACGGGCAATCTGATTCTGTGCAATCAAACGTGGATTGACAAATGGCTTATCAGACAAGCTGAGATTGTGCAAAGTACCTTCAAAACCTCCGATTTTTTCAAGAGGTAGGACAAGACTTGTGTGAGCCAATCTCGGGTGAGCTGGGTTAGCAATACGATTAATCTTTTCACCATTGACATAGAGCTCAGTTGACTGAGGTTTGGTGACAAAGACTAGCTCATAGCGTTTACCTTTTTCCAATGTCTTATCAAACTGAATATGGTGTTGCTCAAACTTATAGGCTACTTTACCTGACTCATCAGACAAATAGAGCTTGTTCCCCTCACTAGAAGCTAACTCCTGCACACCGTCACCTGTAACCGTCACATCAACTTTTAAGACGTGACTTGGACCGACGTTCCCAATGGCATTTTCAATCTTGCTTTCTTTATTGAAGACCAGGCCTTTAGTGCTTTGTGTGATGTTTTCTGCATCGTAACGCTTGATTGTCTTTGGATTAATTTCATAGGTCTCAGTATCATCAATCTTGTACTCTGGATTGCTACCTGGTGCATAAACATAGTCTGCGTGTGGTAAGGTTCTTCCTGCAAAGTTGTTAGCAGCCCGGTTTGATCCCCATGTCTTTTCAGCAGTAACTCTTGTTGCTTCAAAGAAGCGCTTGAAAATATCATAAGAAGTCATGCCTGTTTCGTGGAGATCAATATTATCATTCCAAACAGCATGTCCACCACCCAAGATATGAGGGTTTGAAGCCGCTAATTTTGGACCATTTCCTGCTGTCGTAAAATCATTTGGTGTCCAACGATTATATTGATACTCATAAGAAGAGTAATCACCATATGCTCCTTGCTGGTTATTACCATTTGGCACACTGTAAGTCGGAACATCAGTAATATTGATAATTTTAGCACCAGCCTTCAAAGCCGCTTGGGGATGTTGCCATCCTAGACTCCAGATATCCACTTCGACATCCTTCAAATCAACTGGGGTTTGACCACTCTTACGGCTAAGTGAACCCCAAATTCGTGGTGTATAACCCTTACCTTTAATGTAGGTAATCAAATCATTGACATAACGACGATAGTTTTCATTGTTGCCATAGTACTCATCTGTTCCGATGTGAATCGTCTTAACTCCACGAAGCGGTGCATCCTTACCATCCAGCAATTTATCATAAACAGACTTGACAAAGCGCAATGTTTCATCATAATTCTTGTCCAAATCAAGCATCGCAACACGCTCTACATTGTGCTTATTCGGACTTAGCTGTCCTTTATACATCAAGTCTGGACGAACCTTCACAAATGATAAAGCATGCCCCGGTGTATCAATTTCTGGCACCAAGTTGATTCCTAGCTCATCAGCCAAAGCGATGAGTCTTTGCATTTCATCTTTGGTATAGTGTTGCTTAGAAGTCAAAGGCACACCATTGTCACCGACAATATCTGTCTGTAAACGGAAACCTGTATCTGCATGATTGAGCACATACTCAATTTCCTGCTCCTTGGTCAGATGTTTACCTGCTAAGTGCTCCTTGAGGAAGATATAGTTATCATTCAAATGCAACTGCAAGTCATTCATCTTGTAGTAAGCCATGTTTAGCATAATGTCCACAAGAGTATCATAAGGAATAAACTTACGACCAGTATCTAGCATAAATCCACGGTGGCTGAAACTTGGAAAGTCTCGAATTTCACCATTTTGGATATTTTCTTGCCCCATTTGAAGTAAGGTTCGAGTAGCATAAAAGGCACCTTTATTGGTCTGCGCTTCAATGGTAAAGACATTATCACGAATCGTAATACCATAGCCTTCTTCACCATAGCCCTTGTCCGTTACCTTTTTAAACTCAATACGATGCGCGGAAGTACTGTCTCCCTTGGCAAGCTCTAAACCTCGAGAAATCAAATCATTGGCATAGAAATTAGCTGCCTTGTCAAATCCTGAATCTCCAACAGATAGAACGGTATCTTCCAAAATAGAAGAACGTCCTTCCTCACCATGCCATTGCTGAACAGTTGGAGCCACTGTTGGTTTGTCTCCAACTCCCTCATCTGCATAGCGACCAGGAACTCTAACTTCAAATTCCTTGGTAATGGTTTGGCCTTCATGCACTTGTTGCAAAGAAACTTTAACTGTCTGCTCTGTTAAAGGCTGGTGGATTTTATTATTCAGATCAATCACACCTGTTTTATTGCTACCAACTAAGCTAACTTTACCTGGTAATTCAGGTAAAACAAGTGAATGTCCATCTTGAGCCAAAGTCAGTGACTCTACTTGGTTAAGATTTGTTACCTTATCTGGTTCTGGAATGTTAGAATAAGCTCGTATTTCCTGAATACCGACATTGCGCCAGCGCATACTACCTTCAGTGTATTTTGTGATTTCCAATTTGAGATATTTGGCTTCAATCGGAGCATCCAAGTTGACTCTTTCGTCTAAAACCGGTTGACCATCTTTTTCATAAGCCAACTTCCACTTACGTGTCGCTTCCTCTTCATTGATAGCTTCAGCTGTAGCATAGTATAATTTCCATCCTTGAATGTTTGGATCGTTCGGCTGTCCTGTTCTCTGTCTACGATCCCAATCGATCTCAATTCGTTTGACTGATGTCACTTTATCTAGTGTCATAGTCAACTGAGGATTGACTACATCCTTATCTGTCGCCCAACGACTAGTACTATCTCCATCAACTGCCTTATCAGCAGTAAAAGAAGTGTTTTGTTCGTGATTGGATGCGCTTACACGAACATTTAATAAATGATTGATATCAGGGGTCTTTTCCACTTCTGTTGTTGGTGCAGTTGTTGCTGATTCTGGATGAGTTGGTTCATTGCTAACCTTAGGTTGAGCTGGTTTAGGTGAAGTCGCTTCCGCAGATGCTTCGGAAGTTGGTTCATGACCTTCTGTACTTGGAGTATCATTTCCCCCCGCCTCTGCTTTAGCTAGTTTATCAGCTAAATCTGCTGGCAATTCATCTAAGGGTTGAATCTTCTCTACCGCCCCCGAAGCAGTCTCATCAGTCTCAGTCGCCGAACTAGCACTCGAAACAGGACTTGTAGGAGTAACTTCTGCAGCTGCAGCTAGTTGGGAACTGAATAACATAGTTCCTATCACAACAGAGCACACTCCTACAGCATATTTCCGAATGCTATAGGTAGATTTTTTTTCAAAAAATCTCTTATCCATTTTCCTTTTCTCCTCCTAAAAATGAGTAAGCGCTTTCAATAACGCATTTTATATATTATTATCTCTAATATGCAACCCTTCCCTAAAAATGTCAAGTCTTTTTATAAAAAAATTTAAAGTTTCTAATTAACTCAAGTATCAAACATTCTAGAGAGTAGCTAACGTTTTTTGATTTCTTATATGCCTCTCAAAGAAATCTTGATATTACTGAGCACTATCTCTAATAAACTTATCAAATATCACACTAGCATAGAGATTAGTTTACTTGTCTGAGACCTTACAGCGTGAGACGGATTAATACACATATAACAAAAAGACTCTCCGAAAACTCGGAAAGCCTTATTTAATGCTACTTCTAGCTTCCTCGCCTTTACATTTCAAGGCTCGGGATAAAAAGGTTCACTGGACCTTTTTATTTTGCGATTGGGTAAACAGAAACTTGTTTTTTATCGCGACCTTTACGTTCAAAGCGTACTACGCCTTCAACTTTAGCGAACAAAGTATCGTCTCCACCACGTCCAACGTTTACACCTGGGTAGATGTGTGTACCACGTTGACGGTAAAGGATTGATCCACCTGTTACAGTTTGTCCGTCAGCTGCTTTAGCCCCAAGACGTTTCGCTTGTGAATCACGTCCGTTTGATGTAGAACCTCCACCTTTTTTGTGGGCGAAAAGTTGCAAGTTGTTAAGAGTCATTTTTAACATAATGTTTTCCTCCGTGTTAGTTTTCTGTGATAACTCTGGTTTGGACGAACTCAGAAGAGTTCTCCGATAAGTTTGCCATACCTAAGAAAAATGATTCGAAGAATAACTGGGTCATTTCTCTCTGGTGCGAAGGAAGATCCGCTGGTATTTCAACCTTTAGATAGCCACCTTCATCTTCGTTTAATTCTAAGATTGGTTCATAGCCTGCAAATTTCTCAATGGAATTGACAAAGTTAATGGCAAGCGTAGAAACCGATGCACACACGACATCTAAGCCGTATTCGCCACTTTCGGCGTGTCCAGTAATTTCCGCACTCCTCAGCTCGCCATCTTCGGCTCTCTCAAAGACTGCTTGTATCATGTGTTCTCCTTAAAATTAAGCGTTGATCGCGTTGATGACAACTTTTGTATATGGTTGACGGTGACCTTGTTTACGGTGGCTACCTTTTTTAGGTTTGTACTTGTAAGTAACAACTTTCTTTTGTTTTCCTTGCTTTTCAACAGTTCCAACTACAGTAGCTCCAGCAACAAGTGGAGTTCCGACAACAGTGTTTTCACCACCAACAAGAACAACTTCGTTAAAAGTAACTTCTTGACCAGCTTCAACGTTCAATTTTTCAACGTAGATTGCTTGACCAACTTCAACTTTAACTTGTTTTCCGCCAGTTTTGATAATTGCGTATGTGCTCATTATGCACCTCCTATGATTTTTAGGGTTTCCCCGTGTTTTTGTGAAGACTCGCCTAGCATCGTGGGACGAACCACTTCTGTCTCACAGAGTGAGCAACGATGTTCGTGCGGTTGCACAGGATTGTGCATAGTCAACTATTCAAGTATAGCATATCTTCTTTTTTCTTACAAGCGAAATCAATCAAATTTAAGCTTTTTCTTTCCCTTTTTTTCTCCAAGAAGCAAAAAGCATACTGATGTAAAAGATGCTCATCATCAGGGGAACACCTAAAATTGTCTTCTCCTGATAGTAAATCGTCAAATAAGCTGAAAAAACAACTCCGAAGACAAAACTGCTAAGCAAGCTAACAAAAATCAAGGCTTCACGCAGGAAGGGCGTATGTTTAGTCCGAAAATAATCTCCAAAAGCCAACATGGTACGTTTGATATTCCCTGTCATAAAAGCATTATTATAGGCAATACCTGACACTTCTCCAAAAGCAGTTGTCACCAGTCCCATACAGAAGGCCAATGGCGGCACGAGATAGATATTGTCAACCGTTTGCGGCACAAATCCTATAATTAGGGACAGGGCTGCAAGTGGAATCAAGGACAAAATCGGCTTTTTAACAATTCGAAGTTTTTCCTTATACAATGTCAGAAAAAAGACACCCATCATAAAGAAAAGCAAGGTCATTACTTTAGCACTTGCATCCGATACATTTTGTTGAATGAGTCCTACAGAAAGAAAGACGACATTCCCAGTTTGTCCAGCCACAAGGGTGTTTCCTCGCACGATAAAAGTATAGGCATCGACATATCCTGCACAAAAAGTCAAAAAAAGCGCTAGTCTCTTAGACTGACGTGATATTTTTCTTATTGGTAATAATCTCATTTTCTCCCCCTTCTCATTTCATCTACTTATCTAAATATTGTACCACTTTCTCCAAGAAATACGTAGTCCATTTGAAAATTTTTACCATCTGTTGGATAGTCCTTCTTTTCTATGTTATAATGAAGGAAGGAATTGAAGTCGGAAAAGGAGTATTTATGTTTAGATTAGGTGTCATCGGAACAGGTGCTATCAGCCACCATTTCATAGAAGCAGCCCATGCTAGTGGAGAATACCAACTGGTTGCAGTCTATTCTAGAAAACTAGAAACTGCCGCAACCTTTGCTTCTCGCTATCAGAATATCCAACTCTTTGATCAATTAGAAGACTTCTTTAAGTCTTCCTTTGATGTAGTCTATATCGCCAGTCCAAACTCCTTGCATTTTGTTCAAGCCAAGGCTGCCTTGTCTTTTGGTAAGCACGTCATTCTTGAAAAGCCAGCTGTCACTCAGCCAAAAGAATGGCTGGATTTGAGACAGACAGCTGAGAAAAATTACTGTTTTATCTTTGAAGCTGCTCGTAATTACCACGAGGAAGCTTTTACTACTATCAAAAACTTTTTAGCAGACAAGCAAGTGTTGGGAGCTGATTTCAACTATGCCAAGTATTCTTCCAAGATGCCGGACTTGTTGGCTGGGCAGACGCCAAATGTTTTTTCAGACCGTTTTGCTGGTGGTGCCCTTATGGATTTGGGGATTTATCCTCTCTACGCTGCTGTTCGCCTCTTTGGAAAGGCTCAAGACGCGACTTATCAGGCTCAACAGCTTGACAATAGCATTGACCTAAATGGAGACGGTATCCTCTTCTACCCTAACTTTCAAGTTCACATCAAGACTGGGAAAAACATCACTTCCAATCTTCCTTGTGAGATTTACACAGCAGATGGAACCTTGACCCTCAACACGATTGAACATGTCCTCTCAGCTATTTTTACCGATCACCAAGGAAATCAAGTCCAGCTCCCTATCCAACAGGTTCCCCATACAATGACTGAGGAAGTTGCTGCATTTGCACACATGATCCATCAACCTGATCTGAATCTCTACCAAACTTGGCTGGATGATGCAAGTTCTATTCATGAGCTACTCTATACCATGCGCCAGACTGCTGGCATTAGATTTGAGGCAGAAAAATGAAAACCAAACTACCCACTGAATGGCAAGAATTGAGCGACCAACTCGGTTTCCAAGAATTTACCCCCATTCAAACTCAACTATTTGAGCCCATTCTTGCAGGAGAAAACCTCCTGGGAGTAAGCCCAACAGGAACTGGTAAGACCCTCGCTTACTTACTCCCAAGTCTACTTAGACTGAAAAAGAAAAAAGCCCAACAGCTCTTGATCCTAGCACCAAATACAGAACTGGCTGGGCAGATTTTTGACGTATGTAAAACGTGGGCTGAAGCTATCGGCTTGACTGCTCAGCTCTTCTTATCAGGTTCAAGTCAGAAACGCCAGATTGAACGCCTTAAAAAAGGACCAGAAATTCTGATTGGAACTCCTGGCCGTATCTTTGAGTTGATTAAATTGAAAAAGATCAAGATGATGAATGTGGAAACCATCATTCTGGATGAATTTGACCAATTGCTCGATGATTCTCAGATTCACTTTGTCGAAAAAATCACTCACTATGCACCTCGTGACCACCAACTCATCTACATGAGTGCGACGACCAAGTTTGACCAAGAAAAGATTGCGCCAAACACGCGCACCATTGATCTCTCTGATCAAAAACTGGACAACATTCAACATTTCTACATGCAAGTAGACCAACGTCACCGAGTAGATACGCTACGAAAACTGGCTCATGTAGAGGATTTCCGCGGACTAGTTTTCTTTAATAGCCTATCAGATCTTGGAAGTGCAGAGGAAAAACTACAGTATCGGGATGTCTTGGCTGTCTCCCTCGCTAGCGATGTCAATGTTAAATTTCGAAAAGTCATCTTAGAAAAGTTTAAGGACAAGCAGCTAACCCTGCTCCTTGCAACTGACCTTCTGGCTCGTGGAATTGATATCGATAGTCTAGAATGTGTCTTAAACTTTGATGTTCCTAGAGATATGGAAACCTACACTCACCGCGCTGGCCGTACAGGTCGCATGGGTAAAGAGGGCTATGTTATCACTCTCGTAACCCATCCTGAAGAACTTAAAAAACTCAAGAAGTTTACAAGTGTACGTGAAATTGTCCTAAAAAATCAAGAACTCTATATCAAATAAGGTTGGCATTTGCCAACCTTTTCTTATCCCCAAGTAATTTCTAATTGATAGCTGGCAAAGGGTTGTCCCTCTTGGTTTTGCAGTTGATAGGCGAGCTCGATCTTTTGCCCATCCACTTGATAACGACTCGTTTGGATGATAAACTCCTGCATGCCCATTGGAGTCGGAATGTAGGCTAAACTATCACTATCCTTGAGAAAACGCATGATGGTTTTGGGACTCGAGAAACGGGTCATCACCAGTTCTTGACCATGAAACTTGAGAACCACTTTTTCCTTTTCCTCATTGTAGAAAAGCAGATAGCTATAATCGCCCTTTTCACGCACTTCAACATCATAGAGTTGGTCTATGACTTCCAACTGCTCATCAAACTGAATCCTATTTCGCATCCGAATCTTCACATCAAGTCCTCTTTCTTCTCTCTTGTCCTACTATTTTACCAAAAACTCTTGCTTTTTGCTATAATGGTCATATGAACGAAAAAGTATTCCGTGACCCAGTTCACAACTATATCCATGTAAACAATCAGGTCATCTATGACTTGATCAATACAAAAGAATTTCAACGTCTGCGTCGTATCAAACAGCTAGGGACTTCCAGCTATACCTTCCATGGTGGCGAGCACAGTCGCTTTTCCCACTGTTTGGGGGTCTATGAGATTGCACGACGCATCACAGAGATTTTTGAAGAAAAATATCCTCAGGAATGGGACCCTGCTGAATCACTCCTCACCATGACCGCTGCGCTCCTTCATGACCTCGGGCATGGTGCCTACTCCCATACTTTTGAACATCTCTTTGATACAGATCATGAGGTCATTACTCAGGAAATCATCCAAAGTCCTGAGACAGAGATTCACCAAGTCCTGCTACAAGTAGCGCCAGATTTCCCCAAAAAGGTAGCCAGTGTTATCGACCATACCTATCCTAACAAGCAGGTCGTGCAGCTCATTTCTAGTCAGATTGACGCAGACCGCATGGACTATCTCTTGCGCGACTCCTATTTTACAGGAGCATCTTATGGGGAATTTGACCTGACACGGATCCTCCGAGTCATTCGTCCTATCGAAAATGGGATCGCCTTTCAGCGCAATGGCATGCATGCCATCGAAGACTATGTTCTCAGTCGCTACCAGATGTATATGCAGGTTTATTTCCACCCAGCAACACGGGCCATGGAGGTTCTCCTACAGAATCTTCTCAAACGCGCCAAGGAACTCTATCCTGAGGATAAGGATTTCTTTGCACGAACTTCTCCACATCTTCTTCCTTTCTTTGAAAAAAATGTGACCTTGTCTGACTATCTAGCTCTGGATGATGGCGTGATGAATACCTACTTCCAGCTCTGGATGACCAGTCCTGACAAGATTCTCGCAGATTTGTCGCAACGTTTTGTCAACCGCAAGGTCTTTAAATCCATTACTTTTTCTCAAGAAGATCAAGATCAACTCGCAACCATGAGACAACTGGTTGAGGACATCGGCTTTGATCCCGACTACTACACTGCCATTCATAAGAACTTTGACCTCCCTTATGATATCTATCGTCCCGAATCTGAAAATCCACGGACACAGATTGAGATTCTACAGAAAAATGGTGAACTAGCTGAACTCTCTAGCCTGTCTCCTATCGTCCAATCCCTTGCTGGCAGCCGCCATGGGGACAATCGTTTTTATTTCCCGAAAGAAATGTTGGACCAAAACAGTATCTTCGCAAGCATTACCCAGCAATTTTTACACTTGATTGAGAACGATCATTTTACCCCAAATAAGAACGAATAGAGGAAATATATGAGTATTAAACTAATCGCCGTCGATATCGATGGTACCCTAGTTAACAGTAAAAAGGAAATCACTCCGGAAGTCTTTTCTGCCATCCAAGATGCCAAACAAGCTGGCGTTAAGGTCGTCATTGCAACGGGTCGTCCTATCGCAGGCGTTGCCAAACTTCTGGACGACTTGCAGTTAAGAGACCAAGGTGACTATGTGGTAACCTTCAACGGTGCCCTTGTCCAAGAGACTGCTACTGGTCATGAGATTATCAGCGAATCCTTGACCTATGAGGATTATCTGGATATGGAATTTCTCAGTCGCAAGCTCGGTGTCCACATGCACGCTATTACCAAGGACGGTATCTATACTGCCAATCGCAATATCGGAAAATACACGGTGCATGAATCAACCCTCGTCAACATGCCCATTTTCTACCGTACTCCTGAAGAAATGGCTGGCAAGGAAATTGTCAAATGTATGTTTATCGATGAACCAGAAATTCTCGATGCTGCGATTGAAAAAATCCCAGCAGAATTTTACGAACGCTACTCTATCAATAAATCTGCTCCTTTCTACCTTGAACTCCTTAAAAAGAATGTAGACAAGGGTTCAGCCATCACTCACTTAGCTGAAAAACTCGGATTGACCAAAGATGAAACCATGGCTATCGGGGACGAAGAAAATGACCGTGCCATGCTGGAAGTCGTTGGTAACCCCGTTGTTATGGAAAATGGAAATCCAGAACTCAAAAAAATCGCCAAATACATCACCAAGTCTAATGACGAATCCGGCGTTGCCCATGCTATCCGTACGTGGGTACTGTAAAAAGGTAAGAATAGACGAAAACCGCTCAGCAGAGCGGTTTTTAGTATGAACATATCACAATGAGGGTAAATCAATAAATTAAATTGCAGTTTTACAGTTACTTAAATCTTGAGAGTGCAAAAATAGGTATTGCTTCCTTAATTGTGGTACTGAATTATAATAAATCACCCTCTTTATTTCCATATTTTATCTCTTTATAATCTCTTTTAATTTTACGATAATTTCATATACAAAGTATAAATAGGAAAGTCTTTATATCTTTCTTTTGTCTCGTTATCCAGTTTATTCCAAAACAAATCAGCTTGCGGTTTCGATTTTAATAACACTGATGAACCGAAACAAAGTTCATAGTTATCATTACTATTTACTAAAATATTGCTTAGAATCTCCATTTCTTTGCTGTTTAATTTACGAACTCTAGATTTTATTTGAAGGTCATTTATTATAGCTATCTCACTATTTTGGGAGTATTTTAAGTTCCAATTAGAAAGACATTGTGCCCAATTAAGCAATAACTCTCTTCTAGAAACATCTTCTGCCATGTCAGCAGCAATAACTATTTTTATAATAGTGTTATTAGCATCTTCAAATTTCAAGTCATTATCAACTAATCTTTGATATGAGGCAATAACCGAATCAAAATTACAATTATCTATTTTTAGCCAATCGTTAGGTTCAAAAACTTCAAAAATTGAAATATCTGAAGAATCTTTACCCTCACCTCTCCTACACCAGGGAATTTCAGTAAAGATATCAATCATAGTTCCGTTCTTATCTATTGTAAAATTATATAAGGCAATAATATGGATATTAGCAATTCTTAGATGAAGTAATTTAGATTCATTATAATCTAAGGCAACCTTCTTCTTTAGAACAAGACCTGAATTAAGGATATTTAGATTTTTTTGAGATTGTTTATCAAAGTAGTTTAGATCAAGATCCTTTTGTACACCCATATTTTCCAAGAAGTTAGAAATCTGTCTCAAATCCTTTATATCGCTATCTAAATTCCGTGAAGTAATATCCGATATTGACTGATTATCTAGTTCTATTTTATTTCCATTGAGATTGAAATATCCTACTCTTCCTATCTCTTGAAGTACCTCCGTACACTCCATGGCTTTTGAGAGCATATTAGACCTTGTATAATTAAATTTAAATATTTTTTTATTTACATCAAAGGACATTTTAAAGCATTCACCAAAATGTAGTTGTACACTCCCATCAGGGAATCGATGTCTTTTTACATCTTGAAAAGTAAAATCTCCAATTGTAATAATTAAATCAGTTTCCTCGTAAGTTTCGACAACCTTTATTGTATTTTCAAGTGGTATTTCAATACCAGTTAAAGGATCTTTATAATAAATGAAGAGATCGTGTTCTTTCTGATAGTTAAATATCTCTCCTTTTCCTTGTCCATAAAAATAGAATTTAAGATTATTATCGTCAGAGATATCTTCAACTGAGATACCATCAGTATTTATGAAGCTATACTGTCTCTGACTATTATTTATAAAAACCACTAACATTGGATACATCTTTTTTTCATCTAGTTTAAATATCTGTATGGACAGTTTCTTACTATTTGTAGATTTATTTTTTAATTTACTTTTTTTGAGCAAATCTTTTATAGAAAAAGGAGGCAATGATTTATAATAGATTTCTCGTAAGTCATTATTCTCACTCAACCAAACTACAAATAAAACTACGCCGCCATTTGATTTATATAATTCTAAATCTCTAGCATCTAATGGAAAGGATTTTAACACATCTTTTTTCTGTCTAGTGGTTTTAATCTGAACAGGTACTTTACCTAATATTTCGTCTTTCTTCTCACTCGATGATTTAAGAACATGAATTTCTCCATCCCACACTGGAGTTTTATCATTTCTATCAAAATAAGATTGAAGTAACTCATGCTTATCTATAAATGTCGACAGATATGAAACACCTAATGTCTCAATTTTTTTATTATTTGCCAAATCCGCACCTCGAAAAATAGCTCTATATACTTTATATTATAACATTAACAAAGAAAAACTTATATACTATAATTACAACTATTTAACTTAAACTGAATATTATAAACTTAAAAAATACTGTTCATTAATAATTACAAAATAAATAGACCAGTTTCCTGATCTACTTTATTCTATATTCATTGACTTTTGGTCACACTTTGGTCAAAAATTCCAAAAATACTAACTTATTTAAAAAAACTAACTTGTGATGATTGCCTATAAACAAACACTTTGAATTTTCTTTTTTTTCTTTACATTTCTAAAAATGCCCCCTATGGATATTATGGAGCCTATTTTGTTGTAGAAAAAAGTCCCATATCATCTATAATGAAAAGCGACTAAACAACTCATTAGAAACTAAATGGAGGCTAAACAGAACTTATTTTAGAACACTCCATCTTTTCCACTAGGATTTTCAAGAATTAAACAATACTAGAAACTCTGTCTCCTAACAAATTTAGGAGAAACTTCAACAGATGTGACACTTTCCCCTTTAATAATTGCTAAAACACCTTCTATCATTTTTTGGGCTAACATAGCATAATTAGGAGAAATAGTAGACAGAGCTGGAGTATAATATTGCGAAATAGGAATATTATCGAATCCAATTATTGAAATATCATCAGGAATGGTAATCCCCTTCTCATAGCACGCACGAATCAGCCCTTGAACCTTCTCATCCCCTGAAACAAATATCATATCCGGATGATTTTGATTAGATAAATTATTTATAGCATATGAATAAACTGAATCAATTGTAGTTAAACCATAAATAACTTGCAAATCCATTAAATAATTTTTATCAGTCAGAAAAGTACGAATACCTTTTTCACGATCCTTATTAACAAGAGATTCCCCTCCCATAAGTAACAACATACTTTTAATATTCTCTTTTGTTACTAATTCCATCATATCATAAGTTGCTTGAAAATTGTTATTAGATACATAAACAACATCAGGTGTTCGAGATTCTCCAAAAACTATAAAAGGCATATTATTCTTCTGTAAATAATTAATCCGAATATCGTCTTTACTTTCATAAAATACTATTACTCCATCTATTAAGCTTCCTGTACTTGAAATTATTGAATTCCTAATCGTATCTTCTTCACCAAAGTATTCAACAATAGCGTTTACACCAAACTCTTTACAAGTTTGTAGAACTCTATCTAGTAAAGTTTGAAACCAAATCAAGGGAAAAGAATCAATCTTTTTAACGGAAATCAAAATGTTTGTAGTTTCTTTCTTAGTCAAATTTTTTGCATATGCATTTGGAACATACGACAACTCATCAATGACTTTTTGAATAGCTCGATAAGTTTCTTCTTTTACCTTTTCACCACCGTTAATAACACGTGAAACAGTTTTTGGAGAAAAACCTGATAAATGCGCAATATCATAAATAGTTACCTTTTTATCGTTTAAATTTTTCACTTTAGTCCTCCATTTATGATTTATCTAATTTTATTATACAATATTTACTTTTTTTAACAAGAGAATTTAGTAAAATATTTTAATGTATCTTAACAAAAACTTTAATTTCAAAATTTTCTATTTTATACTCTATTCTTCCGATTCAAAAAAATAACATTGACAATTAAAATCTTTATTCTTTACAATTTTTTCTACTTCACAACTGATAAACTTGTATGAAAATAACTTACCACGAAAATATAAAAAATCATTTTCGGTAAAATCCATTGAAACTATAAAAGTATCTAATAACATTTGGACATAGCAGTCTAAGATCGGAATAATCTTTTCCTTAACAATAACTTTTGCTAATATATCATCAGCTGGTAAAGAAGACGAAAATACAATTTCACAAATATCATAAAAAGAATGAAATCTATATACTTGCACTAAAGAATTATATTCAAAATACGTTATTCTTCCACAGTCAAAATTAATATTATATACCTTCATTTATGTTTATCCTTATACTTTGCAAATAATTTCGAGTCAATTATCACCTAAAAAACAAAGGGACAAGAATAACTGCCCCTTTGTTTATTCTATATCAACTAACTTCTTCGACATAAATAACACCAACAATATTTGCTATTTCTTCCATTAGTTTAAGATGTTCAAACTTACCTGAAAGTTCTAGAGTCATAAATGATGCTATTCTTTTGTCTGGAACATCAAAATATTCAATTCTTTCAGAATTAACATCTCCAAAAGCAGTTCTTGAATCATTCAATCGAATTCCATTTTCTGCACAATAAACTAATACTCGATTATATGCCTCAGTAGATTTAACTACAATATATAATTCAATAACTTTTGAACGACTTTGAAGATATTTTTTTAAAGGCTGAAACATAGAAATCACACTCCACACAGAAATAGCTACTAACAGAGCACCTTCATAAAAACCTACTCCAATAGCTAAACCTATTCCTGCAGAAGCCCAGATTCCTGCTGCAGTTGTCAGACCAGTAACCTTCTTTTTATCTGTGATAAGAATTGTTCCAGCTCCAAGAAAACCAACACCAGAAATAACTTGAGCACCTAAACGTGTCGGATCTCCTGTTCCAAACTTATAAGATACAAATTCATTAGTCATCATAATCAAACAAGCAGCCATACAAACGATACTATGTGTACGAATACCTGCTGGTTGAGATTTACTTCCTCTTTCTAAGCCAATAATACTTCCAATGACCAAAGATAACACGACTCTAATAATAATTTCAATGTATGATAGTCCAATGCTGGATGATTGCATTACTATTTCCTTTTCTTACCACGCGGTCTCTGTGTGAAGTACAATACAGTTCCTGAAATAATCATTAGAACAATTGTATAAACAAATACAAGAGCTTGTGCATTAGATGTTGCTGTTTCATCACCTGCAGAACGAATCGTAATACCTAATGGTTGAGCCAATGGATGATAAAGGAATACAGATAAATCGAAATCGGTCAATAAAGAGTTAAAGTTGAGTGCGATAACAGAAAGAACTACCGGCAAGATGAAAGGAATAATAACCTTCATCATTGTGTAAAATGGTGAAGCCCCCATACTTCTAGCAGCATCCTCCATCTCATCATCAACACTAAATAAGATTGCACGTACCATTCTATAAGAGAATGGAATTTTTACAACAATATAAGCGATTAGCAAAATTACTAAACTACCAACTAGAATCTGGTTAAAGACTAAAAGTTGAGGTTGGTTGAAAGTGAACAATAAACTAACTGCTAGAAGTGTACTTGGTAATAGCCAAGGAAGAAGAGCTCCGTATTCGAACAAGAAATCAAATCGAGTTTTATGTTTACGAACTACTCGCGCAAACACAACAGCAAGAACTGTTGCAGTAGTTGCTGCAATGATAGAATATATAAAGCTGACTAGGAATGGAGAAAACGCAACACTATTACTAAAGAACAATCTGTAATTATCAAGAGTAAAGTTTGATAATGATAAGTTTCCTGACTGTATTGCAACTGGGTCAGTAAATGAATACAATACAATGAAAATCAATGGTAACATGAAAACAGTGAACAAAGCATAAGCAACAATATGTGCAATGATATTCCATGGTTTAGATGTGATTTTTTGTTTTTTCAAAGGTGCTTTCGTTTTAGAAATAGAAATATAATTTCCGCCTTTTTCGATCTTGTTCATAATAGTAAGCAAAATCGTAGTGGCAATACCCAAAATAATTGCTAGAAAGGCGGCTAAGTCACGAGAATTTCCCATTCCAGCAAATGTTATGATCATTGGGTTAATAGTTTGGAATTCTTTCCCACCAACAATCATAGGTGCTGCTACTGCTGATAACCCACTTAGAAAAACCATAATTGTAAGAGCGAATAAAGTAGGAATTAGAGTTGGCAATACTACTTTTCTAAACACTGTAAATGGTTTGGCACCCATATTACGTGCAGCTTCAATAGTATGATAGTCTACACTTCGAATTGTATTAGTTAGGAATAAGGTGTGATTAGCAGTACCAGAAAATGTCATAATAAATAGAACTGCACCATAACCAATAAACCAGTTAGGATCTAAAGATGGAATAATACTTTGTAAAAATTTGGTAATCATTCCATATGGTCCATAAACGAATTTATAACCAGTAGCCAAAACTACTCCACCGTAGATTAGTGACGTCATGTATCCTAGTTTTAATATTTTAGCTCCTTTAATATCAAAATATTCTGTAAACAATACACAAAGTACACCAACAACATTAACAGTTATAATTAGTGAGAATGCTAACTTGAAACTGTTAAAAATACTCTGAATCGCACGTTGAGATTTAAAAGCTCGTTGTACGACATCAAGTGAAAACTCCCCACCTTTCACAAATACATTAACTACTAAATCAAAGTTTGGATAAATGATGAAAGTTACCAAGAACCAGATTAAGCCTAAACGAATGAGCCAATCTTTCCAATTTAATTTATGACGCATACTGCCCCTCCTTAAAATTGCAGAACGTCTGATGGTGTGATAAATAATTCCACACTTTCTCCGACAGATCTAATAGCTGACTGACTATCGATACTTGTTACATTAAGAATTTGGTTTTCAGATACCTGAACAGTATAGTGAATTGTAACTCCTGAAAATTCAACATCAATAATTGAACCTTTTAAGACAAAATCCTGATCCGTTTCACGTTTGAAGCGAACTTTTTCTAAACGAATGTAACCTTTTTTATCTTCCAAAAAAACATGAGCATTATTTAGAAGAATTCCGTGAACAGTTTCATCTGTAAGTACGTTAATGTCTCCAATGAAATCACATACAAATTCTGTTTGAGAATTATGATAAATTTCTACTGGTGTCCCCACTTGTTCAATAAAACCATTATTAAAAACAGCAATCCTATCAGATAGCGTTAACGCTTCCTCTTGGTCATGTGTAACATATAGAGTTGTAATTCCCAATTCTTTTTGAAGACGTTTCAACTCTTTTCTCAAATCCACACGTAATTTTGCATCTAGGTTTGACAAGGGTTCATCCAAACATAGGATTTTAGGTTCCAAAACAAGAGCACGAGCTAAAGCTACACGCTGCTGTTGTCCTCCAGATAATTCTGAAACGTTACGTTGCAATTGTTGATCTGAAATCTTAATTTTAGCAGCCACTGCAGAAACCTTGGCTTTAATAACATCTGGAGCAACTTTTTTAACTTTTAAACCAAATGCAATATTATCAAAAACTGTCATTGTTGGAAATAGTGCGTAAGATTGGAATACGATCCCGATTCCACGTTTTTCAGGCTCCAAGTGCGTAACATCTGTGCCATTAACCTCAATACTTCCAGATGAAGGGTCTAGAAAACCTACCAAAGCTCTCAAAGTTGTTGATTTACCACATCCAGAAGGTCCTAGAAAGGTAAAGAATTCTCCTTCCTGAATATCTAAATTAAGATTATCAATCGCGATAAAATCACCATATTTAATTTGAATATTATCAAATTTAATCATATTATTAACTTCCTTTACTAATATATAAAAAGTCCCTCTTAATTTCTTTTGTATGTGCAGAAACATTAGAGAGACTTGGAATTTTAAAAATTACACTTATGTCCTATTTTACATATTCAAGTTCAGCTTTTTCGACCCATTCGTCCAAATGTTTTCCAACAGCTTCCCAATCAATACTTTGTGGTTTCACTTGATCAACAAATTTCTTAGTTGCTTCTGGTAACTCTTTCACTGCCTCAGTATTTGCAGGAATAGAACCAAAGTTTTTGCTATACTCTACTTGAATTTCTGTTTGACCAAACCAATCAATAAATTCTTTAGCTAAAGCTTGTTTCTTACTAGTATTCAAAATCATTGTTTGTTCAGTTACAAACGGGACACCAATTTCAGGAGACATTACTTTAAATACAACATTTTGTTCTTTCTGTCCAACTAATGCACCAGAACCCCACATCATTCCATACTGGATTGGGTCATCCTTATCCAACATTTTAACAATTGAACTTTCACCCTTTTGAAGAGTGTACGCATTTTCCAAATATTCTTTAGCTGCTTGCCAACCTTTTTCAGAAACACCCAATTCTCCTTTATCATCTAGATAACGAACAAGGATACTTGCCAAGATAGCACGCCCTGTTCCACCTGAGAGCCCAGAAATTGAATATTTACCTTTATACTTGCTACCTAACTCAGTCCAATCTTTAGGCATTTCTTTTACATCAGGCGCCCCAATTAAAACTAATGGTTGAACAATCACAGGATTATAATAATTATCTTTATCTGATAAAGATTGATCAATTTTATCTAACCATTTAGGCTTGTACTGTACTAGTAATTTTTGATCTCTAATTTTATTTGAATCAACAGCACCAATTCCAAATACCATATCTGCAACTGCATTATTCTTCTCAGCAATAACACGGTCTGCTAATTGAGCGCCAGGGATATCAACCATTTTAATATTGAAACCAGCTTCTTTTGCTTTAGCAGTTAGCCAATCTCCACGTCCGTTTGAAACAGAGTTAGAATAAATTACTAATTCTTGGCTCTTATCAGCTTTTTCTTCTGATTGAGGTGTATCGCTCGAAGAATTTGATGAATTATTTGAACCACCTGAACATGCTGCCAATGTTGTAACCGCAACCCCTGCAGCTAAAAGCGATAACAATTTAGATTTTTTCATATGAAAACTCCTTTATATTTTTAATAATAATTTTTTTTAAAATTTTTCACAATATGGAACAAATCGTCTCATATCTTCAAATACTGTATAATCAATACGATTTACAGTAATTACAGGAATCTTTTCAAGTAGAACTTTTGTTAATTCCTTTTTCACCTTTGTAAACTCTTCATTTTCATCTTCCGTTAATGGAACTCGAAGATATCCAATTGAGATATGGAATTGATAGCGATCATGATTAGGGAATCGAACACCTGCTTTTTCTGAAACATACGTTCTAATTTCTTCTAATCGTTTAGCTGATTTTTCATCTGCTGGTTCAACTAAAATGTTTTGATTGCCCATTTCAGTAACTCGCATATGAATATCTTCGTTGAGTAATGGGAAGATTTCTAGTTGCTTAGCAAAGTAATCATGAATTTCTTGTAATGGTGTATCTAGTGGTAGATGACTACTCCAAAATTCAGACTCACGATTTTCGTGACAAAGTAACTCTATTACTGTCATATGAATAGAATCTCTTGGAGTTAATGTAAATTTATCTATAAATGGCAACTCTCTATAACGTGATTGAATGATATCAACAACTTCCATCAAATCTGAATTAGTATAAAGATTTGCAACAACTGTATTCCCTGGGAAATGATTAAATTCCCCGTTCTCTTTGAACTTAATTTTTGTTAAGTTTTTCATAAAAAGACCTTCTTTTTTATTTTTGACATCGGTGTCATTCATGTTTACATTATACAATGTAAACGATTACTTTGTCAAGCGCTTTCATAATTTTTTTTTGATTTTTTTTATATATACATATCACAAGACTATTGTGCTTTATTATTTATTGTATCCATTAGGATTTTTGGATTGCCAATTCCATGTATCTCTACACATATCTTCAACCGTTTTCGTAGTCTTCCAATTTAACTCCTTATACGCTTTGTCTGCATTTGCATAACAAGTCGCAACGTCTCCTGATCGTCTTGGAACAATTTTATAAGGAATTGGAACCTTATTGACACTTTCAAATGTATTTACAAGTTGTAATACACTAGTTCCCTCTCCTGAGCCCAGGTTATAAATATAAACATCTGTTTTTTCGGATACTTTTTCTAAAGCTTTTATATGCCCTATCGCTAAATCCACTACATGGATATAATCGCGAACACCAGTACCATCTACCGTATCATAATCATCTCCAAAAACACTTAGCTCTGATCGCTTGCCTACAGCTACTTGTGCAATAAAAGGCATCAAGTTGTTGGGAATTCCAGAGGGGTCTTCACCAATAAGCCCAGACTCATGAGCCCCGATCGGATTAAAATAACGAAGCAATGCAATACTCCACTCTGAATCTGCTACATGAACATCTTTTAAAATTTGTTCAAGCATCACTTTGGTGTACCCATAAGGGTTTGTTGCACTTGTCGGCATTGTCTCAATGAGGGGTGATTGATTGTGAATGCCGTATACAGTCGCACTCGATGAAAATACAATCTTCTTAACTTTAAACTCTGACATCACTTCAACAAGAGCTAATGTGCTCATAATATTATTTTCGTAGTACATCACAGGCTTTTGCACGGATTCTCCGACAGCTTTGTATCCTGCAAAATGAATTGCAGCCTCAATAGATTCTTGTTCAAAAACTTTTCTCAATCCTTGTTTATCACAAACATCTAATTCGTAAAACGCAGGACGTTTCCCAGTAATTGCTTCAATCCGATCTAATACCAAGATGCTAGAGTTCGAAAGGTTATCGACAATTACGACTTCCTTCCCTAAATTTAATAATTCTACTACGGTATGGCTACCAATATAACCAGCTCCGCCTGTCACCAATATTGCCATTTGGGGTTCCTCCTAACTAATTCCAACCGACTTAACAAATCTCATAAACGCTTCATGTCCAAACGGAGTATTCTTATAAACGCCAGCATCTTCGAGAACTCTCGCAAATACTTGTCCTACTTCGTGTTGAACTACGCGATTAACCTCTTCTTTTTTAATATTAGGATATTTTTCTTTCAATTGGTCAGCCCATTCTAAATGATAGTTTGCAATTGAATTTTTTTCTCCTAAAAGATATTTTTCAACTTCTTCTAACTCTGTTTTCAAACGAGGTGGTAAAATCGCAAGTCCCATCACTTCGATTAACCCGATATTTTCCTTTTTAATATGTTGTACATCTTGATGAGGGTGGTAAACACCATCTGGGTATTGTTTAGTAGTATGGTTATCTCTCAGAACAATATCCAATTCATATCTTCCATCCACTTTACGAGCAATAGGAGTCACCGTATGGTGTGGAATATCTTCAGTCTTAGCAATGATGTCTACTTCTAAATCTGAATATTCTCTCCAGATATTTAGGATTTTAGTAGCTAATTCTACCAAACGATTTTTATTTTCACCTTGTAGCCTAATCACTGACATCGGCCATTTTACAATACCTGCTTTAACATCCTCAAAGTCTTTAAAAAGAAATTCTCTCTCAATTTTTGCTTTTTCCATTGGGAAAATATGTTTTCCTCCCTGGTAGTGATTATGACTAAGAATAGAACCTCCTGAGATAGGAAGATCAGAATTTGAACCAGCAAAATATCCTGGTAAAATATCAACAATCTCCAATAATTGTTCAAATGTTTTGGACGTAATAGCCATTGGTACATGTTGACTATTCAAGAATATCGCATGCTCATTAAAATATGAGTATGGGGAATACTGGAAACCCCATACTTCGTCTCCCAGTTCCAACCGAATAATTCTATGATTAGCACGTGCTGGATAATTTATTCTCCCCTGATAACCTTCATTTTCCATACAAAGTAAACATTTTGGATAATTAGATGACTTTACCAATTTCTCTGCTGCGATTGTTTTCGGATCTTTTTCCGGTTTTGATAAATTGATTGTAATTTCAAGTGAACCATAATTAGTTTCAGTATGAAAAGCTATATTTTTAGCGATAGCTGACAATTTAATATAGTCGCTATCTTTACTTAACTGATAGAACTCTTCAACTGCTTCCTGTGGCGAAACATCATATGAACTCCAAAAAATATCATTAAGGCGACTTGGTAATGGAACGATAAAATTCATCAGCTCTGCACCTAAACATTCCTTTGCCTCAGCTAAATCAGCAATTTTACCGTTCTTTAAAGCTATTTCTACTAAATTGTCTTTTAATTTTTTAAGATCACTATCATTTGAAATCTTATCAGTTCCTTCTTCACCGATTAAAGCCAATATTCTATTTTTTATATATATTTGGTCCATCGATTTATAAATTCCATATTCAATAACTTTATTAGCAAAATTATCTACTATTGTCTGCATATATACTCCTCTTTAACTATAATACTCCAATTTCCTGATAATCTAACCATTTATAAATAGATTTTGTTGTATGGGACATCTTATCAAGAATATTAATAACTTCTAAAAATACAATAGCTTCATCAACATTTGAGGATTCAATAAGAAAGTTCTCTACTACTTTGTCTCCTAGTTTTTGACATAGACCAGATATCAACTTACATTTTTTATTATAGTCATATACGTCAGGTTCATAGTTTCTATTCTTATACCATGTTAGAGTTTTCTTTAAGTGATCCCCTAGAATAAAATGTATTTTTAGCATTTCATAAAATAATGGTCCCCATTCATGCATTGTATGAATATTTTTTAAATTCTTAACTATTTCAATGATTCGATCACCAATACGTTCAATATCTGTGGATAATTTTACTATAGTTATAATTTTTCTCAAATCAACAGAAACAGGATGTTGTAAACAGATGAGTTCAATACCTTTCATATCTATTGTAACAACTGCTTCATTAATAACTAAATCATTATCTATAATACTTTGTTTTTGAACTTCAGTTAAATCATCAAATATCATTTCATATTTTTTTATTATAGAAATCCATATATCTTCTAGATTATTAGACAACTCAATAATTTCATTGTCAAAATGCTTTCTCAACATTATCTAACCTCAATAATCAATTGCACTATAAAGAACTCGTATAGATAACTGTCTTTATAGTTCATCATATGATGAAATTATTTTAAACATCAATTATCAAAATACTTGCATCATCTTTTTTACCATAAATAGGATCAATATTTGTAGATTCTTTTCTCATTTCAATTAACTCTCCAAAATTGTAGCCTGAATTTTGAGTATAAAAATCGTAAAAACCATCAGTCATTAAAACAATATGATCACTAGTTACTTCCAAACTACCATTGATAACATGATTTATACTACTTTTGTCTAGTGAACCTATCCAATATCCATCTGGTTTATTAGCTAGCTTCCTAATATTTTGTAATATAGTCTTTTTATCAACTTCATCATTAGATTTGATTGAAAATTTTCCTTGTTCAAAAAGGCAATCTACTCTATGGTCTGTAATAGTTTGATTGTTGACTATCATAACACAATCGCCAATCATTATGTATTCTAATTTTAAACCAGATAATTTCGCAAAAATAAAGGCAAAAGTTGGTAACTGGTAATAATCATCAAACTCACACTGATCTATCTCTATTATTTTTCTAACATCATCCAAAACAAGCTCGAAAATTTTCTTCAATGATAACGAATCGTCACAATACTGCTTGAGACATTCAGAAATAAGGTGAGATACTTCTGAAACTGAATAACCTATAGAGTCTTTTGAATTAAATAAATCTGTTGCTCCATCTATAATCCAGAAATATTGATTTTTGTAACCTACGCTATCTTCGTTCTCTATAGTGCTACCTTGTATTGAGCATATTCTATCTATCTTCATAATGACGTTTAAAACTCCGTTGTCCAAATAGAAGGCAAATTCCAATAATAGTTAAAAGCAACTCAACCATTTTATTTAATCCAGTTTTTGGTAATGCATGTTGATTATTTTTTGTCTTAACTACTTCACTAACATTAGTTACGTCATATTGTTTTTGTGAAATTTCTCCTGTTACTACATTACCTGAATCATGATTTGATTTTTCAATTTTATCATCTACACTATTTACTGAGTAATTATTAGCTAAACTATTTTTGTTTTCAGCTACAGGTTTTATTTCCTCTGCATGCTTATCTGAGTGGTTATCTGAATGATTACCTGAATTTTGCGAAAAGATTTTATAACTTTCATTCTCAGTTATAATATTAAAATCACCGACACTATTATTTGTGTCTGAACTGGTCCCATTAAAATCAGTTTTAAGTAAAGAAACATGATTTCCTGTTAAATTGGAAAGTTGGTTATTTAAGACAGTGATACTTCCAGCGGATTCTTCAATTACGATTCCGTCTTTACCTCCTGAAATGATATTATCAGACACTACCAAATTGTCGCTGACTCTTAACATTTCAATATTTGGCTGTTCAGTATTTTTCGAATTATTACGAATGATATTCTTTGTTACAGTAATATCAGTTACTTTTCCAAGATAATCTGCACTATCTTTTGCAATTCGTATTGCTTTAGTGTTAGAATCAGCAATATTAAATACATTTCCAGTAATAGTCACATGTTTATTCAAATCTAATATATCTTTAACATTTTTATAACTATAAGCATTAACTAAAGCAGCACCATTTTCACGATAGTGTACACTTTCCTCTTTAGTTTTCTTATCAAACCTATTTCCTTTTATTAAAATATCAGTAAATCCTGTAAAGCGAATACCCGCATACATCATATTATCAAAATGATTATTTAGAATTTTAATATTTGAAGGATTTTCAGTTGTTGCAGTTTGATAATGTGTCCCAATTGCAGTTACTAATTCACCTGATTTTTCACTTTTACCAAAATAAGAATTTTGAATTGTTACATTTTCAGATTTTTGACCATTATCATTTAATGCATATGGAAAGCCTTTTCTGGTTAATGGCTCTATTTGAATAGACTCCTTACTGATGATCTGACCATCCTTCATAGTCTTAGGGAGAGCTTGTCCCAAAAACCGAGAGTTGTCTACTAGTACATTTTTTGAACCTGCAATTTGAATGGCATGACCCTGATAGCTATCTTTAAAGGTTACATTACTTATTGTTACGTTTTTTGAATTTCCTATAGCAAAGGCTCCTGAAGAATTGATCAAAGGAAGATTCTTAGCTTTTGTCCTCTCTTCATTCAAAGCTCCGTTCATATCAATTGTTCCACCAGAGTAACTGATATCTTCGGTTGGTTCCCACTCAACTTGATCTCCATCATCAGTGAATAAACCTGTCATGAATACAATAGAAGGATGATTTTTGATATTGATACCATTTAATATTGTAGCTTTTTCATGTACTTCTATGTGTGTATGACTTCTCAAAAAGACAATTTCTTTAACTAAATAAGTTCCCTCAGGAAAATATACTTTTCCTCCACCTAATCCTTTAGCAGCTGCATCTATTGTATCTTGAATTGCTTGTCTGTCATCATTAACCCCATCGCCTACTGCACCATAATCTTTTACATTTAAAGCCGAAACTTCAATTCCTTTTTCTAAGGCAGTGTTACTCTCTCGCACTTCATTACTATTAGAGGTATCTGCAACTTCGTTCTCAGAACTAACTGACTTTGAATAAGTACTAATAAAATCAGTCAAACTGTCATGTTTACTAGTTAAGGAACCTTCTAAAGTTTTGATAGTTGAAGTAGAAAGGTCACTATTAGAAACAAGAGGAGAATCTTTCATTTCATCTTCAAAAGTTCCAGTATTTACCCCATCTTCTTTATATTCTTTATTAGGTGTCAAAGGAGAATCAACATTACTATCGGTTAATTGTGAAGTAGAAGAGTCAATCCCAGTAGGTTTATCATAATTATTAGTTGATGAGCTTTCTAAACTATTGGTGGTTGAAGTAGAAAGCTTATTTATAGATATCTGTGAAGTACTTGTAATAACTTCATCAGCAAAAACACTTTGTACCCCCAAGAATGAAACCGCTACCAAAACAGAGCACAATCCAACCTTAAGTTTCCGAATACTAAAAACCTCATTGTGAACAAAATGCTTCATAAAACACCTCCAAATTTTTTATTGTTTTTTTACTATGTATCACTAAATTTTTTTACATCAGACAAAATGACACCGCTGTCATTATCCTTATCATATATTTTCTAAATAAAATTGTCAAGGGATAACACAATAAAATACAACATTTTTTTAAAGCGTAATCATATTTAAAACTTTATATCTGTTCTATAAACCAAAAATATTATTTAGTCTCTTCCAACATTTTTAAATGGACAGAACAATTTCATAGTGAAAATGATAAAATATTTTTTAATAACTCTTAATACTGTTTCACAAAAAATAGACCAATTTCTTGATCTACTTTACTTTATATTAATTTCTAAAAATTTAATTTTGGTCAAAATTTGGTCATGATTTGGTCAAAAAAACAAAAAATACTAAATTATTTTTAAAAATTAACTTGTGATGATTGCCTTAAAATAAACACTTTGCATATTCTTTGCTTTTCTTTGCATTACTTAAAATGCCCCCTGCAGGAATCGAACCTGCAACTACTCCTTAGGAGGGAGTTGTTATATCCATTGAACTAAGGGAGCTAGAGAAAAACTCTGCTAGGTAAGCAGAGTTTTTTAGTCGAATTAACGACGGATTTCTTTGATACGAGCTGCCTTACCTTGAAGTGCACGCAAGTAGTACAATTTCGCACGACGTACTTTACCGTAACGAACAACTTCGATCTTTTCAACACGTGGAGTGTGGATTGGGAAGATACGCTCAACACCTACACCGTTAGAGATTTTACGAACTGTGTAGTTTTCTGAGATGCCAGCACCTTTACGTGCGATAACAACACCTTCAAAAATCTGGATACGTTCACGGTTACCTTCGACAACTTTCGCATGTACACGAACAGTGTCACCAGGACGGAATGATGGGATATCTGTACGAAGTTGACCTTCAGTCAAGCTTTGGATTAATGGATTCATTTTATTCTCCTATCTTTGTCAATCTTGAGGAACCTTCCTCAGCGGATAAACTGTATTTTTGTGCGTCCATTACACACAAGATACAGTTTACCAAATTTCCACATAAAAGTAAAGAAATTTATAGCAGAATTCCTAAAAAAATCGCTAGAAAACCACCTATGTAGGTTAAGACTAAATAGCTATAAAATACCTTCTTGTCACTAAGTAGTCTTTGCAGCTCATCATTCAGGGTTGAAAAGGTCGTCAAGCCACCACAAAAACCTGTCGCTAGGATAGCATAGACTTCCTTGGACTCCACATGATTGTAGAGTAGGCCAATTAAAAAACATCCTAGAAGATTGGCAATGAGAGTTCCCAATGGCAATTTAGAAGCTTGATTGTAGCTAGAAAAGAAATAGCGCACTAGTGCTCCAAACCCGCAAGCGATTGCAAGATAGACGATTACCATTTCTTCCTCCCTAGAAAATAAGCCAAGAGCAGTCCTCCACCAATGCTCAAAAATAAGTAGATGCCTAAACTAAGATAACGCCCGGTATCAAGCAGTTTCACGGCATCAAGCATTAGACTAGAAAAGGTTGTTAAACCTCCGCAAAAACCTGTACCCAGCGCCAAAACCAAGCCTTTACTAGTTCCCTTATAGACCAGATAGCCTTTCACCAGATAAACCAAGCAGAAAATGCCCAGATAATTGACGAGAAGGGTCCCCCAAGGGAAGTCTGGGCTGGCTGGTAACCAAGTGGAAACCAAGTAGCGGACAAGCCCACTCAACATAGCAGCCATAAAAATTCCGAGCGGATAAAATTGTTCTTTTTTCATTTGATGTTTTGATCCTGATAATCACGCGAACGTTTGAGAATGTCAGAAAAAGTCGCAACAATAGTCTCCTGATAGCGCTTGTCCTCTACACGACTTCTAACCTTTTCAAAAATAACCGCTTCTCTCTTAGAATCTAAGATTGGCTTACCAGATGATTTTTTATAAGCGACAACCCCTTCAACTAAATGCATCCGTTCTTCTAGGAGCTTGACGATTTGGTCGTCGATTTGATCAATTTCTTGCCGAATACAATCTAAATTCATAGTGTCTCCTCCTTTATTTGAATTATTGTATCAAAAAGCCACCAAATAGGCTAGTAAAATCCCAAAATAACTAATAAAAAAACGCACCAACTTATTCCAGTCAGCGCAGTTTGATTCTTATCCTACTTTTGCAGCTAATTCTTCTGCGAATTGTTCCAAGCGTTCGATGTCTTCTTCTTCAGCAGACAGATCCACTTTAACACAATCTGAACCTTTTTCTGCTCCTGTTGCTACAAAAACGCGATCAAAGTCATCAACAGCCTTACAGAATTCGTCATAGAAGGTATCTCCTGAACCGACCACTCCATAGATTTTGCCATTCAAGTTGAGATCTGCTAGGTCTTCGTAGAAGTCCATCATCTCATCTGGCAATTCTCCATCTCCGTAAGTGTAAGTCGCAACGATCGCGATGTCCGCCTCCAAGAAGTCTGAAGCGTCAACAGTCGTACATTCATCCACATCAACATCCAAGCCCAAGTCACGCAATTTATCTGCTACAATATCTGCAATTTCTTCGGTATTACCGGTCATACTGGCAAATACAATTTTTGCTAATGCCATATCGTCCTCCTCAATTTATCTTTCTCCATTATATCATATCTTTTTCATTTTAAAAATAAAAATTCTTGTGCTACAATGAAATGAGAAAGAATTGAGGTTATTTATGGAAATTTGCCAGCAAATCTTAGAAAAAATCAAAGAATACGATACCATTATCATTCATCGTCATATGAAACCAGATCCTGATGCCTTAGGGAGCCAAGTGGGCTTGAAAGCTCTTCTCACACACCATTTTCCAGAAAAGACCATCAAAGCAGTCGGTTTTAACGAACCAACTCTAACCTGGATGGCGGAAATGGATGCTGTCCAAGACAGTGACTACCAAGGAGCTCTTGCTATTATTTGTGATACAGCGAATCGCCCTCGTATCGATGATAAACGCTATGAACAAGCTGCTTTCACCATCAAAATCGATCACCATCCAAATGATGATATCTATGGTGACCTATCTTGGGTGGATACAAGTTCAAGCAGCGCCAGTGAGATGATTGCATTATTTGCTCAAGAAAATCAGCTAACTTTGTCTAGTGAAGCGGCACGACTTCTCTATGCAGGAATTGTCGGGGATACAGGGCGCTTTCTCTACCCGTCAACTAGTGCCCGTACCTTTAGAATAGCTGGCCAGCTCCGAGAAGTTGATTTTGACTTTGCTGGATTGTCTCGTCAAATGGATACCATGAACTTCAAGATTGCAAAACTGCAAGGCTTTGTCTATGATCATTTAGAAGTTGATGAAAACGGGGCTGCACGCGTTCTGCTTACTCAAGACATCTTGAAAAAATACAAGGTTACGGATGCTGAAACAGCAGCGATTGTCGGAGCACCTGGCCGAATTGATACTGTTAAGGCTTGGGCCATCTTTGTTGAACAAGCTGATGGCCACTTCCGTGTGCGTATGCGCAGTAAAATCACTCCTATCAATGAAATTGCCAAACAACACGACGGAGGAGGGCACCCATTAGCTAGCGGCGCCAATTCCTATAGCTTAGAGGAAAATGAACAAATATACGGAAAAATTCAAGAGGCACTACAAACTAATCCAAGCTAAGATTTTTCTTGACCGTTTACATTCTTTTGAATACAAGGTTTCTTTGTACCTCACTTTATGGTATAATAAATAAAATCAAATAAAAGGAGACTTATTATGGAAAAAAATCGTTTATTTATCCTCATTTCTGCTGGGGTGGCCATTCTTGGTGCCCTCTTGCCATGGGCTAGTTTGAATATTGGTACTTTTGGTTCATATAGTGTACATGGTTTCAATGGAGATGGCTGGTTCGTTATCATCGCAGCTATCGTCTCTATCGTTCTTGCTTGCCTGAACAATATGAATAAACCAATGCCTAAAGGTTTTGCCATTGGTGTTATTGTTGCAGGTGCAATTTCAACTCTCGTCACTCTTGTTAATCTATTCAGCGTAAATAAGTATGTATCTAACTTTGGTGGATACGGTGTTTCAATCGGGTTTGGTTTGATTCTTTCCCTTCTTGCTAGCATTGCACTTGTGGTAACTGGTCTCTTGGCAATGTCAGGTGGTAAAATTACAAAAGAATCATTCACTGAATTAGCTGAGTCAGGAAAAGATTTTGCTCAAACAGTCGGACGTGTAACAAGCTCTACCGTTAAAACTGCTGTTGAAGAAATCAAGAAAGAATCTCAAGAACATAAGAAAGAAGAGAAAGAAGCTGAAACTAAAATAGACGAGGCAAACAAAGAGACTGAATCAGTAAAATCAAAAGAAGAAACAACTGAGACTGAAAATGAATCAGTAACAGAAGTTGAAACTGAAATAAAAAATGAACAGAAGGAAGAACAAAAGGATCCTGATCAAGGGAACTAATTATTCTTCTAGTCTCGCCTCAGTAATATGTACCTCACCCCATAAGTTAGATTTTTTGTCTAACTTATGGGGTGTTTTGCTATGAAACTAAGTTATGAGGATCAATTGGTCCTATTCTCCACAGTGACCAAAATGGCAATATCAACGCTCTTCATACCATCTTTTTGGAGAAGAAAGGGAATTCAGCTATCAATATTACGAAAGGGCAACAGCCCTGATAAGGGGATGATGGAGTCCTTCTTTGGCATTTTGAAATCGGAGATATTTTATATATGTGAGAAGAGCTTGAACAAGCTATTGGAGACTACATTGGTATACTACGACAAACGAATTCATGTAAAACTAAAAGGACATAGTCATTTATCTAATCTTTCTGAGCCACGCAAAACATCCTCGTCATCCCTCGTTGTTCAAGTATTTTCTTTGATTTTTTTTAGATTTTACGATAAACTAAATAAGTATGAGAAAAAAAATTCATCCAGCTATTATTTTGAGTTTATTTGGAATTTTCTTAGCGATTTTACTCCTCAATAGACCAAGTTTTGAGGACCATCCTATCAAAACTAAGCCAAATGCTCTTCAAGTTGAAACTCAAGCCTTGCATAATCTTGACAAGCCCATTATCGACGTCTCTGGTTGGCAAAGACCTGAGGAAATCAACTACGACATCTTGGCTCAAAATATTTCTGGTGTTATCGTTCGCGTGCACAATGGGGCTCAGCATACTGAAGCAAATGATGCCGCCTTTATCAATGGTGTCGATAAAGCTTATAAAAATCACATATCAGAATTTCAGAAACGGAATGTCCCTGTGGGGGTTTATGCCTACGTAGCTGGAAAAAGTAAAGAAGACATGGAGAAGGCTGCTGAAGTCTTCTACAACGCTGCTTCTCCTTACAATCCTAGCTACTACTGGTTAGATGTTGAAGAAAAAACAATGTCTGATATGAATGAAGGTGTTGAGGCCTTTCGCGCCAAACTGGCAGCTCTCGGTGCTAAAAATATCGGAATCTACGTTGGAGTTTATTTCATGCAAGAGCACAGTATCAGTACGGATAAGTTCTCTGCTATTTGGATTCCTTCCTATGGAACAGACTCTGGTTATTTTGAAACGAAGCCAAATACTGATCTGGACTATGATCTCCACCAGTACACTTCTAAGGGAAGAATTGCAGGATTTGAACATCATTTGGACATCAATTTGATTTCTACTGACAAAGACAAGGAAGAAACCTTCAGAAAACTATTTTTAAGACCATAAGACAAGTGAAAATCGCTCTCTTTTTCACTTGTCTTTTCATTTTCTTCTCGTCTGTGTTATAATTGATAGCATAGAGAAAGAATTTTATGAAATTGAGGATTTTATGATGTTTTCATGGATTGCAAGAGTTATTAAAGGAATCGTCATCGCCTTAGGATTTATCCTACCTGGAATTTCTGGTGGTGTTTTAGCAGCTATTTTGGGGATTTATGAGCGAATGATTAGCTTTCTGGCTCATCCCTTTAAGGATTTTAAAGAGAATGTCCTATACTTTATCCCAGTAGCAATCGGGATGTTGCTAGGCATTGGTTTGTTTTCTTATCCAATCGAGTATCTGCTAGAAAATTACCAAGTCTATGTTTTGTGGAGCTTTGCGGGAGCCATCATCGGTACAGTTCCTAGCCTCCTTAAAGAATCTACTCGAGAATCTGATCGTGACAAGATCGACCTAGTCTGGTTCTGGACTACCTTTATCCTTTCAGGCCTAGGGCTCTACGCGCTAAACTTTGTTGTTGGTTCTCTCAGTGCTAGTTTCGCTAGTTTCATCTTAGCGGGTGCTCTTTTAGCTCTAGGTGTCTTGGTGCCTGGTTTAAGTCCGTCAAATCTACTCTTGATTTTGGGACTGTACGCTCCAATGCTCACTGGTTTTAAGACCTTTGATTTGTTTGGTACCTTCCTTCCTATCGGGATTGGTGCAGGAGCAACCCTCATTATCTTTTCAAAATTAATGGATCACGCCTTGAACAACTACCACTCCCGTGTTTATCACTTTATCATTGGGATTGTGCTTTCAAGCACCCTCTTAATTTTGATCCCAAATGCCGGAAATGCTGAAAGTATCCAATACACTGGACTTTCTATTGTGAGTTATGTTCTCATCGCCTTCTTCTTTGCGCTTGGTATTTGGCTTGGTATCTGGATGAGTCAGTTGGAGGATAAGTATAAATAATGGCAAAAAAAGTTAAGATTAAGAAAACCTTGGTCGAACAGATCTTGACCAAGGCGGGGATTGAGCACACAGGGATTCAAATCAATGCACTTGAGGGTGAACTTCCTTCGGAATATGATCGAACACATGTCTTTAAAACCTTGGCTCTGCTGGGTGATAAGACGGGGCCAATCATCGGAATCGTTCCCATAACAGAACACCTCGCTGAGAAAAAACTAGCAAAGGTTTCTGGTAATAAAAAAGTCAGCATGATTCCACAAAAAGATCTGGAAAAAACGACAGGCTATATTCATGGGGCTAATAACCCCGTCGGCATTCGCCAAAAACACAATTATCCTATTTTTATTGATCAGACTGCTTTGGATTTAGACAAAATGATTGTCTCTGCTGGAGAAGTCGGGCATAGTATCATCATCCGACCTCAAGACTTAGCCAGCTTTGTAAAAGCGGACTTTGCTGACATCTTGGAGGAAAACAACTGATGAAACTCTATTTTGTCCGTCATGGTCGGACTGTCTGGAATCTTGAAGGACGTTTTCAAGGTGCTAGCGGCGACTCTCCTCTTCTTCCAGAGTCCATTGACGTTTTAAAACAACTGGGGCAGTATCTCAAGGAAATTCCTTTTGATACGATTTATTCTAGTGATTTACCCAGAGCAGTTAAATCTGCTGAAATTATCCAAAGTCAACTCCAGCCCCCTTGTCCTTTAAAGAGCATTCCTGACCTACGTGAATGGCAACTTGGCAAACTAGAGGGCTTAAAAATTGCTACGCTTAATGCCATCTACCCACAACAAATCAAGGCCTTTCGCTCTAATCTGGCTCAGTTTGATACGAGGATGTTTGAAGCCGAATCTCTCTACTCTACGACTCAGCGAACCATTCAGTTTATCAAATCTCTGAAAGAAAGTCCGGCTGAAAACATTCTGATCGTTGGTCATGGGGCAAATCTCACTGCTAGCCTGCGTACACTCTTAGGCTATAAAGAAGCTCACCTTCGCAAAGATGGAGGCTTGGCCAATGCTAGTCTGACAGTTTTAGAGACCGATGATTTTGAAACCTTCACTCTGGAAAGATGGAATGACACTTCCTATCAAGAAAAATAATGGAACTTGATCTTAATAGTCAAGTTCTTTTTAGTTTTCAAAGAATATCCGTGAATTTCTCTGCTATTTATGATAAAATGGGAGTATCGCAAAAAATGACTCATCGTATCAAATTTTGAGTAAAATTAGGAGGAACCCATGTCTACAGAACATATGGAAGAACTAAATGACCAGCAGATCGTTCGCCGTGAAAAAATGGCTGCGCTCCGTGAACAAGGAATCGATCCCTTCGGTAAACGTTTTGAACGTACTGCTAACTCTCAAGAACTAAAAGACAAATTCGCAGAACTCGATAAAGAACAATTACATGAATTAAACGAAACTGCTACTATCGCTGGACGCTTAGTAACTAAACGTGGAAAAGGAAAAGTTGGCTTTGCCCATCTTCAAGACCGAGAAGGTCAAATCCAAATCTACGTTCGTAAAGACGAAGTCGGTGAAGAAAACTACGAAATCTTCAAAAAGGCTGACCTCGGTGACTTCCTCGGTGTCAAAGGTGAAGTGATGCGTACTGATATGGGAGAACTCTCTATCAAGGCGACTCACATTACACACTTGTCTAAAGCACTTCGTCCGCTTCCTGAGAAATTCCACGGTTTGACAGACGTTGAAACGATTTACCGTAAACGTTATCTAGACTTGATTTCTAACCGTGAAAGTTTTGAGCGCTTTGTCACTCGTTCAAAAATCATCTCAGAAATCCGTCGTTATCTTGATCAAAAAGGTTTCCTTGAAGTGGAAACACCTGTCCTCCACAACGAAGCTGGTGGTGCTGCTGCCCGTCCATTTATCACTCACCACAATGCCCAAAACATTGACATGGTGCTTCGTATCGCGACTGAGCTTCACTTAAAACGTCTTATCGTTGGTGGTATGGAACGTGTCTATGAAATTGGCCGTATCTTCCGTAATGAAGGAATGGATGCTACTCATAACCCTGAGTTCACTTCTATCGAAGTTTACCAAGCTTATGCTGACTTCCAAGACATCATGGACTTGACGGAAGGTATTATCCAACACGCTGCTAAATCAGTCAAAGGTGATGGCCCAATAAACTATCAAGGAACTGAAATTAAGATCAATGAACCGTTTAAACGTGTTCACATGGTGGATGCCATCAAAGAAATTACTGGTGTAGACTTCTGGCAAGACATGACTTTCGAGGAAGCTAAAGCTATCGCTGCTGAAAAGAAAGTTCCAGTTGAGAAACATTACACTGAAGTTGGTCATATCATCAATGCCTTCTTTGAAGAATTTGTCGAAGAAACCTTGATCCAACCAACCTTTGTCTATGGACATCCAGTAGCTGTATCACCACTCGCTAAGAAAAATCCTGAAGACGAACGCTTTACCGACCGTTTCGAGCTCTTTATCATGACCAAAGAATACGGTAATGCCTTTACTGAGTTGAACGATCCAATCGACCAACTTAGCCGTTTTGAAGCCCAAGCTAAAGCCAAAGAACTTGGGGATGATGAAGCAACAGGTATCGACTACGACTACATTGAAGCCCTTGAATACGGTATGCCTCCAACAGGTGGTTTGGGAATCGGTATTGACCGTCTCTGCATGCTCCTCACTGATACAACTACTATCCGTGACGTATTGCTCTTCCCAACAATGAAATAAACTCTTATCTCTGGTACTTGCCAGAGGTTTTTTGATGCAAAAAGAGACTGAGGAAAAACTCAATCTCTTTTCTTATTCTTGATTTTTAACTTGACTGGTGACTACATCTTCCCCAAACCATTTCTGGCTGATTTCCTGGAATTTTCCTTCTTGGTATAATGATACAAAGGCTTGATTCAGAGCATCTAGCAAAGTTTTATCAGCAGGTCTAACACCCACTGCAAAAGCTTCACTTTCAAATCCAGCTGAAAAGACATTGTAGTCATTTAATATTCCTTCAGACTGGAGGTAATAATTGGCATATACCCGGTCAATCAACAAGGCATCAATCCGATCATTTTTCAAATCAATCAAGGCTTCATTGAAACTTTGGTATTGATTGGCCTTCTGATCTTTTACCTTATTTTTTAGCAAATCTGGCTGCGCTTCAAAGTCTAAGTAACCAGAAGATCCAGCCTGGGCTCCTAAAACTTTGTCAGTCATATCCTGAACTGAGTGGATATTTTGAGACTTTTTAGAGACCAAAACTTGTTGATTTTCCATGTAAGGAATGGTAAAGGCAACCTTCTCTTTCCGTTCATCTGTAGCTGTATAGCCATTCCAGATGGCATCAATGGTACCATTTTGTAGTTCGGTTTCTTTCATATCCCAGTCGATGGGTTGAAATTTAATCTGAATTCCAAGCTTTTCAGAAACAGCTTGGGCTAGGTCAATATCAAAACCTGCATACTGGCCATTCTTTTCCTCAAATCCCATGGGAACAAAGGTATTGTCAAAGCCAATGGTAATGCTACCCTGCTTTTGATATTTGGACCAATTATCCTGATTTGGATCACTTGCCTTCTGAGTACAAGCCGTCAGGAAAAAGCTAAAGAACAGAGCAAGTACAAGGGCAATTTTCTTTCTCTTCATAGGCACCTCCTACTCCTACTTTGAATCAACCTTAAGGATCTGATCAGCAATGTTTTCCGCAAACTGAAAATCGTGGGTAACAACAATCTGGGTCATCCCACGATCTTTATTTTGAAGGATAAGTTTTTCTACTTCTAATCGCAACTCTGGATCTAAGGCTGATGTAGGTTCATCATATCCAATAATTTCTGGTTTTATCATCATAGCGCGCGCTAAAGCTACCCGTTGTTTTTGCCCACCTGAAAGTGAGAATGGAAAGGCATCTGCATGTCCTGCTAACCCAAGTTGTTCTAACAAACCACGCGCCTTCTTCTCAGCAACTTCCTTCTCCATTCTCATCGTTTTTATGGGCGACAGAGTTAAGTTATCTAGAACTGACAAATGCGGAAAGAGTTGAAAATCTTGAAAAACAAATCCCAGAAGATTGCGCTTTTCTAGTTCGTCTATAGCTAGCGATTCGCCGTTATAGTAAATTTCCCCTGAATCGATGGTTTCCAATCCAGCTAGCATACGTAACAAAGTGGTCTTTCCGCCTCCTGATGGACCTACGATTGCAAGGATTTGCTTTTCAGGAATTGATAGGCTGAAATTGGTTAAGATTTGTTTGCCACCAAAGGCCTTGTTGATATTTCGTAATTCTAACATAGCAATCCTCCTATCTGTAATAACTGTACTTCTTCTCAAGTTTTTTCGCTACAATGGTTACAAGACCAATCATAATCAAATAAATCGCTCCAGCTAAAAACATAGGAACAAGACTAGCATCTCGATTGGCTGCTGTCCGACTTGCCAAAATCAAATCTGAAATCCCCAAAGCATAGACCAAAGAAGTATCCTTGACCAAACTCATAATCTCATTAAAAACACTCGGTAAGACAATCTTTGTAACCTGAGGCAAAATAATATAGCGCACTGTGTCAAAAGGACTAAACTTCAAGACCTTAGCAGCCTCATATTGACCTTTAGGTATGGTTTCAATCCCACCACGAAAGATTTCAGCAAAGTAGGCTGCATAGTTCAGTACAAAAGCGATCACAGCAGCAGGCAGACGATCTAAACGTATCCCGATGCTAGGGAGAACATAGTAAATAAAGATTAATTGCAAGAGCAAGGGAGTCCCTCGCATCACCCAAATATAAAGGTCAATGAGATAATGGAGGGGTTTCCAACGGACTTGCAAAGCAAAGGCAACGACAATACCTAAAGGAATTGAAAAAATTAAAACCAGAGCAAAGACTTGAAGTGTCATACTTGCACCGTTCAATAAACTTGGTAATATCTCAAACATATAAGACATACTGCACCTCCTAAAAATTATTGTTCCTATTATAGCATAAATAAACAATTTAGCAATGGTTTTTGTAAAAAAATTCTCTTTCTTTTAAAAAATAAAACAGTATGAAACTTTCATAATAAAACTAGTTTTCCTGCCCTTAAAATTGGAGGCTCTAACTACTTTTGAACCAGTACTTGATTTTATTCAATAGAGTCTTAAAATTATTAGGTTAACCAATAAAGGCTAATCGCATACTTAATTTGTCTAATTAAACAGGTTCAAGTACTCCCTTTTTAACTGCATAACAAACATCTCTGTACTATATTTATTGTTCACTGCCAACAAATATAGTACAGAGATGCACCACAATTATACAATAAAAAGATAAACTTTTGATACTAACTCCCCCAGAGAATCTTCATCTGACTAAGGGTTATAAAAAATAAATCCTACGGAGAGGTTACGTCCACACTTGAAGATGAGATTGAACGAAAAACAAACTATCCACCAATACTAAAAGAGACAGTCTAAAAATCCTCATGCTCTCAAAAAACAAATATAAAATCATTTAAAACTATAGTTCATTTCACTATCGGAACTTCTATTTCTTACTACTTCGAAGAAGTTAATCGCTAGTCACTGAGAGTTGGATACTATAGAAAAAGTCATCAGTTTTCTGTATAAGCATGGGTATCAAGTTATTAAAATTGTTATAGGATCTGTAAATATTTCACCAATACATATCTGATTGATGAATTCAATCTAAAAACAGTAAGATCTCTCATCCATCAAATTTACATACGGATGAATATTTTGAATATGATACAGAGTTCTTAGACTTACGCGACTATGCTATCTGTTCATCTGATTCAGATTCTTCATTTTTCTAAAAAATCTCTTTTATTTTAATCTCTAGTTCAACTTCTAAAAAGAAAATAATGCCTTTTAAACAGTAGCTAATATTGTGAAAAGTTTGAAAAGTTCAAACATAAAAGAAGAGGGTAACGATTTACTATTTAAAGTCATCTGTATAAAGATATTTTCAAATCAATAGAATTTAACTTCCCATCCTCTTAAAAAATATCAAAAAGGAGCTTGACATTGAGAATGGTTAAGATAATGGAAACTGCGTAGCCTAGGATTGTGTTCCACTTAGCATTGGTAAATTCTCCCATCAGTGACTTCTTAGAGGTCAGATAAATTAAGGGGAAGATTGAAAACGGAAGAGCGATTGACAGAAAGACCTGTGAATAGACCAATAACTGATCCAAGGTTTTTTCTTGATGTCCAAACAAAACGGCGACTATAATCACAGGTAGCAAGGCAAAAATACGTGTACCGATACGGATAATCCACTGAGGTAATTTCAGATGCAAGAAACCTTCCATAACAATCTGTCCTGTCAAAGTACCTGTAATGGTCGAATTTTGTCCACTTGCTAAGAGGGCTAGTGCAAATAAAGTTGACAGAGTTGAACTAGCTATCGCTCCTGCTATCGTCGAATCCTGTAAAGCATTGTACATTTGAGAGAAAGCTGAAATTTCAGATGCATGACCAAAAAAGAGGGAGGCACCTAAAATGAGAAGCAAGGAATTGACAATAAAGGCTAGGGACAGCTGAAGATTTGAATCCCAGGTCATAAAACGCACGGCTTTTCGAACATCCTTCTTATCTTTGTGATTGATTTTCCTTGTTTGGGATAGGGATGAATGAAGATAGAGATTATGGGGCATGACTGTCGCACCCACAATTCCTAGAGCCAAGGTCAATTGGCTTTCATGACCTGGCAATGGTGTCTCAAATAATGTAGGAGTCGGTAAATAACCACCAAAAATACCCTGAATACTTGGACTGGATAAGGCCACCAGATAGGTAAAGATGGCTAATATGGTTAAAATAAGGGTCGTAACAATGGCTTCAATTTTTTTGAAGCCAAATTTCATCAACAACAACAAAAGAAATACATCCAAAACGGTTAAGAGGATAGCGACCATAATCGGTATCTTAAATAAAAGATTTAAAGCAATCGCTGAACCTAAAACCTCGGCTAAATCTGTCGCCATTAAAGCTAATTCTAAAATCACCCACAAACTATAGCGAAGCCACTTGGGAGCATGATGAGCTGTTGCCTGTGCTAGGTCCATCTTAGTTACGATACCGAGCTTTCCAGCCATCTGTTGTAGTTGCATGGCAATGATGGATGAAATCAAAATAACAAATAAGAGACTATATTTGTAGGAAGCACCACCAACCACACTAGTAATCCAGTTTCCAGGATCCATGTAGCCAACTGCTACAAGAGCTCCAGGTCCTAAAAATGCTTTTAGATTTTGCCAAAAATGATTGTTATTCGGAGTTTCAATGGATTGATTGATCTCAGAAAGAGAGACTTTTTTGTAAGAAGACATCGGAACTTTACACTTTCTAATCTGTCTTTAGCTATTTTCTTAATGGAATTTTTGAAAATATAATGAAAATAGTTTCCTATTTCCAATTCTTCCTTATTATATCACATTTTAGAATGATTCTTAAGGAAAGAATGATAGTTCAAATAAGCAATATCTGTATTGCAAAAGCCAGCGTTTTCTGACGCTGGCTTTAAAACTGTGAAAATTCTTTCTCAACTAGATCGCTTCTGTGACAAAACTACGACTTTCTAGCACCTTGAGCATGGCATTAGCTGTATCTAGGGCTGTGAAGAGGGGCACACCGTGTTCAATAGCCGAACGGCGGATTTGCTCACCATCTTCATCAGCAGTTCGTTTAGTTCCGACAGTATTGATGATCGCTTGGATTTTTCCTTTGCGAACAAAGCTTGGGATATCCTTATCGTCATCACCTATCTTACCAACAGGTTGAGCTTGCAGTCCATGACTAGCAAAGAAAGCTGCTGTCCCTTCTGTCGCGAGGATACCGTAACCGATATTTTGGAAACGACGAGCTAAGTCCAAGGCTTCATCTTTTGCATCATCAGCGATGGTAAAGACTACATTTCCAAAGGTTGGCAAGTGTAGGTAAGAAGCTTCAAAGGCTTTATAGAGAGCTTTTTCCAAAGTAGTATCAGATCCCATAACTTCCCCTGTTGACTTCATTTCAGGACCAAGCAAGCTATCTACCTTAGCTAGTTTCGTAAAGGAGAAGACAGGTGCCTTGATATGAACGCGAGTGCTTTCTGGATAAAGTCCATCTTGGTAGCCAAGTTCTTCAAGACTTTGACCAAGAATGAGCTTGGTCGCTACCTGAGCCATAGGAATATTAGTTACCTTAGAAAGGAATGGCACCGTACGGCTGGCACGTGGATTGACCTCAATAACATAGACTTTTTCATCCTTGATGACAAACTGGATGTTCATCATCCCAAGACAGTTAAGACCGATTGCTAGGCATTTGGTGTAGTCTGCGATTGTTTCTTGGACTTTTTGAGACAAGGTTTGTGGTGGGTAAACGGCCATTGAGTCACCTGAGTGGACACCGGCACGTTCGATATGTTCCATGATACCAGGGATGAGAACATTTTCTCCATCTGAAATGGCATCGACTTCACACTCCTGACCAACTATGTATGAGTCAACAAGGACTGGGTGGTCTGGACTAGCCTTAACAGCGGTACGCATGTAAGAACGAAGATCTTCTTCATTTTCAACGATTTCCATGGCACGTCCACCCAAGACATAAGATGGACGAACGAGGACTGGGAAACCAATTTTGCGAGCTGCAAGCACAGCTTCTTCTTCATTAGTCGCTGTTTGGCCAGGTGGCTGTGGAATATCCAAGTCTTTGAGGGCTTGCTCAAAGAGGTCGCGGTCTTCCGCGCGATCCAAGTCAGCAACTTGTGTACCAAGGATAGTCACACCTGCTTTTGCCAAGGGCTCCGCAAGGTTGATGGCTGTTTGACCACCGAACTGAACGATAACCCCTTTTGGTTGCTCCAAGTCGATAACATTCATGACATCTTCAAAAGTTAATGGCTCAAAGTAGAGCTTATCAGATACAGAGAAGTCCGTAGAAACGGTCTCTGGATTTGAGTTCATGATGATAGCTTCATAGCCAGCTGCTTGGATAGCCTTAACAGAGTGAACAGTCGCGTAGTCAAACTCAACCCCTTGACCGATACGGATTGGACCTGAACCTAGGACTAGGACAGATTCCTTATCAGACTTGATAGATTCATTTTCCCAGCCATAGGTTGAATAGAAGTATGGTGTTTCAGAGTCAAATTCTGCCGCACAGGTATCGACCATCTTATAGACTGGAACAATCTTGTTTTCCAAACGTAGTTGGCGAACTTGGTCAGCTGTCGTTTCCCAAAGCTCCGCAATCTTACGGTCTGAAAATCCATTGAGTTTGGCAGTTTTCAAGACTTCTAGATCTTGTGGATGGGCACCTAACTCTTGCTCAATTTCAAAGATGTGCAAGAGTTTATCCAGATAGAAGATATCAATCTTGGTCAATTCAGCAATTTCTTCTGGTGTGTAGCCACGGCGAATGGCTTCTGATACGTAGAAGAGACGGTCATCTTGGGCTTTCACAACTTTTTCAATCAAGGCATCATCAGAAACGGCTGCAAGTTCAGGCATTTCATTGTGGTGAACCCCAATTTCAAGAGAGCGACATGCCTTGAGAAGTGACTCCTCAATGTTACGACCAATGGCCATGACTTCCCCAGTTGCCTTCATCTGGGTCCCAAGACGACGCTCACCTTTTTCAAACTTGTCAAATGGAAAACGTGGAATCTTAGCAACGACGTAGTCAAGGGCTGGCTCAAACATGGCGTAGGTTGAACCTGTAACTGGATTGATGACCTCATCCAAGGTCAAACCGACGGCTATCTTAGCAGCTAACTTAGCAATCGGATACCCTGTCGCCTTAGAAGCAAGCGCTGACGAACGCGATACACGAGGGTTTACTTCGATGACATAATACTTAAAACTGTGTGGATCAAGAGCCAGTTGAACATTACATCCACCTTCAATTTTGAGAGCACGAATGATGCTCAAGCTCGCGTCACGTAGCATTTGGTTTTCATAGTCTGACATGGTTTGCGCAGGGGCAAATACAATGGAATCCCCTGTGTGAATCCCAACGGGGTCAAAGTTTTCCATGTTACAAACAACAAGGGCATTGTCAGCTGAGTCGCGCATCACTTCGTACTCAATTTCCTTGAAACCTGCGATTGAACGTTCAATCAAACATTGGGTAACAGGTGACAGTTTCAACCCATTTTCAGCGATTTCACGCAATTCTTCCTCGTTGGCACACATACCACCACCAGTACCACCAAGTGTGAAAGCTGGACGAACGATGACTGGGTAACCAATTGTTGCTGCAAAGGCCACTGCTTCTTCCACCGTGTTGACAATTTCAGATTCAGGGATCGGCTGCTCAAGCTCTTCCATCAATTGTTTAAAGAGGTCACGGTCCTCCGCTTGGTCGATGGCAGACAATTTAGTACCTAGAAGTTCGACACCGAGCTCATCTAGGATACCATTTTTAGACAATTCCATGGCCATATTGAGCCCTGTCTGACCACCAAGGGTTGGGAGCAAGGCATCTGGACGTTCCTTACGGAGAATACGTGTCACAAACTCGAGTGTAATCGGTTCGATGTAGACCTTGTCTGCAATCTCCTTATCCGTCATGATAGTAGCAGGATTTGAGTTCACCAAGACAACCTCGTAACCTTCTTCTTTCAAAGACAAGCAAGCCTGGGTCCCAGCATAGTCAAACTCAGCAGCCTGACCAATAATAATCGGACCAGAACCAATCACCATAATTTTTTGAATATCAGTACGTTTAGGCATAGTTTATGATACAAAGCCCGTCAAGAACAAAGTGAAAATAGGAAACTCGGTGCAGACGCCTTCAGCGTCAAGACGATGTTTATCTTTTTCACACAGTTCTTAGGGCGTGTTCACTTCCGCGAACAATGTATCTTCTCCTTTCTATTCGTCGCCTCACAGAGCGACATTAAATAAATTCTCCGACGATTTTTTAGAGAAACGATATTTTTCGATAAAAAATCTAGTGCAGGGAGTTTTTAGTTCGCCCGATAGCGACTAAAAGAAACGACCTGCCTTTCTATTCGGCAACTCTCAGGTTGCCATTAAATAAGATACAAAGGACGAATAGAAAGCGATTGAATTTTAGGAAACCAAGGAAGGATTGACAATCCAAGTTGATTTCTCTAAATTCCGAGCTTTCCGTCCGTGTTCAGTTACATAAATTCTCCGACGAGCTCTTACTCGTTCTTAGTTTGCTTGTTTAAAAACTTCCATCATCTCGATAAACTCGTCAAATAGGTAGCTTGCGTCGTGTGGACCAGGAGCTGCATCTGGGTGGAATTGAACAGAGAAACCTGGTTGGTATCTGTGACGAACTCCTTCAACTGATTTGTCATTGATTTCTTCGTGGGTGATAATCAAGTGCTCTGGCAAGTCCTCACGGCTGACTGCATAACCGTGGTTTTGGCTAGTAAAGTCTACGCGTCCTGTTGCAATTTCACGTACCGCGTGGTTAAATCCTCGGTGACCAAATTTCATCTTGTAGGTCTTAGCACCGTTTGCCATAGCAAAGAGTTGGTGTCCCATACAAATACCGAAAATTGGAATTTTCCCTTGCACACCACGAATCATGTCCAGTGCTTCTGGAACGTCTTCTGGGTTACCTGGACCATTTGACAACATAACTCCATCAGGATTGAGGTGGAGAATTTCTTCTGCCGTTGTTGAATACGGAACAACCGTCACATTACAGTTACGCTTAGAAAGTTCACGTAGGATTGAGTGCTTGAGCCCAAAGTCTACTAAGACCACACTCAAACCAACTCCAGGAGCTGGATAGGAAGTTTTAGTAGAAACCTGCTTAATATTGTCTGTCGGCAAGACTGTTGCTTGGAGCTGGTCCGTCACATGGTCCATACTGTCCCCAACATGAGTCAAAGTTGCACGCATAGTACCATGCTTACGGATAATCTTGGTAAGTGCACGCGTATCAATCCCTGAAATACCAGGAATTTTCTTGGCTTTCAAAAATTCATCCAAGGTCATTTGGTTGCGCCAGTTGCTAGCTCGACGTGCCTCTTCGAAAACGACAACTCCCTTACAAGTTGGAATGATGGATTCGTAATCATCACGGTTAATGCCATAATTTCCTACCAAAGGATAGGTAAAGGTCAAGATTTGTCCATTATAAGACTGGTCTGTAATGGACTCTTGGTAGCCGGTCATCCCTGTGTTAAAGACGATCTCACCTGTTACATCAATATCTGCTCCGAAGGCCTTGCCTTCAAAAACTGTGCCATCTTCTAATACTAGAAGTCTTTTTGTCATATTTTCACCTCTCGTGGACGCTCACTGGCGTCTTTTAACGTCTTGTGTTTTAGTTGGCGTTTCTACTCGCCAATACGGATTCTAAGATTGCCATTCGAACAAAGACACCGTTGGTCATTTGTTGGACAATGTGTGATTTTGGTGCTTCAACCAAGTGGTCAGCAATTTCCACATCTCGATTCACTGGAGCAGGATGCATTATGATTGCTGTTTCTTTTAAGCGATTATAGCGTTCTTGGTTCAAACCGTGTTGAGCATGGTAGTCTTCTTTTGAAAAAACCGCTCCACTTTCGTGGCGTTCATGTTGAACGCGGAGTAACATCAAAACATCCACCTGATCAACAATCTCATCAATAGTTACAAACTGTCCATAGTCCGCAAACTCTTGACTTCTCCATTCCTCAGGTCCTGCAAAGAACAGTTCAGCTCCCAAGCGTTTCAAAATCTGCATATTGGATTTGGCAACGCGTGAGTGGTCCAAGTCGCCTGCAATAGCAACCTTGAGACCCTCAAAGTGGCCAAATTCCTCATAAATAGTCATCAAATCAAGCAAGCTCTGGCTAGGATGTTGTCCCGAACCATCACCACCATTGATAATAGAAGTTGTAATCGACGGACTCGCAATCAACTCTCTGTAATAGTCTACCTCTGGGTGGCGAATCACACAGACATCCACTCCTAGAGCAGATAGGGTCAAGATGGTATCATACAATGTCTCACCCTTATTAACCGAACTAGTCTTCACATCAAAGTCCAGTCGCTCCAACCCTAGCTTAATCTCTGCCACTTCAAAGGACTTATGTGTCCGTGTAGAATCTTCAAAGAAGAGATTCGATACGATAGGTTTGTTCTCGTAGGGGAGTTGGGCTCCGTTTTTAAACTCAATCCCTCGTTTGATCAATTTCATCACTTGATCAACTGTAAGGTCTTCCATGGAAACCACATGGTTCAATGCTTGTTGATTTTCTGACATGGCTACTCCTTCAGCTTTCTAAGCTTCTTCAGTAATCAGAACTCTGTCTTGGCCATCAAGTTCTGTCATCTCTACGATGATTTCTTCAGAACGACTGGTTGGGATATTTTTCCCAACGTAATCTGGTCGGATAGGCAATTCTCTATGTCCACGATCGACTAGAACTGCTAAACTCACGCGCGCAGGACGGCCATGACCCACAATATTATCAATAGCAGCGCGGATGGTACGACCTGTATAAAGCACATCATCCACCAAGATAACTTCACGGTCAGTCACATCAACAGAAATCAAAGAAGTATCTTCTCCGCTTTTAACATCATCACGGAAAGGTTTGGTGTCCAATTCCACAACAGGAACAGTGATATTTTCCAACTGCTCCAAGCGTTCTTTGATACGATGAGCGATGAAAACACCACGCGTTTTTATCCCCGCTAGGATAATTTTATTCAAATCTTTATTGCGCTCGATAATCTCATAAGTAATTCGCGTAATCGCTCGTTTGACAGTCAATTCGTCTACAACTTCTTTTGTCTTCATGACAAACCTCCAAAAAGAAAAGTCTCCTTCTACAAGGAGACTTGAAATGTATAGCCAAGCGAGCCCTACTCTAAACAGTATAGACTTCACCCTTCTACTTTATCGCGCTCCTTGCCTGCCTCACGGGACAGGTTTAAAGGACTATTTAGTTATCATTTACTATAGCACAAAGCACCCTTAAAATCAAGCGAAAACTTTTTCAGAGTCCTCTTAAACATTACTAAAATCATACAGTTGGGGATAGTGATCGCATTCTGGATTTTTGGGATGACAGATAGCTCGTCCAAAGTAAATCATGGCCTGGTGGGCTGCTAACCATTCTTCTGGTGGTAGGACGTCCATGACACGTTTTTCTACTTCAAGTGGCGTAGCTGATTTTTTAACGATATCGTGATGCTTGCAGATACGCTCAACATGGGTGTCCACTGCAAAAGCAGGAATTCCAAAGCCCACACTCAGTACTACATTTGCTGTTTTACGACCAACACCCGCTAGACTTTCTAATTCCTCTCGAGTCTGAGGCACTTGACCATCAAAATCGTCTAGTAGTTGTTGAGCACATTTTTTTAGAAATTTAGCCTTATTTCGATACAGTCCCAGGCGAGAAATGTGTGAAGCAATTTCACTCTCTGTCGCTACAGACATGGCTTGCGGCGTTGGAAAAGCAGCAAAGAGACCTGGCGTGGCCTTATTTACCGCTGCATCTGTCGTCTGAGCTGACAACATCACTGCAACCAGTAGTTCAAAATGATTTCGAAAATCAAGACTAGGCTTAGCATCTGGAAAGAGGGCAATTATTTCCTCTATGACATGACGGGCACGTTTCTTAGATAAAACCATCTACTCGTCTCCATCAAACAGTCCTTGCAAGCCAGCAAATGGACTGTTTTCTTCTTTCTTGACTGCTTGTTGAGCTTGATATTCGTCTTCAGTCATGATTTGCCAGTCATTTCCTGACACAAAACCTTGGCCCGCCTCTTCTTCTGCCGTCAAGACCTTGATTGGGATATTGAGCAAGATATTATCTGCTACGCTATCAGCAAGGTCGATTTCTCCATTTTCGATAGGTAAGACCAAATCATCATCTAGAACTTCCTGGTCTAGTTGATTGGTTGCTCCTTCCATGAAGACCTCTGTGACTGGATAAGACTCAGCCAACTCAACTGGCTCCATACTACGACTGGAAGCAAGAACAATGGTATATGACAACTGATAGTCTAAGAAATACAGACGGTCTTCGTACTGTGCCTTCCCAACAGCAAGGATATCTCTCACATCTAAAATTTCTTGATTCCGTTTACGCAAGTCTGCGACAAGGTCTAAAACTTGTTCAAAGTGTAGACCTTCAGGTTGCTTACGAATTTCTTGAATATTTAATTTCATATTTCCTCCATAAAGATGTACTCACTTGATTATACCATGAAAAGGCTATAAGTCAGCCTCCCAAACTTTGAGATTAAAATCTCATTTTTTAACATATTTACTATGACAAACTTTCCTATTAGTGCTATACTATAGGCAAGAATACATCAGAGTAAGGAGGATACTCATATGGAAGACAAAGCACTCATCACTGAAGCTTACCAACTCCTTTCCGAGTTAAATAAAAGCTACCAAAGCTGTAAACAAGGAACAGCCGATGATCTTCGACTGCAAGAGCTGCTGAACACCACTCTTAAGGAACTAAAAAAAGCAGAAAAGCTGGACAACAGTATCTTAATAGACCTTGAAAAATTTTACCAACGTACCAGTCTGCTGATTGGACTAGGGAGCCTAAAACTAAACGATCAAGCTCGTGCTGCTTGGCGCAACTATGATAAGTTCCACTACGAACATGTCAAACACGTACTGACTCTCTATGGACCTGTTTTCGGATTTTAGAGCTTGAAATTACTTGTTTTCTATTGACAAAATTTCCTGAAAGGTATAGGATAGAGGTACTAATACTCGGAGGTATGGGAGACATGAACAACTAATCTATCAAATAAAGAACTTTATTTAGTAGATCTTGTTTTTGTCTCTTTTTGCATGCTCTTTTTATACTAGATTTTCTAGTATCTTATCCTCATTGAAAATCAAAAAACTAGAAAGCTATGCTCCTCTTGGGTTGGGTTAGGCAGCCCCAAGCTAGTTTGACGAGTTTTTCAACGAGGATAATAGAGTTTTGACAGTGACTTTGGGCTCTACTAGATAAAGTAGAGCTTTTTGTTATGCACTATGGACATTCTAGAAAGGGCAACAATATGATAAAAATCAATCATCTAACCATCACACAAAACAAAGATTTACGAGATCTTGTTTCTGACCTAACCATGACTATCCAAGACGGGGAAAAGGTTGCTATTATTGGTGAAGAAGGAAACGGCAAATCGACCTTACTACGAGCTTTAATGGGAGAAAAATTGCCTGATTTTACTATCAAGGGCGACATCCAGTCTGATCTTCAATCACTGGCCTACATTCCACAAAAGATAGCTGAGAATCTGAAAAAGAAAACTCTACATGACTACTTCTTTTTGGATTCTGCTGATTTAGACTACAGTATTCTTTATCGTTTGGCTGAGGAGTTGCACTTTGATAGCGACCGTTTTGCTAGTGACCAAGAAATTAGGAGCCTCTCGGGAGGTGAAGCTTTGAAAATTCAACTCATCCATGAATTAGCCAAACCCTTTGAGATTCTATTTTTAGATGAACCTTCAAATGACCTAGACCTTGAAACGGTTGATTGGCTAAAAGGTCAGATTCAAAAAATCAGGCAAACTGTTATCTTTATTTCCCATGATGAAGACTTTCTTTCTCATACGGCAGATACTATTGTCCACTTGCGACTGGTCAAGCACCGGAAAGAAGCAGAAACGCTAGTCGAGCATTTAGACTATGATCGCTACAGTGAGCAGAGAAAAGCTAATTTTGCAAGACAAAGTCAGCAAGCTGCTAACGACCAGAGAGCCTATGACAAAACCATGAAAAAGCATCGTCGCGTCAAGCAAAATGTAGAAACTGCCTTACGTAACACTAAAAATGATGTTGCCGGTCGCCTATTGGCTAAAAAGATGAAAAATGTTCTCTCTCAAGAAAAACGCTTTGAAAAGGAAGCCCAGTCAATGACCCAGAAACCACTTGAAGAAGAACAAATCCAACTTTTCTTTTCAGACATTCAACTATTACCGACTTCTAAAGTCTTAATCCAACTGGAAAAAGAAAGTTTGTCCATTGGCGAGCGCGTTTTAGCTCAGGAGTTACAACTAACTGTCCGTGGCCAAGATAAAATCGGTATCATCGGGCCAAATGGTGTTGGAAAATCAACTCTGTTAACCAAGTTACAGCAACAACTAAGCGACAAAAGAGAAATTTCTCTTGGTTTTATGCCACAAGATTACCATAAAAAACTGCAATTGGATTTATCTCCAGTAGCCTACCTCAGCCACACTGGACAAAAAGAAGAACTACAGAAAATCCAATCTCACCTAGCCAGTCTCAATTTCAGCTATCCAGAAATGCACCACCAAATCCGCTCCCTATCTGGTGGGCAACAAGGTAAACTCCTACTTTTGGATTTAGTGTTGCGCAAACCAAACTTTCTCCTTCTGGATGAGCCCACACGAAACTTTTCTCCCACTTCTCAACCCGAAATCAGAAAACTATTTGCCTCCTATCCAGGCGGCCTGATCACTGTTTCGCATGACCGACGTTTCTTAAAAGAGGTTTGTACAGCTATCTATCACTTGACGGAACATGGTTTGGAAGTTGTCGATTTACAAGATTTATAAATGTTGAACATAGCAAAAATCCAGAGACATGATATACTTATTGAAAAAATTTAATAGGAATTACTTAATATTGAATGACTCACTCTATAAATCAGATTAATAAATACAGTGATAATACACTAATAGAGAGCTTATTAGGACATTTTAAAACCGAGTGCTATGATTTACTTTTGAGGAGTTTATTATGAATATTGGCGCTTAAAACTATCTCTATACTAACAACTATTTTCAAAAATACAACAACGGCCTTGCTCATCTTTTAATGAGGAACGAGGCCGTTGTTTAATCTTTTTATAGGCTCTATAATATTTGTAGTGGGTAAATCTCCTATGGATATTATGGAGCCTATTCTGTTGTAGAAAAAAAGTCCCATATGACCTATAATGAAAAGCGACCAAACCATCATTAGAAAGAATCATATGGAACCATTACATTTTATCACAAAACTGCTCG
>NZ_JAHZPJ010000039.1 GCF_019929345.1 Streptococcus oralis
ATCTTCATTGACAATGGCCACATTTAGTTTGGTCTGTTGACTTGCTTTTACATTCTTTTCATTATTGATTGTTGTATTTTTTTGGACAGATATATTCAAAACAATCATGGATGCAAGCAAAAACAAGACCAACAAACTGTTTCCTATATACTTATAAACTCTATTCTTTCCCATTTCTCTTTTTATTTATTATCTCTACTACTTACCATAAAAAATAGGAAGGCTCCCGCCTTCCTAAAGCCACTTATAACAAATTAATTAATTTGTGCCGCAATATCTTGGTCAGTTTGTTCAACGATATCCGCCACTTTAAGCAACGAACAAGAAACTATCAAAAGCTGAACCTTTCCAGTTACTTCTGATAGTTTCTTGTTCGTTGCTTAATGTACGAAGAACTTGTCTTACTTCTTCGGCACCACTAGTGTATTTTTGAGCGGATGTACGTAGATCTTCTGGTGTTAATTGAATTAAAGCCATGTGAATCTCCTTTAGTTATTTTAATAATACAACTTCAATATACCACAAAGTTTGACTGAATTCAAGTTTTTTGCGCATCTTTTTTTGTTTTGTTTGATTTTTAGCTC
>NZ_JAHZPJ010000040.1 GCF_019929345.1 Streptococcus oralis
TGGTGATTAAAATGAAAGTGGAAAATGCGCTGCGTAATTTGGGACAGACAGACTTCACAGTCAACTCCTGCAGTGTCGGGGAGGCTAAAAGTTTAGCTTCAGGCTACGATATCGTGATTGCTTCTCTGCATTTAATCAATGAATTGGAAGGCCGCACCAATGGGAAATTAATCGGCTTGGACAACCTGATGGATGATAAGGAAATCACTGAAAAATTAAGTCAGGTATTGTAAGAATTTCTATCTATGAAGATGGGTTCTCAGTTAGGGTAGGGTGGTTAGGCTGCCCCACCTTCCGATTATTGTCTATTGTGAGATTGCGCAGGGGCTAAAATTCTGGAAAGTATTGAAGATGCCCCTTGTATCTAATGAAAGGAAGAGAAATGAATTTAAAACAAGCATTGACAGACAACAAATCCATTCGTTTAGGTCTTTCAGCCGAGACTTGGCAGGAAGCAGTCAAGCTATCAGTAGAGCCCTTGATTGAGAGCGGAGCTGTTCAGCCTCAGTACTACGATGCCATCGTCGAGTCGACAGAAGAATATGGACCTTATTACATTCTCATGCCAGGCATGGCTATGCCTC
>NZ_JAHZPJ010000041.1 GCF_019929345.1 Streptococcus oralis
GCGGCAAGACCGTTTCCGGTTTTTTACGGGCGGCAGCTCTCGGTAAGAAAGTTAACTCACTGACTGATGATCGGGTGCTGAAAGAAGTTATGAGACTGGGGGCGTTACAGAAAAAACTCTTTATCGACGGCAAGCGTGTCGGGGACAGGGAATATGCGGAGGTGCTGATCGCTATTACGGAGTATCACCGTGCCCTGTTATCCAGGCTTATGGCAGATTAGCTTCCCGGAGAGAAAACTGTCGAAAACAGACGGTATGAACACCGTAAGCTCCCAAAGTGATCACCATTCGCTTTCATGCATAGCTATGCAGCGAGCTGAAAACGATCCTGACGCATCCTTCCTGTTTTTCCGGGGTAAAACATCTCTTTTTGCGGTGTCTGCGTCAGAATCGCGTTCAGCGCGTTTCAGTGGTGCGTACAATTAAGGGATTATGTTAAAAGTATTGGAGTGAAGGGGATGTAACTGTTTGTTTTGATGTATAATTGTTCTGTTTTTTATTGATGAGGCAAAGGAGAGTGGGGGGATAAGTGAATTATTCGGTGGTTTTTTTAACATTGATAATAATTATACTTCT
>NZ_JAHZPJ010000042.1 GCF_019929345.1 Streptococcus oralis
ATGCGGACGTGATTTCCTTTGAAGCTAGTCGCTCTAACTTGGAAATACTGGATGAGCTTAAGGCTAAGAACTTCCAGACAGAAGTGGGGCCTGGAGTTTACGATATCCACTCACCGCGCGTGCCGAATGAAGGAGAAATTGACCATACCATCGAAGCTATTTTGGCTAAGGTGCCAAGCAGCAAGGTCTGGATCAACCCTGACTGTGGTCTTAAAACTCGTGGTATCCCAGAAACTAAGGCTAGCTTGGTGCGCTTAGTAGAAGCAGCCAAAGCAGCTAGACAACACCTGAAATAATCCTCCTTGAACCTCAACAGTTGATCTTGATGGAGGAACATACTAAAACTGAAGCAGAGCTGACAATCCTGCAGGAGCTATTCTTCTAGGATTGTCCTCGGCTATCACTACCATCATTGAAAGGAACTTTTTGTTATATGGTTCGTCGTCACACACCCAGTCTCTCATTTGAAGTATTTCCTCCCAATCCGGCAGTAGGCAATGATAAGATTTTTCAGGCATTGAGAGAGATGCAAGATTTGGCTCCTCACTTTATCAGTGTGACAGCTAGCA
>NZ_JAHZPJ010000043.1 GCF_019929345.1 Streptococcus oralis
CGGACAGCTGGCGTGGCTGCATCTTCTCCATTGGCCTGAGCCGAAGTGCTTTCGCGGTTCAGGGCAAAGGCTGGAGCTTGGCGGTAGTCCTTGTTCAGCAGAGCTTTTTTGGTAGCTTCTTTTTGTTCATCGCTGGTTTTAGAAGTGTGGTTATAACTTTGACGGTCAATGTTAAAGCTGATTAGACCGACCCCCGCTCCTGCTTCTGTCATGAAGATATTATCTTTGTATTTCTCAGCGATTGAGGAATAACTGGAAGTTGCTGGGTAGAGTCTTGCCAAACTGTAGCCGCCATCTCCAAAGGTCCGCGCTAATGAATCTTGATCAGAACCATCGTAGTAAGACAGTTTGACACCATCAATCTTGACCTTGTCCTTATCCCAGTAGTTAGGGTTCTTCTCAAATTCGACAGAGGATTTAGAAGTAATGGATTTCATGATAAATGGACCGTTATACAAAATAGAATCTGCCTTGGTTGCCTGACCGAATTCCTTGCCTTGCTTTTCTAGGAAGGCCTCGTTGACCGGCATCATAACACCTGATGTTGTTTTAGAGTT
>NZ_JAHZPJ010000044.1 GCF_019929345.1 Streptococcus oralis
TCTCTTTTTCCTCCTTCAATCGGAGTTCTCTCAACTTTTTTAGAATGGCATTCTCCGCTCTCAGGTACTCATTTTCTGCTTGAAGACGTTCTAATTCTGTCATCTCTTCAGGTCTCTTCTTTGGCTTACGTCCCATTTTAACCGGTCTCCCTCTTATTTTCTCAACAATAGTATACCCGTTTTTCCTGTATTGTGCCAGCCAATTCGAAAGTAATCCACTACTTGGAAGAGCATAATCCAGAGATACGCTTAGTTGCGAACGACCTTCAATCAAAACCTTATTGATGATTTCTTGCTTTAATTCAGGAGAGTAATAACGGTTTTTTCCTTTTTTGACGAACTCTATTCCGTAACGATCAATCAATTTAATCATGTACCTAAGATTAGAATTGTTTATCCCAAATTTATTTGAAAGCTTCTCTAAGCTATATCCTTGTTTTCTTAGTCCATAGATTTGAACTTTATCTTCATAACTCAATTTCATAATAAAACACCCCAAAAGTTAGATTTTTTCTGTCTAACTTTTGGGGTGCAGTTCA
>NZ_JAHZPJ010000045.1 GCF_019929345.1 Streptococcus oralis
CCCTGACTGACCCGCTTGAGCAGAGCTTCGATAGAGGATCGTGCTCCTTTCGTGGTCTTGAATTTGCTGAAAGCCTGCCGCCACTCCTGAATAACTTCATTCTGAGTGAAGTTCTCGTCTGGGATAAAGTCCTCAGCTCGTTTTGCTCCCTTATCCAGCAGGGATTTGAAATATGGATCCTTACTTTCATCCACACTATTATCCAGCCTCTTGACCACTAAAACACTAATCTGAGCTTTCGGAAATACTTGCCAAAATTCATTTTCAACTGTAACTTTCATGATGCACCTCTTTAATCTTAATAGTTTCTTTTTTGTCCTTTTTTGACGGCTTCCCAGTCACCTGTGATATTTTCACGTACTCGGACCAGCATTTTCTCCAAGGCTTTAACTTCCGCCTGAGAAAAGCCCTGCAAGGATGTCTCTTCAGAATAGTCATTCTCCGCTAGAATAAAAGGATAGAGTTTTTCCCCTTTTTCCGTCACAAACCATTCCTTGTTCTTCTTGTTTTCCTTGGCTGC
>NZ_JAHZPJ010000046.1 GCF_019929345.1 Streptococcus oralis
TGGGAAGAGAATGTGTGCACTTTCCATGAATACGCAAAAAAAAAAAAATATGCATGAATCTTAATCTAAAACTATTGTTTATCATTCATTGAGTAACATTCTTTTTCTGTTTTTCTGATTAAGAATTTGATCATAAAAAATATCTAAATTCCAGTGTTACGTATAGACAAGCAGGATTTCAAAACAAATCTCTTCTTAATCTAAGTGAAATATAGTAACCAAGCGTTCATGTAGATTCTAATGAGCAGTTTAGTTGTAGTTTATACGACTTTTTCAAATGTGAAAAAGTGTTTCTGAAGAATTGTTGAACAAGAAATTAAGTACATGTGCAAATATATTTTCTAAAATGAATTCTATTTGCGAAAAAGCGAAACTACGAGTAGTTGTGAAGTAATAGCAGTTATGAACCAAACTTTAATTTACAAAATTCAATTCTAACTAAGTGAAAAAAAAAAATAAATATTCAAAACTTCATTGATTATTTCATATGCATTGCACCGGGGTGGGTCATATATGGTC
>NZ_JAHZPJ010000047.1 GCF_019929345.1 Streptococcus oralis
GATTATATAAATCATGATATTGCTTTACATTTGCATGTGCAACATTTGTAAGAATAGAACTGTAGGCTATCTCTTCATAATTGCCTCTGCAATAAACCGCGTCCACACATAGGAAGTAACGTTCGCTCTCAGAGCAATTCAAAATAAGCCCCATCTGTCCTACTGAATGTCCAAATAAAGGAACTAGTACCAAACTCCCGTCTTGGAAAATATCAATACTTTTACTAAAAGGCCCATAAGCTTTTCCTTGGTCAAAATCAACAATCTTCATTTGTTCCTGCTTCAACATAGAGAACAAGGGTTTGAGATAGCCTTTTTTGAGTAGCTGCAGATCCGTTTCCTGTCCAAGTTCCCACTCTTCTTTTGAAATATAGACCGGAGCATTTGGAAAGTCACAGACACCTCCAGTATGGTCAATATGCAAATGAGATAAAATAATAGTGACATCATCAGGAGATATTCCTCTTTTTTTAAGTTGTTGTTTTGCATCTTCTTCCTTATGAATTTTGACGG
>NZ_JAHZPJ010000048.1 GCF_019929345.1 Streptococcus oralis
CAAGCCAACTGTGTGAATATTTTTGACTAGCTCATCAGCCAGAGCCTTGATTTCAGTCAGAGATTTGCCTGCACGCGCCGCATCCCCTAGAATCTTATGGACAAGGATGGTGCCAGCCACTCCACGGCGGCCTTGAGTATAGAGGCTGTCTTCCACTGCGATATCGTCATCTACGATGACACTAGCCACCTCAATCCCTTCCATCTCAGCCATTTCCTGAGCCATTTCAAAGTTCATGATGTCACCGGAGTAATTCTTGATTACCATGAAGACCCCAGCTCCCTCATCTGCTTCCTTGATAGCCTGCAAGACCTGATCAGGTGTTGGTGAAGTAAAGACTGCTCCGCAGATAGCGGCCGACAGCATGCCCTCACCGACAAAACCCGCGTGGGAAGGCTCATGACCACTGCCACCGCCAGAAATCAGGCCAACCTTACCTGTCTTCTCACTCTTGCGGGCAATGATGTCGAAACCTTCCATCCGATAAACCAAATCGCTGTGAATA
>NZ_JAHZPJ010000005.1 GCF_019929345.1 Streptococcus oralis
ATCCGTTTCACTGCCTTGGATGAGAACAATAAGGAATTTGTTCTCACATCTACCATTTCCAATATTGACAGCAATGCAACAAAGACCGAAAAAGGCAACTTCTTTAAAGTAGAGGCTGAAACGAGTTTAACAGATGAGCAGGCTGAGAAATTGCGTTATGGCATTGAGGGGCGGGTCGTCATGATTACCGGCCAGAAAACCTACTTTAATTATTATTTAGATCAATTCTTAAGAAGAGACTAAACAAGACTATCTACCTCACTATGAGAAAATGCTTCCTTAGCGATAAGGAGGCATTTTCTGTGTTGGTACGGGATAGAGGACTACTGCTTTTCTCAGTTGATGTCAATCAAATACAAGATCAGTGGCTTTGCAAACTAAAAAGAGAAGTTCCTAAAACTTCTCTTTTATAAAATATAGGCACTCCTATTTTCTTAAATCTTTAAGAATCGACGCATCGAAATTCCTGAACCAATTGAACCAATAAAAATTCCGATTACAAATAATAGGACTGTCATCAGAGGAATAAACACATCTGGTGTAATCATTGACAAGTTTTGACCTACCAAGGATTTATTGACAGATTGATAAACCATATTGTAGATAAAGAATACAAGGACTGAAGGAATCGCTGCACCTAGTAAGCCGATAAAAGCACCTTCCAGCAAGAATGGGCCACGGATGTAGCCATTTCTCGCTCCTACTAGACGCATGATCTGAATTTCACGACTACGTGAAATAATAGTGATACGGATGGTATTGGAAATCAAGAAGACTGCAATAAAAATCAAGAGCCCTGCAATAACCAATCCCCAAACACGGATAAAGGAAGCCAGTTCGAAAAGTCGTTGAGTGTTGGCTCCACCATCTTGAACTTCTGACACTCCTTCGATCTTCTTAGCTTCTTCAGCTACCGTTTTAACATCACTCGGAGAATTTGTATCGACGATATAAGCATCATAGAGAGGATTTGCATCCCCTTCAAAGACCTTCCAATCGTCACCCATTGTTTCCGTTAGTTTTTCGTACTGTTCTTCTTTACTTGAGAAGGTAACACTCTTAACAGCAGGCATAGCTTTCAAAGCATCATAGACCTTGTGGTAGTCATTATTGGTAACTGTCTGACCTTCTTTTTCAATCGTTTCACTGTTATCAGCTACATCCTTACGAATGTAAACCATGACCCGAACGTTGTTTTCAATGTCGGTAGCCAGTTTTGCTGTATTAAAAATTACAGATGCAAACAGAGCAACAAGTGTCAAGGTAATCATAACCGAACTCACTGCTGCTACTGTCATCCAGCCATTTCGTTTTAAACTTTTTAATGATTCAAATAAATGGCGAAAAAATCTACTAATCATCGTATCCATATTCTCCTTTAGCTTCGTCACGAACGACACGACCATTTTCAATGGCAATGACACGGTGGCGCAAGGTATTTACAATCTGGCTATTGTGGGTCGCCATCAAGACAGTAGTACCTTGGAGATTGATGCGTTCCAACAGATTCATAATTTCCCATGAATTATCTGGGTCCAAGTTTCCTGTCGGTTCATCGGCAATCAAGACTTTGGGATTGTTCACAATCGCGCGAGCAATCGCAATCCGTTGCTGCTCTCCACCTGAGAGTTCATTAGGGAAAGAGCGAACCTTGTGTTTCAAACCGACCAAGTCCAAGACTTCCATAACCCGTTTCTTAATATTGCGGCGGTTCTCTCCGATAACTTCCATTGCGTAAGCAATATTTTCATAAACGGTTTTCTTTGGCAAGAGTTTGTAATCTTGAAAGACTACCCCAACACTGCGACGGAGCAGTGGGATATCTTTCTTCTTGATTTTAACCAAATTAAAGCCTGCAACTGTTAGGCTCCCTTTTTCAATCTTTACTTCTCGATATAAAGCTCGAATAAAGGTTGACTTCCCTGCTCCTGAAGGTCCTACGATGTAGGCAAATTCTCCTGGTTCAATACTAAGAGAGACTCCACGGAGGGCAGTCGTTCCGTTATCATATTTTTTGACAACATCTCGCATTTCAATGATTGACATGTGAGTTCCTTTCTATTCTTAGCTGATCCGCCACTTGAGATAGGCGTCGATGAAACCATCAAGATCTCCATCCATGACCTTATCTACCTGGGCAACTTCAAAGCTCGTACGGTGATCTTTTACCATGGTATAAGGTGTGAAGACATAAGAACGAATCTGACTTCCCCAAGTGATTTCTTTTTTCTCACCTTTGAGGGAATCGACTTCCGCAGCTTTCTTTTCTTGCTCCATTTGATAGAGCTTAGCTTGCAACATCTTCATAGCACGATCTCTATTTCCATACTGGGTACGATCGACCGTTGATTGAACGACAGTTCCCGTAGGAATGTGTGTCAAACGCACACCTGTTGAAACCTTATTGACGTTTTGTCCACCAGCGCCACCTGAACGGAAGGTATCCATTTTGATATCATCTTCACGAATCTCCACTTCGATAGTATCATCCAACTCAGGCATAACCTCTACGGATGTAAATGAAGTATGGCGACGTTTGGCAGAGTCAAATGGCGAAATACGGACTAAACGGTGAACACCCATTTCTGATTTGAGAAGGCCATAAGCATTTGGACCTTCAAAAGACAAGGTTACAGATTTGATGCCCGCTTCATCACCAGCTTGGTAATCCAAGACTTCAACTTTAAAGCCTTTTGCATTTCCATAACGAGTATACATACGAAGCAACATATCGCCCCAGTCCTGTGCCTCAGTACCACCAGATCCTGGATGGATTTCCAAGATGGCATTATTATGGTCATAAGGTTCTGACAAGAGAAGGGTCATCTCGTAGCTGGTCATCATCTTATCCAGTTCTGTCAACTGTTCGACCAGTTCATCATGGACTGACTCGTCTTCTGCTAAAAAGTCCAATAAAATTTCAACTTCATCCTGCAACTCCTCCATCTTGCAAAAGGTGTTGTAGGTATTTTTTAATTCATTTAATTCTTGCGACGTTTTTTGGGCCGCGATATTATCGTTCCAAAAATCAGGTTCTGTCATCTTGTTTTCCAAGATGGCAATTTCTTCCTCTAGTCCTTCGAGGTCAAAGAGACCCCCTGAAAGAAGCTAATTTTTCACGATTTGCGTCAATTTTTTGACGAATTTCTGAAATGTCCATAAATACTCCTTTATTCACATCGTTTCATTATACCACATTCTCTCATTTCTTTCCATATTTTGCTTGTTATTTCAAATTGTATACAAAAAGAGGGCTTTCACCCTCCATATTTATAACTTTTTAGCAGAGGTTCGAGCAATTTCCTCTACTTGGATACCTTGCGCTTCAAATTTCTCCTTCAGAGAAGTCAAATCACTTGTTCCATCAATTTGAACCTCAATCACGACCTTGCCGTCCTTGCGCGGAATATTAACCGTGTGAGAAATATTTAGATTTTCCTCAACGATTGAGGTTACAATCTTGCCTAAAACACCAACTTCATTTTCCGTAATAAACCGAACGCGAATCCCTTCCTCGCCGTAGCCAGCAATTTCTAGAAAAGCCTGAAAAACATCACGATCTGTAATCACACCATAAACCTGTTGGTTATCCACAACTGGAAGAATACCGATCTTATTCTTCAACATGAGATAGGTCGCATCTTCTAGACTAGCATAACCTGATACTGTGATGACATCCCGAATCATAACATCTTTAACTTTAGTCTTATTGAGAAGATAATTCATCTCATAGATAGAGAGGCTGGTTGCTTTAGATGGGCTGGCTTCCGCTATAGTGCCTTCTGTTACCAGACCAACTAATTGGTCATTTTCGATAACAGGTAAACGGTGCAAGCCTTGCTCGCGCATCAAATCTGCTGCATGTGCTACAGTCGTATCTGGACTGATATAAACTACCTTGCGGGTCATAAAATCTTTAACTGCCATGAGACTTCTCCTTCTTTATTGCTACTATAATTATACACTTTCTTACAAAAACTATCAAACGCTTTCATCTCTTTTTCAAGATTTTGTAACATTCAATCACAAAAAAAAGAGAGAAACAGCCTTCTCTCTTAAACTTAAATCGTAACGGAGTCTCGATCCTTAAGCATATAGCGTTTTAATGGAGTTAAGCTAGCTAGCCAGTACAACAGGCCTCCAAAAATCGCCGTAAAGCCACTACCAGTTGTAAGCAGGAACACAGGACTCTGGATATGCTTTGTTATAGGATTGTAAACAAATAGTACTGCAACTAACAAGGAAATGAGTACACAAGATAATCCCACCAGGTTAAAGCCATTTGTAAACTCATAGGCGTCATGTCCTTCAAGGAAATAGGCTGAATGCAAATCAAGTTTTCGTTTTCTTAAGATAAAGTAATCAACAACGATCATTCCGATAATGGGGCCTTGAATATAGGCAGCCAGCGAGATGAAAGAACCAAAGTATTCATCCACTCCTCCCCAAATCGTAAGTAGGCTCACATAAACCATGGCAACCCAAACCATTAGTTTATAGCTTACTTTTGGCATCCCGCTTTTTACAATCATACAGTTCACGTACGATCCTGTACCCTGGGTTCCAATATTAGCAAAAGCTACCAGTAGTAAACTTAAAAGGGCAAAGGCAGGAGTGCTCAACGTTGAAAGCATCGTCGTTGGGTCACTTTCATAGACACCTGTTTTGACAAACATGGCTAGAGCCATGACTCCACCTGTCGCAGCGAAGAATGGCGCAACAACCCCATACGATAATGCTGTAGCCCAATAGCCACTGCGTTCTGATTTTGCCAAACGTGGTAAGACAAATGCTTGTGTAGACCATGAAAAGGCTACGGCCACATTTCCTTCCCCTGACATCATAAAACGTTCAATCGGTGTCAAATTTTCTTGGATGGCAGGTTGGACATTCATAATATCCCTAATCGGAACCGCAACAAAACAGATCCCAACGATGATTAGCCCGACAAATAACAAGGCTACCACTAGAAAGCGATTAGTGCCTTTAATCACCTCTGGGCCCCCAAGTGCAATCAGCGTTCCAAGGAGAACACAGAGTGTACCAAGAATCGGTGCCCATACTCCCTTGTCCAAACCAAGTCCAAAATTATTTGCCAAATGAATCATGGAGCTGGCAAAAAGATTGGCGGTAACGGCGTACCAACCAAAATTTGCCAGACTAATCACGGTTGATAGAACGGCCACCCCTTTTCTACCTAGAACGGCTCTCAACCAGATCCACAAATCAATTCCATATTTAACAGCAAACAAAATTGGAAGACATTCAATAAAGACCCAGATAATGTTAAAGCTAAAAATATTTATCAACATTTGATTAAAACTCAAATACTGAGCCACATAGGCTCCTTGGGTATAACACCAAGTTGCGATGGCAAAACCACTTGTTGATAGGAAGAGATCCCAGAAAGAATACTGACGATCCTTGTTGGTCATAGGAACGATTCCCGTTATCGTCTCCTGTTGAATAAAGTCATTCATCTTGGACATTTTATCAAATATCTCCTGTCATGGCTAAAATAATCAGAACATGATTGACTAGAATCATATCAATTACTAGTGTAAAATTAACTTTCAAAAAAGAGGAAGCAAATAGATATAGATGAAGGTTTTCATTTATCCTTAAATCGTAACAGAGTCCCGATCCTTGATCATATAGCGTTTTAACGGAGTTAAGCTAGCTAACCAGTACAATAAACCACCAAAAATTGCAGTAAAGCCACTACCAGTTGTGATTAAAAAGATTGAACTTTGAATCTGTGCTGTTACAGGATTATAAACAAATAGTACTGCAACCAACAAGGAGATAAATACGCAAGACAAGCCAACCAAGTTAAATCCTTTGGTAAACTCGTAAGCATCGTGTCCTTCAAGGAAATAAGCTGAACGCAAATCAAGTTTTCGTTTTCTTAAGATAAAGTAGTCAACAACGATCATACCAATAATTGGTCCCTGAATATAAGCGGCTAGTGAGATGAAGGAACCGAAGTACTCTTCTACCCCTCCCCAGATAGTGAGTAGACTCACGTAAACCATAGCAATCCAAACCATTAGTTTATAGCTTACTTTTGGCATCCCGCTTTTTACAATCATACAGTTCACGTACGATCCTGTACCCTGGGTTCCAATATTGGCAAAGGCTACTAGTAGTAGACTTAAGAGGGCAAAGGCTGGTGTGCTTAGAGTTGATAGCATGGTTGTTGGATCACTTTCATAAACACCTGTTTTGACAAACATGGCTAGAGCCATGACTCCACCTGTCGCAACAAAGAATGGCGCAACAACCCCGTATGATAAAGTTGTAGCCCAATAGCCACTACGTTCTGATTTTGCTAAACGCGGTAAAACTAATGCCTGTGTAGACCAAGAAAAGGCAAAGGCAACATTTCCTTCTCCAGAAAGCATGAAGCGTTCTAATGGCATCAAATCTCCTTGGGTAGCCGGTTGAATGTTCATAATGTCAGTGATAGGCACGGCTACAAAGCAGATTCCAACGATAATGAGACCGACAATCAACAAGGCGATTACCAAGAATCGATTGGTCCATTTAATCACTTCTGGACCTCCTAGAGCAATCAGCGTTCCAAGAAGAACACAGAGGGTACCAAGAATAGGCGCCCATACTCCCTTGTCTAAACCAAGACCAAAATTATTTGCCAAGTGGATCATAGAACTAGCAAAAAGATTGGCCGCAACGGCATACCAGCCAAAGTTAGCTAAACTAATAATGGTTGATAGCAAGGCTACGCCTTTTTTTCCGAGGACAGCTCTCAACCAAATCCATAAATCAATTCCATACTTAACGGCAAACAAAATTGGGAGACATTCAATAAAGACCCAGATAATGTTAAAACTAAAAATATTAATCAACATTTGATTAAAGGTCAAATATTGAGCCACATAGGCTCCTTGGGTATAACACCAAGTTGCGATGGCAAAACCACTTGTTGATAGGAAGAGATCCCAGAAAGAATACTGACGATCCTTGTTGGTCATGGGAACAATACCCGTTATCGTCTCCTGTTGAATAAAGTCATTCATCTTAGACATTTTATTGAATACCTCCTGTCATGGCTAGGATAATCAGAATAAGGTTAATTAGAACTAAGCCAATGACTATAATAAAATCACTTTTTAGAAATGGCTGAGCAAACACATAGTTTGGAGATTCCATTTCTTCTAACCTTCTTTTCGTTTCATTTGCTACTAATTCTTCAATTTCAGATGTCGGTTTCATCTCAATTCTCCTCCAAATACAAATCTAGTGCAATTTGCCCATACTGCTTGGTATAACGATACCAGATATAAAGAAATTCACCCACGGGTTTCCCAACGCTTTCTTGGAACAGGGCCCACAAAAACCAATAATATGAAGTTACTGATACATAGGCAAAATAGTGACGTTTGGTGTTCTTATCTGGAACTTCTTGTAAATAGATTTCAAGTACCTTTTCAGCTTCTTCCACTGTATAATTTGAACACCCGATAAAGGTTCCTAAATCTCCTGCTGGATCTCCCATACCAGAATATTCCCAATCAATCAAGCTCATTTCGCCAGCTTCGTTCAACAAGAAATTTGGACTATAAGAATCTCCGTGGCAGAGAACCTTTTTCGTCTGCTCTTCTTGTAGAAACTTTTCGAGGACCGAGACATTCTTATCCAACTCCTCAAGTCCATCAAATTCAAAACGATTGCTGGCTTTTAGTTTTTGTCTAAAATCATCAATCCCCTCAAATTGATTAAAGGAATGATTTGTTTTTTCTCCAGATTGGTGCAAACGTCTCAAGAGATCCATTGCTTTTGCTACATCATCCCAATTATCATAATCTAGTTGCTTGGCATTAGGGATAAATTCTGAAATTTTCCAGCCCTCATCCTTGTTCATGGCAACAAAGGTACGGTCAATCTTCAATTTTGCAGCAATTTCCATGGAAGCCGCTTCACTAGCACGATCGATATAATTCTCCGTTCCTCTACCTGGATGACGGTAAACATATTTCTTCCCTAGGCAGTCAAATGAAAACGAAGTGTTGGTTAAACCGTCTTTTAGGGGTTTAATATTGACAATATCTGAAGCTATACATCCTAATGTCTTACAGATGTTATCAATGATTTCTGAATTAGTATTCACCAAATAGTGTTCATCAAACTGACGCAACTCATCTAGTGAATCAAACTCCTTAACAATATCTGCTGAATAATGTCGAGCTTCTAAAGGAAGTTCTTTGACGTGACGACTATAATAATCTTCCCATAGCTGTTCGCGATATGGCTCATGTTTAAATTCAGTTTCTAAAATATCTACGAATTTTTCACTAAATGCATGATCAAAATAAACATGCCCCACCATAGCCCAAGTATTTGTCCCACCGATTTGAATATCGATAATCGTGTGATTGGAATCTTCCTTAGAGCAGTATTCGTCTGTGTCCCCTTCTGCAAATATAGTCGAATAATAACCTCTGTAAATGTATCGTTCAAACGGATTTTCTACAAAATAATTATCCGAAGAGCAAATATAAGTGTTAGAAAGTTGATCTCTGACTAGCATGAGAGAAGAACAGTTGTTGTACTTGTAGTAATCATTATTCACAACGATTTTAACGCCAAACTTTTCTGCCAGATAAAACATTTTTTCTTGTAGATAGCCTACGATAACTGTAATATCTTCTATTCCTGCTTCTTGCAATTGCTTGATTTCTCTCTCAATCAAACGCTCACCTTTAACTTGAAGCAATCCTTTAGGTATCTCATAAGACAAAGGAGCAAAGCGGCTACTCATACCTGCAGCCATGATAATGGCATTCTTCACCTGATACGGAGCCAAAGCCTCCTCACCTAAGTCAGTTAAGTGATTTTCCTCACTGATCCACTTCTCTTCTTTACATTCCTTGAGAAGATTATTTACCGTCCCCAAAGCGATGTCTAGCTGTTCAGCCAATTGTCTCTGCGTAAAGTTTTCGTCTTTGTGAGTCAACAAAAAACGTAAAAGTTTAAATTGTTTTTCTGATAGCATATCCTCAGCCTCTTTGTTCAATGTTTTTGTTTATTTAATTATATGATGAACGCATACTTTTGTCAAGTTAGATTCTATATCAAGAAAACGAGTGCTCAAATCAGGTCCATCAAAATAGGGACCAAACGAAAAAAGAGCCCCAAATTTGGAGCTCTTCAAATTCATCTACAAAATAATCCACTAAATTAGATAATTGCTTACGCAATCTCCATCTGCAACCTAAACTAGTCTCCCAGACTAGAGGAGAATTGCTTGGGCAATTCTTATCCGCCGACTAAAACAATCCACTGGATTGTTTTAGCCACCTAGATATGCTTTTCTGACTTCATCTGATGCTGCGAGTTCTTTTCCTGTTCCTGATAGGACAATCTTTCCTGTTTCAAGTACATAACCACGGTCAGAGATAGCAAGGGCCTTGTTCGCGTTCTGTTCAATTAGGAGAACCGTTGTTCCTTGCTTCTGAATATCTTGAATGATATCAAAAATTTCTTGGATAAAGATTGGGGCAAGTCCCATTGACGGTTCATCCAAGAGAAGGAGCTTAGGTGTAGACATGAGAGCGCGTCCCATAGCTAGCATCTGCTGTTCACCACCTGAAAGAGTCGCCGCATCTTGGTTTTTACGCTCTTCCAGACGAGGGAAACGTGAAAAGACTTTTTTCAAGTTGGCTTGGTTTTCTTCACGATTTTTCTTCAAGAAAGCTCCCATTTCTAAGTTTTCCATAACAGTCAAACCCGGAAAAACATGGCGTCCCTCAGGGACTTGTGAAAGACCACCTGCCACAATTTTTTGCGCTGGCATCTTTTGAATTTCTTTTCCCAAAAACTGAATTTTACCAGCACTTGGACGAACCAAACCTGAAAGAGTACGAAGAATGGTTGTTTTACCAGCACCATTGGCACCGATAAGAGAAACAACTTCACCTTCATTAACCTCGAAACTTACATCACGAACTGCTTGGATCATACCGTAATGCACAGAGAGGTTTTCAACTTTTAACATAGACATTAGGCTTCACCTCCTAGATAAGCTTCGATAACGCGTTTGTTGTTCTTGATCTCATCCGGAGTCCCATGAGCAATCAACCGACCATATTCAAGAACATAGATACGCTCAGTGACTTCCATAACCAAATTCATGTCATGTTCGATAAGCATGATGGTAATTTTAAATTCATCTTTAATACGACGGATCAATTCTGTCAATTCAGCTGTTTCTTGTGGATTCATACCAGCTGCAGGTTCGTCCAAAAAGAGAATCTTAGGTTCAGTTGCCAGAGCACGAACGATTTCTAATCGACGTTGTTGACCATAGGCCAGATTTTTAGCAAGTGTATCTGCATCACCATCCAAATCAAAAATCTTAAGCAAGTCCAAAGCTTTGCTTTTTAATTCTTCCTCATTCTTATAAAAAGCTGGTAGGCGTAGGAAGCTCGCAAGGACATGTTGTTTATGATGATTGCTAAATGCAATCAAAACATTTTCCAAAACTGTCAAGTCCTTGAACAAACGAATATTTTGGAAAGTACGACTGAGTCCAAGTGAAGCAATCTTATAAGGAGTTTTCCCATTTAGGAGGTGACCATCTAGTGTCACCGTACCTTCACTTGGTTCATAAACACCCGTCAAGAGATTGAAAAGAGTTGTTTTACCAGCCCCGTTTGGTCCAATCAGACCAACCAACTCTCCCTCGTTCAATTCAAGAGTGACATCTCCAACAGCTGTTAGACCGCCAAAATGTTTGGTTAACTGTTTAACTTCAAGTAATGCCATTAGTTTTGTCCCTCCTTCTTCGATTTTTTAAAGAAACGTGATAGACTTAATTCCCATGTTCCAAGAAGTCCACCTGGTCTGAAAATCATCACCAATACAAGAGCCAAAGCGTAGATAATCATACGTACGCTAGCCACATCTTGAAGGAGCATATTTAAAATTCCTAAAACAATCGCTGAAACGATGGTACCAGTAATCGATCCAAGTCCACCAAATACAACGACAATCAACACGTTGATGGAATTAATAAAGGTGTAATCTTTTGGTACAACAGATCCGATAAAGCCGGCCTGAAGTGAACCAGCAATACTTGCTGTAATAGCACCAAAGACAAAAGCCATAATCTTGATCTTTGTAGTGTTTACCCCAACGGATTCTGCAGCAATCTCATCCTCACGAACAGATAGAGTAGAGCGTCCAATTGGACTACGTAAGAAGTTGAGGGTTGCAATAGTTGTGATAATTACAAAAAGATAAACCATCTGCCAGTTGGTAAAGTTTGGAATACCCAAGATACCAGCAGCACCGTTTGTCAAACTACCACCATTAATGATAAAGATACGAATGATTTCTGAAACACCTAGTGTCGCAACAGCCAGGTAGTCACCCTTCAAACGGAGTGTTGGGATCCCAACGAGCAAAGCGACTGCACCAGAAATCAAGGCACCCAAAACCATCGCTCCAAAGAAGGCACCATAGGTTGGTGATTTTGAACCAATAATCGCTGCTGCATAAGCCCCAATCGCCATAAAACCTGCATGGCCGAGTGAGAATTGTCCTGAAAAACCAACGATTAAGTTCAGACCTACTGCAAGGATGATATTAATCCCAATTTGTTCTAAAATTTGGACATGGAACAGATTGAGAACACCAGCAGAAACCAGTACACTAATCAATCCATAACCTGCTAACAGAAGGAATAACCATAGAATATTTACTTTAAGATTTGTCTTCATTGTTTACACCTTCTCTTTCACATTCTTACCAAGGATACCTGCAGGTCGAACAATCAGAATCAAAAGCAAGATTCCATATACGATAGCATCACGGAAATCAGACATACCAAAGGCAGTTGCAAAAGTTTCCAACAAGCCAATCACAAATCCCCCTAGAGCTGCACCAGGAATAATCCCGATACCACCAAGAACGGCCGCGACGAATGATTTCAGACCTGGAGTCACACCCATCAATGGTTCAAGAGAGTTGTAGTAAAGGGCAATGAGGACACCTGCTGCTCCAGCAAGGGCTGAACCCAAAGCAAAGGTAAAACTGATTGTACGATTTACGTTAATTCCCATCAATTGAGCTGCATCGCTATCAACTGATACCGCACGCATGGCTTTCCCCATTTTTGTTTTTTGAACAATCACTTGCAATAAAATCATCAGGAGTAAGGAAACTGCTAGAATCATCAACTGAACATTTGTCAAGCTGATTGGCCCCAAATCATAGCGAACTGTTTGAATAGCTTGAGGAAAGGCACGAGTATTGGCACCGACTAAGTAAACCATCCCGTATTCCAGTAGGAAAGACACTCCGATGGCTGTAATCAAAACAGCAATACGTGTAGAGTGTCGCAAAGGACGGTAGGCAAGAAACTCAATCACGACACCAAGTAGTGCGGTTCCTGCCATTGAAATAATTAAAGCTAAAAAGAAATCCATTTGGAAAGAATTAATCAAAAAGTAACCAATAAAGGCACCCATCATAAAAATATCACCGTGGGCGAAGTTGATGAGTTTGATAATTCCATAAACCATGGTATAACCCAGGGCCAAAAGTGCATAAACACTACCCAGAATTAAACCATTCACAAGTTGTTGGAGCATAGCATTCACTCTTTTCTATCGTTATTTTTTAGAAAATTTCTCAATTTTCACAAGTTCATAAACACCGAAACAGGGAGTGAGTCAAAGGCTCATTCCCTATTTCAACTACTATTCTAATGTTATGGTTTTACAACTTCTGCTGCTTCCACTTTACCATTATTCATGGTCATCATGTAAGCAGTTTTCACTGTATTGTGGTCAGCATCAAAGCTTGTTTGACCAGTTACACCTTCAAAATCTTTGGTTTTAGCAAGGTTGTCCTTGATTTCACCTGAGTTTTTAGCACCTTTTGCAGCATTTGCTACTAGGTAAACTGAGTCATAGGCCAAAGCTGAGAACGTTGAAGGTTCTTCATTGTATTTAGCACGGTATGCTTCAAGGAAAGCTTTAGCTTTTGCAGAAACATCAACTGTAGTTGAGAATCCTGAAATGAAGTAAATGTTTGATGCTCTTTCAGCAGTTGCTTGTTGAACAAACTCTTCACCGTTAAAGCCGTCACCACCAACGATTGGTTTATCAATTCCCATACCACGCGCTTGGTTTACAATCTTACCTGCTTCTGTGTAGTAACCTGGAACAACGATAGCGTCAAACTCTTTGTCTTTCATTTTAGTAAGGGCTGCTTGGAAGTCAGTATCACCTGCTACAAAAGTTTCATCTGCTACAATCTCACCCTTATAGGCTTCACGGAAAGATTTAGCAATACCTTTTGCATAGTCACTAGCGTTGTCAGTATAAAGAACAACCTTCTTAGCATTCAATTTGTTTGTTACATAGTTAGAAATAATCTTCCCTTGGAAGCTATCTTGGAATGTTCCGATAAATAGGTAATCTTGACCTTTAGTCAAACCGTCTTGAGTAGCACTTGGTGAAATCAATGGCACTCCAGCTTTAGTAGCATTAGCTACAGCTGCGGCAGTTGCACCAGATGTCGCAGGTCCTACGATAGCTGCAACTTTTGATTGAGTTACAAGGTTCGTTGTAACAGAAGCTGCTTCAGCTGTTTCAGATTTGTTGTCTTTGTCTACAACTTCGATTTGTTTTCCATCAATTCCACCTGCAGCGTTGATTTCGTCTACAGCAAGTTGGGCACCTTTTTGTTCAGCTGTACCGTAAGCCGCCACAGCACCTGTCTCTTCAAAGTTAAAACCGATTTTAATTGTTTTTTCGTCTACTGGATTTCCAGTTGTGTTTGACGCTCCTGACTTGACCTCTCCACAGGCAGCAAGAAGAGCCACACTAGCAAGAGCCACAAAAGATAGGGCAAATTTTTTCTTCATTTTTAATCTCCTTATAGTTGTTTCAAAAATTGTATGTTAAGAATATACCGAATTATCAGAAAATTGTCAATGTATTTGTTTAACTTTTTTAAATGATAACGTTTTCTTCAGTCCGATAGAGATTCCCAACGAAGGGAGTTTCTAGCTCTTGAATATGGCAACGTCTAATTTTCTTGATATATCTTTCCTTACCTAATCTCTCAACTAAGTCATCTAGTTCCTCAGTTGGAACATAGAGCTGCAAGTAACGATGTTTTTTGGAATGGTAACAGATATCACCGTATTCCAAAAGTTTTTTTGCGTCTCGATTATAGTAGAGATAGATGATTACTCCTGATCGATTTGTTTTTTCAAACATGAGGGATCCTCTTTCTAAGAAATCTTCTCCTATTATATCAAAAAAAGCAAACTCCGTCGAGTTTGCTTTCTAGGTTGCTTAGCTTAAAGAGTTATTGGCCATGATTTCATCGATAAAGCCATATTCAAGTGTTTCTTGGGCACTCATCCAGTAATCACGTTCTGCATCTGCATGAATTTGCTTGACTGATTTACCAGAGTTATCTGCAAGGATTTGCTCCAAAGTCTTACGAGTTTTGAGCAAGTGCTCTGCAGCGATTGCCATATCGGTTTGTTGGGTACCACCACCTGTTCCACCCATTGGTTGGTGAATCATGTACTCCGCATTTGGAAGCATGAAACGTTTGCCTTTTGCGCCACTTGATGCAATAACAGTCCCCATAGATGCAGCCATCCCCATAACGATAGTTTGGACATCCGCCTTGATAAAGTTCATGGTATCAACGATTGCCAAACCAGCTGAAACAGATCCTCCAGGTGTGTTGACATAAAGATAAATATCTTTTGTGCTATCTTGGGCATCCAAGAAAAGTAATTGGGCAATAACGGAGTTGGCCATGTTGTCTTCAACTGGACCTGTTAGCATGATAATGCGGTCTTTCAGAAGACGAGAGTAAATATCATAGGAACGTTCTCCACGGCTTGTTTGTTCAATAACTACAGGAATCATTCATTTCTCCTTTTAATGTTGAATTTTCTTAGTCTTACGACTCAATACAGAACTATTATATCTTTTTGGTCAAAAAAGGTCAAATTTAATTTATAACAAACATTAAATTTAGTATCAAAAATCACTTTTTCCAATTAGAAGGAGAAAAACCTACGTACTTAGTTCCCTTGTATTCTAAATGCTCTAATTTCCCAATAACATCCTGCTCATTTTTAGTCACAGTACATCGAAAACGAATCTCTTTACCACTTAACAAATCATTTATTTCTTGTTCAGAAAATTCATGATTACACCATTTACGTTTAAAACGAACATTCTCCCCATTCCAATCACCAGATACATACAGGTCATCATTATCTTCCATAGCTTTATTTACTAGTTCATCATAGGCTTCGGCAATATTTTCTTCCTCACCTAAAATTTCCTCCCAATCAAATCCCATATTAAATTTCTCTCTTCTCTAGGTTATTTCGTACCAAACAAGCGGTCTCCAGCATCTCCAAGACCTGGAACGATATAACCGTGTTCGTTCAAGCGTTCATCCAAGGCCGCAGTAAAAATTTCTACATCTGGGTGTGCTTCTTGAAGAGCTTTCACTCCTTCTGGAGCAGATACTAGGCAGACAAACTTGATATTTGAAGCACCACGTTTTTTAAGGGAATCTACTGCCAAGATTGCTGAGCCACCTGTTGCCAACATTGGATCAACGACAAAAATTTGACGTTGGTCAATATCCTCAGGTAATTTCACCAAGTATTCAACTGGTTGAAGGGTTTCTTCATCACGGTACATACCGATATGACCAACTTTGGCTGCCGGAACCAAGCTCAAGAGGCCATCTACCATCCCGATACCTGCACGCAAGATTGGGACAATCGCCAATTTTTTACCAGCCAATTGTTTTTGAACGGTCTTTGTGATAGGTGTTTCGATTTCCACATCTTCAAGTGGAAGATCACGAAGTACTTCATATCCCATCAACATTGCAATCTCATCTACTAGCTCACGAAAAGCTTTTGTGGAAGTGTCTGTACGACGCAAGATTGACAACTTGTGTTGAATGAGTGGATGATTAATGACTTCAATTTTTCCCATTTTCTGAATTCCTTCTTTCAATTTATTCTTCTTATTATATCAAAAAACGGTTTAAAAAGCTTTCTAAACCATTTATTTTTATTAATTTTTAAATCAAATCTGCCTCTTGAAGAGCCGTCTGAACAGTCTCTAATGGTAAATGGGTTAACTCGGTGCCTTTTTCTTGATAAAGGTACTGGGCATAGTCATCCATTCGGTACTGGTTGATATAAACCACGCGCTTGCAACCAACTTGTAGCAGTTGTTTGGTGCAGTTCAGACAAGGGAAATGGGTCACATAGGCTGTAAATCCTCTGGGAACCCCTCGCTCAGCCCCTTGGAGAATAGCATTGACCTCGGCGTGAAGGGTTCGAACACAGTGACCTTCAATGACCAGACATTCGTGGTCAATACAGTGCTCCGTTCCTGATACGGAACCATTGTAGCCTGTTGAAATGACTTTATTGTCCTTAACGAGGACAGCTCCCACCTTGGCACGTTTGCAGGTCGAACGATTGGCAATCAGTAAAGCCTGGGCTGCAAAGTACTCATCCCAAGCCAGTCTTTTTTCTGTCATAAGTCTTCTCCTTATCCCCTATTTTTTGAAAAATGGCAAGCGTAAATCTGCAATCTTTTCAGCTGGAACCTTCATGCCATCCTTGATCCATTTGAGCAGAACCGATACGATGGCAGAGCTCCAAAAGGAATGAAGGTAGCTACTGACACCTTTTGATTTCCCGTGGTATTTTTCTAGAAATTCCTGCATGGCTTGGACAAAAATCTTTTCCAAATGATAGTCCAGAGCAAGTTGGATAACCTTGGCTTCTTTCTTGGCTGCTCGAAAAAGGTGAACCCATACTAGATAAAGGTCGGTTTTGACATCGTAGTGGCTCAGCTGTTCCATAATGTTATGGACACTGCGTTTAAAGACACTTTCCAAAATCTCTTCTTTGGAGTCATAGTTACGATAGAAGGCGGCACGAGAGACGCCCGCACGTTTGACCAGCTCCGAAATACTGATCTTGGCCAAGTCTTTTTTCTCTAGAAGTTGCAAAAGAGCCGTCTCGATTGCTTCTCTGGTTAAAAAATTGGATTCTTGATTTGATTTTCTGAGATTTTCAAGAGATTTTTCAGATATTTTACGTTCAGACATAACAATTTCTTTCTACTTGTGACAACAGAGAGGTGGTACTTTTGTTTCAAGGGCTTTCATGATATAATTGTAAAAAAAGACAGAACCTTTGTCAATGTATAAGTGACAAAGATGGAGAATTTCTATGACTTGGAAGATTGTAGCTGACTCTGGTTGTGATTATCGTCAACTGGCAACTCCTGCTATTGATACGGAATTTGTTAGTGTTCCTTTAACCATTCAAGTAGCTGATCAGGTCTTTATCGATGATGCCAATCTTGACATTGACCACATGATGGAAACCATGTATGCGACTTCTGAGGCTTCAAAATCAGCTTGTCCTAGCCCTGATGATTACTTGCGAGCATTTGAAGGTGCTAAGCATATCTTTGTCGTTACTATCACTGGTACTCTTTCAGGTAGCCATAATAGTGCACAGCTCGCTAAGAATATCTATCTTGAAGAACATCCTGACACTCAGATTCATGTGATCGATACATTGTCTGCAGGTGGTGAGGTTGACTTGATTGTCGAGAAAATCAATAGCTTGATTGATCAAGGACTTTCTTATGAGGAAATTGTTGAAGCTATTACAGCCTACCAAGAAAAAACGAAGTTGCTTTTTGTACTCGCTAAGGTTGATAACTTGGTAAAAAATGGTCGTTTAAGCAAGCTGATCGGTACAGTTGTCGGTCTTCTCAACATCCGTATGGTTGGGGAAGCAAGTGAAACTGGAACCCTAGAACTACTCCAAAAAGCGCGTGGACCAAAAAAATCCCTTCAAGCAGCCTATGAAGAACTCATCAAGGCTGGCTACGCTGGTGGCCGTATCGTCATGGCTCATCGCAGCAATGAAAAATTCTGTCAGCAATTGTCAGAACGCTTGCTGGAAACCTTCCCACAAGCGGATATCAAAATCATCCCGACATCTGGTCTCTGCAGTTTCTATGCAGAAGATGGCGGTTTGTTGATGGGATATGAAATCAACTAAGATTATGAGCAACAAGAGATGTCAAGCATCTCTTGTTTTTTGTGGTACAATAGAGCTATGAAACATTTTGATACTATTGTCATTGGTGGAGGACCTGCAGGTATGATGGCTACCATTTCCAGTAGCTTTTATGGTCAGAAAACTCTACTCATCGAAAAAAATCGAAAACTTGGGAAAAAATTAGCTGGAACGGGCGGTGGTCGTTGTAATGTGACCAACAATGGAACTTTAGATGACCTATTAGCTGGCATCCCTGGTAACGGGCGGTTTCTTTACAGTGTCTTCTCCCAGTTTGATAACCATGATATCATCAACTTTTTTACGGAAAATGGTGTTAAACTCAAGGTCGAGGACCACGGACGCGTCTTTCCTGCTAGTGACAAGTCTCGGACTATTATCGAAGCTTTGGAAAAGAAAATTGCAGAGCTGGGCGGCACTGTCATCACCAACACCGAAGTCGTCTCCGTCAAAAAAACTGATGATCTTTTCACTGTCAGATCTAGCAACCAGACTTGGACTTGCGATAAACTGATTGTCACAACTGGTGGTAAATCTTATCCTTCTACTGGTTCGACTGGATTTGGCCACGAGATTGCCCGCCATTTTAAGCACACTGTGACCGAGCTTGAAGCCGCTGAGAGCCCATTGTTGACAGGCTTCCCTCACAAAGCGCTTCAGGGGATTTCGCTGGACGATGTGACTTTAAGTTATGGTAAGCATGTCATCACCCACGATCTGCTCTTTACCCACTTTGGTCTATCCGGTCCTGCTGCTCTGCGTATGTCTAGTTTTGTCAAGGGTGGGGAAGTTCTTTCACTGGATGTTTTGCCTCAACTTTCTGAGAGCAACTTGGTGGCATTTCTAGAAGAAAATCGGGAAAAATCCTTAAAAAATGCTTTAAGAACCTTATTGCCAGAACGCTTGGCAGAATTTTTGGTGCAAGGCTATCCTGAAAAAGTCAAACAACTGACTGAAAAGGAACTCAAACAACTTCTCCAGTCCATCAAGGCCCTCAGAATCCCTGTGACTGGCAAAATGTCTCTTGCCAAGTCATTTGTCACCAAAGGCGGTGTCAGTCTCAAGGAAATCAATCCCAAAACTCTGGAAAGTAAGCTCGTTCCTGGTCTCCACTTTGCTGGCGAAGTCATAGATATCAATGCCCACACGGGTGGCTTCAACATCACTTCTGCCCTCTGCACCGGCTGGGTGGCAGGCTCCAATCCAATAAATACCAAATAAGAAAGGAAGTCCTTTGGAACATATTATTTTACTAAGAGGCGTTACTCCTAATGGAAAAAATGCTATCCCGAAAATGTCATATTTGGTAGATATTTTGACAGAAGCTGGTTTTCAACACGTTCGAACCTATATTCAAAGTGGGAATATCATTCTTGAGAGTGACTCAGATTTAGAAGAAATACGAGAACGCGTTCATACTTTGATAAAGGAAAAAATTGGGGCCGACTTAAAAATGGTTATCAAGAATAAGAACGATTTTGAAAAGATTGTTCATGAGAATCCATTTAAAGAAGACTATCTTCATGATCGTGTGCATGTAATTCTTTATCAAGGACTTATCCAAAGTCTGCCACTAGAAAAATTGAAAACTGACTACGGCGAGGAAGAAATCTGTGTAGGCGATTACTGTCTCTACCTCTATCTTCCTAGAACTGCAAAACAAAAAAAGCTCAATACCAACTATCTTGAAAAATTGTTTGGCGTGGTTCTGACCATGCGAAAGTTAAACGTCGTGGAAAAGTTACTAACAAAATAGGAAAAACAATATGAACAGAAGAGAAACAGTCGAATTTGTCAATATGTGTATGATTCAAAACGGAGACAAGGTTCTGGTTCAAGATCGTGTTAACCCCGACTGGCCTGGCATTACTTTTCCTGGTGGTCATGTTGAACGTGGCGAATCCTTTGTCGATGCTGTCATTCGTGAAGTGAAAGAAGAAACTGGTCTGACCATTTCCAAACCCCAACTCTGTGGTATCAAAAACTGGTACGATGACAAGGATTATCGTTATGTCGTCCTTTTTTACAAGACAAAACACTTTACTGGTGAACTCCAGTCCTCAGACGAAGGGAAGGTTTGGTGGGAGGATTTTGACAATCTGTCTCATCTAAAACTTGCTACTGATGATATGTCTGATATGCTTCGTGTTTTTTTAGAAGAAAATCTCAGTGAATTCTTTTACTACAAAGACGGTGACGACTGGCTTTATGACTTGAAGTAAAAAATAGGCTAGGAAATTCCTAGCCTATTTATTCTGCATTTGTCTGAACGTAAGCAGCAATAACATCTGATGTGTATTGAGCTGTACCAGGTCCAAACTTGTCAATGTTTTCCTTAAACTCTGGGTTGTAGACGTAGCCTTTGCCGATATGACCGAATACCTCAATAGAGCAGTCAAATCCATAAGTACGGATAGCTTGCAAGAGTTTAGCTGCCTCTTCCTGGTTTTCGGCTGCTGTTGCAGCTAACCCATTTTTAAGGTTATGAGCTAAAGCTTGAAAAACTTGGTTAAAGGCGGCCGTAGCCTCGTCTTCTCTACCACTTTGGCGTTCAAGCGCTTGGCCCATGACTTCTTGACCATATTTCTCTACCGCCTCTTGGTGGTATTTTTGATGGTCTCGGTAGTTAAATCCAGTAAATTTTTCCTCAATAGACATTTCTATTTCTCCTTTTTGTTCTTGAATGGTTTTTTGCAAGGTGGAAATCAAAGTATCCAGATGTTGCCTTTCTCGAGTCAAATAGTCCAACTGCCTGGTCAAATGGGGCAATAAATCAGTCCTTTCTTCCTTTAATAGCTCTGCTATTTTTTCTAAAGAAAAACCTAGATATTTATAATACAGAATGACCTGAAGGCGTTCCAAATCCTCTTGACTATAGGTTCGATAGCCGTTTTCCGACTTTAACGGAACCAAGAGTCCTATCTTATCGTAGTGGTGCAGGGTCTTGACAGAGACACCTGAAAGCTGCGCAGCTTCTTTTATATGGTACATGACTTCCTCCTTACAATCATAGTATATCCCCTCCCCTTAGGTCAGAGTCAAGTGTTTTTACGAAAAATTTTTAACTTTTTGAGAAAGGTGTGAAAACTTGAAAATGGTTTTCTTGACAGACCTTAGAAAACATGATAGGATAGTCAAGTCTATCAATCAAACAGAAGGTTCATAAAGAGCCATTGAGAGAAGGCTATTTGACAACTCAAGTAGCCTTTTCTTATTTTAAAAAACGAGATTGGAGTTTCAACTATGTCAGAAAAATCGCAATGGGGCTCGAAACTAGGCTTTATTCTAGCATCTGCTGGCTCAGCCATTGGACTTGGAGCCGTTTGGAAGTTCCCCTACATGACTGCTGCTAATGGCGGTGGAGGCTTTTTACTGGTCTTTCTCATTTCCACTATTTTAATTGGTTTCCCGCTCCTGCTGGCTGAATTTGCCCTTGGCCGTAGTGCTGGTGTTTCCGCTATCAAAACCTTTGGAAAACTTGGCAAGAATAACAAGTACAACTTTATCGGTTGGATTGGTGCCTTTGCCCTCTTTATCCTACTCTCCTTTTACAGTGTTATCGGTGGATGGATTCTAGTCTATTTGGGCATTGAGTTTGGAAAATTGTTCCAGCTTGGTGGAACGGGTGATTATGCTCAGTTATTTACTTCAATCATTTCAAATCCAGCCATTGCCCTAGGCGCTCAAGCTACATTTATCTTATTGAATATCTTTATTGTATCACGTGGAGTTCAAAAAGGGATTGAAAGAGCCTCGAAAGTCATGATGCCCCTGCTCTTTATCATCTTTGTCGTAATCATTGGGCGCTCTCTTAGCTTGCCAAATGCCATGGAAGGCGCTCTCTACTTCCTCAAACCAGACTTTTCAAAACTGACTAGCGCTGGACTACTCTACGCTCTAGGTCAATCTTTCTTTGCCCTCTCACTAGGGGTGACAGCCATGCTGACCTATGCTTCCTACTTGGACAAGAAAACCAATCTGGTCCAATCAGGGATTTCCATCGTAGCCATGAACATCTCGGTATCCATCATGGCAGGTCTAGCCATTTTCCCAGCCATGTCAGCCTTCAATATCCAGTCTGAAGGGGGACCAAGCCTGCTCTTTATCGTCTTGCCTCAACTCTTTGACAAGATGCCTTTTGGAACTATTTTCTACATCCTTTTCCTCTTGCTCTTCCTCTTTGCGACGGTCACTTCCTCTGTCGTGATGCTGGAAATCAATGTGGGCAATATCACCAACCAGGACAACAGCAAGCGTGCTAAATGGAGTGCCATTTTAGGAATCTTGACCTTTGTTTTTGGAATTCCTTCAGCCCTTTCTTACGGTGTTATGGCGGATGTTCACATATTTGGGAAGACCTTCTTTGATGCTATGGACTTCTTGGTTTCCAATCTCCTCATGCCATTTGGAGCCCTCTGCCTGTCACTTTTTACAGGCTATATCTTTAAAAAGGCTCTTGCTATGGAGGAACTCCATCTTGATGGAAGAGCATGGAAACAGGGACTTTTCCAAGTATGGCTCTTCCTTCTTCGTTTTATCATTCCTATCATCATCATTGTGGTCTTTATCGCCCAATTTATGTAATCAAAAAGGACTTGAGTAATGAACCCAGGCCCTTTCTTTTTATGGATGGCTAACAATCAATTCCAAGCCTTGCCCTTCCAAGGTCCAAGCTTCAACATCACTTGGTAGGATAAAGTGGCTACCTTTTTGGATTGGATAATTTCCCCCGTCAACAGTAAGCTGACCTTGACCAGTCAAGACACTAAACAAGCTGTAGTCAGCTGTCTTTTCAAAGTCAACTTTTCCAGTGATTTCCCACTTATAAACTGCAAAGAAATCATTAGAAACAAGTAGAGTGGAACGTAAATCATCAGCTTTGATAGTTACAGGACGGCTATTAGCAGGCTCGCCAATATTCAAGACATCGATGGATTTTTCAAGGTGAAGTTCACGCAAATTGCCCTTGTCGTCCTTACGGTCAAAGTCATAGACACGGTAGGTGGTATCGCTAGACTGTTGCGTTTCAAGGATCAAGATACCTGCTCCGATAGCGTGCATGGTACCACTTGGTACATAGAAGAAATCTCCTGCCTTAACTGGCACTTTTGTCAGCAAGGCATCCCAGTTTTTGTCCTCGATTTGCTGACAGAGTTCTTCTTTTGATTTGGCATTGTGACCATAGATAATCTCTGAACCTTCATCCGCAGCGATGATGTACCAGCACTCTGTTTTTCCGAGTTCGCCTTCATGTTCTAGACCATAGGCATCGTCTGGATGAACTTGGACACTGAGCCAATCGTTGGCATCGAGAATTTTGGTCAAGAGTGGAAATACAGGTTCTGGACGATTGCCAAACAATTCACGGTGTTCTGCATACAATGTGGCTAGGTCTGTTCCTTCAAAACGACCATTGGCAACTTTTGAAACTCCATTTGGATGGGCTGAGATGGCCCAGTATTCTCCGATTTTTTCACTTGGGATGTCGTAGCCAAACTCATCACGTAGCTTGGTTCCACCCCAGATTTTTTCTTGCATAACTGATTGTAAAAATAATGGTTCTGACATCTTCTTCTCCTGTCTGTTTTTCTCACTTAATTATAGCAAAAAGCCTGATCTAATTGAACTCTTTTTCACATCTTATAAAGTAGGGAGAAGATTTTATAAAAATAGTAACGAAATACCCTTTTGCTTGATGGAGGAAACCATAGAGCAGCACTCAGAAAGCTAGCTGTCAATGGGCTGTTTTCCTCAACTCTCATTAGACTTTCTTTACTTGAGCATCTATTTTCATAAACGAAAAAAGACTGAAATCAGTCTTCTTTTAAACCAAAGCCGTGATAGCCGTCACCAGTCCAAAAACGATACCTGGCGCATTAGCAGCTGCAAGTGGAATATCTCTTTCTTTCTTGAAAAGACCGTAGTAAACCCAAAGACTACAGTTGATGGCTGCGACCAAGGGTTGGATGAAGTTTCCTTTTTGACCAGCCAAGTTGTTCATGATTTGTGGGAAGTAAGAGACATACATCATAACGGACATGAAGGTCGCTACCCAACCCAAAATTTTCATCTGTTTTTCAGACATTTTTATTACCTCTTTCATTTTTATGAATCATATTTTATAATCTTTTTTCGAAACAATCAAGACTTTGTAGCTTTTGTTATGAAGATGTAAACTATCACAATCTTGTGATAAGAAAAAGACCGGATTGCTCCGATCTTTCAATAGTTCATATTCTCACGTTCTGTATTAAGAATAATTATGGTTAGCTTCAAATGACTACGCGCCCTATTTCATACGATAAAAATCAATCACTAAACCAGCAGGGCCTTTAACTAATAAGGACTCTGTTCCCCAATCTGTTTCACAAGGACCGTGTAAAATCTCGACACCAATCTCTTTCAACCGTTGGTAGTTCTGATCTACATCCTCAACCTTGATATGAAGAATGATTCCTGACTGAAAGTTTTCCAAAGAAATCAAATGTTTCTCTGACAACATGAGACAATGACTGCCAATCGTGAACTGAGCAAAACTGTCATCAACATAATCGGCTTTTTTATCCAAAATACGCTCCAAGTCAGCACAGACTTGAGGAACATCTGAAACGATAAGATCTAATTGATTTAAATTCATTTACTATCCTCCATAAAAAGACCGGATTACTCCGATCTTTTTAAGTTCCACGAAGGAATTATTTGATTGCGCGTGATTGCAATCCTTCTTCTTCCAAGAAGAGGCGGAATGGTACGAGTTCTTCTGCTTCGTATTTTTCCTTGAAGGCTTTGATTGCTTCTTCTGAGTGAAGTTTTGGATCCAATTCAAGTACTTCTACTGGAAGTGGACGATGTTGAGAGATGCGAGCATCGATAACAACAGTTTTACCTTCTTTGTTCAATTTAACAGCTTCTGCAACAACTGCATCGATATCTTCGATACGGTCAACTGTAAATCCTACAGCACCTTGCGCTTCAGCGATTTTCGCATAGTCAGCATTAGGGAAGTCACAACCAAACAAGTGTTTGTTTGTGTCTTCGTATTTGTCCTTGATGAAGGCATATTTACCATTTGAGAAGACAACGTTGATAACTGGAAGGTCGTATTGAACGTTTGTGATAACGTCTGGGTAGCACATGTTGAATGCACCGTCACCCATGATGTTCCATACTTGGCGATCTGGATTGTCTTTCTTAGCAGCGATACCACCAGGAAGGGCAATACCCATTGTCGCAAAGAGTGGAGATGTACGCCACATGTTCTTAGGTGTCATGTGAAGGTGACGAGTAGATGTTTGAGTAGTGTCACCTACGTCGATTGAGTAGATAGCGTCTTGGTCAGCATGTTTGTTGATTGCATTGTAAACTTGGTACAATTGCAACTCACCCTCAGTTTTACCTTCGAGTTTGTTCATGTAATTACGCCAGTTTTGGTTGTTCTTCACGTTTGCACGCCACCATGGAGTAGACTCAACTGGGTTTACTTTATCAAGGATAGCTTTCGCTGCTTGACCTGCATCACCAAGGATAGAAGCGTCAAGGGCATGACGTTTACCAAGTTTGTAAGGGTCGATATCGACTTGGATGAATTTTTCAGTGTTCTTGAAGGCTTCGTAAACTTCAGCAAATGGGAAGTTTGAACCAAGGAAAAGAACTGTGTCTGCTTCAAAGACCACTTCGTTGGCTGGTTTCCAACCAACACGGTAAGCAGAACCTGTCAAACCTTCGTAGTTCCATTCAAAAGCTTCAAAGTTTTTACCAGTTGTGATGATTGGTGCTTTGATTTTACGTGACAATTCAGTAATCACTTCACCTGCTTTAACACCACCGTAACCAGCATAGATAACTGGGCGTTCAGCATTGTTCAAGATTTCAACAGCTTTGTCGACTTCAACTTCGTTCAAGGCAGGAGCGATGAATGAACGTTCGTACGAACCTGAACCGTAGTATGAGTTTTCATCGATTTCTTGGAAACCGAAGTTTACTGGAATTTCAACAACAGCTGGACCTTTTTTAGAAACTGCAGCACGGCAAGCTTCGTCAATTACTTTTGGTAATTGCTCAGCGTATGCTACACGTTTGTTGTAGACAGCGATACCGTTGTACATTGGGTTTTGGTTCAATTCTTGGAAGGCATCCATGTTGAGTTCGTTAACAGGACGTGATCCAAGGATAGCAAGGAATGGAGTGTTATCCATAGCTGCATCGTAAACACCGTTAATCAAGTGAGTCGCACCTGGACCACCTGAACCAACTGCAACCCCGATTGAGCCGCCGAATTTAGCTTGCATAACCGCTGCAAGAGCACCTGTTTCTTCGTGGCGAACTTGCAAGAAGCGGATATCTTTGTCTTCAGCCAAAGCATCCATCAATGAGCTGAGTGTTCCTGATGGGATACCGTAGATGGTGTCTACGCCCCATGTCTTCAATACGTTGAGCATTGCTGCAGATGCAGTAATTTTCCCTTGAGTCATAATGATAACTCTCCTTCAAAATAATTTCATACATTTACAAAAAGCGCTTTTATATGTTGTTTGAAAGCGATTCAGTAAATTTACAATCCTAATTTACCACATTTACTTTGAGTATCCTAAGAATGTGCTCAGAAGTTTGCATTCTCTATTACAGCACAGGTTGAAAATGCTTCGCAGAACTGTTTTATAATAAAAAAGCGAGCAAGCTCGCTTTTAGTCTATTTTGCTAAAGTTTAGCATGAGTGAACTGGTTAAAACAGATACAGAACTAAAGGCCATGGCTAGACCAGCCAGTTCTGGATTGAGGGCCAATCCAATTCCTGAAAAGACCCCTGCTGCAACCGGAATTCCGATAACATTATAGATAAAGGCCCAGAAGAGGTTGAGAAGAATACGATTGAAGGTTCTCTTACTCATATCAAAGGCTCGAACCACTCCTGTCAAATCATTGTGAGTAAGAACAATCCCTGCCGACTCAATAGCAATATCAGTTCCTGCGCCCATGGCAATCCCGACATCTGCCACACTGAGGGCTGGCGCATCATTAATACCATCTCCGATAAAGGCTACTTTACCAGTCTGTTGTAGTTGATGGATTTCATGGGCTTTTTCTTCTGGCAAGACACCAGCAATAACCTCTTCGATTCCGATCTGATCTGCAATGGCACGCGCGACGCCAGCATTATCTCCTGTCAGCATAACTGTTCGGAGACCACGTTTTTTCAGCTGACTGATGGCAAGCTTGGCATTTTCTTTGGGAATATCTTGCAAGGCAAGCAAGCCTTTAATTTCATTGTCAACAGCCAAGAACACAACTGTTTTAGCTTCTTTTTCCAGTTTTTCAAGTTTTTCCTGATAAGCGGTCGAAATATCCATGCCATCTAGCATTTTAGCATTTCCGAGCAAGACTTGTTTCCCATTGATTTGCCCTGAAACACCTTTTCCGTGCAAGGCTTGAAAATTTTCTACAGTATGAAGCTCAAGTCCTGCTTCAGTCGCTCGCTTAACAATAGCCTCAGCCAGTGGGTGTTGAGAAGATTCTTCCAAAGAGGCAGCTAAGCCAAGTACTTCTGTCTCGTCGCCAATGATATCGGTGACCACTGGTTTTCCTTCCGTCAAAGTTCCTGTTTTATCAAAGACGAGAGTTTGGACTTTCTGGATTTCCTGTAAGACGGTTCCATTTTTGAGGAGAACTCCCATCTTGGCACTACGTCCTGTCCCTACCATGAGAGCTGTTGGTGTTGCAAGACCTAGGGCACAAGGGCAAGCGATAATTAAAACTGCCACCCCATAAAGGAGAGAGGTCACAAAGCTAGCTCCAAGCAAGACAAACCAAATCCAAAAAGTCAAAATCGCTAAAATGACAACTGCTGGGACAAAAATCCCTGAAATTTTATCTGTCAAGTCCTGAATCGGCGCACGACTGGTCTGAGCTTTCTTCACAAAATCCACAATCTGAGCCAAAACAGTCTCTGAACCAACTTTTTCTGCTTTAAAAATAAGAGTCCCGCTATTATTGATGGTGGAACCAATGACCGTATCTCCAACCGTTTTGTCTACTGGCAGGCTCTCACCTGTCACCATGGATTCGTCAATACTGGAGACGCCTTCGACAACAACACCATCAACCGCAATCTTTTCACCGGGACGCACTCGAATCAGGTCACCTACCTTGACTTGCTCCAAGGGGACTTGAACATAGTTATCCTCACGCAAGACTTCTGCAATTTTAGCCTGCAAGTCAAGTAATTTCTCCACAGCTTGGGAAGTATTTTTCCGCATTTTCTCCTCAAAAACGGCTCCCATAAGAACGAAGAAGAAGATAAATGCAGCACTTTCAAAGTAAACGGGGAGACCAGCGAAGAGGGCAACTAAGCTATAGAAATAGGCCACTAGGGTTCCCAGAGCAACCAAGGTATCCATGTTGGCATTGTGCTTTTTAAAACTAGCCCAAGCACTTTGGATATAAGGACCACCTGCTACTAGCATAATCGGTGTTGTGGCTAAAAAGGTTCCCCAACGCATGACTTGGTGACTAATTCCTCCTGTCGACATACCAATCATGAGAATCACAAGAGGCACAGTAAAGATACTAGTAATCCAAAAGCGCTGTAAAAGTGATAGAGATTTTCGAGTCTTCTCAACTACGGTATAACTCCCCTTTTGCATCTTCATACCACAAGAAAATTCATGTTGACCTAATTCTTGAGGTGTAAAACGAATTGTCTTCTCTTCATCCACGCCGATTGGTTCCAAGATACCTTCTTCTTCAAAAAGAATTTCCTTGTAACAGTTTGAAGGTGTGGCACGATGAAAGGTGATCTCAGCTGGAATCCCTTTTTGAAGTTGGATATGGGCCGGATGATAGCCTGTTTCAGCTCGGATACGGATTTTTTGAATGCCATTTTCTAGGCTTGCTTTCACAATTTCAGTCATATCATTCTCCTATTCTACAATCATCTTGCCGTGCATCATATTCATGCCACAAGAGAAACCATACTCTCCAGCCTGCACAGGCGTGATTTCCACTACATACTCTTCACCCATTGGCAGGTCCGCATGTACACCAAAATCTGGAAAGACAATCTGATCCAGACAGGGTGAAGGATCCTTACGGTCAAAGATAATGCGGGCTGGAACCGATTTCTTGAAGATAATCAACTCAGGCGTATAGCCTCCCATGACTTCCACTCGGATCTCTTGGTAGCCATTTTTTTGCTGGGCCTTCTGTCCAGATTTTTCAGGCTTTTTGAAAAACCAAAACAAGATAAACGCGATAAGGGAAATACAAATAAGGGTTACAATACTATTTAACATGACGGCTCCTTTACATACAATTACATTTTACTTCTGTTACAGCGCTAGCTTTTTTCTCAGAAATCACAGCTTCCAAGTCTTCCAAGTCAGCCTGAGTGAAATCACATTCGACAATCAAGTCAGCCAACAAGTTCTTAATCCTACGAGAACAAACCTTGTCTTTGATATCTTGGACAAGCAAGTCTCGACTTTGATCCAGAGTCAAAAGGGCTGAATAGATAAAGGACTTGCCCTCTTTTTTCCTAGTCAGGCACTCTTTCTCAACCAAACGAGCCAAAAGGGTCTGAACTGTGGACTTGGACCAGTCAAACCGCTCCGCAAGAACCTTGATCAAATCCGTACTGGTCTGCTCGCCCTGCATCCAAACAATCTTCATAACCTGCCATTCTGCATCTGAAATCTGCATCAACACCCCTCCAAAATCTACATTTGTCAATCATAGCTCTAAGTATACTCTCAAAATCTACATTTGTCAATTATAAATCTCCTTATTTCTTCGAAAAATAGAATTTTAATCATATAAGGAGAGATTTACAGTCAAATTTTACTATATAAACTATAAAAATATGCTATACTGTAGAAAAAAGAAAACAACCACTAGGGGTGCGTAAAGCTGAGATTAATGACTGTTATACCCTTTGACTCAATCTAGGTAATGCTAGCTGATGGAAGTGGAAATGATAATGTCGACTACCAGTCTTCTATTTCCTTCCTAAAACAGACTTGCTTGTTCTTAAAAATACAAACTTCAGTTGGTTGGGAGGTTTTAGATGACTTATTTACCCGTTGCTCTGACCATTGCTGGGACAGACCCTAGTGGCGGTGCTGGCATTATGGCTGATTTGAAGTCGTTCCAAGCTAGAGATGTCTATGGAATGGCAGTTGTGACCAGTCTTGTCGCTCAAAATACCAGAGGCGTTCAATTAATCGAGCACGTCTCCAACCAAATGCTGAAAGCTCAATTAGAAAGTGTCTTTTCGGATATCAAGCCTCAGGCTGTAAAAACTGGTATGCTGGCAACTACTGAAATCATGGAGATTATCCAACCCTATCTTAAAAAGCTGGACTGCCCCTACGTGCTTGACCCTGTTATGGTCGCAACAAGCGGTGATACCCTGATAGATACTAGTGCGAGAACCTACCTAAAAACAAACCTGCTTCCACTTGCGACTATTATTACACCCAATCTTCCTGAGGCAGAAGAAATTGTTGGTTTCTCAATTCATAATCCAGAAGACATGCAACGTGCTGGTCGCCTGATTTTAAAAGAATTTGGTCCTCAGTCTGTGGTAATCAAAGGTGGTCATCTCGAAGGCGGTGCCAAGGATTTCCTCTTTACCAAGGAGGAGCAATTTGTCTGGGAAAGTCCACGAATTCAAACCTGTCATACCCATGGTACTGGATGTACCTTTGCAGCAGTGATCACGGCTGAACTAGCCAAGGGGAAGACCCTTTATCAGGCAGTCGATAAGGCCAAGGCCTTTATTACAAAAGCCATCCAAGACGCCCCTCAACTCGGTCATGGTTCTGGTCCAGTCAACCATACAACTTTTAAAGATTAAGAAAAAAACTCTCTAGTTCCCACTTTAAGGGAATTAGAGAGTTGTTGATGAGGAAATAATGTCATCCAGCTTTGTTAAAAAGGCGTGCGCTTTTGCCTCAATATCTTCTGCCTGCATCAGATCCCTGACGACAGCGACCCCAGCTATACCAGTTGCAGCAAGTTGGTCAATGTTCTCTGACGTCAAGCCTCCAATAGCAACTACTGGAATGGCTACCGTTTGGCAAATGGTTTTCAAGGTTGAAATCAGGGTGATAGGTGCATTTTCTTTGGTCATAGTCGGGAAAATGGCTCCTGTTCCCAAGTAATCCGCACCTCCTTCTTCTGCTTCGAGGGCTCTTTTAACCGTTTTAGCAGTGACACCGAGGATTTTGTCAGGACCCAAGACTTGGCGGGCAACCGAAACTGGTAGTTCATCGTCGCCAATATGCAAACCTGCAGCATCTACTGCAAGACAAACATCTAAACAATCATCGATAATCAAGGGTACCTGATAGGCATCTGTTATTTCCTTGACTTGTTTTGCCAGTTGATAGTATTGATTGGTTGTGAGTTTTTTTTCTCGTAGTTGGATGATGGTAACGCCTGAACGGCAGGCCGTCTCCACTTTTTCAAGAAAGCTTTCCAAGGAATCTTGGTAGCGATTGGTTACCAGATATAGTCTGAGTGCTTCTCTATTCATAAATATCTCCTTTGATTTCATCTAGCCAATTTTCGTCTCTTTTTAGGAGAGAGAGCTGATTGAGAGTTTGAAAGCGGAAATCTTCCAATCCCATTCCTTGAACAAGAATTCTCTCAGCAGAAATATTAAGATAAGAAACCGCTAGACAAGAAGCTTCAAAGGTTGTCTTTCCTTGGCTTAGAAAAACGGCTGTCAAGGCTCCAACCAGATCTCCTGTCCCTGTTATCCAATCTAATTCTGCACAGCCATTTCCCAATACAGCAACCTGGTTCTTCGAAACGATGAGATCCTTGGGTCCAGTGACTAGGAACGACATACCAGGATAGGTCTGACACCAGTCTTTCAAGACTTGAAGCAAATCTTCAGTTTCTTGATCTTTAGCACTCGCATCGACCCCGACTCCGTGGTGTTTTAAACCAACAAGACTTCGGATTTCCGACATATTTCCTTTAAGGACTGTGGGCTTGTATTCTAAAAGATCTCTGACTAGTCCCTTACGAATGGGTGACGCTGATACACCAACCGCATCTACTACCATTGGGAGAGAAGCTTGGTTTGCATAAGTAGCTGCCATACGGATTGCTTTCTCCTTCTCTGCTGACAAATGCCCCAAATTGATGAAGAGAGCCTGGCTTTGCTTAGTAAAATCAAGAACCTCACGAGGGTCATCTGCCATGACTGGTTTGCATCCCAGAGCCAAAATACCATTGGCTAGCATCTCGCAGGAAATCTCATTGGTGATGCAGTGAATTAAGGAACTGGTTGCTAGAGGGAAAGGATTTGTCAATTTCTGCATCATTCTATCCTTTCTCCAAAGAAATATCCCTGCACTTTTTTAAAGAATTCCTGCTTGATTAAAAATCGAAAGGCGAGGAAAGCTATGGCTGTACCAATCAAGGTCGCTCCGAAAAATCGCGGAGTATAAATAAACCAACTGAGCTTCGCCGCAGATCCTGTAAAGAGAACCATAACAGGATAGGAAACAATGGAACCGATAACCCCTGTTCCCAAGATTTCTCCTAGGGCAGAAAAGTAAAATTTTCGACCATACTTATAAAAGAGACCTGCAAGGAGGGCTCCAAAGGTAGCTCCTGTTAGGGCTAAAGGGGGAATGCCTTGAGTAGACATACGGATAAAGGCTGTCACTGTAGCCATTACCAAGGCATAAACAGGTCCCATCATGATTCCTGCTAGAATATTGACTACACTGGACATCGGTGCCATTCCCTCAATCCGAAAGATAGGCGTAAGGACTACATCAAGGGCAATCATCATGGATAAAATAGTTAATTTGTGAACTTGTAGTTGGTGGTTTCTCATTTTCTATTTCTTCTCTTTTTCTAAGGACTGCAAATCACTCATCCAGGTTTGATGTTGGTAAGCCATCTCCCAAAACTTAGCTTCCATGTGGACACTTCGGTGGAAGGCCTCTAGCATTTTTTGTTTGTCCGTCTCGTCGCTTTCTCGATAGAGCTGATTGACCAGGGCTTCTTCCTCTTTAATCTGCTGCTCTAACTCATCCGTAATATAAGTTTCAATCCATTGTTGGTAGAGAGGATTTGGGGATGGTTTAAGATTAAGCGATTTGCCTATATCATGATATAGCCAAGGACAAGGCAGCAAGCTCGCAAAAGCAATGCCCAAGTTTGACTCTGCAAATTGCCGATAAATATGAGAAATATAATGATAACAAGTTGGAGCGATTGGATGTTGCTCCATTTCCTGGTCGCTGATTCCTAATTCCTTGAAAAATTGTTGGCGGATAAACAACTCACCCTCCACTAGACTCTGAGCATTTTGTTTCAAGAGTCTTTTCATCTCCTCGTTTGAAGTCTTATCAGCCAAGAGGTGATAGGCTTCTGAAAAAGACTTCAGATAGTAGGCATCCTGAATCAGGTAATAGCGGAAAATAGAAGGTTCTAACGTTCCCTCTTGTAACTGTAAAACAAATGGGTGATGAAAGGAAGCCTGCCAAGCTTCCTTGGATAATTCCATCGCAATATCTGTAAATTCCATAATAACTCCTTTATAGAAACAAACTGGTTTGAAGCAATAAAAAGAAAAGTAGGTAGATCAATTTTGTCCTCTGAGAAATATAAAAAGTCCGATAACTATTCTCCAACTGTGCATGTTCGTCATATCCATGTGCAGACAGAGCTCTCAAGTAGAGATGGCGCCATCTAAAGACCGTCATCAGAACCTTGCTGTAAATCAAGGGCGACCAAACATGCAATTTTTGACCACGCAATAAGCAAGCTTCCTTGAGGGACTTGATTTCTTGTTGAATGAGGGGATAGGCATTGAATACCACAATTAAGGCATAGGCCCAAGACCGTGATAACCCCTTTTGAGCCAAGTACAAGAGAAGCTCTTTTAAGGAAATACTGGAAACAAAGACAAGGCCGATACAAACCGTCACAAAAGCCCTCGTCCCAAGTATCACTGCCTGCGAAGCATCCCCATGTAACTGAATTGCCCAGTAATTAGCCAAAGATGGCAAAATGGCGAGTACAATCATCCAAGCCAACATTTTAAATCGACGATAATAGAGCATAAAGAGGATGCAAAATGCGACTACAGAAAGATTAAGAGCAATCAAAGGAATGAAAGATGTTTCCAAGGATAAAATGAGAAAGAAGAGGCTGATAACTGGTGTCTTGGTTGCTACTTTGATCATACTACCTCACCTCCCCTGTAATATTCCTACTCAGAGAACCGAGTGGTTTGCTGATGGTCACGTCTTTAATATGACGGAGACCCTCACTAGTCATCTCAATCCAATAATCAACCACAGAAATCAAGGGATCTAAACGATGGCTAATGATCAAAAAACTTCTTCCTTGATCTCTGTCCTCCAGAATCCACTTGTAAAAATAATGGCAAGCTCTATCATCCAAACCAGCAAATGGCTCATCTAGCAAGATCACAGAAGCCTTGCTAGTCAAGATGGTCAATAGCTGAAGAATCTTTTGCTGGCCACCACTTAATTGATAAGGACTCTTATTGAGTGCCTGCTCCAGATCAAAATATCGTAGAGCTTGGAGAATTCGCTGATTTCTTTCAGAGTCTGAGCTATCTAATTGCAGTTCGTCTCTCAGACTGACTCGGATAAACTGCTTCTCAGCTTCCTGAACAACACCCGTTAGGTCAAGGTACAGACTCTTTTTCTTTTTGAGAACCCAACCATTCCGTGTAATTTTCCCTTTATACTTTTGAAATTGAAGAATAGAGCGAAAGAGGGTTGATTTCCCGACACCATTGTCACCCAAAATACAGGAAATTCCTTGGTAAAAAGTAAAATCAGCAATCGAAAATAGGGAGCGATTATCCAGCTCACAAGCCACACGATCCATATGGAATAGTTCTGGACTAGAAGCAACTTCCTTTGAAGCAACCTGTGTCATCTCAGAGCAAGGGATTTGAAACACCTCCCTTAACTGGCCGTCTCTTAGCTCCACCATATGGTCAATATAGACTTCATAGTCTGATAAATCATGGTCACACAGGATGACTGTCTTCCCATCAAGAGCCAACTCTTTTAGAATCTCCAATATCTCCAGCCTACTCTTTCGATCAATGGAAGCGAAGGGCTCATCCAAGAGATAGACTCTAGGATTCATGGCAAAGAGAACAGCCAAAGCAGCTTTCTGCTTTTCCCCACCTGATAAGTGATGGATGGGACGGTGCAAGATTGCCATACAGCGACATTCCTGGACTACCTCTGCTATTTTAGAATCAATTTCCTGAACGGGATGCCCAATATTTTCCAAGGTAAAAATCAGCTCCTCAAACAAGTTCTCCATGGTAAATTGGTGATTGGGATTTTGAAAGAGAATACCAACCGTCTGGACACGTTCAACGATAGAAAGCTGACTGACCTGGCTCCCATCTATCAGTACTTGACCACTATAAGGTAAGGAAGTGACCTGGGCAATGATTTGAAAAAGGCTGGATTTTCCTGAACCACTGCTCCCAACTAACAAGGTAAAAGCTTGCGCATGAAAAGTAAAATCAATCGGTTCCGAAAAGATTGGTGACTGAATCCCCCGTAGTTCCAGCCCCATCTATGCCTTGCCTCCAGATGCAAACTGATAATAGAGTTTGACAATGGCACGAACCAAGATGGTACAGAAGAAAAAGACGGAAATAAAACGCACCACCAGCAAGGAAAGGACAAAAGGAAGGGAGAAGGCGTAGTAACCTAACTTAATGTATTCATAGACAAAGCTAAAAAGGGTAATCCCAATACTATTAGCAGTTAGAGAGAGGCAACTTTCATAACGATTCTTGGTTACGAGAAAACCAAATTCACTTCCCAAACCTTGAACCAAGCCGGACAAAAGAGCGCCTAGGCCGAATTGGCTACCATAAAGAACTTCTGCAAGTGCAGCAAGCACTTCTCCAATCGTTGCGCTTCCGATTCTTGGAACAAAGATAGCTGCAATGGGCGCAGCCATACACCAGAGACCAAAGAGGATTTCATTGGCAAAGGCCTGCAAACCAAGAGGGGCCAAGATCAGGGTGAGGATATCAAATAGATAGCCTGAACCCACAAAAACGCCACCAAAAAAGATAGACAAGAAAGCAAGTAAGATAACATCTTTTAACTGCCATTTTTTCAACATAAAAAACTCCTTTTTTAAAGAAAAGTGGGGCATTCAAGGAGAGCTACCGAAAGGCTTGCGGTCAAGCCTATTCCCTTTTGATAAACAAAAAAACTCCAATTACAAACGAGAATTAGAGTTTACCTTACAAGATTAGACAGTTCTTTTCGACATACGAAAAAAACCTTTTCACATTTCCCTTCGCCAGTATTAACTGTATCAGGTTCAATGGGTATCATCTCAGCCTAAAGCACCCCAAATGTCTTTATTATTTAATTACTGGATCAGTATAACAGAATTTAAAAGCCCTAGCAAGATATTTGACTGAAAAATATATTTATATAGCTTCTGATAACGATTTAATCTTTCTATACACGAAGAAAAACCTCCACATCAGGTGGAGGCCTTCTACTTTATCAATACAATTTCAAATCACGAGGATCGACTGGGAAGGTTGGGTTGTATGGGTTATGACGGAGTTTGAAGTGTTTGACATCCTCAATAGTCTGAGTTCCAGATAACTGCATGACTGTCTTCAATTCTGCATTCAAGTGCTCAAAGACTTGACGCACACCAACACTACCACCAAGGGCCAAACCATAGATCACAGGGCGGCCAATAGCTACCAGGTCTGCTCCTGAAGCCAAGGCTTTAAAGACGTGTTGACCGCGACGAACACCAGAGTCAAAGACAATTGGCACACGTTTATCAACTGCTTCTGCTACTTCTTGAAGTGAGTCAAAGGCAGCTGGCCCACCGTCGATTTGGCGACCACCGTGGTTGGTTACCCAGATACCAGAAGCACCTGCGGCAAGCGAACGTTCAACATCTTCACGGCATTGTGGCCCCTTGACATACACAGGAAGACCTGAGTATTCAGCGATAAATTCGACATCACGTGGAGACAAGCGTTGTTTGGCTGATTTGTAAACAAAGTCCATTGATTTTCCAGCACCTTCTGGCAGGTATTCCTCAACAATCGGCATGCCAACGGGGAAGACAAAACCATTGCGCTTGTCGACCTCACGATTGCCCCCTACAGTTGCATCCGCCGTCAAGACAATCGCTTTGTAGCCTTCAGCCTTGACACGGTCCATGATATGGCGGTTAATCCCGTCATCCTTACTAAAGTAAAATTGGAACCAATGAGGTGTTCCTTGAAGAGCTTCTGTAATTTCTGGAAGGTCAACCGTAGAGTAGGAACTAGTTGTGTAGAGAGAACCAAATTCATGCACACCACGCGCAGTAGCTACTTCCCCCTGTTCATTTGCCAATTTATGAGCCGCAACAGGCGCCATGATGATTGGTGAAGATAATTTTTCACCTGCAAATTCAATCTCTGTACTTGGATTTTCAACATTGCAAAGCGTATGTGGAACGATGAGTTTGTGGTTAAAGGCACGGATGTTCTCGCGTAAAGTGAAAGTATCCTCTGCTCCACTAGCGATATAACCAAAGGCAGCTTTAGGAATGACTTGTTGCGCCATTGGCTCCAGATCATAGGTGTTGATAAAATCCACAGGGCCTTCGGCATTGCTTGTTTTGTATGACATAAAATGTTCTCCTTGATAAAAGTAAACGTTTACTTTTTTGATTTACAGGAACATCTTAACTCTTTTTCATGTCATTTTCAAAAATTTTGTCTGGAAATTTCAAACTGATTATCTGAATATGCCCTCAAAAGGTCAAACTAAGGGGTTGACTTCTTAGGGACATCTCCTATTATTTTGAATTAAAGCTACTTTGCACTTGTTTTACAAAGACGAGCTCTAAGTCACTTGATAAATCAGGTCGGTAGTCAAAACCTGCAAAACTGAGCTTGCGAGCTTGTTCGACTGTATGGACTTGCCCCTCTATCAAGGCGGTCAAAAAAGCACCACGTGCTTTTTTTGAAATGGTTGAGTGGATTTTCAACTGGCCTGCCTTGTCCTCCATAAATTTGAAGGTCACCATCTTTTCTCTAATTTCCTTAGAAAATACGGTTTCAAACTCTGATGATAGGAGTGAGAATATCAAGTTCTCATCTTGTAGGGCCTCATCGTAGGCTGACTTCCAATGACTCTTTAAAGTCTTACCAGCTACTTTTAACTTCATCAGAAAGTCCAAACGGTGTGGAGCCATAGGCGACAAGGCTGGGACAACACCGTATAAAGCCGAGGTAATCAGGACATGATTTTCAAGATAGGTTTGTTCAGCCTCGGTTAACCCATCTCGTTTGATGTGGCGATACATGAGACCATCGAAGAGTTTCAAGGCTGGATAGTTCTTAGCCCTGTGATCTTTTAGAGCTTGAATATGAGCGTACTCTTCTTCTGCTTTCTCGGCAGATACCTTATAAAAACTTTCTAATTCACTAGCTGAGTAGTGCGCCAGTGAGTCAAGGACTGCCTGACTTTCTTCACTCAAGGGGAGCGCTTCGACAAGAGGGAGGTTTGTGTTCATTTCTTTGGCTGTTGGGATTAAAATTTTCATATTGTTAGTGTAGCATATTTTTCAATCACGACCAAGAATTTCATCTGAAAAACCTCGGTTTATACCGAGGTTTCTCTGTTTATTTTGGCCATCCTAACCAGATAGCCACGAGAACAAGGGCTGTGCCAGCTAAGCTTGTTAAGATAGATAGATAGATAGATAGATAGATAGATAAGAATTTATCTTTTTTCTCCTTGAACTGAAAAAACCTATTTTTATACTCAATGAAAATCAAAGAGCAAACTAGGAAGCTAGCCGCAGGCTGTACTTGAGTACAGCAAGGCGACGCTGACGTAGTTTGAATTTGATTTTCGAAGAGTATTATTGTACTTTAAAGGTCTTGAGATAATTATCTTTTCCAACTTGACCTTCGAAGGTTTGGCCATTTTCGAGGTAAGGAAGGTCGTCTGACACTGAAGCCTTGACCTTATAAATCTTGCCATCAACTTTAAAGAAGTAGACGGTATCCCCCTTGATGACAGCTGATTTAAGATCTGAAACCACTCCCTTGATGTTTTCTACCGTTTCATTATCCAGCTCGAGGTCGTTTTTATTGGCATATTTGCTAAGGAGTTCATCTACCGTAGTTGCTACGATAACGTTTTGGTACTCCACGGCATCGACCAATGCATACTCCTTGACCAAGCCTGCATTGTCCTTCAAGCCCATGATATAGAGAGGCTTGTCATTGAGATTGACAAGAATAGGGAAGGTAGCCTTATAGGCCTTCTCTTGCACTGCTCCTTCTGCGGAAGCACGGGCTGATTCTTCGGTTGCTGAAGCTAGATTGTACTTGGTGATTTCACCAGTGCGCATATTTTCAAGGATAAATCCTAGATTACTTTCGTCAGCGTTTGCTGAAGTCACCCCCGTGTAGAGATAGATGTCATTTCCGATAGAAAGATAGTTATAGCCCTCAGTCGTTTGAGTAACATTTTTCTTAGAAATCAAGGCATTCCAGAAACCGTCTTTATACTTACCGTTGTAGTTGATTTGTTCGATGGTTTCTTCTGCTGGATAGACACGATCCACCCATTCTGGGACTTCATCCAAGCTGTATTCCTTGGTTTCTCCATTGGTGGCGTCTAAGATAATAACAGATGAAGGACGCGGGACTCCTAGACCAAACTGCTTTTGATAAACGGTTGCTACATAGAAGGGATTGCCTTCATCATCCACCTCAAAGGATGGCGTTTTAAAAATCTTGGTTGGGTACTTGAACCGAAGATGGCGTTTAACGTCACGGTTAAAATACTCAGAGTCTGAATACTTCATTGGCGTTTTTAAATCCACCAATTCCGCATTTCCTGTCACCATATTAACCTTGATATACTCGCCGATTCCCTTGGATTGATTGTTGAACCATTTGATGGGATCAGCATACTCCAAAGGAGTCACCCGATAGGGTTTGCCATCAACTGTCAGCTGGGTATAAGTATCTGCTGCTACGTACTGGGAGACCTTATCCGTCAGAGAGCCTAGATAACGGTCCCCAATCTTTTCTGCAGTGCTCCGATCTAGGATTGGAACCTTACTGGTATCACTCTTAGGAAAATCTTTAAAGTCTTTTTCTGTGATAGACACCACATTAGCATAATTTTTTGCTTGGAAAAAGCTAGAGGTCACTAGACTTACCAGACCAGCAAGGGCAAAGATAAGTCCTGCAGCCAGAAACAATCCTCTACTAAGTTTGGTAAAAAGGAATCCTTCTAGATTGAGATCTTTGGCAGCCTTGCCATGACGTACATGAACAGTTTTGAGGAGATTGGTATCCTTGCGGAAACTAAACAAAATCCCCATCACCACCAGATGCCCACAGAGAAAGAAGATGAATTCCCAACTAGTCAGATTGAAGGGTGGTAAAAATATATACCAAGTCGTTGCGATAAAAACAAGTTCAAATAGTATGCGTTTCATCTGAATTCCTCCTAAATAATCCGTCCTTCCAAATGATCCAGTTCATGTTGGCAGATCTGAGCTGGAAAACCTGTTAACGTAATGGTCTGTTCCTGCCACTTGCTATCACGATAGGAAACCGTAATCGTTTCATAACGAGTTGTTAGTCGCACCCCAGTCAAGGACAAACAACCTTCCTCAGTCTCGTAAGATCCTTTGTAGGAAAGGAGAATGGGATTAAACATGACCATGGGAACCAAACCAAGATTAAAGATAATGACACGCTTCTGCACCCCAATCATATTAGCCGCTAGACCGACACAGGTCTCGCGATTAGCCAGCAGGCTATCCTGTAAATCTCTAGCCAGATAAAGGTCTTCCTGACTTGCAGGTTTCGAGACCTGCGACAAAAATAAGGCATCTCGGACAATCTTCTTTTCCATTCTCTTTCACTCCTTGCTACTTTACTTTATTATAGCACAAAAGGGAGCGACTTCTAGTCCTTTCCCTCAAATGCAAAAAAAGCCATCCGAAGATGACTTTCTTTTTAAATCGCGTTCTTATCAAGACCAAGTTTACGTTGAACAAACTTGACGATTTCGACGATAAGTATCATTGAGAAGCTTCCAGCTAGAACAATAGCCCATTGTGACAAGTCTAGTTTGGTTACGTGGAAGATACCTTCAAGCGGTTCTACAACGATTGTTGCCATCAAGAGAATGAAGGATACCAAGATAGACCAGTTGAAGGTCTTAGACTTGAATGGTCCGACTGTCAAGATGGATTGGTAAACAGACTTGACGTTGTAAGCATGGAAGAGCTGGATCAAACCAAGTGTTGCAAAGGCCATGGTGAGGGCATCCGCGTGAATGGCTTGGTTGTCTCCTACATGGACCGGATAAGCAAGAGCAAGACCATAAACAGTCAAGACGAGTGCCCCTTGAAGTACACCTTGATAGATGATGGAACTCATGACCCCACCTGAGAAGAAACTTGATTTGCGTCCACGTGGTTTGTGGGTCATAACACCTGGCTCAGCTGGTTCAACACCAAGAGCGATAGCTGGGAAGGTATCGGTTACCAAGTTGATCCACAAGAGATGAACTGGCTGTAGGACATCCCAACCAAACAAGGTTGATAAGAAGATGGTTAATACTTCAGCCGTATTGGCAGAAAGCAAGTACTGAATTGTCTTTTGAATGTTTGAGAAGACCTTACGTCCTTCTTCAACTGCGACGATGATAGTCGCAAAGTTATCATCTGCAAGGATCATGTCAGAGGCACCTTTAGAAACCTCTGTACCAGTGATTCCCATACCGATACCGATATCGGCTGTTTTCAGAGCTGGCGCATCGTTGACACCGTCACCTGTCATGGCAACGACCTTACCTTGGTTTTGCCAAGCCTTGACAATACGAACCTTGTGTTCCGGAGATACACGCGCATAAACAGAGTATTGACCAACGACTTTTTCAAATTCTTCATCAGAAAGTTCGTTAAGCTCAGCACCAGTCAAAACATGGTCTTCCGAGTCATTTTCGTCGATAATTCCCAAACGTTTAGCAATAGCTTCTGCTGTGTCTTGGTGGTCACCAGTGATCATGATTGGACGGATTCCTGCTTCCTTAGCAACACGAACCGCTTCTGCTGCTTCGGCACGCTCAGGGTCAATCATCCCAATCAAACCAGTAAAGATTAAGTTGTTTTCCAGTTCTTCAGAAGTCAAGTTTTCTGGAATACTATCGATAATCTTATAAGCACCTGCAAGGACACGCAAGGCTTGGTGAGCCATTTCCGAGTTGTTTGTATGGATTAATTCAGTGACTTTCTCATCAATCGGAGCAACATCTCCAGCTTTATCACGAGCAACACAGCGTTTCAAAAGTTGATCTGGAGCCCCCTTGACTGCCACGAGGAATTTGCCATCTGGCAATGGATGAACCGTTGACATGAGTTTACGATCTGAGTCAAATGGCAACTCAGCAACACGCGGATATTTCTCTAAGAACCCTTTAACATCATAGCCTTTGTCCAAGGCATACTGGATGAAGGCTGTTTCCGTTGGATCCCCAATCAGGTTTCCTTCAGCATCAATCTTAGTATCGTTGGCCAAGACAACAGAACGAAGAAGAGGCATTTCAAGACCTAGTTCAATGTCATCAGCAGAATCATGTAGAACTGCGTCATAGAAGACTTTCTCGACTGTCATCTTGTTCATGGTAAGCGTACCAGTCTTATCAGAAGCGATGATTTCTGTTGAACCAAGTGTTTCGACTGCTGGCAACTTACGAACGATAGAGTTTCGTTTGGCCAAAACTTGAGTACCAAGGGCAAGAACGATCGTCACGATAGCAGGAAGTCCTTCTGGAATGGCTGCAACAGCAAGCGCAACAGAGGTCATCAACTCACCAAGTGGATTTTTACCTTGAATGAAGACTCCAACTACAAAAGTAACAAGGGCAATAACCAAAATTGCATAGGTCAAAACCTTAGAAAGGTTGTTCAAGTTTTGTTTGAGTGGCGTGTCTGTCTCGTCAGCATCTTGGAGCATGCCAGCGATATGACCCACTTCAGTGTACATACCTGTATTGACAACAACACCAAGACCACGACCATAGGTCACGTTTGAGTTTTGGAAGGCCATATTGACACGGTCACCAATACCAGCATCTGCAGCGAGCTCGACGGTCAAATCTTTTTCAACTGGAACAGACTCACCTGTCAATGCTGCTTCTTCGATTTTAAGAGAATTAGCTTCTAGCAATCGTAGGTCTGCTGGAACTACATCACCAGCTTCAAGAGCAACGATATCACCTGGTACCAATTCTTTTGAGTCAATCTCAGCCATATGCCCATCACGAAGAACGCGCGCAGCTGGACTAGACATAGACTTGAGGGCTTCGATGGCTTCTTCTGCTTTTCCTTCTTGGTAAACACCAAAGGCTGCGTTGATGATAACAACGGCCAGAATAATGATGGCATCTGCAATATCTTCCCCACCAGAAGTTACGACTGACAAGATAGCCGCAGCAATTAGGATGATAATCATCAAATCCTTAAATTGCTCAATAAACTTGACTAGGAGAGATTTTTTCTCACCCTCTTCCAGTTCATTGCGCCCATATTCAGCTAGGCGTTTCTGCGCTTCGCTAGACGAGAGACCTTGCTCAGTTGCTTCTACTGACTTCAAGACCTCTTCAGGACTTTGAGTATAAAACGCTTGGCGTTTTTGTTCTTTTGACATGTGTCTCCTCCTTGACATTGTGTGCAAAACAAGTTCTCTTTTAGTTTTATGACAAACAAAAAGAGACCTGTTAATCATAACAAGTCTCGCTGTTTAAGATAGTGCCGGAAAACATACTTTTCAGTATACAATTCGGAATGACGACACTATCACAGGTTTCTGCCAGCTACTCCCTTGAGTAGTACTATTATATCAAAATTTGAACATTTTTCAAGGGTTAAAATCAGATGAAACAAGACTAAATTTGAATTTTCCCTTGAAAACCAGTATAATGGTAGAATACTATATGACTAGAAAGGAAGCCCGATGAACCAATCCATGTCAAATCTCAAATTGGCAGAGCGCGGAGCCATTATCAGCATTTCGACCTACCTCCTCTTGTCTGCTGCAAAATTGGCAACTGGCCACCTCCTGCATTCTTCCAGTTTGGTGGCAGATGGTTTCAACAACGTATCGGACATCATTGGAAACGTTGCTCTCTTGATTGGGATTCGGATGGCCCGCCAACCTGCAGACCGTGACCATCGCTTTGGTCACTGGAAGATTGAAGATTTGGCTAGCTTGATTACTTCCATCATCATGTTCTATGTTGGTTTTGATGTGCTTCGGGACACCATTCAGAAAATCCTTAGTCGGGAACAAACACCTATTGATCCTTTGGGAGCGATTCTAGGAATCATTTCAGCAGCGGTCATGTTTGCTGTTTATCTCTATAACACACGCCTCAGTAAGAAATCCAAATCCAAGGCTCTCAAGGCAGCTGCTAAGGACAATCTTTCCGATGCTGTCACCTCGCTTGGGACGACCATTGCTATCCTAGCCAGCAGTTTCAATTACCCTATCGTGGATAAATTGGTCGCTATCATCATCACCTTCTTTATCTTAAAAACAGCCTATGATATCTTTATCGAGTCTTCCTTCAGTCTTTCAGATGGTTTTGATGACCGTCTGCTAGAGGACTACCAAAAGGCCATCATGGAGATTCCAAAGATTAGTAAGGTCAAGTCCCAAAGAGGGCGTACCTACGGTAGCAATATCTACCTTGATATCACCTTAGAAATGAATCCCGACTTATCAGTCTATGAGAGTCACGAAATTGCGGACCAGGTCGAGTCCATGCTGGAAGAGCGTTTTGGAGTCTTTGATACCGATGTCCATATCGAGCCAGCTCCCATACCAGAGGACGAGATTTTAGACAATGTCTATAAAAAACTGCTCATGCGTGAGCAATTGATTGACCAAGGAAATCAGCTAGAAGAACTCCTTGCTGAGGACTTTCTCTATATCCGTCAAGATGGAGAGCAGATGGATAAAGTCGCTTATCAAGCCGAAAAAGAACTTAAAGCTGCTATTAAGGATATTCAAATCACTTCCATTAGTCAGAAAACCAAGCTCATTTGCTATGAGCTAGATGGCATCGTCCATACCAGTATCTGGCGTCGCCATGAGACTTGGCAAAATATTTTCCACCAGGAAACTAAAAAAGAAGACAAACAGTGACCCTATCCAGTGGATAGGGCCTTTTTGATTATTCTACTTTAAGCAAAGACAGACTATGACGGTTTGGAAGATTTGCTTTTCGAAGCTTGTTTTGCCTCTTTTCTTGCTTGACGATTTTGTTCGATACGCCATTCTCTTTCATAGTACTTCATGATCTCATAGACCCTTTCAGGAAAATCTACATCTAGTAGAATGATAGGGATGATCAAATCTGCTGACGGATGAAAAGGGAAACACCTTCTCTTCAGTAGAGCTAGAAGTGATTGGGATTTCACATTTTCCTTGTTTTTAAAATAAACTTCAATCCGATAGGAATTCCTATACTTTCCTCGAATCCGAGAAAAGGAAAAGTCCTCTACATCTGCCCAAGCGTAGAAATGACTAGGTTTCTTTGGATTCGGTTTGTAGTAAAACCCCTCAACTGTGCATCTCAAATACTCCTTATCCAAGCTTAACAGTCTGTATGTCTGATAAATGACTACTCCAGCACAAAAGAGGACAACTAGCATAAACAAAAGACTTATCGCATGAAGTTTGCTCCCCTTTTCCGAATACGAATAGAGATAAGATAGAGGTAACAAGACGAAAAGACCGAACAAGGTATTCCAAATGATTTTCTTGGGACTACGTTTAATGATTTTTTCTTCCATCATGCCAACTCACTTAGGTATTCATAACGTTCGTATTTTTCAAGAAGTGCTTCGTTTTTCTCGTCTAGCTCTTTCTGAAGCGTCGCCAATTTGCCAAAGTCAGAGCCATTTGCCTGCATTTCTTCTTCAATAGCAGCGATACGATTTTCCAAGGCTTCAATATCTGCTTCAATGCTTGCCCACTCCTGCTTTTCTTGGTAGGTCATGCGTTTCTTGTCTTCACGGACCTTGACCACTTTCTCCTTTTCGGCCTTTTGCACTTGATTGGCCATCTCTGTTTCAAAGGCTTTTTCATCAAGATAGTCGGTGTAATGGCCAAAGAAGGGAAGAATCTTGCCATCCTCAAAAGCGAGAATCTTGGTCGCTACCTTATCCAAGAAATAACGATCGTGGCTAACTGTCAAGACAGGACCTGCAAAGCCCCGCAAGAAATTTTCCAAGACTGTCAAAGTCGCAATATCTAGGTCATTGGTCGGCTCGTCCAAAAGAAGAACATTGGGTTTTTCCAAGAGCAGTTTGAGGAGATAAAGACGCTTTTTCTCTCCACCAGACAATTTCTCAATCAAGGTTCCATGCGTCGAACGTGGGAAGAGGAACTGCTCTAGCAACTCTGCAATGGAAGTCGTAGAACCACCACTGGTCTTAACCTCTTCTGCTACTTCCTGCAGGTAATTGATAACGCGCTTGCTTTCATCCAATCCTTCGATTTGTTGAGAGAAATAGGCGATGCGAACCGTCTCACCGATGATAACTTGACCTTTAGTCGGCTCAAGACTTCCTGCGATGAGGTTGAGAAGAGTTGACTTCCCGACACCATTATCCCCAACGATTCCGATACGGTCTTTAGCTTGCACTAAGAGATTAAAATCTTGCAAAATGGGCTTGTTCTCATAAGCAAAGGAAACATTCTGAAACTCGATGACCTTCTTACCAATCCGACTGGTCTCAAAGTTCATGGTTAAGTCTGTCTCAGTAGGATTATCTGAAACTTCCTTTTTCAAGTCATGGAAACGATTGATACGAGCCTGCTGCTTGGTCGCACGCGCTTGCGGTTGTCTGCGCATCCAGGCTAATTCTTGCTTATAGAGTTGTTCTTTTTTGTGGAGCGTAGCTGCGTCACGCTCATCCTGCTCTGCTTTGAGGCGAACATAGTCCTGATAATTTCCCTGATATTCCGTCAAACTAGCTTGGTCTAACTCGAAAATTCGTGTTGATAGTGCGTCTAGGAAATAGCGATCATGGGTGATAAAGAGAACCGTCTTCTTGGAATTTTTCAAAAAGAGGGTCAGCCACTCGATGGTCGCAATGTCCAAATGGTTGGTCGGCTCATCCAGTAACAAGAGATCGTGGTTTCCTAGGAGAACTTGTGCCAACTGGACTCGTCTTCTCAGACCACCTGACAATTCACCAACTAGGGTCGACAAATCCTGAATACCCAACTTGCTGAGAACGGTCTTGACCTGACTTTCGATTTCCCAGGCTTGAAGGGAATCCATCTCAGCCATGACCCGTTCCAAACGCGCCTGCTTGTCCTCACTATAGTTGAGCATGAGGAGTTCATATTCACGAATGAGCTGGATTTCCTTGAGGTCGCTGGATAGAACCGTATCCAAGACCGTCTTGCTATCATCAAACTCTGGATCCTGAGTCAGGTAGCCAATCTTGTAATCACTCTTAGCTGAAAAGGGACTGACATCCCCATCAAAGCCAGAAACACCAGAAAGGACATCTAAAAGGGTGGTCTTACCCGTTCCATTGACACCAATCAGACCGATTCTATCCAAATCATGGATAATAAAGGAAATATCCTTAAAAACAGTCTTGTCACCGACGGATTTACTTAGTTTTTCAACAATAAAATCACTCATTTTCTCTCCCTCAGGTAATCATGGATGGCTTCGCGGTCATTGTCCAATTCTCCATCAACAATGGCAAACTCAATCTCTGTTAAAATCTCTCCCAAATCTGGACCAGGCTGGTAGCCGTACTCTTTGATGAGAATACCTCCATTGATTTGGATTTCTTTCTTATCATGAATGGTCAAACTCTGGTAAGTTTCTGTAATGGCTTGTGGATTGACTGCTTTTCCTTGGGCCTGACGAAGCCTTTCAGCTTGTAGAAGGGAATCCAAGTCAAAGCGGTAACAATCACGCTTGCTCAATTCTCCCTTTTCACGCAAAGCTAAAATAGTCAGCAAATCCTGAACCTGCTTGGCAAATTGACGTGAGGTTTTCCAATGCTTCAAAAATGGTTGAGCATCCTCAATTTCTAGTACCCACAAGAGGGCCGCCCAGGCTTGCTCAGAAGACTCAAAGGTGAAATCAGTCTCCAAATCAAACAGTCTGTTAAGCTTGTCCTGACTTCCTGCCATATCAGGGAGATAGTCATAAGCTTGACTCTCAATCATGGAAGACAAGCCAACTCTCCAAAAAGGTGCTAGCAAGAGCTTGTCAAATTCAACAAAGGTACGTTCCACAGAAATCTTCTCCAAGAGCGGAGTCAAGGATTTCATCGCTTCGAATGTTTCTCGCTCAAGTTCAAAACCAAGACTGGCCTGAAAACGAAAACCGCGCATAATACGTAGAGCGTCTTCGTTGAAACGCTCACTAGCAACACCTACTGCTCGCAAGACCTGGTTTTCCAGATCTTTGAGACCATCGAACAAATCGATGATTTCTCCTGTCTCATCCAAGGCAAAGGCGTTGACTGTGAAATCACGGCGCTTGAGATCTTCTTCTAGCGAACGTACAAAGGAAACCGCACTGGGCCTGCGATAGTCCACATAGACATCCTCAGTCCGAAAGGTGGTCACTTCATATTCCTCGTCCCCATCTAAAACCAAGACGGTTCCATGCTCAATTCCGATATCGGCAGTGCGGGAAAATATCTGCTTGGTCTCCTCTGGATAAGAAGAAGTCGCAATATCCACATCATGGATGGGACGATTGAGGATAGCATCTCGGACGGAGCCCCCAACAAAATAGGCTTCAAAACCTGCTTCTTTAATTTTTTCTAATACTGGTAAAGCCTTCTGAAATTCAGAAGGCATTTGTGTTAATCTCATAATAAGTGTTCTAATCCATAGACAAGCTCATGACGCTTGACAACTTCTTTGATTCCCAAATTCACCCCTGTCATGAAGGAGCTGCGATCATAGGAGTCATGACGGAGAGTCAATCCTTCTCCCTGATTGCCAAAGATGACTTCCTGATGGGCTACCAAACCTGGTAGACGGACTGAGTGGATGCGCATGCCATCAAAGTCAGCACCACGGGCACCAGCAATCAACTCTTCCTCATCAGGCGCACCTTGCTGAATAGACTCTCGAACTTCTGCCATCAACTCAGCTGTTTTAATGGCTGTTCCGCTCGGAGCATCTTTTTTCTTGTCATGATGGAGCTCGATAATCTCCACATTTGGGAAATATTTGGCAGCCTGCGCCGCAAATTGCATGAGCAAGACAGCTCCCAAGGCAAAGTTAGGAGCAATCAAGCCACCCAAATCTTGTTCACGGGAAAATGCTTTTAGCTCTGTAATTTCTTCACTAGTAAAGCCTGTTGTTCCAACTACTGGAGCAAAGCTATTTTCGAGAGCAAAGCGTGTATTTTCGTAGGCAACGGCTGGTGTGGTAAAATCTACCCAAACATCCGCTTCAAAACCAACCAAGTCAGCCTTATCATTGAAGACAGGAATTCCCTGCCATTCTGACTCAGACTCAAAAGGATCCAAAACTGCAACCAAGTCCAAGTCTGGATCAGCCAAGACCATCTGGCAGGCAGCTTGGCCCATTTTTCCCTTAAAACCGGCAATAATTACTCGAATACTCATCTCTACTCCTGACTAAGATACAAAGCCTGTAAGAACACAAAGTGAAAATAGGAGTTCTGATCAAGGAGTGCCTACTCCTTGGAAGAACTATCTTTTTCACACAGGGTTCCAGGCGTGTTCAATTATCAAAATACAAAGGACGTTAGCTGCCCATGAAAAATAGGGAATGGCGCTGACTTTCCATGAAAGGCAAGACAGGCATCTTTTTTCAAGAGGCAGGTAGGCCGTGTTCAATTGCTAAGATACAAAACTTGTAAGAACAATTTAGACGATTGGTGTATAGCTCAAGGCGATACTACCTTCTCCAAGGTGGGTCCCAATGACACTACCAAAGGTTTCAATTGGAATTTCAGTAGTCACACCACTCTCTATCAAAAGCTGACGTAAATCCGCTGCCTTTTGAGGAGCATTGCCATGGATGACTGTTATACGGTAGTCCCCATCTTTTGTCAACTCCTTGATGATTTCTACCAGACGTTTGATTGCTTTCTTTTCTGTACGAACTTTTTCGTAAACTTCAATCACACCTTGGTCATTAAAGTAAAGGATAGGCTTGATACTGAGGAGATTTCCTAAGATGGCTGCCCCATTTGACAAACGTCCTCCCTTAACCAAGTGGTCGAGGTCATCTACTATGATAAAGGCTGAATTATCAGCAATTTGGATAGCCAACTTCTCCTGAATCTGGGCAAAATCATCACCTTGTTCTGCCCATTCAAAAGCACTCTCTACCATAAATCCTAGAGGGGAGCTTGTGATATGGGTATCTGGAAAGGCAATGGTCAAGCCATCATACTCATCCAACATGTATTGGATATTCTGATAAAAGCCTGAAATTCCTGACGAAAGAAAGAGTCCCAAGACATGAGTATACCCCTCATCTTTCAAGGAACTTAGAATCTCATCCAATTTGGCAATACTTGGTTGACTAGTTTTAGGCAATTCTGCAGACTGAGCCATTTTTTGATAAAATTCCTCAGCAGTCAGATTGATACCTTCGATATACTCCTCCCCATCAATATTGACAGGAATATCCAAGACAAATAGATTCTCTCTTTGCAGCGTCTTCTCCTCTAAATAGGCTGAAGAATCTGTAATGACAGCTAATTTCATGACTAAAACTCCAAATTGATCCCTGGAAGATCCAAGGCGATTTCTGTTACTTCATACGTCAAACGGTTGAGCATGTTCAAGCATGGACGTGCCAAGTTTTCAACTTCTTCTTGGTTAAATTCGCTTGGTTCGTTGACAATTCGACCTTCCACATGGTTAACTTGGGAAATCGTTCCACTGATGACAAATTTGTCAAAGACAATCATGAAACTCAAGATAACGACAAGCGAAGTCACTTGGTTTTCTTGGTCATGTTGGAGTAACTGAAAGTTCACGTCTACCTTGGTTTCAGGAGCTCCATTTTCATTTTCCCATTCAAAGTTACGAGCATCAAAGTGATACTGGCTAACAAATTCTTGTTCTCGTTTAAGATTCATTTTTCTCTCCCATTGCTACAATTTACTATGCAATTGTACCACATTTTTATCATTTCATCTAGTTTTCTAGGTTTTAGTCAATTCCGATTTCATCTTTAACAACAGCAGCAATCGTATCTACATAGTAGTTAACTTCTTCTGTTGTAGGGGCTTCCGCCATGACGCGCAAGAGGGGTTCTGTTCCACTTGGGCGGACAAGGATACGACCGTTACCTGCCATCTCTTCTTCCATCTTTTCGATGATTGCCTTGATGGCTGGTACTTCCATAGCCTTTTCTTTCATGGCATTTTCCACTCGGATATTCACCAGTTTTTGTGGGTAAATCGCCACTTCTGATGCTAGTTGAGACAAGCTCTTGCCTGTTTCTTTCATGATTTTAGTCAATTGGACAGCTGATAATTGACCATCACCAGTTGTATTGTAATCCATCAAGATAACGTGACCAGACTGTTCACCACCAAGGTTGTAGCCTGATTTTCTCATTTCTTCAACGACATAGCGGTCACCAACTGCAGTCACTGCCTTGTTAATGCCAGCACTCTCCAAGGCCTTATGGAAACCAAGGTTAGACATAACCGTTGTCACGATGGTGTTTTGGGCCAACTGGCCTTTTTCAGAAAGGTATTTCCCGATGATATACATGATCTTATCACCATCGACGATGTCGCCATTTTCATCAACAGCAATTAAACGGTCACTGTCTCCGTCAAAGGCCAAACCAATAGCTGACTGGCTTTCTTTGACCACTTCTTGAAGAGCTTCTGGGTGTGTTGAACCCACATTCAAGTTGATATTAAGACCATCTGGTGTCTCACCGATAACAGTTATTTGAGCCCCAAGGTCTGCAAAGATTTGACGAGCACTTGTAGATGCTGCACCGTTTGCAGTGTCCAAGGCCACTTTCATTCCCTCAAGAGGAGTTCCGGTTGAAACAAGGTAGCCTTCATACTTGCGTAAACCTTCTGGATAGTCCACTAAGGTTCCTAAACCTTCTGCACTTGGACGAGGAAGAGTATCTTCAGCAGCATCTAGCAAGGCTTCGATTTCTGCTTCTTTGTCGTCATCAAGTTTGAAGCCATCCCCACCAAAGAATTTAATTCCATTATCAAGGGCTGGGTTGTGGCTAGCGGAAATCATGACACCTGCACTGGCTCCCTCAGTTTTGACCAAATAAGCTACTGCTGGTGTCGCAAGGACACCGAGTTTGTAGACGTGAATTCCTACAGAGAGAAGACCTGCCACCAAGGCAGATTCTAGCATTTCTCCTGAGATACGTGTATCACGTCCTACAAAAACTTTAGGGGCTTCCGTTTCGTGTTGGCTAAGGACATAACCACCAAAACGTCCCAGTTTAAAGGCCAATTCTGGTGTCAGTTCTACGTTTGCTTCTCCACGGACTCCATCGGTCCCAAAATATTTACCCATTTTATTTATCATCCTTTTCTATTATTTATTATTGTTTAGACGAATCTGATTTCGTTTCTGAACTCGTTGAAGACGAACTGCTCTCTGAGGAACTTGTTGACGAGTTACTCGAACTAGACGCTGCTGTTTTTGTTGTAATTTTCATAGTCGTGTCAAATGGCATAATAACGCTTGGTAAGACATTTCCATTTTTATCAACTGCTTGAAGAGGAACAGAAGCCGAGTAGTTGCCTGTTATCCGTTCACTCGTCGGTAAGATGGCAATGACACGATCTACTCTAGAGAGAGTCTCCTCGTCACTAATAACCGTTACTTTTTCATCTGACACAGTGACTGTATCGATTTTCACACGAGAATCAACCTGGCTAGGGTCAATCTCTGGCACAACGATTACATTATCTCGTTTTGCTTTTTTACCGACCTTGACTGTTATCTTTTGCGGTGTCGCAACAGCCGTCAAACCACTCGGTAAATTTTCAATTGTTAAGGGAACTTCGATGGTCCCAACACTAGCATCGGTTAAGTCAGCTGTCACCTTGAATTTACGCGTACTTTCCTGCATTTCGCTTGCCAAAGCAACTCGATTGGAACCTGTCAAAAAAACCGTTACTTCTGACGTAAAGCCACTAATAAAGTACTGTTCACTGTCATAGCGGATATCAATTGGGACATTGAGTACTGTATTGGTATAGGTTTCCGTCCGCACCTGTCTGGCACTATTGCTATTCTGGTAGTTTGTAGAAGTTGCATAGATAAAAAGGATGCAGGCGAAAAAGAAGGAAGAAATGATATAAAGACTATTTTTTCTCATGTTTCAATCCTCCTAGCAAGCGCTCTTTCAAACCATGTTTTTCCTCTGATGTTGGAAGCAGGATTCTTCTCAATTCAGATTCAAACTCTTCCAAGGTCAAATCGTGCTTAAAGACTCCATTATAGGTGATTGAGATTCCACCTGTTTCCTCCGAAACCACAAAGGTAAGAGCATCTGATACTTCCGACAAACCAATCGCCGCCCTGTGGCGTGTCCCAAACTCTTTGGAAATCTCTGTATTTTCAGTTAGTGGCAGATAGGCTGAGGTGACGGCAATCCGATCTTCTCGGATAATGACCGCTCCGTCGTGTAAGGGAGTGTTGGGAATAAAGATATTGATGAGCAATTCAGCTGAAATCTTTGCATCTAGGGGAATCCCCGTCGAGATGTATTCCTGCAAGGTTCTCACTCGCTGAACTGCTACCAGCGCACCAATCTTACGCGGGCTCATGTACTCGACTGATTTGACAAAGGCACGAATCATCTGCTCTTCTGCGCTAATCGGAGCATTGGAAAAGAAATCCGTTGCCCGCCCCAACCGTTCCAAACCTGTCCGAATCTCTGGTGAAAAGATGACTACTGCTGCAATAACCCCATAGGTGATGATTTGATTGATCAACCAAGAAATAGTCGTTAAACCAATCATATTGGACAGAATTTGAGCTAGAATGAAGACCAAAACTCCCCGCACCAAGATCATGATTTTAGTACCTGCAATGGCCTTTGTAAAATGATACAAAATATAAGTCACAATCAAAATATCAATCAGATTGATGACTATAGTCCAAGGGCTTGAAAACAAACTCGTCCAGTACTGTAAGTTGGAAAATTGCTGAAAATTCATCCCTGGTTCCCTCCCTATCAAAACACGTTCCGTCCTATTATACCATTTTCTAACAATTTTTTCCCTATCCCACTTCATTTTAATTTGATTAAAAATATGATAAAATAAACTGACTAGAAAAAACGAAGGAGAAATCATGTCTCAACTCTATGATATTACCATTGTAGGTGGCGGTCCCGTCGGCCTCTTTGCTGCCTTTTACGCCCACCTACGCCAAGCCAAAGTCCAAATCATCGACTCTCTTCCCCAGCTCGGTGGTCAACCAGCCATCCTCTACCCTGAGAAGCAAATCCTTGATGTGCCAGGTTTTCCAAACTTAACTGGAGAAGAGTTGACCAATCGCTTGATTGAACAGCTAAACGGCTTTGAAACACCTGTTCATCTCAATGAAACTGTTCTTGAGATTGAAAAACAAGATCAAGGCTTTGCCATTACAACCTCTAAAGGTAGTCACCTGACTAAAACAGTTATCATTGCCATGGGGGGTGGCGCCTTTAAACCACGACCGCTTGAATTAGAGGGTGTTGAGGACTATGAAAATATCCACTACCACGTGTCCAACATTCAACAATACGCAGGTAAGAAAGTAACCATTCTCGGTGGTGGGGACTCAGCAGTGGACTGGGCTCTAGCTTTTGAAAAAATTGCGCCAACTACACTTGTTCACCGTCGAGATAACTTCCGCGCCTTGGAACACAGTGTGCAAGCCCTGCAAGAATCATCTGTAACTATCAAGACACCGTTCGTCCCTAGCCAACTTCTTGGAGATGGAAAAACACTCGATAAACTGGAAATCACCAAAGTCAAATCAGATGAAACCGAAACTATCGAAGTAGACCACCTCTTTGTCAACTACGGTTTCAAATCATCTGTCGGCAATCTTAAAAATTGGGGTCTGAACCTCAACCGTCACAAGATTATCGTCAACAGCAAGCAAGAATCCAGCCAAGCAGGTATCTATGCCATTGGGGACTGTTGCTACTATGAAGGTAAGATTGATTTGATCGCTACAGGACTGGGTGAAGCACCTACTGCCGTCAATAATGCTATCAGCTACATCGACCCTGAGCAAAAAGTACAACCAAAACACTCGACAAGTCTATAAGAAAACAACCACGGATCAACAATCCGTGGTTTTATAATTCATCTATACTCCCTGATTTTTAAGTCTTCTATCTTTACTCCTCCAACACTTTCTCGTATTCTTTCTTTTTGCTATCTATGGTCTCAATAACTTTTGAGGCAAACTCGCCCTTCATAGATACATCTATTTTATTATTTACCGCGCTTAGACTTTCTTGGATACTATTAATGGTCAAACGAGTATTTTTCTTAGATTCTTGCTCGATTTGATTAATTTCATACTTTTTAGCAGGAGCCAATATCTGCCTAACAAATAAACGCTCAATTTCTTTTTCTATTTCACGAAAACCATCATCCACACCAGAGACAAAATCAAATATATAATTAAATAAATCCATCTGCGTTACTCTCTTTTATCTTGTATATGTCTTTGTTTAGCCAGAATTCGAGTTAGTTCTTCATCAAGCTCACGGTATTCTCGACTATATTTTTGTTTTGCTTTTATTTCTTCTATTTCTAGCTGATCAAGTCTTTTTCTATATGCTAAATCCATTTGCTGACTATAATCTGTAGCTAGTTGATTCAGCTGATAGTGTAGCATAGAAGTGTCTCCTTCTATCTGACTCAGCATATGACTTGCTACTGTATGCTTTTCCTCAAGCATCCGACGCAAATCATTTAATCTATAATCACACTCTTCTTTTTCATTCTCTATTTTTTTGCGTGAGTGATAATAGTCTTCCTCCAATTTTTCTAATTGCCGTCTCTTTTTCCAAATCTCTTGGTCTATCATGTCAATTTTTTCCATTGTCTAAATTTTTCAGCCAACTCCTTATCTGTTTCTAATTTCTTTTGAATACCTTTCTTGGTCTGAGTTTCTAAATCTATACAGTCTTTTTCCAATTGCGATATCTTATCAACAACTGGATCTAATAGTTTCTCAATAACCCCGATAGTCGTTTCATAGGTAGCTCCTCCTTCTATATATGCATTTTCCATTTCTGACGGACTAAGGATAAAGCCCCAAGGAACTTGTCTACGGGAAGCAAATACTTTTCTTGCATCTTCTACCGCTTCATCTCTTATACTTTTGATGATACTTTTTCCCTCTGTAGACATTAGACTGATGCTTGCTGCTGCAATACCTGCTTGCTCCGAATCCAGGAACAATTGCTCTTCCTTTGTATAACCACCTTCTGATAGTTTCTCTTTGAGTAGTGTATAGTTATCCATCTGGAGTAAATAGTCATTATAAATGACCGTACTGGTATTTGACAGTATTTTGATCTTCCCATTTTTATCCAGCTGGTAGCCATAAGTCATGTGTTGGTTCACAAAGTCTTCTTTTGTACTATCCACGTAATAAACTAAGCCAACCGATCCGATACTTCCCTTGACCATATCCCTACCAACCATACTGATAGGATCATCTGGGTCAGCATAGTTATGGATCCTCGTCTTAATAGAGTCTACAACTTTCCTTTGTTCAGGGCTTAGTATCCTATAGATATCTGGGCCGTTATAGATATAAGCCTGTTGGATACGTTTGACTTGATCTGCCTGTAGGGCAGCCATAGAATACTGAGCATCCATAGAACCGAGTGAATGCCCATAGACATTAATTTTGGCATTGGGATATTTTTCCATGATGTCTTTTAATGCTCTTGCAGAAGCCTTTAGCTGTTCGGTAGACTTGTCTTGATAGCTAGGGTCTTTTTGCAACATAATTCTCTTGGCTATAACTGCATCGTTTTCTGCCCAGTCATTCCAGAAATCCGCTGTTTCTTCCCAAAAATGATCTGGACCCGTAGAACCACGAAAAAGGACCGTTACTTCCTGTACCTTATCAGCTTTTTCATTGGGATTTTTTACAACTGCATAAACCTGTTCGCCAGCTCCTGTAGTATTGTTGTAGACTTGGGTGACAGTGCCAAGTTCTCTTTCATATTGGTCATATAAAGTTCTTTCCTCGCCCATATTATCCTGATACTCTGCCATTGCAGTTTGAAGGTTATTTTCTTTAATATAATTTTGTGTCATTCATTATTTCCTTTCAAAAGTTTGGATAATTTTGGTGAAGTAGAATAATATGCTGAATGGTATGAGCCATCTTTGTTTTCAATCAAATTATAATTTATATTTAATTCATTATCTTTGTTGATAACCACCGAAACCATCAATCCTCCCATTGGATTATAATCTAAGCTACTTTCATCAACAACATAATCCTGGATGACACCTGCATTAGTAAATGCATTAGGATCTTTCGATTTCATAAAATGTTCATAAACCTTCTTCGCCTCATCGCTGGTCGCGATGGCAAGCATTTCTTGTTTCTTTTGGTATTGGTGCATGCTACAACCTCCTATTGTGATTCCAATTACTGCTAAAATGCTGAATAAAATAATCATACTTTTTTTAGGTTTTTTCATGGCGCCTCCTTTATGCTATCCTATCAATAAATTAGGGACTAACTTACTCATAGTATAGCATAATTTTCCTCTACATCCTCAGCTTCTTCGTCAGAATTTTTTACAACTGCATAAACCTGCTCACCAGCTCCTGTGGTATTGTTGTAGACTTGGGTGACCGTGCCAAGTTCTCTTTCATATTGGTCCTTAACCTCATGATTAATTGAGTTATCGTTATATTCAGTCATTGCTATCTGAAGATGTGAATCATCGACATATTTTCTCATTTTTTAGATTCCTTTAACATAGATGATAATTTAGGTGATACAGTATATCCATAAGATTCATAATTCCCTGAATTATCTTTTATTAATCCAAAGTGAAAATCTAATTCCTTATCATTATTAAAATATATCCTTACCATTAGTCCTCCCATTGGATTATACTCTAAAGTTTCTGTATCAATATCATATGATTTAATGATTCCATCTTCTGTTAATGCTTTAGGATCATTTACCCTCATATGATTTTCATAAACCTTCTTTGCCTCGTCGCTTGTCGCAATGGCAATCATTTCTTGTTTCTTTTGGTATTGGTGCATGCTACAACCTCCTACTGCTATTCCAATCACTGCTAAAATGCTGAATAAAATAATCATACTTTTTTTAGATATTTTCATGTTTCCTCCTTTGTGCTACAGTATAACTCATCTATAGTATACCATAGATTATGGAGTTGGCTTCCTTTAAAATTCTTCTCAATTTAATAACCTCAAGAAAAGAACCACGGATCAACCGATTCGTGGTTTTATAATTCATCTGCAATCTTGTTTATTTTTCTGAGTCTGTGGTTGACGCCACTTTTGGTCAAGGGATTGCTCAAGCTATCTGCCAACTGCTGGATAGAATAGTCTGGGTGCTGGATTCGCAACTGAGCTACCTCCTGCAAATCCACTGGTAAATTTTCCAAACCCATTCTATCTTTGATTTTACTGATATTGTTGATAGTCTTCATACTAGCAGAAACCGTTCGAGCGATATTGGCTGTTTCAGCGTTATTGGCTCGATTGAGATCATTACGAGTTTCACGCAAAATCTTGACGCGCTCAAAATTATCACGCGCCTGCATGGCCCCAATCACGATCAAGAAATCCATGATGTCTTCTGCACGCTGGAGATAGGTAACTACACCTTTCTTGCGCTCAATGACCTTAGCGTCCAGCAAAAATTGCTGGAGGAGAGAGGCCAATCCTTGGGCATGGTCCAGATAAACGGAACTAATCTCCAACTGGTACTTGCCAGACTCAGGATCTCTTATGCTACCATTTGCAAGAAAGGCCCCACATAAGTAAGCACGACCAGCTTCTTCATCTGCTAAAATATCGGGATCAATACCTGTCTCCAAACCAAAGAAGGAATCCGCAAGCCGCAAATCAGCTAAAAGCTCCTGCACCCTCTCATCGGTATAGACCGTATAAACACGATTCTTACGAAGATTGCTTCTCTGATGGTGACGAATCTCTGACTTGATATCATAAAAATGGAGAAAGGACTCATAAAGGTGACGAGCTAACTTGGCATTTTCGGTCACGACGGACAAGGTCAAGCCCGAACTAGATAGCCCGATACTGCCAGACATCTTGATAATGGCCGATAGTTCATAACGGCTGAGATGGTGTTGACCAAGAATTTCCTCTTTTACTGCAACTGTGAAACTCATTTTCTCACCTGTATGATGCGCATCAATTCATCCACAATCAAATCCCCATCGTGGAAGGCTCCTCCATTTTCCAAACGAAGGAAATTGGAAGAAATTACACGAGGCACCTGCTTGCAGAGACCAGCAAAATCATGTTCCACCTGAACCAAATATTCATCGAAACGGTTGGTATTCATGTATTCTCTAGGAACCTTTTCGATATTGACCAAGACCGTATCAATAAAAGACCGACCTAAATGGCGATGAAGAACTTCCACATGGTCACTGTCTGAAAAGTGCTCTGTTTCCCCACGCTGGGTCATGATATTGCAAACGTAAGCTATCTCCGCCTTGGTCTCCAAGAGTGCTTGCCCAATCTCCTCAATGACAATATTGGGCAATATCGATGTAAAGAGGGAACCAGGCCCCAAGACAATCATATCACTCTCGAGAATGGTATTGACTACTCGACGGCTGGCTTGGGGTGTTTCATCATCCAAGGTATTGGTCACATAGACATGGTCGATCATGCCTGGATGATCTGCAATGTGGCTCTCACCTGCCACCTCAGAACCGTCTTTAAAGACTGCATGCAGTGTCAGAGGGTGATCACTCGAGGGGTAAATCTTTCCTGTTGTATGAAAGAACTTACTGAGTAATTGCATAGCATTGTAGGTAGATCCTTGCATTTCAGAAAGCCCTGCTATGATGATATTCCCTAGAGGATGACCCGCAAAAGCACCAGCCTCTTCTGAGAAACGGTACTGAAAAACCTTCTCATAAAACTTAGGCATATCCGACATGGCTACCAGAACATTGCGAAGATCACCTGGCGGTGTCAGCTGTTGGATATTCTTTCTTAGCTCACCAGAAGATCCACCATCATCAGCTACCGTTACGATGGCTGCGATATCAACATCCTTTTCTCGCAAGCTTTTCAAAATGACGGGGATACCAGTTCCCCCACCAATCACCGTTATTTTGGGTTTTCTCATGAACGGTTTACCGTCTCCTTTCTTCGGTCTTTGTCACGATGGCTTTCATTGACAGGCCAGTTTTTAGCAAGGTCCTCAGCAATTCGTTTTGCAAAGGCAACACTACGGTGTTGTCCACCTGTACATCCTACTGCAATGGTTAAAACAGACTTGCCTTCTTTTTTGTAACTTGGCAAAATGGGTTCAATCAAGGCGAGTAAGTGCTGATAGAAACTTTCAGACTCTTCATGATTCATCACATAGTCATAAACTGCTTGATCCTCACCTGTCTGATTACGGAGTTCAGGGAGGTAGTATGGGTTTGGTAAGAAACGGACATCAAAGACCAAGTCTGCATCGATAGGAATACCATACTTGAATCCAAAAGACATGACTTCGATACGGAAAGACTGGGCTTGTTCTTGGTCCGAAAATTGCTCAGCAATGGTTTTACGAAGTTCACGCGGGGTGAGTTCTGTCGTATCCACCACATTTTGGCTCATGTTTTTCAAAGGAGCCAAAAGTTCACGCTCCAGCTTGATGCCGTCTAAAATCCGACCATCCGCTGCTAGAGGGTGACTTCGTCTAGTTTCCTTATAGCGTGCCACCAATTCCTTATCTGCTGCGTCTAAAAAGAGGATTTTGAAGTCCAAATCATCTTGGTTTTCCAATTCATCCAAAACGGCCTGAATCTCCGAAAAGAAGGAACGGCTCCGCATATCCACCACCAGGGCTAACTTATGGTCATCATCCTTGGTCTCTACCAACTGCAAGAACTTTGGCAAGAGGGCTGGTGGCATATTGTCAATAGTGAAATATCCCAAATCCTCGAAGGACTGAATGGCTACCGTTTTCCCTGCGCCACTCATCCCTGTCACAATTACCAGGTGAAGTTGTTTCTTTGTCATCTATCTCTCCTTATATCAAAAAAAGTTTGGCAGAGCCAAACTTCAACTAGCTTATCCAATCTCTGCGATCACTTCAATTTCGACTTTTACATCACGAGGAAGACGTGCAACCTCTACAGCTGAACGAGCTGGAAATTCCTCTTTAAAGGCCGTTTGGTAAACCTCATTAAAAGGAACAAAGTCATTCATATCGCTCAAGAAGCAAGTTGTTTTGACAACATGGTCAAAGTCTGTTCCTGCTTCAGCCAAAATAGCACCGATATTTTTCAAGACTTGTTCTGTCTGTTCTTGGATAGTCTCTCCTACAATTTCACCAGTTTCAGGAGATAGAGGAACTTGACCGCTTGCAAATAAAAGATTGCCAACGATTTTTCCTTGAACATAAGGTCCGATAGCCTTTGGAGCTTTATCTGTATGAATTGTTTTTGCCATTTCTTTCCCTCACAATTTTTCTAATATTGCATCCCAAGCCTGATCCATCCCTGCCTTGCTGACAGATGAAAAGAGGATGAAGTCGTCACTTGGGTCAAAGTTTAATTTCTTTTTGATTGCTGATTCGTGCTTGTTCCACTTACCACGAGGAATCTTGTCCGCCTTGGTCGCAACGATGATAACCGGAATCTCATAATACTTGAGAAATTCGTACATCTGCACATCATCTGCTGACGGGTCGTGGCGGAGATCCACCAAACTGACAACCGCACGGAGATTTTCCCGAGTCGTTAGGTACTCCTCAATCATGCGCCCCCACTTTTCACGCTCCTTTTTGGAAACGCGGGCATAGCCATAACCTGGTACATCCACAAAGCGCATCTTGTCATCAATGTTGAAAAAGTTGAGCAACTGAGTTTTACCAGGTTTCCCCGATGTACGAGCCAGATTTTTGCGGTTCAACATGGTGTTGATAAAGCTAGATTTGCCAACATTTGAACGCCCTGCAAGGGCAATCTCTGGCAGTTCATCCTGCGGATAGTGGGATTTATTGGCAGCACTGAGCAGGATTTCAGCATTGTGTGTATTGATTTCCATAGTCACCTCTAGGCTGTTTCTAGGATTGGTTTTTCCGTTCCATCGACAGCTTCTTTCGTGATGCGGACCAATTTCACATTTTCTTGACTTGGCACTTCAAACATAACATCTAACATGGTTTCTTCGATGATTGACCGAAGACCACGCGCACCAGTTTTGCGTTCGATAGCCTTATTGGCGATTTCCTGAAGGGCTTCATCGTCAAATTCCAACTCAACGTCATCATAAGAAAGCAAGGTTTGGTATTGTTTGACCAAGGCATTTCTTGGTTCTTTCAAGATGCGAACCAAGTCATCAACCGTCAATTGCTCAAGAGCAGCAAAGACAGGCAAGCGTCCAATCAACTCAGGGATAATACCGAATTTTTGAATGTCTTCTGCGATGATTTCTTGCATGTAGGAGCTGTTTTCGTCAATCGCCTTGTTATTTTGGCCAAAACCGATGACTTTTTCTCCCAAACGTTGTTTAACGATTTCTTCGATGCCATCAAAAGCACCACCCACGATAAAGAGAATGTTCTTGGTATCCACCTGAATCATCTCTTGTTGTGGATGTTTGCGTCCACCTTGAGGCGGTACGCTAGCGACAGTTCCCTCGATAATCTTGAGAAGGGCTTGTTGCACACCTTCACCCGAAACGTCACGTGTGATAGACACATTCTCGCTCTTCTTGGCAATTTTGTCAATTTCATCTACGTAGATAATCCCACGTTCTGCACGCTCAATGTTAAAGTCAGCAGCCTGCAAGAGTTTGAGGAGGATGTTTTCAACGTCCTCACCCACATACCCAGCCTCAGTCAGAGCTGTCGCATCTGCAATAGCAAAAGGCACATTCAAGCTCTTAGCCAAAGTCTGAGCCAAGAAAGTTTTCCCAGAACCAGTTGGGCCAATCATCAGGATATTTGACTTCTGCAAATCCACATCTTCTGACTCTTCCCGCGTATCGTGGAAATTGATGCGTTTGTAGTGATTGTATACAGCCACTGCCAAGGCACGTTTGGCACGGTCCTGACCAATCACATAGTGATTTAAAATATTGAGGAGTTCGATTGGTTTTGGTACTTCAGACAAATCTGCCAAAACTTCCTCGGCCAACTCCTCACGAATGATTTCCTGGGCTAATTCCACACATTCATTACAGATAAAGGCGTTGTTGCCAGCGATTATTTTCTTTACTTCTTCTTGGCTTTTGCCACAAAATGAGCAATAAACCATCATATCATTTTTCCTATTTGTAGGCATGATTTCCTTCCATTCTAATTTATCATTCTATCTAAAATAAGGTCATATAAAAAGCGTGGACACTGTTGACCAGATTGGTAAAAGCATTCAACCAGAGTAAGGCAGACAGTCCATAGCGCTTCTTACGAAAAGCCTGTGCCCCAGTCAAAATACAGATCACACACAAAAAAGCTGTAAAAAATCCAAATATACTGCGCTCCATTAGACTTCCTTTCTATCTCGGTATTCGGTGGTAAAATCATAGTCGTTTTTCTCATCTCGGGTGTAAGATTTGCTTGCGACTGTCTCAAAACGAGACAAGTCAAACTCCTCAGGGAAATAGGTATCTCCCTCTACCTGAGCATGAATCTGCGTCACGATGATTTCATCTAAATAAGGCTCAAAAGCCTGAAAAATCTGTTTCCCGCCAATGATATAGAGATTTTTTTCCTGACTCTGATACCACGCTAAAACAGATTCCACATCTTGAAATACGAGCGCCCCATCTATGACTTCTTCGCTATTGTGCGTTAAAATCAGGGTTTGTCGTTTCGGAAGCAGACGACGTCCCATGCCATCAAAGGTCACTCGTCCCATCAATATAGCATGATTTAAAGTTGTTTCCTTAAAATGTTGCAACTCTGCTGGCAAATGCCATGGGAGACGATTTTCCTTTCCAATCACCCCTTTTTCATCTTGGGCCCAAATGGCTATGATTTTCTTTGTCATGCTTCCGTCCTTTTTATTGATACTACTATTTTATCAAAATTCTCCCAAAAAGGCTGTTTTGAAACGCGCGCAAAAGAGAGAAAAGGAGCAGGCTTCATTTAGCCTGCTCCTCTCGTCCCTAGGACATATATTTTTTTGCTTCTGATTCGATTTTTTCAACCACTTCTTGAATACTTAGTCCAGTTGTGTCAAGGTAAACTGCATCCTCAGCCTGTTTGAGAGGTGAGGTTTCACGGTGACTATCCTTGTAGTCACGCGCAGCAATTTCTTCTTTCAACGTTTCAAGGTCTGTTTCAATCCCTTTGGCAATATTTTCCTTGTAACGACGCTCTGCTCTTTCTTCAACAGAAGCCACTAGGAAAATCTTGAGTTCAGCTTTTGGTAAAACAACTGTCCCGATATCACGCCCATCCATGACGATACCACCTTGCTGAGCAATCTCTTGCTGGAGCGAAACCAGTTTTTCACGCACTTCAGGAATGGCAGCGATACTTGAAACCTTGTTGGTCACTTCATTTTCACGAATCGGATGAGTAATATCAACATCACCTACAAAAACAAGCTGTTCTCCAGTTTCTGAACGTCCAAAACTAATGGGGTGTTGGTTAAGAAGCTCGAGAAGTTGGTCTACATTTCCTGCATTCAACTGGTGCTTGAGCGCTATATAAGTCGCAGCACGGTACATAGCACCCGTATCGAGATAAGTGTAACCAAAATCCTTAGCGACAATCTTTGCGACCGTACTCTTGCCACTCGAAGCTGGACCATCGATAGCAATTTGAATTGTCTTCATGACCGACTCCTATCTTGTCTTAATCACATCACCTGGGTTGGCAAACCAAGATCCAGATGACATATGAGAAGGATTTAGGGCTTCTAGCTGGGCAATGGAAATCCCTGCACGTTGAGCAAGAGCTGCTTCTCCCTCTCCAGGATGTACTGTAAGTGTTCCTTCACCCTCTGTATGCTCTTCCGAACTGCTCTCTGAAGGTGTTGATTCAGAAGAAGATGTTTCCTCTACCTTGCTACTTGAAGATGATGATTCTTCCACTTTAGAACTTGAACTTGTAGAAGGAGACGATGCATCATAGAAGTCCTTCAAAGATGAAGTACGATTGCTTCCTCCAGTTGATAGGTAAATCAATACAACTACCATCGCTACAACGATTACAAAGAAGAGGCTAGCTAGAACCGTCAAGACACGATTCGCAACAACGCCTTTCCCTTTTTGTTTACGACGACGATCTGTTCTTGATTCTTCCTCATTGTTTTCATAAATATCTTCTTGCCACGGTTCTTTTTCCATACCTTACTCCTTGTTTTTTTTACATTTTCTTATTACAATATAAATATGAAAGTCACACTTATACCCGAACGGTGCATCGCCTGCGGGCTTTGCCAAACCTATTCTGAACTCTTTGATTACCATGATAACGGAATCGTTCGATTTTACGATGATCCAGTTGAATTGCAAAGAGAAATCGCTGAGACCAGCGATGTCCTGGAGGCCATCAAACACTGTCCTACGCGAGCACTTCTAAAAGATCCATCGTAGTGTACAGGGAATGAATGTTGATGATTTTTCTCTTTATTCCCACACCTACTAGTTTAGCATATTTCTAGGTAAAATTATAGTCTTTTTTGGTTATTTTTTCCTTCAATAATAGAAAGGTCACTTTTTTCTTTGACGAGATAGAGTGGTCTTTTTTTGGTTTCCATATAGATCTTACTGATATATTTTCCCAAAATCCCAATGGTCAGGAGTTGAATCCCTCCAAGAAAAAGAATGACAGCCATCAGAGATGTCCAGCCAGATGTCGGATTTCCCAAAATAAGAGTCCGAAACACTACAAAAACAGTCATCATAAAAGAAATAAAACAAGATAGGAGTCCAGCTACAAAGGCTATACTCAAGGGGAAATCTGAAAAGTTAAGAATCCCTTCAATCGAGTAGAAAAAGAGCTGTCTAAAACTCCAACTGGTCTTGCCAGCCTGCCGTTCAACGTTTGGATAATCAAGATAGTGCGTTTTAAAGCCAACCCAAGCAAAGAGTCCCTTAGAAAAACGATTGGACTCGGTCAAGGATAAAATAGCATCTACCACAGACCTCCTCATCATGCGAAAATCGCGGACACCTGAGGGCAGAGCTACTGGGCTGATTTTTTGCATGAGGCGATAAAAGAGGTCAGCGCAGAAACTGCGAAAGAAGGGTTCTCCCTCCCGACTAGTTCTCCGTGTCCCAATACAGTCTAAATCTGCATTCTGGTCTAGTAAGGCTTTCATCTCAAGTAGCATACTGGGAGGATCCTGAAGGTCTGCATCCATCACGACCACCAAGTCTCCAGTTGCATGCTGTAAGCCTGCGTATAAGGCTGCCTCTTTCCCAAAATTTCGTGAGAATGAGACATAACGTACCGCAGGATTTTGCTCCCGATAGGCCTTCAAAAGCTCCAAAGTGCCATCGCTTGAACCATCATCCACAAAGACATACTCGATCTCTGCTCCCAATTCTGGAAGCAGTACTTCAACAGACTGATAAAAAAGAGGAAGTACTTCCTCTTCGTTTAAACATGGGACAATGATTGAGATCATCATCTTAGTCTTCAAATCCATTTGGATGCTTGCTTTGCCAACGCCATGCGTCTTCACACATTTGGGTGATGCTAAGTTCTGCTTCCCAACCCAGTTCAGCTTTGGCTTTTGCAGGGTCTGAGTAGCAGGCAGCGATATCACCTGGTCGGCGTTCTACGATGCGGTAAGGAATGGGACGTCCCACCGCTTTTTCCATGTTTTGGATAATTTCAAGAACGGAGTAGCCTTTACCAGTTCCAAGGTTATAAATGTTTAGACCTGAACCTTTTTGGAGTTTTTTCAAAGCTGCAACGTGACCTTTAGCTAGGTCTACGACATGGATATAGTCACGAACACCAGTTCCATCTTCCGTATCGTAATCATCTCCAAAAACTTGCACTTGCTCTAGTTTGCCCACTGCTACTTGTGAAACATAAGGTAAGAGATTGTTTGGAATTCCATTTGGATTTTCTCCTAGGTCTCCACTTTCATGCGCTCCGATTGGGTTAAAGTAACGAAGTAATACCACGTTCCATTCTGAGTCTGCCTTGTAGATATCCGTCAAAATTTCCTCTAGCATGAGCTTAGTACGGCCATACGGGTTGGTCACTGAAAGTGGGAAATCTTCTAAGATTGGAACTGTATGAGGGTCTCCGTAAACCGTCGCAGAAGAACTGAAGATGATGTTCTTACAGTTATTTTCTTCCATGGCTTTTAGAAGGCTGACAGTTCCTGCGATATTGTTGTCATAGTAGGCAAGAGGGATACGGGTTGATTCGCCAACAGCCTTCAGACCAGCAAAGTGAATCACACCAGTCGGTTCTTCCTGCTTGAAAATATCTCTGAGGGTATCTGTATCACGGATATCTGCCTCATAGAAAGGCACCTCAACTCCTGTGATTCTTTCAACAACTTCTATACTTTTACGATTGCTGTTGACAAGATTATCCACCACAACAACTTGATGACCTGCTTGGATCAACTCAATAACAGTGTGGGTTCCGATAAAACCGGCACCACCAGTTACCAAAATCTTTTCTTGCATCTTTTTTCCTCGATTCTCGGATTATTTTTTCTTATTTTATCATTTTTGATAGGGAATGTCATTTGACATCCTAAACTACCTGCTAAAATTTCAGTAAAATCTTATTCACTTTTTACTCGTTTGACATAGTTTGCAATTGGATAGTTTACTGGATCCAAGGTCAATTCCTTGTCTTGGATCAGTTGAGCTAAATGGTAACCAATGATAGGACCCGTTGTGAGGCCTGATGAACCTAGACCACTAGCCGCATAGACACCTGCTAAGCCAGGTACTTGCCCAAAGAAAGGTGAAAAATCACTGGTGTAGGCACGAATTCCCACACGCTCACCTGATGATTTCGCTTCTGCCAAGGCTGGATAGTGAGGTAAGGCTGCCTCCTCCATTTGTTGAAGCAAGGTTTCATCTACCGTCAAATCAAATCCCATATCATTTTCATGAGTAGCTCCTAAGGACAATTTCCCACCTGCAAAAGGGATCAAATCCCACTCCCCTTCTGGCATGACAACAGGGTAAGATTCCATATCTTGGGCAAGTTGATAATCTCGTAGTTGCCCCTTTTGGGGACGAACATCTACCTCATATCCTAAAGGCTCCAAAATGTCCCTCAACCAAGCTCCTGTTGCCAAAATAACCTGCTCAAACACCTCTTCGCCAATCTGGTAGCCTGATGATAAAGGTGTCAGACTCACTTTTTCTTTGACCAGCTTGACCTGACTAGCTTCCAGCAAACGAGTCACTAAGAGTTGACCATCTACTCTCGCTCCACCAGAAGCATAGAGCAGGCGATCAAATCCCTGCAAGCCAGGGAATAATTCATCAGCTGAGGCTTGATCTAGAATGGCTAACTGGCCTATCAAGGGAGAATCTTCTCTGCGCTGGAGGGCTAGTTCATAGAGTTCTTCTAGCTTGGATTCGTCCTTTTTCAAGAGAAAAACTCCCGAACGCTGATAAAAATCAATTTCCTGACCAGACTTTTCTATATCAGCCAACAAATCCACATAAAAGTCAGCCCCCAAGCGTGCCATCTTGTACCAAGCTTTATTACGGCGTTTTGAAAACCAAGGACTGATAATTCCCGCTGCTGCCTTGGTAGCCTGACCTTGTCCATGGTCAAAAACGGTTACCTCTAGATCACTTTCTTTAGAGAGGTAGTAGGCAGCTGTCGCCCCCACAATCCCTGCTCCAATAATGGCAACTTTTTTCATTGTCTTCACCTTCTAACTAGATATGGTGGAAAGGATTGGTCGATGCTTGACTAGGTAAAATATCAATAGACCAGCCCTTCTCTGCCTTCCATTGAGTGAGGAGTGCAGCGATTTTTTCCACAAAAAACACTTCGATATAATGTCCTGGATCCAATGCTAGCAAGCCATCAGACAACATATCCTGAGCTGTGTGGTAATAGATATCACCAGTGATGTAGACATCTGCTCCCTTTGCCAAAGCATCCTTATAGAAAGATTGGCCACTACCGCCACAGATAGCCACTCTTGAAATGAGCTTCTGCAAATCACTCTCTTGATAATGCACCATTCGAAGACTATCAAGACCAAAGACTTGCTTGACATGCTGGGCAAATTCCCCAAATGTCTGAGGCTGAATATTCCCAATACGACCAATCCCACGTTCTGGGCCTGTCTCCTGTAGATAAGTCGTCTCCTCAATGCCTAGCATCTGGCAGAACCAGTCATTGAGACCATTCTCTACAATGTCGATATTAGTATGACTGACATAAACGGCAATGTCATGCTTGATCAGGTCGATATAAATCTGATTTTGCGGACGGCTAGCTACCAGATCCTTAATCGGACGAAAGATCGGCGCGTGCTTGACGATAATCAAGTCCACACCCTTTTCAATGGCCTCTGCTACCGTCTCTTCACGAATATCGAGGGCGACCATAACTCTTTGGATATCCTTGTCTAAAGTACCGATTTGCAGGCCACGACTGTCACCCTCCATTGAGAATTCCTGAGGGCAAAAGGCTTCATAAGCTCTAATTACTTCACTTGCTAGCATGGAGCACCTCCTTGATGGCTTGAATTTTATCTACAAGAACTTGACGTTCTTCTCGATTTTTCTCTGGGATTTGGTCAAGAGCAAACTTTAACTTAGCTGCTTCTTTTTGCCACTTTTGAACAAATACTGGACTAACTTCTTTGGACAAGAAAGGTCCAAAGCGGACATCACTGGCTGATAACTTCATTTGTCCCGCTTCCACCACCAAAATCTCGTAGAACTTGCCAGCTTCTTCTATGATGCTTTCTGCCACAATCTGAAAACCGTGATCTTGTAGCCAGATACGTAAGTCGTCTTCACGATTATTGGGTTGGAGGATTAAACGCTCTACATTAGCCAGCTTGTCCAAGCCTTCTTGCAATATGGTCGCAATCAAACGGCCTCCCATACCAGCAATGGTGATAACAGAGACTTGGTCTACCTCTTCAAATGCCCCTAAGCCATTGGCTAAACGAACTTGGATTTTCTCCTTTAGACCGTGATTCTCAACATTTTTCACCGCTGATTGGTAGGGGCCTTCCACCACCTCACCTGCAATAGCACTTTTGATTTGTCCTCTCTCGACTAACTCAATTGGCAGATAAGCATGGTCACTCCCCACATCTAGTAAAATAGCACCTTGTGGCACAAAGGAAGCTACCATTTCTAATCTCTTTGAAATCATCTTCTCTCACTTTCCAAAACTCTATTACCTTTTATTATACCATACTTCAGCTAGCAATCTTGCACCTAAAAAGACCGCAATCCACAGATTGCAGCCTTTCTTTATTTTCTGGCTTGGTAACGACTGGTCAGAATGAAAATTACGGTGAAGACCAGCATCATGGCCCCATAAACAGGTAATGTTTGTCCTGTTAAGGTCGAAATTTCAAGCAGTTTTTGAATCGTTGGGAAAAGAGCTGTGGCTAGGAAGCCTCCTACTGACCAGACAATCAAGAGGACACGCCAGAGGGTAAATGGCATGCAGGCTCTAAATACGGATAAGAAACCGATAGACCCAAGGAGATAATAGAGGAGGGTTGAGATTTCTATCTCAGACCAACCTTGACTCGCTCCAAATAGTTTCACAAAGAGAACGCTGAACACGACCATGAGTGCACTTGGTAGAGCACGAAGCATGGATCTTCTGAGGAAGTTTGGTTCAACAGGTTTGATATTTCGCTCAAAAGTCAGAACGAATGGTGGAAAACCTTCCACGAATTGGTCGATCATGGTAATTTGAATCGGAATGAAAGGGAAAATCAAGATCCACTCAGACCGTCCCAAAAGAACACTGGCGATACAGATAACTGCTAACAGGAATGAATAGATGGTCTTAATCAAGAAAATCGGTGCGATATGGGCGATGTTATTAACCACGCGACGACCTTCAAAGAGAATCTCAGGAACATCATTAAAGTCTGAGTTCAAGAGAACTAGATTGGCAATCTGACGAGTCGCAGGATCTCCCTCAGCCATTACAATAGAACAATCCGCCTCACGAAGAGCTAGGATGTCATTGACTCCGTCACCTGTCATAGCCGTTGTATGTCCTGCTTTTTTCAGCGTTTGGATGATGAGTTTCTTTTGATGAGGGGAAACACGTCCGAAAATAGCTGTCTCTTCAGCCATGGCAATCAATTCCTCATCCGTGATTTTTGAGCAATCTACATAGCTGTGATAGTCTGCAAAACCAGCCTTCTGGGCAATGCTGGAAACCGTGACTGGATTGTCACCAGAGATAATCTTGAGGCCCACTTCCTGAGAACGGAGATAGTCCAGCGTCTCAGCTGCTCCTTCTCGAATAGGGTCCAAGATTTCCAGCAAGGCTAGAGCCTGAATATCAGATGGTTTCTGTGGTTTGTGATAATCTAGTTTTTCCTGACTGAGGGCTAAGACCAAGACACGAGACCCTCTCTCCAAGGCCTCTCTGGCTTCTGGTACTTCAGAGTCCAACAACATCTCAGGCGCACCTAAGAAAACCGTTCCTAGCCCTTCTAACTCCATAGCTCCCCACTTGCGGTCGCTAGAGAAAGGAAGATTCGAAAGCATAGGATAGGCTACCTGACCTTGGAAACGCTGACGAATGGCTTGAGCTGTTGGATTTTTATCCTCACTATGAGCGATATAGCTAGTCAAAATGCTGGCAATAGCCTCATCACCATAAGTTTCCGTCAGAGGAAGAACAGCCTCCACCTGCATCTTTCCTTGGGTGATAGTGCCCGTCTTGTCCAGACAGAGCATATCCACGCGCGCCAAGGTCTCGACAGAGTACATCTCCTGCACTAAAACCTTTTTCAAGCCCAGCTTAATCACCGCAGTCAAGAGCGAAGTAATGGTCAAAAGGGCAATTCCCTTGGGCAACATACCCAAAAGGGCTGTTGACGAATTTACAACGGATGACTTGAGGGGCAAACCTTTTAACATCAAGGCTTCTAACAAGAGAGCTAGACCAAAGGGAATGATAATCTTCCCAGTAAAACCAGCTAGCTTGTCTAGCGATTTCATGATACGGGAGTTGATGGGTTTCACTGTCTTAGCTTCCAGCATGAGTTCGGAAGCATAGTTGTCTGCCCCGACATGGTGAACTTGAGCCAAAACTGCGCCACTGGCTAGGAAACTCCCTGATAAAAGCAAGGCATCCACTTCTTTTTGCACCAAATCACTCTCACCAGTCAACATGGCTTCATTGACTTCTGCGAAACCTTCCAGAACCAGAGCATCACTAGGGATTTGCTCTCCCGCAGACAAACGAATGACATCTCCTAGGACCAATTCTTCTGGATTGAGAGCGACTTCTTGACCATCACGGATGGTTTTGACCTTTTCCTTGGTCATGAGATTGAGCTTGTCCACCATGTGTTTGGCCCGTAGCTCGGTCACAATCCCAGAAAAAGCGTTAAAGCAGATAACAGCAAAGAAGACCAGATTGCTCCAAGCCTGCACAAAGGCCAGCGCTAGAGCGATAACAAAGTTTAATGCGTTAAAAAGTGTAAAAACATTTCGTTTGATGATTTGCCAAGTACTGGTACTGGCTGAAGCGGTAAAGTCATTGACCAAACCTTGAGCCTGTCTTTCCTTGACTTCTCTTTGGGTTAATCCCATAATCTTATTTTTATCCATAAATTCTATCATATCATTTTTTTTAAAAGAATTCTAATCCCATCTAAAACTGTTGGCTGATAACTGAAAAAGTTTGCCAGCAGTCTTTTGATAAGGTATAATAATAAAAGCAATACAATCGAAGGAGATCTCATGTTTTATACTTATTTACGTGGACTAGTCATGCTGATCTTGTGGTCCATCAATGGCAATGCCCACTATCACAATACTAATAAAATCCCTAGCCGAGACGAAAACTATATCCTCGTCGCACCTCACCGTACCTGGTGGGATCCTGTTTACATGGCCTTTGCGACCAAGCCAAAACAGTTCATCTTTATGGCCAAAAAAGAGCTGTTTAACAACCGTATCTTTGGCTGGTGGATCCGTATGTGTGGCGCCTTTCCTATCGACCGGGAAAAACCTAGTGCCTCTGCCATCAAGTACCCTATCAACGTCCTCAAAAAAAGCGACCGCTCTCTCATCATGTTTCCAAGTGGGAGCCGTCACTCAAACGATGTCAAGGGTGGAGTTGCCTTGATTGCTAAAATGGCTAAGGTTCGTATCATGCCTGTTACCTACACCGGTCCCATGACCTTGAAAGGCTTGATAAGCCGTGAACGTGTGGATATGAACTTTGGAAACCCTATCGATATCTCAGACATCAAGAAAATGAATGATGAAGGGATTGAAATGGTTGCAGATCGTATCCAAGCAGAATTCCAACGTTTGGACGAGGAAACCAAGCAATGGCACAATGATAAAAAACCAAACCCACTCTGGTGGTTTGTCCGCATCCCTGCCCTCATTCTTGCTGTGATTGTTGGTATCCTAACAATTATCTTTACCTTTATTGCAAGCTTCATCTGGAATCCAGATAAGAAGAGAGAAGCTCTTGGTTAAAAAATACAATTATCCCTTGGCTTTTGCCAAGGGATAATTTTTTATCATGTGACTATTAGTCCTTTTTGCTCCGTGAAAGACGAGACAAATCAACCATCCGCTATGCGGAGTTATGTCAAAAAACCTCCGGACCGCTCGCTACAATCAAGGTATTCAGATCAATTGCTAATCGAAAGGAGAAGACCATGCACAAAAGTTTCATAGTTTATCACATTGTATTCACCCTGAATTATAGAGAAAAGTTATCAATAATCCATGTCAATTAAGAAATATAATTCTAAAAAAACCGTCTAAAATTCCCTACCCTGAAACGACTAACATGACTATTTTCACTTTTAGAACAAGAATTCTAAAAAATTTTTCGGATTCATTGAAGATAATATCTGGCAGTTTCATCCTCAATGTCTTTGGCTTTCGGAACTTTGACAACTTTAAGAAACAGATTGTCCTCTACAGATACTAACGACCATCAACCTACTATGGCTGATAAAAAGTAAGAGAACACTTCTAGGACTTTGCCTTACACATAAGAACAAGTTTTAATGTTACTGACTCCTACAACTCTGTCCGATTTTCAATGGCTCGTAAGAGTGTGACCTCATCCGCATACTCGATATCTGCTCCCACGGCTAGGCCTCGTGCTAGGCGAGTGACCTTGATACCAGCTGGCTTGAGCAAACGAGAGAGATACATAGATGTTGCTTCCCCATCAGCCGTCGCATTGGTTGCCACGATCACCTCTGAAACCTCACTATCCATGAGACGGGTCATGAGACTCTTGAGATTGATATCGTCTGGGCTGATACCATTCATCGGAGAAATGAGGCCATGCAAGACATGATAGAGTCCGTGGTATTCTTGGATGTTTTCCATAGCAGCCACATCGCGACTATCTTCTAGCACCAAGATCGTTGTCTGGTCACGAGTCGGATCTGTACAGATAGAGCATGGATCATCATCGGTCAAGCGACCACAGATGGAACAATAGGTCAATTCCCGTTTAGCAGATAAGAGATTTTTGGCAAATTCATTGACATCGTCATCAGACATTCCAATTGTATAGAAGGCTAGGCGGGTAGCCGTTTTAATCCCGATACCCGGAAGCTTTGAATAGCTATCAATCAGCTTGGCAATAGGTGTTGGATACAGCATAAGTTCCTTTCTAATTCATTGGATGGTGTTGGTTATAGAGGTTGATAATATCTCGTGCAATCGAAGGTCCGACACCGTTTGTAAGGTTGGTGTTATGAGGAAAGACGACTGCGACCGCAATTTGAGGATTTTCGGTCGGTGCATAGGCGACTGCGTTGGTATTATTGGCTTTTTGACCGCCATTAACGTAACTTTCGGCAGTACCTGTCTTTCCACTGATGGATACGGCTGCGCCATTTGAGAAGGCACGACCAGTTGTCAGAGCGCTCGTTCCATGAGAAACTTGATAGAAACCTTGCTGCAAGATAGCCATATCTGCTTCTGAAATATTGACCTTGTTCAGTTCCTTGGTAGCTGTTTCTTGAACCAGACTTCCTAGTCCACCTTGATCATTGTTTCCATAAACGCCTTCAACGATGTGAGGAGCCAATCGTACGCCATTGTTTGCAATGGTTGCGACATACTGGGCTAACTGCATCGGAGTATAGTTATCAAACTGACCAAAAGCATTATTTAGATAGTTGGCCAAATCAAATTCTTTTGGTATAAATCCTGTTGATTCATCTGGAAGATCAATCCCCGTTGAAGCTCCGAGTCCATATTCCCCAAAGGTTGATCGCAATTTGCCCATTGCAGTCTCTAACTGTCCCGTTGCGGCCACCATGTTTGGTGTGTAGGTCTGTCCCATGATTCCTAGCGCGGTTTGAACCATGTAGGTATTAGAAGAGTACTCTAGAGCCTCAACTGCTGTGATAGGGAAAGAACCGTATGACAAGGTGTACCATGAATTGATTGGGGCCGAACCTTGGAAAACAATCGGCTGGTCTGTCAAGGTTTGATTGCCTGACAAGACTCCATTTTCCCAACCAGAGCTGATGGTCGCTGCCTTAACGACAGATCCTGGCACAAAGACATTGGTTATCGTTCCAAGCGAATCTGAACTTAATTTTCCGGATTCGACATCATGCTTGACACCTGACATGGCCAAAACTGCACCGGTTTTAGGATTGAGGGCTACAGCGTAGACTCCTTCAGAGTATTTGGCTCCACCGTTACCCAACTCTGAGTTGAAGTAGCTCTTGAGTAGGTCATCCACACCATTCTGGAAAGTTAGGTCAATCGTTAGTTTGATATTGTTTCCTTTGCTTCCTTCCTCGACATTTTCCACACTCTCCATATTTCCGTGTTTGTCGAGATGTACTTCTTTGACAGAGCGTTTGCCTTGGAGGACATCTTCATATTGCTTTTCAAGATAAGAAGTTCCCACTCGGTCATTGAGAGAATAGCCTTTTTTGAGATAAGCATCAACTTCCTCAGCCGGAAGACCTGACTTTTCACTTGAAACGCTACCAACGATTGTTGATAAAGAAGTGTCCAAGACTTTACGGTCCCATGAGGTTGAAATGCTGATACCTGGTAATTCCTTGGACGCTGATGCAACGAGAGCAACTTGGGTATCGTCTAAGGCATCCGTAGAAATAGTGCCCGTTGCAAAATTTTCAACGGCATTGAGCTGACTAAAGAGATATATTTCCTTTTTCTGATCATCTGTATAATTAAGTTGACTCACGTCAATGCTTTCAACCGCATTATTGTAAAGTGTCGCTTCCGATAAGCGGTTCCCATCAGAATCCAGGCGTTTATCGCTTGGCAAGGATTCGACTATTTTTTTGTAAACGTCCTGGTCCGCCAAGTAGTAGTCTGCAATCTGTCGATCTATCAGATCAGGAGAGGTTACATTTACATATGTGAGAAGTTTCTTGGCTGTCTCCTTCAATTCAGCTGCCGTCATTTTATTGTTTCGTGTGAAAGAAACAACCTGCTTGACAGTGTTTTCTACCAAGGGTTTCCCTGCCGCATCATAGATCTGTCCACGAGCTGAACTGGTTGTTACCCTTGTTTGGCTGGCTGAGGCCAATTTTGTTTCATAGAAATCTTTATTGAGCACCTGCATGTATAACAAACGACCAATAATGGCCATAAAGAGCAGGATAACAATCGCAAATAATAAATTAAGCCGAATCGGAATCGAATGGCTATTGAATTTTCTCATACAACTAAGACTCTTTTCTAGAAAAATTCCCGATTTTCACCTCTATTTCCCCTAAAATAATAAAGCAAACAGGTGAAGAGCAGTACATTTCATTTTACCATATTTTGCGGAGAAACTCTTGGAAAAGTCGAAGCATTTTTTGACTTTCAACTGAAAATGCCTTTTTATTTGGTTATCCTAACTTCTATGATATAATGTTACTAATAGTTAGGGAAGCGTTAACTTTTAAGATTTTGACTCATAAAAAGGAGCCTCATGAATAAGCCAGACATCGCAACCATAATCGATCTCCATTTTGAAGAATTAACCGAGCTGGAGCAAGAAATCGCTCGCTATTTTTTACAAGCTGAAACGATCCAAGATGATCTTTCTTCTCAGCAAGTTACCCAGAAATTACATATCTCCCAAGCAGCCTTGACCCGCTTTGCCAAAAAGTGTGGTTTTACAGGCTACCGAGAGTTCGTCTTTCAATACCAGCACCAGGCCGATAAACAAGACACGCATTCGCACAAACACAGTCCTTTGACCAAACGTGTTTTACGAAGCTACAGTATCATGCGAGAACAAACTCAGGATTTGATCGACGAAGAACAACTGGAACGAGTCGCCCAATTAATCGATGACGCTGAACGAGTTTACTTCTTTGGAACAGGAAGTTCTGGTCTGATTGCCCGTGAGATGAAGCTACGTTTTATGCGTCTGGGTGTTGTCTGTGAAGCTTTGACCGATCGGGATGGCTTTGCATGGACAACCAGTATCATGGATGAAGATTGCTTGGTGCTTGGTTTTTCCCTGTCTGGCACCACCGAATCCGTCCTAGATAGTTTGTTGGATGCCAAGGAAATGGGTGCCAAGACCATCCTCTTTACCAGCGCTCCAAACAAAAATGGTCAGGCCTATACCGAAACAGTCCTTGTGGCAAGCCATAGTCAAACATCCTATATCCAGCGTATTTCCGCTCAACTTCCTATGCTCATTTTAACAGATTTGATTTATGCCTACTTTTTGGAAATCAATCGTGAGAGCAAGGAAAAAATCTTTAACAGCTATTGGGAAAATAAAAAGCTCAATGGCTATCGTAGACAAAAACGCGTTAGAAAATCCTAGTTTGGTTGAACCAAACTAGGATTATTTTGTTTTGAAATGGTAATAGACTCATAGGTGGGCTCGCCAATCTTTCTCTTTGCGCTAATGCCTTTTTTATCTGGGCTTTTCAATTCTTCCTTAAATTCTCCTTTCCATTTTTGAATTTTTGACAAGAAAAAAGGAAGTATCGACTATTTGCTGCTTTTACTTCCTTTTTTTATTTTTATTTAATAGTTTTACTTCGACAAAGTGAGATTTAGATTTTAACCCTTACAGAAAATAAAATGAGCTATTCTTCAGAAGCACGTTCTATAATATCATAGTTTAATGCAGAGTGTAGCGATGTAGTCATTTCCATAACGTGATAATCGATGTCTTTTGTCACACGATTCATAAAAATCAATCATAGCGAGACCATTTTTAAGTTGTCCTCTAATCTGACTTTCTAAGGTATGGCTAAATTCATATCCATATTCTGGATTGATGGTGATTTTGCCTTCCTCTTCAAGCTCTCTTGAATTAAAAGGTAGTGAAAACTTTAAAAGTAATTCCTCATCGGGTTGGTCCCATACAACGTCCGCATCATACATGTAGATCCAGGGATTCATAAATCCGACCATTAAGAGTCCACCCTTTTTCAATACTCGAGAAGCTTCTTTATACATGTTTTCTAAATCCTCTATGTATACATTTGAAACCGGATTAAAAACAATATCAAAAGTTTCATCTTCAAATGGAAATGGTTTTGTCATATCACCTTGAACGGTATCGATTTTTAAGCCTTCTCTTTTAGCGACCATCTCATCTCTTTCTAATTGTGATTTAGAAAAATCCATGATGGTGACATCATAACCTTTTGCAGCAAAAACGGGACCCTGCTGACCACCACCACAAGCTAACCCTAATATCTTTTTCCCGTTTGCTTTTTCAAACCATTCTATCGGAACTTTTTTCCCAACAGTTAAGGCAACAGAAATTGGATGTTTTCTAGTTTCTTCTAGTTCTTCATGTGTCAATGGCTCAGTGTAGTCATTTTTTACATTATTCCATCTATCTTCATTTAATTTTATATAATTATTCATCTTACAATCTCCTCGTAATTTTATATGATTTCGATTTCAGGTGAATAGGTTGCCAATACATTTTCTCACCTCTACAAATTCTAATTTGTCAATTTTTCGTCCATCTCATTATATCATTTTTCCACATTTTCCCATTTACTCAAGCTAAATATCAATTAAATGGATGATAGAATTGCTCTCGCCTTGTAGTTCATCATCTCGCCTTAACCTTTCATACAAGGCGGTTATTTTCTCCTAGTTTCTCACGATTACATCCTTTGGCTCAAATTTTTCAATAAAAAAAGAATTAAGCAAAACAGTTTTCACTCGAGTAGTGATTAAGTGTTCTGCTTAATTTTATAGTTCCAAACTAGGATTGTTTTGTCTTGAAATGGTAATATGCACCGAGCATCCCTGCTGTGTTTTGGTGATGGGCAAATTCTAATCGTGTTTTTTCAGCTAGGCTTGGCACCAAGGCCGCCTTCAAGGCTGTGCGGATCTTCGGTTTGAGGATAGCCTCTTGCCCCATGATCCCGCCACCGAGAATGACCACTTCTGGATTGGCAACGTAGCAAATATTTGCCAGACCTTTCCCAAGGTAGTCTACCATGCGGTCAATACCAGCCATACAAATCTTGTTTCCTTCAGTAGCTTCCTTGAAAATGCGTCGGCCATTCCACTGATCAACTGGATCACCATGAGCTGCTGCCACATATTCTACCAAAGCTGTCGTAGAAGCCAAGTCTTGGAAAGCTCCATCCTGCATATGCATATAACCGACTTCGCAGGCCGAATTGCTAAATCCATGGAAAACCTTGCCATCTATAATCAAGCAACCACCGATACCGGTTCCAATGGTCAAGCAAAGAGTGACACTCGCTCCCATACCTGAACCAGATACTGCCTCAGCCAGACCTGCACAGTTGACATCATTTTCAATCTCACAAGGAATAGTAAAACTCGTCTCGATTTCCTTCTTGAACTGGGTTCCTGCATAGTTGGGAATCTGAGGACCAGCATAGAAAATCTCACCCTTATCTGGATCCACCATCCCTGCCGAAGAAATGGCAACACCTGCTACTGGGCCTTTTTCTAAATAGCTGGCTACGATATCTTTGGTCTTCTGTAAGATATGAGGGCCGCCCTTATGCGCCTCTGTTGGCATTTCATACGATTCAACAAGCTGGCCTTCTTGGTCAATCAAGCCATATTTGATGTTGGTTCCACCGATATCAATTGCAACGTAATGTGTCATAAATACCTCCTTATGGATTAGAGGAAGCGCTCCTTGGTTTCACGAATCAATTGCGCTGCTGCTTCTACAACTGGTCGATCTTCTTCAGTCACTGGTGTCAATGGTGAACGAACTGATCCAATGTTCACGCCTTCATTGATTTTCAAGACTTCTTTGATGACACCGTACATATTTCCATGTGCAGAAGTGAGTTTGCCAATAATTGCGTTGATAGCATATTGCAATTCACGCGCTGTTTCCAAGTCTTTCTCAGCAATCAACTCATTGAGTTTCAAGAAGAGTTCTGGCATAGCACCATAAGTACCACCGATACCAGCCTTGGCCCCCATGAGACGGCCACCTAGGAATTGTTCATCTGGACCGTTAAAGACGATATGGTCTTCTCCACCGAGGCTCACAAAAGTTTGAATATCTTGAACTGGCATAGAAGAGTTCTTAACACCGATAACACGAGGATTCTTCAACATTTCAGTGTAGAGACTTGGAGTCAAAGCAACACCTGCCAATTGAGGAATGTTGTAAATCACGTAGTCCGTGTTTGGAGCTGCAGCACTAATGTCATTCCAGTATTTGGCAACTGAGTATTCTGGCAAACGGAAGTAAATCGGTGGAATGGTTGCAATGGCATCTACACCCAAGCTTTCTGCGTGGCGAGCAAGTTCCATACTATCCTTTGTATTATTGCAAGCAACGTGAGCAATGATAGTCAATTTTCCTTTGGCAACGGCCATAACTTCTTCCAAAATCAACTTGCGGTCTGCCACACTTTGGTAGATACACTCACCAGAAGAACCATTGACATAGAGACCTTGAACACCTTTATCAATGAAGTATTGGACCAAGGCACGCGTACGCTCTGGACTGACTTCTCCTTGATCATCATAACATGCGTAGAAGGCTGGAATGACACCTTCGTATTTTTTCAAATCTGACATAGATTTTCTCCTAAGATTTCTTTTTTCTGCTGAGAGCAGTTCTATTTTTTTACAAGTTTAGTATACACCTTGTGAAAATCGCTTTCAATATCTTGTATACACTTAGATTTTAGTTTCTACCTGTATTTTAGAAACTGTAACGATTGAAAGTAGTTTCAGAAACACCTCATCCTACTGGTATTTGGCGAAGATTTTCTCCATCAATCCTGTTTGGAGAAAGACTAGCAAACCAAAACCAAAGAGGATAAAAGCTGACCCACCCAAAAGGAGAGTGAAGGCGGATAGATAAAGAACCATCACTATGAGAAAGAGAATGGCTAACATGAGGAAGAACCAAGGAAAGTTAAAACTTGCCAAGATAAGCCCTTTTTGCAGCACTTCTTTCCAAGACAAATCATAGCGTGCAGCGATGGGATAACTAGCCAACATCACCAGAGTGAGGAAGATGAGAATCCCCAAACATATAGCTTTCACAATCTGGAAAGGCAAAGCAGTCTGTCCCCAGAAGAGATAGAGGTCTAGAAGGCTTAATGACACAATGCCCAACTCTAACAGACCTAACTGAAGCCCCAGTTTCAGATTTTGCTTGAAAGCTCTTAGATAAGTTCTAAAGACTGGTACCCGTCTGCTTCTCTTAATCTCAAACATAGTCTCATAGAGGCTGATTTTCGCCACTCCAATCGTCACGATGGGCAAACAAGAGACGACAAAAAGAAGATTGACTGTCACGATATCCAAGACCTTCTCACTGAAACGCATGAGAAAATTATCTGTATCAAATGCTGCCTTGATAAGGCTTACTCCTTTTTGTGCCATGTTTGCTCCTCCTGATTCTTTTAATCAATCAAAATTTTAAAGAGATATTTGCGAACCTTTTCTTCCATACCTGCGTAGCCATTTGGCTGGTGTGGTTCTCCTGGGAAGAAAATTGCAAAATTGTGATAACCCAACAAGAGTGGGTGTTTTTCATGACAATGGACAAAACCAATGTCGCTCGCTTCGTCAAATGCTACCGCTTCGTCTTTGATACGTGAACCGTAGCTCGAATATTCGTGCCCTTCTACCAGCAAATGCAAGTCTGCATAGTTCTTATGATGTTCAAATTGATCATTTTCAGCTTGATTGAGGACATTTTCCTGAACAACTAGAAAGACCTTGTCCCCGTCAATCTCATACTTACCGAGTTCGAAAGAATCCTTACGGTGCTGATAGAGATAGTCGATAGCCTTGTCTAGATTGGGATGGATTCCCTTGTAAAAGGCGATGTTTTTCAAATCATCAAAAATCATACTGTTTCCTTCGTTTCTGATAGTTAACTAAAATCATAAATTAAGTTGATAAGTGTCTGACAAAACTTCACGAAGTAACTGCATACTCTCCATTTTGTAGACACTTATGAAACTATATTTCTCTTAGTCTATAGCATATTCTTCTGAATTTTGATAGACAGTTTTTCCCATACTCAATGAAAATCGAAGAACAAACTAGGAAGCTAACCGCAGGCAATACTTAAGTATGGCAAGGCGATGCTGACGTAGTTTGAATTCGATTTTCGCAGAGTATTATCCTTTAACAGCTCCCATAGTAATCCCTTGAGTGAAGGATTTTTGGAAGACAAGGAAGACGGTTACGATTGGCACGGCTGCAAGAGCTGCACCCGCCATGATCAAACCATAGTTGGTTGCCATTTCGGCCTGCATGGTCGCAACCCCGAGTGAGATGGTCAAGTTTTGACGTGAAGTCAACATAACCAACTGCATGAAGTAGTCGTTCCAAGTATTGATGAAGGTAAAGATCGCAAGGGCTGCAAATCCTGGTTTCACGATAGGGAAGGCTACGCTCCAGAAGGTACGAATCTCACCACAACCGTCGATTTTAGCTGATTCAAGCAATTCTGTCGGGATGTTTTCGCTGAACTGTTTCATGAGGAAGACCCCGAATGGCCATCCGATCAAAGGCAAGATAACTGCCCAGAGAGTATCGTGAATTCCCATGAAGTTGACGATACGTACGAGTGGTACAAGGACAACTTGTTTTGGAAGTGCCATGGCAGCGATAAAGACTGCAAAGAGGATGCGTTGACCATAGAAACGTTTTTTAGCCAAGACATAACCTGCTAGAGAAGAGGTTGCACAGACTAAGAACATGGTTACCAGTGAGATAAATACAGAGTTCCACATCCACTGCATAGCAGGGTTTTGCACCATGAGTTGTTGGAAGTTTTCCATAGTTGGCATTTTAGGGAACCATTGTGGCGGAATCATAATGGTATCAGGCTGTGATTTGAAGGCCCCTGTCAAAATCCAGTAGAATGGAAAGATGAACAGTACGGTCAACAAGAGCAAGATAATCGTTGAAATAACAGTAAAAGCTGTTAAAGGTTTCTTTTGTGTAGGTTGCATAACTGTCTCCTTTCTTTAGTATTCTACGTCGTTTCCGAGGATCTTGAATTGAGCAAAGCTGACAATGGCAATCATCACTGCCAAGAAGACACCGATGGTATTTGCATAGCCGTATTCTGTCAATTGGAAGGCTTTTTCATAAAGGTAGTACATCAAGGTACTTGTTGAGTAGTTTGGACCACCAGATGTCAAGAGCTGAATCAAGGCGAAACACTGGAATGAGTTGATGGTTGTGATGATCGCGATGTAAAGAGTTGTTGGAAGAAGGCTAGGCCATTTGATCTTCCAGAAGACTTGAAATTCAGTCGCACCGTCAACACGCGCTGCTTCAACAAGTGAGTTGTCAATATTTCCCATGGCAGCGATATAAAGGATAATCGGTTGACCAACAGATGTTGTCAAAAGGATAATCATAATCGCTAGCAAGGCCCAGTTTTTGTCACCCAACCAAGAAATATTTTGGCTGATGATGTGGCTTGACTTAAGGACAAAGTTTAGAATCCCTGATAGGGGGTCATAGATCCATTTCCATACAACCGTTACGGCAACACTACCTGTAACTACAGGAAGGAAGAAGACGAAACGATAGAAAGAACGGGCAATCGCGTTTTGATGATAGGTTTGAGATGCTACAAAGAGAGAGAAGAGAACCACAATCGGAACAGATCCAATAACCAGGATAACGGTATTGATTAAAGACTTCATAAAGACAGGGTCTTTAAACATGCGAATGTAGTTGTCCAAGCCCACAAACTCAAATTTAGTCATGGAGTAGTTAAAGAAACTTGTAATGAATCCCATAATCATAGGAGCCAAGACAAAGATCACAAAGAAGAATAATACTGGTGCTAGGAAAGCGTAGGAAATCACTGTTTCCCGCATGCGAATTTTATTGACTTTCACAGTCGGCACCTCTCTTTCAAATAGAATAGTTTTTGATTTTCTTAAACTGTTTTAAAACCAAAATGAAATTTTTTAAGATTCGCTTATGTAAGAACTTCATTTTAATTTCGTGACAGTTCCTACCATTTCAAACAAAAGTCCCCCTTTTCTTACACCGTAGTGCTCAGGGAAAAGGGGGAATCAATCTGACTTAGTGCTTATTGTTTTGTAGCTTTTTTGATAGTTTCGTTAGCTTTTTCAGTGAAGGCTTTCAAAGCATCCGCTGGTTTTTCGTCACCATTTGATACAGATTGCAACATTGGGAACCAAAGTGTTCTCATTTCAGCAAATCCATCGATAGTGTTGTAGTATGGTGAGTAGTATTTAGTCCAGCTACTGATTGTTTCCATACGTTTGTCATCATAAAGTTTGCCAAATGAAGTACGAACTGGGAAGGCACCTGTACGAACTACGTCTTTAGGACCCCATTCTTTGTCATCTGCGATGAATTTTACGAATTTCTTAGCAGCTGCGACTTTTTTGTCGTCTTTGTTATTAAATACTGCAAATCCGTTTACAAGGTATTCAAGAGATGGTTTACCAGAGTCTGATGGGAATGGTACTTCTACCACGTCTACCTTACTTGCTTCCAAGAGTTTCGCTTGGATACCGTTTTGAGCTGGTGCCCAAAGGATTGTGTATGAAGTTTGACCGTTCGCAAAGTTTTGGATATCTGCTCCACCGTCAAACTGTGAACCATTGTTCAATAGACCGTCCTTGATCCAACTAGCAGCTTTTTCAAGACCTTTGACGAATTTAGGATCGTCGGTTGTATATTTTGTTACATCTTTGTCTGTTACAGAACCGCCATAAAGGTTTGCAATGAAGGCACGTGTTCCTTGGTCTCCCCCTTGACCAGAACTGAACAATGAACCTGGTGTATACCCTTTATCTTTAAGCGCTTTCAAAACTTTTTCAAAGTCATCAGTTGTCCAACCTTCTTTTACAAGGTTTGCAACTCCAGCATCTTCCAACATTTTCTTGTTCATAGCCATGTAGAATGGAGCTGAACTGATTGGATACATGTAAGCTTTATCTCCAGCCTTACTTGCTTGTACGATGTTTTCATTGTTGACATCCTTGACGAATTCGTCTGTGAAGAGGTCGTTCAACTCAGCCAATTTACCATTTTTACCGTATTGGATGATACGCCCTGGTGCGTCAAAGAGTACGTCTGGCGCTGTTCCTGCTTCGATGGCTGTTGTGATCTTTTCAGGACCTGACTTGAAGTCGATGGTTTCCAATTTCACTTTTACATCTGGATTTGCTTTTTCAAAAGCTTCGATGATTGACTTTTCATATGTTCCAACACCATCACCAGTTTTTTCTTGTGTGAAGACTGGGAATGCCCACCATGTGATTTCTGTTTTTCCGCTATCGCTTCCTGATTTTCCAGCATCTTTACTTCCACCAGAGTTACCACAAGCAGCAAGGCCAAGAATCGCAGCACTTGCAAGTACTGTACAAGCTAGTTTTCTAAATTTCATTTGTATTCTCCTAATTGATAAGCGTGTCCATATTGGATAGTGAGTAAGCTTCTGTTTGTATACGTTTTCATTCCATCCGACGCATCGATCACTCTCCTCTGTTTTGAGATTGTATTATTTAAGACCGGCAACAAAGCGTTCCGTAATCTCTTTTGGTCTAGTGATAGCACCACCAACAACAATGCCTCGCACCCCATATTCAAGGATCTGCTTGGCTTGTTCTGGTGTATGAATTTTTCCTTCAGCAATGACATCCACACCTGCTTCACAAAGTTTTTTGATCAGTTCAAAGTCTGGACCATCTACTTTCGGACTATAAGAGGTATAGCCTGATAGGGTTGTTCCAACAAAATCAACACCTGCTTCAACTGCTGCTATTCCCTCTTCAAAGGTACTGGTATCAGCCATCAAGAGTTGATGCGGATATTTTTCTTTGACTTGTCGGATAAAGTCTTGGATTTCCAAACCATCGTAACGTTCACGTTTGGTACAATCCAGAGCAATAACCTCAATGTCTAGTTCAGCCAGTTCATCCACTTCTTTCATAGTAGCTGTAATGAATGGCTCCTGTGGCGGATAGTCACGTTTGATAATCCCGATAATCGGGAGTTTCGTAACCTCCTTGATCTCCTTGATATCGCGAACACTGTTTGCTCGGATACCAACTGCTCCTCCTTGCTCAGCCGCTTTGACTAGCAAGGGAATGACTCCTCCCGCTTCTGTATAAAGCGGTTCGTGAGGAAGTGCCTGACAAGAGACAATGATTCCATCTTTGATTTGTTCAATCAGGGCTTCTTTGCTAATCTGTGGCATCCTCTTTCCTCCCTTTCTTGTTCTTATGGGCTTATTATATATCATTTGTTAAGCGCTTTCAATAGTTTGTAATGGAATAGATTTCAGTTTCAAAACTATTTTATATAACAGACTATCCTGAAAGTAGTTTCAGGACTCTTAGAATTCCTTATTAGCACATCTCAACTCGAAAGAAAAAGGTGGTAGATATAAATAATCTGCACCCCAAAAGTTAGACTACAAAATCTAATCTTTGGGATGCAGTACATAAGAAGTGGTTTTTTATCCTCATCATTCAAGTATCGTTTCAAATTCTGAATTTTATTGACAATTATCCATATAAATAGAACTATTCCTACTACAATCCGAAGCTAGACTCCCACCATAGTGTATGCATCATAGGTTACAGCACTAGCAAAATAGAGACCTGATATAAATAAAGTTGACCCCCATGAAAAATAGGTAAAGACCTGACTACTCAAGTGCTTTTTCGACCAAAAAACAAGAATAGAAGCAAGAAGATAGGTTACGTATAATAGGAGACTAATAGGTTTCAAAAATGCTCCCATGGATCGAACTAAAACAGTTGAATCATAAGAAATATAGTGTAAATCACCAGTTAAGGTAAAATTCTCTTGGATTACAATTTTCTTACTTCTTTACAAAGTCGACACCGAAAATACGGATGTCTTTTATTTTTTATCTCCAAATTTCATCTGGCAGAACGCCGTATATCCTTGATAATCTTCCATTTGAGGAGATCATCACATAGCAACTATCGTAGCAGCTACACCTCACTTTGTTAAAGATACAGCACTCACTTTCTGGGATTTTACTGTTCCCTAACACCTAGTTACACGTTTCGCTATCTGTTTCTTCCTTAAAACGTACTTTCCCTTGACTGTATAGCTTCATAATCTTCACAAAACGAACCGGGTTGTTTTGGTTATAAAGCAATATCATTGTATACCAGATTATCCCTATCCCCCAGAACTCATAATTAGTCTCAATGGGCTGACCAAATGATTTAATACAACTATAAATAACATATATAGAATGAAAATTAAAAAGCACAAGAATCCATCGAACAATTCGGTAGACTGTGGCAGATGCCTTAGCTGGGTCAAAATGTTCATCCCTTACCATCAAATTATGTGACACTGCATAATAAAACACCTTCTCTGTTGTCGGAACAGCCTTGCGAACATTTTTATAAAATCCTCGCTCACAAATAGCAACCAAAAGCAAAAATTCAGCCAACCAAAATAGTAGGATATAGGTCAAACTGGTCCAGTTATAGACACCAATGGACATAGCTGAAAAGAATCCAAAAACCCCTGGCCCACCTGCCATCAGAAAAATAACCATTTCAGGAATGTAAGCATTGGTCTTATAAGCACCTTCCGTATTGAGCAGAAAACTTTTGGGAGCTGCTAAAGCCTCCCCAGTCTGCTGGTCATAGTAGACCGCCTGACCATCGCACTCGCCAATAAACACTCGACGACGTCTAAGAAAAAACATACTCTACCTCTTTCTATCTTACTCTTTCAAAAACGGCTCTTAGTCCTTCTGTACTTCCTTAATGACAAATTCTTCATCCGTCCCCATACTTACTTCTAGATAGACATCTGGATTGTCGTCTGCTCGACAGATGAGGCTCAGTTCTCTAGCATAAAAGCGATCCAGCATATCAAATATTCTGGGTAAATTGTTTTGGTTATAAAGAACAAATGTCAAGCCTAGTAAAAGTCCTGTTAGGACAATCTTGACAATCTCTCCTCCAATGGGAGTGCCCAACCTCTCTTGGTAATTCCAAATAAAATTATAGGCGTAGAAAAATCCAACCAAGGGAACCAGAGAAAGCAATGCTCTTATCCAGCGAGTAGCATTGCGACTATCTTTTTCACTCATCTCCGCCTCAGCTTCCTTTGTTTCCTCTGACTTTTCCATAAGCGCCAGACAGATAGTTTGAGTAGTCACCTGAGCGCTGTTGACATTTCGATACAAGGCGCGTTCAACAAGGATAGTGATGAAAGCAAACTGCCCTAGCCAAATGAGAAGAACACTTCAGAAGGTAGACATGGTATAGGTGCTATGTAAAAACAAGCGAAAGAAGGAAATCAACCCACTACCACTTGATAACAAAAGGACTACCAATAGGGGTATATGGCGATTCATCCGGCTAGACTTTTCTGTATCCAAGAGCTTGCTCTTTGGTGCCTCCAAAAGTTCGTGGGTTTTGCGATCATAATAAATCGCTTTATCATAGTATTGGTTAAAAAATATCCGACGTCTTCCTAAAAACATCTCTTTCTCTTTCTAGTTTCTTTCAGGAAAAGGCGCACATTTCTGATTTCCCCCTTTTGACTTGCATGAAATCAGTCTCTCATCCCATAGATAAACTGTCCTACTAGGATACCATAAACCCTATCTCCCACTCCTTACCAAACTGTAAGAAAACTAACTCAAGGCGGTCTTTTATCCATGAAACTAGTTCTCGTTATGTTCCTTCTGAAAGGCTTCCATGGCCTTGAACTGTTCTAGTTCTTTTTCGTTAGCTGGTTGCTTGCCGAGATATTTGTATTCAAATAAGTCCATTCGAGCACTTGGACCATAACCGCTTTCTAACCATGGAGTGTAATCATAGTCGACCGAAAGCTTGTTATTTTCATCCAAATGGATGATACAAATATACCAATCTGCCAAGTCATTTTCAATAAACACTCTTTTCAGATCTTCTGATTTTTTAAATAAAACCTTATTTTCATTTAAAACTTCCATCATAGATTGACCAAAATCCTCTGGCATTTCAAGATGGTAATGATATTGATTTTTATATTTGAAAAAGAAATAAGCCCCTCCACTGTAGGTCTTGTCCATCTCGATTACAATATACAAATCATCCCACTCAACTGGAATCATATCGTTGGCTTGATGCACGATTTCGATAATTTTCTCATTAATTTGTTGTTCCATATTATCCTCCGGTTCGCGATAACAGCAAGGCTCCAAAAATCACATTCTTCAAAATGTGATCAAGCTTATACTACTTTTGATTATATTCCTGCTGAAAGGCTTCCATAGCCTTGAACTGCTCAAGTTCTTTTTCGTTAGCTGGTTGCTTGCCGAGATATTTGTATTCAAAGAAATCTACTCGAGAACTTGGTCCAAATTCACTTTCATTCCATGGCGCATAGTCAAAGTCCAAAGAGGCCTTATTATTTTCATCCACCTTAATTGTAAAAGCAGACCACTCCGCCAGACCCTGCTCAATGAATATCTTCTTCATATCTTCACCTAAAGCAAAAAGATTTACGTAGTCTATTCTGAATTCTGTCTTAGGAATACCAAATAAAGACGGAATATCCATGTAATAATGATATTCCCCATTATATTTAAAGAAAAATATCACGCCACCACTAAGCGTCTTATCCACTTCAAAATTAATATAAAGATCATTCCACTCAACTGGGATCATATCATTTACTTTATATACAATCTCTGTCATTTTCTCATTAATCTGTTTTTCCATTTTATCCTCCGGTTTAGTTTATACATTTAAGGACAAGCATGAGGCCTAGACTTCCTAATCTGCTTTGAGTTTTTCTTTACAATAATCCACAATGTATTCATTGATCCATTTACTCTTATTATTAAATCCTCCGAATTTATGCTTTGCGATCAAATCTTCTGCCATTTGGAGTGCCTCTGCATACTGCTCCCGGTGGATCATTAATAGCATTCCTATTAAATCATAACCTACAAGACTAGGTCCGTTCTTGACCGTATAGGCATAGAAGTCTTCAAAAGTTGAGAAGCTATTTATAAGTTTTACAACTTCTTCATGCACTTCTGAGAGCACCTCAAAAACCTTGGATTCGACTTTTTCTAAATCAAGACCCTCCATTGTCCAGTCTTCTTTGACCATCCTATATGGTAATGATAAACTATCAACTGTAAAAGCTCCAACTGCTCGAAGACTCATGGGCTCCTGCGAATTACTCGCCATATCAAAAACTTCCCAAAAGATATCATCAAAAATATATGGTTTGATATAAGGGTCAATTGTCAAACGAAACTCATTATCTGGAAAATCAATATCAATCATATACGAAACCAAATAGTCTCCAACTTTGTTGAAATAGGCCCAATCTCGAGACTTTAATTGTAATTTTTTTGCTGCATTGCGCTGAACTTTTTTCAATTCTTTATTTAGTTGTTTATCTATTTTTGAAAATTTAACCATTGAATTTCCTCACTAATCTGGTCTTATTCCTCTTATCCAAGCAAACTATTTTCCATTATGTTCCTGCTGGAAGGCTTCCATGGCCTTAAACTGTTCTAGTTCTTTCTCGTTTCTTGGCTCAAAACCAAGAAACTTATATCTGAAAAAGTTCATACGAGCAGTTGGTCCAAAATTACTTTTCAGCCATGGCGCATAGTCATAGGCTACTGATAGCTTATTATTTTCATCCAAATGAATAATACAAATATACCAATCTGCCAAGTCATTTTCAATAAACACTCTTTTCAGATCTTCTGATTTATCAAATAATATATCACTTTGATTAAATACTTCATCCTGTGATAACCCAAAATCTCTGGGAAGGTATAAATTATAATGATATTCACCTTCATACTTAAAATAAAAATATGCACTTCCACTATAGGTCTTGTCCATCTCGATTACAATATACAAATCATCCCACTCAACTGGGATCATATCGTTGGCTTGATGCACGATTTCGATAATTTTTTCATTAATTTGTTTTTCCATATTATCCTCCGGTTTGGTTTTCTCACATTGTTTTCAATATAAACCTAGTATACCATAAACCATATGTACAGGCTTTTATCAAACCACAAGAAAACCACCTCAAGGGTGGTTAGAGCAAAAAATTTTTTTAAACCTTGAATCGTTCATAGTATATACCACGTATCTCACTGAGAGCTACTCTATCAAATTTCGTGCCTCATTTCCCATCAGATATGTAGCGGATTCCATCAATTACAGAATTCGCACGTTAAACGGGAGCAAGGTCGAACTTACAACGGATATTGATAAGTTTTAAAAAATGCAGGTCTCTACTCCTGCTCCTGAAAAAAGATAAAAAATTTATTACACTACAGAAGGCCTCATAAAATCATAAACATCTATCTGATGCTCTTCAAACAATGCTTCTAACTTCTGCGCTCCTACTTCAGCTCCATGCTTTTCTATAAATTGGAGCTCAGCTTCTGTAATAGGGATAGCTTGTAGCCACGTAACATACTCTTCATCAAAATCAAAAGACTCCAGTTCCCACAAGAAAGGCTGAGTGAAAAAAATATGATTTACTTTCGCATTAGGATAGTAATTTCTAATTATATTTGGATAGACTGCACCTGGAGAGATGCTGTACTCTCCCCTCACAATATTAAAGCCACAGTCTGCTATAATATTTGGAAAATATTCCAGCTCTGCATCAGCTGCCCCAATAATTTCAACTCTTAAAGGCTTATCATTTATTCGACGATAAATGGTATATTCTGATAAACCGATTGTTGCTGCAGTTGTTAAATAATCGTCCGGACGATTCTCTCCAATAAATAAATCTAATTTGTTATCGTGATTTCTAAATGTATAGGCTTGAGGAACTCCCCCTACAGCTCTGGCTATTTCCTGTGCAATTTTAATTTTATCGTATTTCATTTGATTCTCCTCTTAAAGTTTGGTCCAGCACGAGCTATGTTATCTTTCAGATTCACTACACTCTTCTAGAAATTCTCACAAAAGGCGTTATAGCTTGGTGATACCTCTGCCAGATTATCACCAAATTTACTAGCTCTACAATACTAGTATACCATAAACCCTATGGACTAGCGTTTGAAAAACAATAAAAGACCACCATAAAGGTGGTCCTTTATTATCAATAGTCCATTTTATTATTTTGCAAGTCCTTCAACTGGATGGCCGTAAAAATATTTCATACCTTCCGTCCAGTCTTTGTCTGATAAGTCATCAATATAACCAACCATCAAATCAATTTCATTTTTTGAAATAAGAGTATTGGTGTCCACCGGGACTTGCTTGCCTGTATAAATAGACAGAATGGAAGCCTGAAGATAAAGATGGTATTTCTGTTCCTTTTGAGCAGCAATATATAAGTCTGTCATAATTTCCTGAGCAAATAAACCAGGAAAAACCTGAAGAGTTTTGTAATAATAGCAATCTAAGTTCTTGTTCTTTATTACATCAAAATATAAACTTCCAACTTCTTCTACTCTTGCATTTTCCTCTATAATTGAACGATAGTTGAGAAAGCTATCCAATGCATCTTGAATAGCGTACTCCACTTCGGTTTCTGTATCTTCCCACTCCTCCCACAGAGTAAGAAGATAAGGAACGACTTCATAAGACATTGTTTCCACAGCGCCAGCAACAAAAGTAAATACCGCAAATTCTGAAGCGGAACTTAAAAAATGAAAATTTTCAACCTTTTTTAAATCATCATGTGTACAAACTGAACAAAACAATCGAATACAAAGATTGAGCACGGCTTCATCTTTTGTCTGGTTCATCAAGTCAATCAGCAAATTTTTTACAGTAAAATCCCCTTTTTTAAAGATTTCAGCAATCAGTAAAATACAATCTCTCTCATCACTCACTGAAAGTAAGTTATTTTTTAAGTCTTCAAGCGTTACTGAACTAACTTGACCGAACGACATTCCTGACATTAACAGTTTGTTTCCCATCCCCATTCTCCTTTTATTTCAATACTTTTTTGGAAATTCGTTACTTGCTTTCTGACCGATGCTAAGTTATCACCAAATTTACTGGCTCTACAATCCCAGTATACCACAAACCCTATGGTTCATTTATCCATTCAAACTATTTTCCATTATGTTCCTTCTGGAAGGCTTCCACATCTACTGTTGGAAAATTATTTATCATATTTTACCTATCTTTTTAAGAGGCATATTCAATAGCATCTGAAAGAAAACTTTCAAGCAAATCATCTAAAGAATTAAATTTCTCTACTACATCCGCAGATGGCATATCTAATTCTAAATATTCACAGTTACTAGGATTATATACAAAACAACTAATATTGTTCTCTCCAATAAAAACAAACTGTTTATTTTCTTCGACTTCATGCCAAATTTTATTATACTCAAAGAAATCATAAACTTCAGAAGAACAACTATCATCTGCTTTTAAACCATAAAGAACACACCCATTAAAATCAAGACCATTTACTTTCGTTAAAAATCGTGAATATTCTTGCGCAATGAATGTCTTAACTTCGTTTGTTTCATTTTGGCTAAGAGATTTAATTTTCTCTAAATCAATTGGAGAATTTAGCTTCTCCCCATAACCAGATTCAATTTTTTCTATTTTTTCTAAAAGTTCAAACCACATTTATTTACCTCGCTAATTATATATGTCCTTTCCTACAATTGCCACAAAACTTCCTTACTATCCTTTATTTTCATTGTTCTACAAATGCTCTTTTGATAACTGGCAATAACTTTATGGTAAGATTTATTATCTTTAAAAATATGATTTCCATCACTTTCTCATTAATCTGTCTTTCCAAGCCATCCTCCAATTTAGGTTCAAATGGATCTTCTGTCTTAGCAACTCTACAATCCCAGTATACCACAACCCCTATAGTTCAGCGTTTGGAAAATCATAAAAGACCACCATTGAGGCGGTCTTTTATCCATGAAACTAGTTCTCGTTATATTCCTTCTGAAAGGCTTCCATGGCCTTGAATAGCTCAAGTTCTTTTTCATTAGCCGGTTGCTTGCCGAGGTACTTGTATTCAAAAAATTCTATTCTATCCGTTGGTCCAAATTCACTTTCATTCCATGGCGCATAGTCAAAGTCCAGAGAGGTTTTATTCTGTTTATCCACTTTGATTGTAAAGGCAGACCACTCAGCCAGACCCTGCTCGATAAAAATCTTCTTCATCTCACCACCTAAATCAAACAATTCCATAAAGTCATTATCAAATTCGTCTTCAGAAATGTTAAATAAAGATGGAATATCCATGTAATAATGATATTCCCCATTATATTTAAAGAAAAATATCACGCCACCACTAAGCGTCTTATCCACTTCAAAATTAATATAAAGATCATCCCACTCAACTGGAATCATATCATTCACTTTATATACAATCTCTGTCATCTTCTCATTAATCTGTTTTTCCATATGTTCCTCCGGTTTGGTTTATACATTTCAGGACAAGCATGGGATCTAGACTTCCTAATCTGCCTTGAGTTTTTCTTTACAATAATCCACAATGTATTCATTTATCCATTTACTCTTATTTTGGAATTTTCCAAGTTGACGCTTTGTGATCAAATCTTCTGCCATTTGGAGCGCCTCTGCATACTGCTCACGGTGGATCATTAACAGCATTCCCATCAAGTCATAACCGGCTGGATTTGGCGAATTTTCGACTGCATAAGCGTAAAAATCTTCAAAAGTTAGGAAACCATCTATAAGCTTTAAGACTTCTTCATGGGTCTCTGAGAGCACTTCGAAAACCTTGGTTTCAACCTTTTCTAAGTTGAGATCCTCGATTGTCCAGCCTTCAGTAGCTATCTTATCCGGTAGAGAAAATTTATCGACTGTAAAAGCTCCAACTGCCCGAAGACTCATTGGTTCCTGCGAATTACTCGCCATATCAAAAACTTCCCAAAAAATATCATCAATGATATAGGGTTTGATGTAAGGACTAACGATAACACGAAACTTATTATCTGGGAAATTAATATTAATCCTATACGAGACCAGATAGTCTCCTACTTTGTTGAAATAGGCCCAATCTCGAGACTTTAATTGTACTTTTTTTGCTGCATTGCGCTGAACTTTTTTCAATTCTTTATTTAGTTGTTTATCTATTTTTGAAAATTTAACCATTGAATTTCCTCACTAATCTGGTCTAATTACTCTTATCCAAGCAAACTATTTTACATTATGTTCCTGTTGGAAGGCTTCCATAGCTTTGAACTGTTCTAGTTCTTTTTCATTAGCTGGTTGTTTGCCGAGGTATTTGTATTCAAATAAGTCCATTCGAGCACTTGGACCATAACCGCTTTTCAACCATGGAGCATAGTCATATTCTACTGAAAGCTTGTTATTTTCATCCAAATGGATGATACAAATATACCAATCTGCCAAGTCATTTTCAACAAAGACTTTTTTCAATTCTTGTGACTTCTCAAATAATCGAACTGATTGGCTATAAAGTTCGAATTTATCTACACCAAAATCTCGAGGAATATATAAATAGTAGTGATACGCATTCTTATATTTGAAATAAAAATAAACTTCCCCGCTATAGGTCTTGTCCATCTCGATTACAATATACAAATCATCCCACTCAACTGGAATCATATCATTGGCTTGATGCACAATTTCAAGTATTTTCTCATTCATTTGTTCTTCCATTTTATCCTCCGGTTTGGATGTATCTTTTTTCAGCATCTAGTATTCCTTATCTGTGAATGGAATCACGTCCTTACTGATAGGTTACTATCATAAAAATGAGGAGCAATACAAACAAGGTTATGCTAATCAAGAGAGTTAAAATTTTTACCAAGCGATTGCTCTGCCAGTATCCTGGTTTTCCGATATTGCTAGTCGCATCCATGGAAAAGAGTTGGCTTTGGCGAGGTTGGATGAAGACCAAGACAATCAAGGCGATAGCAAGGACAATTCCTACAATCATCAAAACTTCCATCATGTCTCACCTCAAGATTCCTAACAAGGTAAAGAGTAATCCAAGGATAATCAAAAAACCAAGTAGAATGGAAAAGGCTTTATTGATTTTTTCTCCTCGGGTAGACTTTTCCTTCTTGAGAGCACCTTGCTTCAACTCCTCCATCCGTCCTTCGACATCCTTGTAAAATAAATCCTTTTTAGTCATACTTCCTCCTAATAACAAACTTACTACTCAATATATCTAAATCAAGAAAGGAAAAACCTGAATCAAGTACTTTCCCTCAGCTTCAACCAAACAGCTCGACAAGTGCTGAAACCAGAGAGGATTTCATAACTATTGTCGGTTTTCACATAAGCAGTCTAATCCAGCCCTAGATTTATATTGTAATTATCATATGGTTCTCTTTTTATGGAAAATGGGTGAGAATCTTCCCTTTGGGCGTTACTTCCACAATTCCCATGAGAAGATTGCGCACCATATCTGCACGGATTTGTTGCTTCATGGTTTCAAAGCCTGCATAGGCCTCCTGATAGTACTCCACGATAGGGTTCTTTTGAGAAGCTGACTGACTCCCAATTGCTAGACTGAGCTGTTGCAGGTAGTCGACTTGCTCAACCCAGTTGTCATCAATAGCCTTTAGCATGGATATCCTCAGAAAAGAATCATAGAGTTTGTGAGGTTGGAGGAGTTCCTTTTTAGCTGCGATTTCCTTGGCTATTATTTCCTCCAGCAACTCCCGAATCTGATCTGAATCAGCTAAATCCAAATCCGCTGGTAATTCTCTCATTTTAAAACTAATATTGGTCACGATAAAATGAAAAAGCTCTTGGGGACTACTATAGATTTTTTCTGAAATTTGCTGAGTATATTCTGCCAGCATGCTCTCAAGGATATGCTCTAGATCACGGCTCCCATCCAACAAGCGATCTCTTTCTTTGTAGACCATCTGACGCTGGATATTGACGCTTTCTGCGTACTCTAAGGTTTGTCTGCGTGCTGAGCGACTGGCACTATCACTAGCCTCTTGGGCTTTTCTGACTAGATTGCGGTACTTGCTACCTCTGAGTAGGTTGGGTTGACTAATGTCTTCCACTTGGTAGTCTTGATACAGGTCATGAACCCAAGATGGCCCGAACTTTTTGATCACATCATCTTCAAGCGACACAAAAAATTTAGACATACCTTGATCCCCTTGGCGACCAGATCGTCCTCTGATTTGCAGATCAATCCGTTGACTCTCCATCCGCTCGGTTCCAATCACAATCAAACCACCCAAGTCTGCAACTCCTGGACCGAGTTTGATATCTGTGCCTCGACCTGCCATAGAAGTCGCAACAGTCACTGCACCCATCTGTCCGGACTCTGCGATGATTTGAGCTTCACGCGCCGCATGATTAGCATTGAGAACATTGTGGGAAATCCCTTCTCGCAAGAGCAAGGACGAGTATAGCTGAGACATTTCTACAGATCCGACAAAGATCAGGAGTGGATTGCCTTTGGAGTGATAGGTCTTGATAGCTTCGAGAGAAGCATACACCTTCTCAGGTAGGGTCACATAGAGATTATCTGGATAATCAATCCGCCTTATCGGGCGGTTGGTCGGAATGCGAATGACAGACATGTTGTAGGTTTCGAAAAACTCTTTTTCTGCCACCTTACCCGTTCCTGTCATGCCTGATATTTTACGAAACATCTTAAAGAGACTCTGGTAGGTGATTGAAGCCATGGCTCTGGTTTCAGGAGAGAGCTTCACATGTTCCTTGGCTTCGATAGCTTGATGGAGACCACCTTGAAGCTTGGTCATTTCCATCAAGCGCCCTGTTCCCTTGTCTAACAAGATCATCTCCTGACCTCGAATCAGATAGTCTTTGTCCTTAGTAAAGAGCGTATGAGCTCTAAGAGCATAGACTAGATGTCGAACATAACTGGCGTACTCTTCCTTATAGAGATGATCGATTCCTAAGAAAGCTTCGACCGTATGAGCACCCTTACGGGTCAACCAAACTTGGTCTTTTTCTTCCTTGTAGATGTAGTCCTCTCCCTCAACCAAGGTCGTCACCAGAGTATCAATCATCCCATAATAGTTAGACTGAACGCGAGGAGAACCTGCGATGATCAAGGGAGTTTGAGCACTGTCGAGTAAAATGTCATCAATCTCATCGATGATGACATAGTTAAAGGGACGCAGAAACTTCTCCTCACTAGTAGAAGCAAGATTGTCATTAAGATAGTCAAAGCCCAGGACACTATTGGTCGTGTAGATGATGTCCGAGGTGTAGATTCTTCTTTTCTCTTCGGCAGTCAAGTCCTCTTTTGGATCCTCTGAAAAAGGTAGACCGACAGTTAGACCTAAAAATTGGTAGACCGGTCCCATTTCTTCTGCGTCTCGTTTAGCTAGATAGTCATTGGTCGTGATGAGCATACTGCCTTTACCCGTTAGGGCATTGAGGTAGAGGGGCATGGTTGCAGTCAAGGTCTTGCCTTCACCCGTATTCATCTCAGCCACATTTCCTTGGTGGATCACAATGGCACCCATGACCTGCACATCATAAGGAAAGAGACCCAGAACACGTTTATCTGCCTCACGGACAAGGGCATAGGCTTCTACCAATAGATTATCCAAGGTTTCTCCCTGGGCAAGGCGCTGGCGAAACTCTTCTGTTTTTGCAGCCATTTCCCCATCACTGAGGGTAGCCATCTCTTCTTTGAGGGCATTGATTTGGCTTAAAAGTCTCTTGACCTTTCTCAGTTGTCTTTTCTGATACAAACGATTAAACACCATCATCCTCCTCAATAGTAAATGAAGCAAAATCAAGAGCCTCAAAGCCTGCACTAATCAAGGAAAGTCGATAAGTGTAGGCCGTTTCAGGGTAGGTGAAGGTAAAGGAAAATTGCCTTTCAATCTTATCCTCTATGATTTCCTCATAACGGTTTAAAAAGACCAGTTTGAGATAGAGGCCATTGACCGGTTGAACCCGCATCTTCATAGATAGACGGTAGGTATGCTTTTTCTTGAGAAGAGGGAGGCTTGTTTGACTTCTGGTAGCCTGGTAATTGACACTGGAAAACCAAGTTTTAAGGGTTTCACCTGAAGCCAGCAAAGGGTTTTTCAGGGTGACACGCCCATCTGCATGATAGGTGATCTGGCTACCATAAAGATAAGTAGCTCCCATCTCGCCCCACCTAATATCCTCTCTCTTTATGATAATCATGTTTCACCTCTTCCGTATTCTTCTAGTATCATCTTGTAAAAATGAATAAACCAGGCAACGTTTGTTCCTGTATCATCATTGTGTCGACCTGCTGTCCCTTTTGACAAGATCTTAGCGCCTGTCTGGCAAAGTGTCTCTACTAGCTGGTCATAGGCTCCACTATCCATATCCTCGTCCTTCATGTAAGAAAGGCCGAAGGTTGTCTGTGAAAAATCAGCTTTTTTAAATTGGGTCCAAAAACGTTGGTCCAACTCCTTCATGTTCTTTTGGCTCACTCCTCCTGTCTGAAGGTGCAAAACATCAAAGCTGGTCGGAAAGACTCCTGGAGCCTCTAGTCGGCCCCGCTGTGCGATGGTTCCTAGATTGGTCAAGGGTTTTCCGACTACGATTCCTTTGGGTTCAAAGTGGGCCCCATAGTAGAGGGCCGGGAAGGTTCCCATTGACAGCCCAGATAAAATCAAGTCACTTCTATCCAGACCTAGATAGTCTAGGTAGTGTTGGATTGTTGTTTGTATTTTTTCTTCCAATTCTTCAGTTCCTAGGTAAAAGGCCCCACCCTCTAATCGGGGGTCCGAAAAGAGGAGAAAGGGGCATCTGAGATTCTTCATCATCCAGTAACCCTCAAAGCCTTCTGCAGGACGGTAACCTGAGAAATAAACAGCAAGTGGTGGTTTGAAATCTCCCGGGTGAAAGAAGTAGTTGATTTCTTCACGTTTTTTGTCATGTAGGATATTGCCTCCGAGAACAAACTTTCCAAACTGTTTCCGGCTCCAACGTTGGTGGAGATTGCCAATTTTGACTTTTCCCTGGCCACACGCTTCAAGAGAAATGCTCAGATAAGCATCGTAGTCTTGTTCCACGACGATTGCTGGGGCAAAGTCTTCCTCCTCAAGGAGAATTTCCTGACTAATCTCTGAGATAGATCCTGCTGGGAACTTTCGCAAACGCAGGCGCAAGTCTACCGTCCCAGTCTTTTCATATTCGAGCCAAAGTTCGATTGGCGAGTGGGCTTGGGCAGACTGATTATAGGCCCAATAGGCTAGCTGAGTATAGTTCTTACCAAAATCACCTTCTAACTCCAGATGCTCAAATCCTTGATAGGAGACAGATCCTTGAAAACTCGGGTGAATCCGTATCGTAGCTGGACTCAGCTTATCCCCGTAGCCACCTTCAAAGAGGGAGGTGGAAAGGTCTCGAACAAAGCCCTGTCGGTCTGACAGGTCCATCGCTTGCATACAGTGCTGTTTGATAAGATTTTGAATACCTTCATCCTGACTTGCAAACTGTTCTGGATAGAAAACCGTATAGGGTTCTAAGCTAGATGTAAAAGGCAACAAATCTACTAGGTAGATTCCATCCGTAAGGATGACAGCATGAAAGTGTTCTAAGTCATTCTCATCCATGATTTCCTGAATGGCAGACGGTGTATTGGGAAGGACATGGTACCAGTCTAGTTGGGCTGGTAGGGCAAGTGTATCTCGCCAATCCTCTGAACCAATTTGCAAGATCTTATACTTCTTTTCCATGAGTCACCTCCTCCAGCCACTTTTCTAGTTTGATTAGGAATTGCTCCCCAGTGTGTTCCTTTATCTTTTCAATCGAATGAATCAGAGCATCATTCCACACCTGCAGGCTATCGAGATAGTAATGGGCCGCTCGGGCAAAATCAGCCATGTTTTCCAACAGATAGCCATTTTTTTTATGACTAACATACTCAGTTTCGACCTTGTTGATCTGAGGGATACCAGCACTAATCCCCGCTATCTGGGTATAAAGGAGAGGCTGACTGTTCAGATCGACAATCAAACGAACAAATTCCAACTGCTTGATTAATTCCGACTCATCCTTCATATTGACAAACGAATAGCGCATGGCCTGATGGCGATTGTCCTCAAGCGGATTTTCGGCTCCTTGGTAATCAACTTCCTTCTCCAGTTTCTGGTCTGGAAATCGCTCTGCAATCATCTCTGCAACACGTATTTCCAACTGCTTCACTTCTTCTTGATCGGCAGAAAAAGCTCCAAAAACTAGCTCCGTATCCTTATTTTCAGAAAGGAAATGCAGGACCTGGTAGAGAGCTTGATCCTCTATCCCTTGTTCAAAATCAAGTTGATAGTAGAGGAGCGACTCTTTCCGAGTCTGGCTCTTTCCCAGCTCCAAGCGGGTATCAAAAGGCGATAAATGGCGAAACTTCGTTGCTTGTTCTGAAAAGGCAGACTGAGCCAAGCGCAAGGTGTCCTCTCTGTCGACCAGAACAAGATCCACTTTAGGCAACAAATCCGCCAGTTGCAGTAATTGTTCTTGAGGATTTCGTCCGATAAAAAGACTGAGAACCTTGGTGGTTTGGTGAGGCAATCGTTCTAAAAGAAAAGCATTGTGCTGGTCACAAGCAGGCAGAAAATAGGTTGCTTCCTTCTCAGGGAGTTGAGCTATTTTCTTCTCAAAAAACTCAGCAATCAATTCTCCCATATCTCGATAAGCTTCTTTTTGGAAGCGAAAAGCAAAGATAGGATTGACCTCGATACGGCCCCCGTCCTGCAAGTGTTCTCTGAACTGCCACAGTCCCTTGGGATTGAGATAGTCCTGATAGATAGCCTGACCGTCTTCGTAGTAAATCACACTGGAAACCAGCCCCCGATCATCCATTAGGTAGTTGGCAGACAGGAGTCCATTTTCTTCGAAATACTGAATCGTACTGATAAAACCTTCTATCCCATGCTCCACCTGAGCATAGCGCTTTCCATTCCTCAAAATCAAAATGGTAAAGGGACTGTAAACAAACTCACAGCCCTCTTCCCACTCAATATCTCTGATTTGCAAAACCTGTGGTCGAATCTCGTGAAAATCCTGTAGGTCATCAAAAAGGGAATAGACCTGCGCTTCTAAAATGCCATGGCGATGGAGAAAATAGCGCAAATGAGGCTGATAAGACAAGAGAAGAACTTGAGCAGGAATCCCTTGACGCTGCATCAAGCGAATCTGATTGAAGGTGTCATCAAATTCTAGCTTAAAATGAGAAAAATACCATGGTGTCAGATCGACATGCCAAGGACGCTCCTTGCCATACCAAGCTGGGATAAAGTAATACATCAAAACCTCCTAGAATAGTGGTCTATACGTTTCATTTAGTCTGAGTGCCTGCAATTCGTCATGAATCGTAAACAGCATGCCACTTAAAATTAAAAAGAGTCCGGGAATCATGCTGACTTTTAACAATCCTTCATCTTTTAAGACAAATAGCATCGGAAGTCCAGCCAAGGTGACGTTAAAAACTCCACCTATCAGAGCAAATCGCAAAACCAAACGATTAATAAAGCGACTCGTATCCTCACCGGGATAGACTCCGTAGATATAATCACCTGATTGTTTCATCCGATCTGCGATTTGTTCGCCACTCACATTAACAAAGGCAAAGGCAATGCTAAATACAAAAAGAATAAGAATATAGGCATAGATCCATAAGGGTTTCCCCATAGAATATTGCTCTAAAATAGCAGGATAGAGGGGATTGTCCTTATCCAGATATTGAAGCAAAATCAAGAGATAAGAAGGCAAGCCCATGAGACTCATCACATACATATAAGGCATGCCCCCCGCAGGATTGAGCATGATTTCTAGATATGAATAGCGTTTAAAGCGAGAATGGAGCCCAATTTTGTTAATAGGGACACGGTATCTTGCACGATAAAACAAAACGACTAGGTAAGTAAAAATCAGCCCAAGCACTACTAAAAGGAAAAGTATCCAAGGGGAGACTTTATAAACTTGGATCGACTGGATGATGTCCTGTGGGAGAGAAGCCACCATACTCGCAAGGAGAATAACGACAGGGCCTCCAACTCCCATAATCGCATTGATGTCCGATAGCCAAACTAAGAAGAAGGTCCCCGCTACCAAGAGGCTGGTATTGAGAAGAAAGACCAGGAAGGGGTTGTAAGGGGGTTGAACAGGAAGGTTTGTAGTCAAGGCCAAAGCCTGAATCAAAGCAATCCCTAGCGTTACATACATTTTCCGTCTATCTTGAACCTCTGAAGGAACAGAGTTTAGGCCTAATTTCTTTGAAAAAGAAAACATCTGCCACAAGATCATAGCTGACATCCAAGGTGAAAGCCCAATGGAAAAAATGGAGAGGCTCCGAAGATTTCCGCCAGTCAGGGCTACTGAAAAGTCCAGATAGGCTGTACTTCCTCCGAGAAAATTCCGACTATTGAGGTCAACAAAGGGAAGAGCGATGCGACTTCCGAGCACATAAATAAAGAGCAAAAACAGGGTACGCATCCCTTTTTTTACTGCAATTGATGAAATAAACTCTCTCACTAGCTCCTCCTTTTTATTTTTTCATCTTTCTATCTATCGTCATGTTATATAGGATCAATCCAGCACTCCCCTCTTATCCTTTTTAAAGCTTTGTCTCAATTTTCGTGAAGTTTATCGTCCAGATAAGCCTTCAAGGCAGCCACCATTTCCTCTGGTCTGTCTGCTGGGAAAATACCTGCATAGGCACTTTCAGGCAGTTCTTGAGCCTTGGTATTGCCAAATGTCAAGATTGGTTTATCAAAGCGTGAGACATAGTCATAAACGACACTCAGTTTATTATCATGGTTAATATCGAGATAGACATCTGTCTGCTGGATCAGCCTTTCAACTAAAAGGGGGAAGGTGTTGGGATAGAGGGTAACATTTTCAAAACGTGACAAGAGTTTGAGCTCAGATGCCATCGTCGTATAAGCTGCAATATAGAAATGCACTTTCGGTAGGGCTTGAACGAGATAATCGATTTTCTCTAGACACCAAGAATTAGTTAGAGTGACACAAGTCATAGCTGGCTGGTAGATTGCGACTGGACAGACAAGACCAGCTTGACGCCATTTTTCAGTGATAGTAGACCACTCCATCAGATGATAGTGCCACCAAATCTCACGCAAGCGCCCAACCGAATAAGTGTTCCAAGGCTTATCTGGAGATAGGTAATGCAAGATTGCTGGCAGAGGCTCTAGGGGAATATCAAAGATAAATTCATGCCCATGTAAAGCAGCCCCACTGTCAAAACCAATCTGGAAATTATAACGATGGTCTAGAGGAGTATAGCTATCATGAAAGAGCATATTAAGAATGGACTGGTCTCCCTCACCCACGTGTTGGTGCTCACGCTCCGTCAACTCAACCAGCTGTTGTCGCACGGCTTCTGCTTGCCATTTCTTGTTGTTTATTAAGAGAACACCTGCATTAAAGCCGATACCAGCTCCAAAACAAGACGGTGCTGCAGCCAGATAGTTTTCTCCCAAGTCCATTTCAAAGAGAGATGTCAAATCAGCCGTCACTACCAAATCACTGTCCAAGTAAAGAACCTTTTCCTCCTCGACAAAATCAGGAATAAAATAACGAGCATAGGTCATGTGATTGATATGGGGCAACTTGTTGTTCCAGTTCATCTGAAACTGGGGGCCAATCATCTTGACATCTATCAAATCACCACCTATTTGCTGTAATTTAGGTCTAAGAGCACGGAACCACTCCTGGGGAATATCTTGGTTGAAGATATAGACCTTGACATGACTGTTATGGTAGCAGAGAGACTTGAGTGCTGTTTCAATCTGGCGAATATAGGCATAATCTCCCGCAAGAACAACAGAATGATTTTTCATTCTTACTCCTTTATGTAACATTATTTTGATAAATCAGCCACGATTTGGCTTGTATAGGTTTCATCTTCGATAAATTCAATATCTTGGTCAAAATTGTACTCTGCAGTATGCTTATGGTTGAACTTGATTTTAGTTTTTGCTCCCATCTTCATCCATTCATACTCAGAATCTATATGACCAATATCAAGTACCTGATAGCCTTTTTTCGTTAGGCGATAGGTCAGTACTTTAGCAGTAGGACCTAGCATGCAGAGAATCAAGCGTCCATTTGCGTGTTTATAAATCTCCTTTTCGATTTCATCAACACGTGAATAAGCACTGTGTGATGGACAAATGATTCGCTGAATTGACTTAGCATCATCAAAGAGGTCATTTCCCACACCCGAACGTGAAGTTGCTCCTTCTATCAAGAGAAGATCACGTCCCTTCCATATAGACTTCAGCTTAGCAAATTGCTCATTTGCTTGCGTTTTATCTTCAAAATCAATATATGGGCGTGAAACAAAAGTCGATCCATACCATGAATCGCTAAACAAAGATTGATAAAAATCCGCATAGTGATCCAAATGAGCTTTCCAAAAATCAATAGCCCACCAAGTGAAAATAAAGCGATTCTGGAAAATATCTGGCAGACATATCACTGTGTGCTCGTTTGAGGGAAGAGAAATAATCTCTCTCATTGTACTTACCAACTCTTCATCATAATCCTGATAAGGGATTGAATCCCCCGCAAGGAGATTGATCTCCCCATCCCCAAAACGAATCAAAGAAGAATTATTTTTAATAACATAGTCAAGGGTTTCATCAATTCCTTTAACTTCGGGAAACTTACTCTGTTCTTTTAAAGCATTTCCTGCCAGCATCGATCGAAGATCTGTCAGCATCTGTTCTGGATGTTCGCCAGAATACAATCGTTGGCCATGACAGCCGTTTTGAGATTTATAAAAAGCTAACATTGGTTTGGAAAGACTTACAATTTCTGCCACAATATCACTTGTCGAATTCTCCAAGTTAATATCGAGGTAGACATCCATCTGGTTTTTAAGTCTCTCAAACTCATCTCTAGAGATGGCAGGATACAGATAAATATTCTCATGTTTCTGAGATAATGCATATAGTTTTGAGCCCATATCCGTCCAAGCCGCAATGTGAAAAGCGATTTCAGGACAGTCGGTTGCCAAATTTCCTAGACCTTCCAGTTCTTGAGAGGCTGTAAAGGTCAAAGCGTGAAATTGAGGTTCTAGATTTTTCGTAAATCTACCATTTTGCTGATAATCTTGAATCGATTCTATCATCCCAGCTAGAGAATCCACTACTCTTTGGCCGTATTCTCCATGTTTGGTTGACAAAAAAGAAAGAATAGGCACATCATTTTTTTGCATTTTTTCTAAAACTGACTGAACCTCTTGCCCATGATTAATATCTAAATATAGATTAGCTTTTTCTTCTAATTGATGTAAAACAGGCGGAACTACTTGAGGATATAGGCGGACGTTTTCATGAACGGATAAGGCTAGTAATTTTTCTCCCATGTCCGTCCAAGCCGCAATATTAAAAGTGATTTCTGGAAGACTGACAACTAATTGGTGAATGGCTTCTAATTCTTGTGAATTTGTCACAATCAAACAACTAAAAGTCTCTCTCTTGGATGATAGTTGAAATTCTCCCCAGTGGTGTTGCAACATTTGAGTCCATTCCATGTCATGCACCTGCCACCACAACTCTCTATATCGATTTGCAATTAAAGTTGTCCATGGTTTTCGATAGGTCGTATAATGGATAATCACCGGAGACTGAACTTCCTCTAAATGCCCCTTCCAGTTGTTATAGAAGGCAACAATATCATGTCCCACTTGAAGATTAAAGGAACGATCCAACTCTAGCCATTTTTCTTTACACACCTGGTTAATAATCGTTTGATCCCCATTAAAATCTAAAAAGCGTCCCTCTTCTATCTCTTTTTGCATAAACTGACTTTGGTGAACCAGTTTGTCCTCTAGATTTTCCTCTCTCCACTTGGCATTATTGATCAGCATAACACCCGTATTAAAGGTGACACCATCTGTATCCATGACAGCTGCCAATAACTGATCTCCTAGATTTATTTCCCACAAGTCATCCAAAGGAGCATTGACAATTAAGTCACTATCCAAGTATAACACCTTGTCTTCTCTAATGAGGCTAGGGATAAAATAACGAGCATAGGCTATCTGACTAATATGATTTTGAGTCCCCCAATTTTGGAAAATATTGCCCTGAGGTAACTTTACATCAATCACATCGCCCCCTAAAAGACGCGCTATTTTTCTTGGTTTTCGAAACCAGTCTGGCATGATATCTTGATTTAGAACATAGACATTTATATTTTTATTATGATAGAAAATTGATTTTAATGTCGTCTCTAATTGAGATAGATAGTGACAGTCTCCTGCCATTACGATTGTTTTCTTCATCTGTTTTTCCTACCTTACTCCCAGTTGAAAAATAGCCTCAACCAAGATTTTTTTCGTAAAATATCCCTCTTTTAATAGATAACTAAACATTTCGATACGCCTTGTCATATCACAGTATTTTTCTTCAGTTATAGATGAGACAAGCTGGCTCGCTTCTTCTAGAGTTTCAACCGCAAAGCCCAAGCCCTGTTCAACAATAAACTGCATCGTTGAAAGATTTTTGGGAACAATAACAGGAATTCCAGCAGCTAAATAAGTACTAACTTTATGAGAAAGATTCATTCCATAATAGTCTCTATTTTCTCCTGGATTTTCAGTAGTCCCCCATACCAAACCAAATCCTCCCTTTGAAAGTTCTAAAAGGAGTTCCTCATCTCGCTTCCAGCCTTCTATTATAAAAGTTGGTGCTTGATTTTTTCCGATTGGTTGATTTGAAAAGACTCTCAAGGGGATTGGATGAGACCAATTTAGCAATCCTGGAAAGCGTTCCAAACTACCTGCAAAGAAAATTTCTCTTTTGAAGATTGGCTTATAGAGGGCTAAAGAATGAGGGTGGTCCCACATCCCTTGAATCAGTATTTTGGGATTTTCTAGTCCTTCCTCAAGCAATCGTTTCTTCATTTTTTCCGAAGGCACTATCAATACATCTGCCTGCTGATACAAATAAAGATAATCCTTCATAAGGTAGTAGTTACTATCAAACATTAGGGGAACAACATCATGAATAAAAAGAACCAGCTTAACTTGCATGTCTTTGAGTTTATCAATAAATAGGCGATCAAACTCAACACCATTCCACGTAGGTGACTGAAAAACAACAATATCCCCGATAGAAACACTCGACATAATGCCATCTATGCGTTTGTTCATTTCAGACTTGCTATCTGATGTGATAGGATAAAAATAAACTCCTAATTCACGAAAACCTAAAGTTGAGGCAATATTTTGGACCGCATTCTGGGCTAAAATGACTGTGCTGTCTCCCGCCATCCCATATAGATTCGTTAGATGTAGTTTCATATTGACCTTTCTAGTCTTTAACTATTTTCTTGGCTTGATTAGAATATCTCCGTTATTGTAGACAATACTGTTTGCAGGAATGTCTTGGCGTATCAGACAACCGGCTCCAATTACAGTGTTATCACCAATTCGAACACCTTTCAAAATGGTTACATTGCTACCAATCCAGCAATCCTTCCCCACCATTATAGGAGCCATCTTCCACTCCCACTTTTCAATCCTCTCTGCTGTATAAGTGTGATCATGGTCATAAAAACGGACACCTTCTCCAATCATGGTTCCAGATCCGATTTCGATGCGGTCAATGCAGTTTATACTACAGTAGTTATTCAAAAAGACTCCTTCATAAAGAATAAGCTTTCCAGCAGGTAGTTGAAAGCTCTCAAAATTACGGCAAGTAACCTTCTGAGCGACACATAGACTAGCAGAGGAGCCTATCTCAAAGGAATTCCATACGCCTTCCTGATAAATACGGTCCAAGTCATTTACGGTGATATGAGGCTGATTCAAACAATCTAAAATCGCCTCAACCATTGCTTGAGGAGTAGAGGAAGAATAGCATTCTTGTCCTTGTTGACCATGCATAGTATTATCAAAAGCAAGAACTCTCTTGCCAGCCTGAGAAAATCGTGCTACCACCTGATCTACTTCTTCATAATGGTTGATATCCAGTAACACATCACAAACTCTCATCAAAAAAGAAATACTAGCTTCATCAGTTACTGTATGTAAGCGTACATTTCCCTTTGATTGTAATTCTAATATTCTATCTGAAAACACAACGGGAGCTGCAATATGAAAGCAAACTTGTGGGAGCTGGTCCAAGAGATACAGCAAGTGTTCAATCTGGTCACTAACAGTTAAAATTAAAGCATCACCAATCATCTTCAGCTCCATCCCCTTGCACATTCTCTCAGTTTTTCAATCATATCTCCGACTTGATCTGTCTGATACGTTAGCTGCCCCATGTCTATCGTTTTAGTATTTTCAAAAGCGAAGACTGGTTTTCCATTTTCTGTAAAATATTCTAAAAATTCTTCCGTCTTTTCCCCGTGATTGATATCCAAAAGAACTTGACAGTCCTCTTTTAGCTCTCTATCCAAATCAACTAAATAGTGGATTCCTGAATAGAGGGTGACATTCGGATACCGAACTATTTGTGCTAGGGAGTCACTGACCAATACTCGTGCTGCAATTTTAAATTGAATCTCTGGTAAGGATTGAACCAATGTTTCAATTTGTTCAATATGGTCTGAGGCTGTATAGGTGAGACAAGTGAACGGTTCCTTTATCGGATAAAGGTGAGATTTTTGTAATAGATGTAAATGATGATTTTGTCCCAATTCTGTCCATTCAAGCCCATGGTAGTACCACCAAACATCTCGATAGGTTTGTGCCGCCAAATCTTTCCACGGTTTCCTATGGGAAAGATAATGAATAATAGCAGGATAATCCTGACCTACAGGCAACTGATAATCAGTGAACTGCTTATGAATGACAATATGATTATAATCAAAATCCAATTCCAACCATTTATGTTCAAAAAGCATATTTAAGATACTCTGATCCGCCTGATCAACCTTATCATGCCATTCATTGGTCAAATCAATCAACCTTTGAGTCATACTTTCTTGCTTCCACAAATCATTATTAATTAAGAGAACACCTGCGTTAAAGATTTCCCGACCGAAATAGGCTCTACCTCCAAAATCTCTAACAGCAGCCAAAGGATAATCTTGTAAGTCTGTTGCAAACAATTCATCAAGATTTCTCGTTACAACTAAATCACAGTCCAAGTAGAGGGCCTTGTCTTCTTGCACGAAATCAGCTATAAAATAGCGTAAAAAAACAGTGTAACTAATATCTGTCTTATACCTTGAAATCTGCTCGGATGTCACCCTACAATTGATAATTTCTGAATCAAACTTCTCTATGCGCTTATTTAATTGCTTAATCCATTCATTAGGAAAATCGCTATTAATCAGATAAAAACGAATCGAGCGATTGTGGTAACAGATAGACTTGATAGTAGTCATTACTTGGTCTACATAGGAATAGTTTGCTGCTAGGACAATGGCTTTCTTTTGTATTTTCTTAGTTTTTTCAAGCTTGTCTAGTAGATATTTTTTTGCCTCAAACTCTTTATAGGTGGGAGTTTCTGCTAAGCCACTGACCTTCCCATTAGAAAGACTCCCTTCTAACATCTGACGATAAATAGCTAAATGTTTTTCTAAAGGATATCCTAGACTAGCTAATAAAGTGATACGTTCAGACATAGCATCAACCAAGGCATGCATCCACTTTTCTGTCCAAGATCTGGATAAACTATTATTTCTGATGCGATAAGAATAGATTCCATTATGGATATAAACAATCTTTTCTGCCAACAGATAAATCTTTTGATTGAGGTAACCATCCTCTCGAAATTTACCTATGTCGAAGCGCAACCGCTCGAATAATCCTGCCTTATAGAGTTTACCCCAAGCAGATATCAAAGCAAAACTCTTCATTTCTTGGGATTCATATAAGTTCTCAAATATGGAAACATTATCATATACCCTCTCGTAATAGGAGTCTCCTGATATATGAAAGTAGAACATTCCTTCACTTTCGTTGAAAGAATAGTAATTCCCAACTGCAATATCAGCCTGATACTCTGTTATTTTTTTGTATAGGGTTTCTACATAATCTGACTCAATCCAATCATCCGAGTCAACAAAAGTTACGTAATTTCCGGACATATTATTCAGACCGGTGTTTCGTGCGGCAGAAATACCAGCATTTTCTTGTTCTATATAGATAATTCGGTGATCCATTTCTGAAAATTCTTTACAAATCTCACCTGAAGCATCCGTAGAACCATCATTAACGACAACAATCTCAATATTTTTATATGTTTGAGCAATAATACTATCTAGGCATTTTCTTAGATAGCTTTCCACATTGTAAACCGGTACAATGACCGTTATTTTATCATCCACTAGCGATTTTCTCCTTATATTTATTATACAATTTTTTAGTCAAAATTTCAGCTATATAATAGTAAAAACCCCTTGAAAATTCTAATTTTTCAAGGGGTTTCTATGATTTACGTGCACGAGTTAGTTTAGCCTAAATTTATAGGTCATCTTACTCTTCTTCATCACGTTTACGGCGTTTCGCAACCAATCCAATACCTGTAACTGCTGCTAAAGCTCCTAAAAGCACGGATGATTTGGAAGCTTCTGTACCTGTATTCGGCAATTGCTGTCTAGTCTTACCTGCTGACTCTGATGCACTTGTTGAAGCGGACTCACTTGCCGATGTACTTGCACTTACTGAAGCGCTCGTTGAGGCAGATACGCTCGCCGATGTACTTGCGCTTACTGAAGCACTTGTTGAAGCGGACTCACTTGCCGATGTACTTGCACTTACTGAGGCACTTGTTGAAGCGGATACGCTCGCTGACGTACTTGCGCTTACTGAAGCACTTGTTGAAGCGGACTCACTTGCCGATGTACTTGCTGAAACTGAAGCACTCGTTGAAGCAGACTCACCTGCCGATGTACTTGCACTTACTGAGGCACTTGTTGAAGCGGATGCACTTGCCGATGTACTTGCACTTACTGAAGCGCTCGTTGAGGCAGATACGCTCGCCGATGTACTTGCTGAAACTGAAGCACTCGTTGAAGCAGACTCACTTGCCGATGTACTTGCGCTTACTGAAGCACTTGTTGAAGCGGACTCACTTGCCGATGTACTTGCTGAAACTGAAGCACTCGTTGAAGCAGACTCACTTGCCGATGTACTTGCACTTACTGAGGCACTTGTTGAAGCGGACTCACTTGCCGATGTACTTGCACTTACTGAGGCACTTGTTGAAGCGGATGCACTTGCCGATGTACTTGCACTTACTGAAGCACTCGTTGAAGCGGATGCACTTGCCGATGTACTTGCTGAAACTGAAGCACTTGTTGA
>NZ_JAHZPJ010000049.1 GCF_019929345.1 Streptococcus oralis
ATCTCAGCCAAGATGTCAGCTGGTGTTACAATCCGAACCTTGTCAGATGGATTTGCGTTACCGATGATAGTCACAACGCGGTCTGGATCAGTTGGTGCCACTACCTTGAACTTCTGCAATTCTACAGGAGCTGTCAAGACAGCTGAGTCGTTTGGAATATAAGTGATTTTGTTCAAACCATTGTCCAACTGCTCTGCAATGCTGTCAATCACACTGCGGGTCATGACTGTACCAGCTTCAACCAAGATTTCTCCTGTTTCAGCATCTACCAATGGCTCTGCAATGGTTTGGTTCAGCAAGCGTGTCTTGACGCTGAGTTTCTTATTGATCTTGTAACGACCAACTGCTGCCAAGTCATAACGATGCGGATCAAAGAAACGCGCTTCAAGAAGGGAACGAGAACTTTCAGCCGTTTTAGGCTCACCTGGACGAAGACGCTCATAGATTTCTTTCAGAGCTTCATCTGTACGGGAGTCCATTGGGTTCTTGTGGATATCTTT
>NZ_JAHZPJ010000006.1 GCF_019929345.1 Streptococcus oralis
ATAACAAACGAATCAAAGTCAAACTAAAAGGACTTAGTCCTGTGCAGTACAGAACTAAATCCTTTCAATAATTATTTGTCCAACTTTTTGGGGTCAGTACAGGTACCTTCATGCTTACTGTTGTTTGAAGGAAGAGTGGCGTTTTTTCAAATTGTCTAGAATTAGGAATTATCACCTAACAACTGAAACTGTGAAGCAGAAAAATGTGCTGGATTCCGTTGATAGTTCAGATCAAGTGGCACATCAAATCGAAGTTTCCTTGAAGTTTAGTCCCAAGCTTGCTTTCCGGGTTTATGAAGATTTTTCAGAAGATGAGATTAGCTTGGGGAAAGATGGATGTTATTATGTCAAGACAGTCCTACCAGAGCATGATAGTCTGTATACTTACCTCCTGTCTTATCTAGATGGGGTGGAAATACTCGCCCCAAATCATCTGAAGAAGGAATTGCTTTCTAGATTAGAAAAAATCCAAAAACTTTACAAACCTTGACAAAAGATGTCAGGGTTTTGGTGCTATACTAGAGATAGAAAGGAGAAGAACCAAATGAAATACGAATGGAGAAAAGAAGCTAAAGCTCTTTATCAAGTGAAGGCTAAGCCCACTATATTGCAGGTATCTGGTCAATCCTATATCGTGATTGATGGTAAAGGCGATCCAAATCAAGAAGATTTTTCAGAACGAGTAGGAGCCTTATATGCCTTAGCCTATGCGATAAAGATAAAGTATAAAAAAGCTCCTCTGGATGAGGTTTACACTGATTTTACGGTCTTTCCTTTAGAAGGTATCTGGAAAAAGGAGAAGGAGGGAGAGCTGGTAAAAAGTGAGCTTTCTTATAGTATTATGATTGGGCAACCCGATTTTATTACGAGAGAACTATTTGAAAAAGCTTTGGAAGAGGTCAAAATCAAGAAGCCAAATCTTCTTTATGAAGCTATTCGTTTTGAAATGATAGAAGAAGGCCAAAGTCTTGCTATGCTTCATATAGGACCTTTTGATACTGAAAATGAGACTTTTGCAGAGATGGAGCGTTTTTGTCAACTTCATAAGCTAAAAAGAACTTCGGAAATCCACCGAGAAATCTATCTCAGTAATCTTCATCGAACGGAGCCAAGCAAATTGAAAACAATTCTTCGCTATCAAGTTCAAGAAGAGAATTAAAAAAAGAACAGGAAATCTTGTTTCCTGTTCTTTTTATGAGATTTATTCTTCTATTTCAGAAGCAATCTCTTCTGTTTTCTCAGTTTTTTTGGCAGATTTGATTTGAATATTGCCATTGCTTGTCATAACTGCCTTGAGGGCTTTCTCACTTGGATTTTCAAGGTAGAAGTCTGTTATGGCATCCTCGATATGGTCTTGAATGGTGCGGCGGAGTGGACGTGCCCCCATTTTTGGATCATAACCTAGGTCAACTAACTTTTCCTTGACCTTGTCTGTTACATCAAGGTGGATGCTGTTGCTAGAGAGGCGTTTGTTGACATCCGCTAGCATTAGTTCGACGATTTGGAGGAGGTTGTCCTTGCTGAGAGGTTTAAATTCGATAATGCCGTCAAAACGGTTCATAAACTCTGGGCTAAAGAAGTTGCCGAGTTCACCGAGAACAGAGTTGGTTCGACCTTCACGAGCAGCCCCAAAACCAACGCTGGCTTCGGCCTTACCAGTACCTGCATTTGAGGTCATAATAATGATAGCATCCTTAAAGCTAACTGTTCGTCCCTGCCCATCTGTCAAACGACCATCGTCTAAGACTTGAAGGAACATGTGCATCACATCTGGATGGGCTTTCTCAACCTCATCGAGAAGGATAAGTGAGTAAGGATTGCGACGAACTTTTTCCGTTAACTGACCAGCTTCATCATAGCCGACATAACCTGGAGGGGCTCCGACTAATTTAGCCACACTGTGTTTTTCCATGTATTCGCTCATGTCAAAGCGAATCATGCTGTCAGCAGAACCAAAGAGTTCAATGGCTAGTTGTTTGGAAAGTTCTGTCTTACCGACACCAGTTGCTCCGACAAAGAGGAAGCTTCCGATTGGGCGGTTAGGAGTTCCAAGTCCAACACGATTACGACGGATGGCCTTGGCAATCTTATCGACAGCTTCATCTTGACCAATGACATGAGCTTTGAGGTCGTCTGCTAGATGGATAAGCTGAGACTGTTCTTTTTCTTTGAGTTCTCCGACAGGAATATTGGTTTTCTGCTCAATGATATGTTCAATGGTTTTCTCGCTAATGATAGGAGTATCTTGGTCCGTCACCTTGTTTTTCTGCATTTCCTTGTACTTGGCAATCTGATCGCGGAAATAGGCAGCCTTTTCAAAGTCTTCCTCTCGTGTAGCCTGAGCCTTGAGATTTTCAGCCTCAATCAAGCGCTGATCAATCACTTTAGGATCAACAAAGTTCAGTGTCAGATTCATCTTAGAACCAGCTTCATCCAACAGGTCAATAGCCTTGTCTGGCAAGAAGCGATCTTGGATGTAACGATTGGAAAGAGTAGCAGCTGCTTCGATGGCAGCATCAGTATACTTGACGTGATGGTAGTCTTCGTATTTCTTTTGAACCCCTTTGAGGATGGTAATGGTTTCTTCGACAGTTGGTTCATCTACCTTGACAGGTTGCATACGGCGTTCGAGGGCAGCATCTTTTTCAATGATACGGTATTCATTGAGAGTAGTGGCACCGACCAGTTGCAATTCACCACGGGCAAGGGCAGGTTTGAGAATATTTCCTGCATCCATATTGCCATCGCCAGCAGATCCTGCACCAACAATTTCATGGATTTCGTCGATAAAGAGGATGATGTCCTCACGTTTGCGGATTTCTTCCATGAGCTTTTGCATACGTTCTTCAAATTGGCCTCGAATCCCTGTTCCCTGGACTAGACTGACCACATCCAGACGGATGACCTGCTTGCCTTGGAGTTTATGGGGGACATCGCCATCGACAATCTTCTGAGCTAGACCTTCGACAACGGCTGTTTTACCGACACCTGGTTCTCCGATAAGGACAGGATTGTTCTTGGTTCGACGGTTGAGGATTTCGATAACGCGGATAATCTCCTCATCTCGACCTATAACAGGGTCAATATCTCCCCGACGAGCAATCTCAGTAATATTGATACCATATTCCTCTAGGAGTCCTCTTTCTTGGCTAGGAGGTGTTTGAAGTGGGCCTCGATTTTGAGGCCCATAACCACCGTTTCCTCCATATCCCCCACCAGATTGAGTTGGAGGGACGTCATTAGAAGAAGGTTTGAAATTGTTCAAATCATTGAAAAAGTCGCCGAAAGGATCAAAGTCATGATTATTTAAGTCAGTCATTCCTTTAAAGAGGGTATTATTTGGATCTGTTTTGATAATTTTATAGCAATTTTGACAGAGATCAATTTGCTTTTGCTGTCCATTGATATTGGTATACAGATGAATTGTTGAGTCGTTTATTTTACAGTTTTGACAGAGCATACATCTACCTCATTTCATTCTTATTCTTGACCTAAGAAAAAAGGTCAAGAATAGTCAAAGTTTTATACTCTCATTATAGCATGATTAAGGTGTAAAGCAAGTAAAAAGATTGGGAAGTGGTCGTTTTTAAAAGAGGGATTTATGGAGAATTAAGCGACTTGAAGGTAAGAAAAAATCCCATTTGCGGTGACAAAAAGGATTCTCATTCATCGGGACTTACTGCCCGTTGTTTTTATATTAGTAAAGGAGTTCGTAAATCTCCATTGCAATCAAATCAATGCTATCAAAGGTATAGGTTTCACGAGCTTCTACATCGCGAAGGGTGAAGAGTGATCCGTTTTCTTCGTCATGGCTGTATGCAACTTCTGCGACAACAACACCTTCACGTTCAAAATTACGTTTTAGATTTCCACCATCTTTTGTCATTGCTTCTAGGCGGTTAATGATTCTAACCAAATGTGATTCCATTTTGATTCTCCTCCATTTCTTATCGTTTCTATTTTACCATAAACAAGAGGTAGTTGACTAGAAAAAAACTGTGATTTCTCTCTATTTCTCCATTATATCAAGTTAATTGTTAAAATTAGAGAAAAAAGATTGCATTTTAATTCAATTCATGTTATAATCATACAATCCAATGCATAGAAAGTTGATTAAATATGAATTTTTCTTTTTTACCAAAGTATTTACCATATTTTAACTATGGTGCTCTGATTACCGTATTGATTTCCATCTTTGTTGTCTGCTTAGGGACCATTATAGGTGTGTTACTGGCCTTTGCCCAACGTTCACGCTTTAAACCGCTCGTTTGGTTTGCAAATGTGTATGTTTGGATCTTCCGTGGTACTCCAATGATGGTTCAGATTATGATTGCCTTTGCTCTTATGCATATCAATGCTCCGACTATTCAAGTGGGAATTTTAGGAGTTGATCTTTCTCGTTTGATTCCTGGTATTCTGATTATTTCTATGAACAGTGGTGCTTACGTTTCAGAAACTGTTCGTGCGGGGATCAATGCGGTTCCTAAAGGGCAGTTAGAGGCTGCTTACTCTCTTGGTATTCGTCCGAAAAATGCCATGCGTTATGTCATTTTGCCACAAGCTATCAAGAATATTCTTCCAGCTCTAGGAAATGAATTTATCACCATTATCAAGGATAGTTCCCTCTTGTCTGCGATTGGGGTGATGGAGTTGTGGAATGGTGCAACGACAGTAGCAACAACAACTTATTTACCGTTGACTCCCCTTTTATTTGCAGCCTTTTACTACTTGATTATGACCTCTGTTTTGACAGTGGCGTTGAAAGCATTTGAAAAACATATTGGACAAGGAGACAAGAAATAATGACAGAAACCTTGATTAAAATTGAAGAACTACATAAGTCTTTTGGGAAAAATGAAGTTTTAAAAGGCATCAACCTTGAGATTAAACGAGGAGAAGTTGTGGTTATTATCGGTCCGTCAGGGAGCGGGAAGTCAACTCTCCTTCGTTCGATGAATCTCCTTGAAGAAGCAAGTAAAGGCAAGGTTATCTTTGAAGGAGTTGATATCACAGATAAGAAAAATGACCTTTTTGCCATGCGTGAAAAGATGGGTATGGTATTCCAACAATTCAACCTCTTTCCCAATATGACAGTGATGGAAAATATCACTTTGTCACCAATTAAAACCAAAGGTGAAAGCAAGGAGGTTGCGGAGAAAAGAGCACAGGAACTGTTAGAAAAAGTTGGCTTACCAGATAAGGCGACAGCTTATCCTCAGAGTTTGTCAGGTGGTCAGCAACAACGGATTGCCATTGCACGTGGACTTGCTATGGAACCAGATGTTTTGCTTTTTGATGAGCCGACTTCAGCTCTAGACCCTGAGATGGTTGGAGAAGTTCTAGCTGTTATGCAAGACCTCGCTAAATCAGGGATGACTATGGTGATTGTGACTCATGAAATGGGCTTTGCGCGTGAGGTAGCAGACCGTGTCATCTTTATGGCGGATGGAGTTGTTGTCGAAGATGGTACACCAGAGGAGATTTTCGATCAAACAAAAGAACAACGGACCAAGGAATTTTTGAGTAAGGTTTTGTAACACCTCATTTTTAGAAGAAATGGAGTAGGCATCATGGCTTCCAGTAAAGAATATTTAGATTTTATTATCGAACAGCTATCAGAGCTAGAGGAGATGAGTTATCGTCCAATGATGGGAGAGTATATCCTTTATTATCGTGGGAGGATTATTGGGGGAATCTATGATAATCGTTTGTTACTGAAGCCTGTGAAGGTGGTCATGGATCAACTGGGACAGACTAGGCTTGAACGTCCTTATGAAGGAGCTAAGGAGATGATTTTGATAAAAGACATTGAAGATAAGTCATGTCTAATCAGATTAATCAAGGAGATGTATGAAGTCTTACCGGCTCCCAAGGTCAAAAAGAAAGCATGATAGACTTACCTAGTATAAATAGGCATAAAAGCTCGATAAGGGCTTTTTCTTATAGTTTCAGACTATAAGGTCCATTAGGCAAGAAGTGTTAGAATGGCAAGGTATTTTTTGATATAATAGAGGATATTTGATAGAAAAGAGAAGAGATATGGCACAGATTATTGATGGGAAGGCTCTTGCAGCTAAGTTACAAGGACAGTTGGCTGAGAAGACGGCTAAGCTAAAAGAAGAAACAGGTCTAGTTCCAGGATTGGTAGTGATTTTGGTGGGGGACAATTCTGCCAGCCAAGTCTACGTTCGCAACAAGGAACGGTCAGCTCTCGCTGCTGGCTTCCGTAGTGAAGTAGTGCGAGTTCCAGAGACCATTACCCAAGCGGAATTGTTAGACTTGATTGCCAAATACAATCAAGATCCAGCTTGGCATGGGATTTTGGTTCAATTACCTTTGCCAAAACATATTGACGAAGAGGCAGTTTTATTAGCTATTGACCCCGAAAAAGATGTGGATGGTTTCCATCCCCTAAACATGGGGCGTCTCTGGTCTGGTCATCCAGTTATGATTCCTTCAACACCTGCAGGAATTATGGAGATATTTCATGAATATGGGATTGATCTAGAAGGTAAAAATGCGGTTGTTATCGGTCGTTCAAATATTGTTGGAAAACCGATGGCTCAGCTTCTTTTGGCTAAAAATGCAACAGTGACCTTGACCCACTCACGCACCCATCATCTTGCCAAGGTGGCTGCTAAGGCGGATATCCTTGTCGTAGCTATCGGTCGCGCCAAGTTTGTGACTGCTGACTTCGTCAAACCAGGTGCAGTTGTTATTGACGTTGGGATGAACCGAGATGAAAATGGCAAGCTTTGTGGAGATGTTGATTATGATGCTGTTGCACCACTTGCTAGCCACATCACACCTGTACCGGGTGGAGTTGGTCCTATGACGATTACCATGCTAATGGAGCAAACCTATCAGGCAGCGCTTCGAACACTGAACAAGGATTAGGAAGATGAAATTCGTATTTGATCTGGATGGGACGCTGTCTTTTGACTATATGACCATTGATGAGGAGATTAAGCAGGTTCTTTTAAAGGCTGAAGATTATGGGCATGAGATTGTGTTTGCTTCAGCTCGCTCTTATCGGGATTGTTTGGGTTTATTAGGTTCTGAACTCAGTCAGCGTTTGGTTATAGGTTTGAATGGTGGCGTAGCCTATTATCTGGGGAAGGCTATCTTCGAAAGGAATCTCGATGCTGGAGTTTATCAGGCGCTAGTGGATTATTGCCAGACTTATAATCTCCCTTTTTTTGCAGATGATTGCTTTGACTATAGCGGTCAGATTGTAGAGAAGATTCCATTTTTCTCCAGTGTGGATCCCCTAAAGGTGGCTCGTCATCAGAAACTCGAGGACTTAGGGACTCCGATTAAGATAGTCGTTTATATGGGCGACCACGAGGAGTTGCTTGATGATCTGCTTGGTCAGTTAGAAAGACTAGGACAAGCTCATCTGTCTTATCATGCGCATGAAAAGTGCCTTTATGTCAACCCCTTGGATACTCATAAGGCGACAACTGTTGAAAAGTTATGCGGGGAGAACTTCATCGCTTTTGGAAATGACCAAAACGATATTGAACTGTTTAAGACATCTCTTTATTCAGTTCAGATAGGAGATTTTGCTGGCCTTACTCCATATGCAGATGACACGTTAGAGCTTAAAGGAGCTCCTTCTCCAGCAGTTGCTGCTAAAATCTTACAGACTTTTGCGGAATTTAAGGGAAAATAGTGTAGAAGGAGGACTGAACCTCCTTTTGTAGTATAATGGAGTGAGAGGGAAAAAACGATGAAAGTGATTGATCAAGCTTTATTAGAAAAAGTCATTATTGAACGCTCTCGTCACAGCCATAAGGGAGATTACGGGCGTCTGCTCTTGCTGGGAGGGACCTATCCTTATGGGGGAGCTATCATCATGTCAGCCATTGCAACTGTCAAAAGTGGAGCAGGGTTGGTGACTGTTGGTACGGATAAGGAGAATATTCCGGCTCTGCACAGTCATTTACCTGAGGCCATGGCATTTTCTCTTCAAGACCAGCAATTGTTAGAAGAACAGTTGGAAAAGGCAGAAGTTGTCTTGCTTGGTCCGGGTTTGCGAGAGGATACCTTCGGAGAAGAACTCGTAAAACGGGTCTTTGATAGTCTTGGAAGAGACCAGATTTTGATTGCAGATGGTGGTGCTTTGGGCATTTTAGCAAAAGGCCAGTTACCATTCCCATCTAGTCAGCTTATCCTAACTCCCCACCAAAAGGAATGGGAAAGACTGTCTGGTATAGTTCTTGACCATCAAAATACAGAGGCGACTGCTATGGCTCTTTCGGCTTTTCCTCAAGGAACGATTTTAGTTGAGAAAGGTCCAGCGACTCGTATCTGGCAAGCTGGTCAGTCTGAATATTATCAGTTACAGGTTGGAGGCCCCTATCAAGCAACAGGTGGGATGGGAGATACTCTGGCTGGGATGATTGCAGGTTTTGCAGGTCAGTTTGACCAAGTCAGCCTCTATGAAAGAGTGGTGGTAGCGACTCACCTTCATTCAGCTATTGCGCAAGAACTTGCTCAAGAAAACTACCTTGTCTTGCCAACAGAAATTAGCAAGGCACTTCCAAAAGCAATGAAAAAAATATCTCAAAAAGGCAGCTAATACCTTGGTTGTCTTTTTATGTTGATGTAGCTTTGTTGATAAGATTTTCAAATACCTCAGAACCAGCAAACAACTGCTGAACTTACGAGAAATTCTCACTTTTAAGGTCTGGGTTTTTACTCAAACTCACAAGGAAAGTGAGATTGTTATCAAAGTTGAGGGGTGTCAAATCATGCTTTTTTTGATATAATTTTTAATGATGAATGCGAGAAATGATCGGTATGTAGTCGTTGATTTAGAGGCGACCAGCACCGGAAGCAAGGCAAAAATTATTCAAGTAGGCATTGTGGTGATTGAGAATGGTGACATCATCGATCAGTATGCGACCGATGTCAATCCTCACGAACCCTTGGATTCTCATATCAAAGAATTAACAGGTCTGACCGATCAACGCTTGGCTGCAGCACCAGAGTTTTCTCAGGTGGCTGGAAAAATTTTTGAATTGGTTAAGGACGGTATTTTTGTTGCGCACAATGTACAGTTTGATGCCAACCTTCTTGCGGAATTTCTCTTTTTTGAAGGATATGAATTGCGTACACCGCGGGTGGATACTGTTGAGCTAGCCCAGGTTCTGTATCCTCAGTTTGAAAAGTATAACTTAGGTATCCTTTGTCAAGAGTTGGGCATTGAGCTGGAACATGCCCATACTGCCCTGTCAGATGCTCAGGCAACAGCTGAACTTTTGCTTTACATGCGTCAAAAACTTTTTGAGCTACCTAAAGGGCTCTTAGAAAGCTTATTAAACCTTGCAGACAACCTTCTCTATGAAAGTTATCTGGTGATTGAGGAGGTCTATCAGCAACAATCTCTCTTGTCTTCGCCAGACTTGATGGAACTTCATGGGCTTTTCCTCAGAAAGGAAAGCAAATCCTTAGTCCCACGAAAGTTATCCAAAGACTTTGCTAAAAACATTTCTTTATTGGGGCTGGAGGAACGTCCGCAACAGTTGGAATTTGCGGAGAAGATTGAGCAATTACTGGAAGAACATCAGACTTCCTTTATCCAAGCTCAAACGGGACTGGGCAAGACTTATGGTTATCTCCTCCCAGCTTTGAACTTGAAGAGTCAAGCAGGTATCCTAGTGAGCGTTCCGACCAAAATTCTTCAAAATCAAATCATGCAAGAAGAAGGTCAGCGATTAAAAGAGGTCTTCCATCTGGAAATTCATAGTCTCAAGGGGCCTCAAAATTACTTGAAATTGGATGCTTTTCACCGAGTTCTCCATCGATCAGAGTCCAATCGCCTCTTCACACGCTTTAAAATGCAACTGCTCATCTGGCTAACAGAGACAGAGAGAGGTGACTTGGACGAAATCGGGCAGCTTTATCGCTATCAACACTTTCTGCCAGAACTAGTCCACGATGGCAAGCTTTCAAAGAAAAGTTTATTTGCTACAGAGGATTTTTGGAAACGAGGGCAGGAAAAGGCCGAGACCAGTCGCGTTCTCTTAACCAATCATGCCTATCTGGTCACTCGTTTGGAAGACAATCCAGAGTTTGTCGACAACCGTTTGGTAATTTTGGATGAAGCTCAAAAAATGTTGCTAGCTCTTGAAAATCTGGCCCAGCAGGCTTATCGCCTTGAGGAACTTGTAACCCAGCTTGATAAGTCCATAGAGTCAGAAGAAGATTTGATTCAGAAACGCTTGCTTGAAAGTATTGGCTTTGAATGTCGTTACTTGATGGAGCAGTATCAATCAGGTCTTAAGAATGGAAAGTGGTTGGATTCTCTCGAACACTTGCGCCAGCATTTTTCGGAGTTAGCTCTCCCAGAGTATAGAGAGATTGCAAACTTTTTCACCTCGGACCGTGAATTTTGGCTTGCTACAGCAGAGAAATCGAGCAAGGATGTCTTGATTTGTTCAAGTAAAAAAGGCCGCTTTATACTAGCAGACTTATTGCCAGAAGATTGTAGGCTCCTAGGAGTATCGGCCACTCTTGAAATCAGCAATCGGGTTTCCTTAGCAGATTTATTGGGATTTCCGGATTCTCCACTTGTTAGGCTTGATGTAGCAAAACAGGAGCAACAAGAAGTCTTTCTAGTCGATGACTTTCCTCTTGTGACAGAAGTTCCGCCTTTTGACTATGCTAGTGAAGTGGTTTCTGTCATTCGAAGCTTACAGGCCTTTCAAGAACCCTTATTGGTTTTGTTTACTTCAAAAGAGATGTTGCTGGCAGTTTCAGACCTGCTTGACCAACCGCATCTGGCTCAGTATAAAAATGGGGAACCAAGTCAACTGAAAAAACGTTTTGAAAAAGGCGAGCGCCAAATCTTGCTTGGAACAGGTAGTTTCTGGGAAGGGGTTGATTTTTCAACCCATCCTTGCGTGATCCAAGTGATTCCGAGATTGCCTTTCCAAAATCCCCAAGAACCTTTAACCAAAAAATTAAACCAAGAACTGCGTCAAGAAGGGAAAAATCCTTTCTATGATTATCAGTTGCCGATGGCGATCATTCGGCTAAAACAAGCTCTGGGCCGTACTGTTAGACGATCTGACCAGGGTTCGGTTGCTCTAATCTTAGACAGTCGTGTCGTTAGCAAGTGTTACGGCAAACAAATCGCTCAGGCCTTGTCAAAAGAAAGGACCGTTCGGATCCTTTCTAGAGACCAGCTAGAGTCTGCTGTAGCTGATTTTCTCCAATCTCGTCGCAATAGAATGAAAGAAAAATCCAAGAAAGAGAAAAGGTAAAAAATATGAAACGTTCCTTCGACTCTCGAGTCGATTATAGCCTCTTCCTACCAGTGTTTTGTTTACTGGTGATTGGAGTAGTGGCCATTTATATAGCAGTTAGTCATGACTATCCCAATAATGTACTTCCAATACTAGGTCAGCAAATCGCTTGGATTGCCTTGGGTCTTGTCATTGGATTTGTGGTCATGTTCTTTAATACCGAGTTTTTATGGAAGGTGACTCCCTACCTTTATGGCTTAGGTTTAGCCTTGATGGTCCTCCCTCTTGTTTTCTACAATCCAAATCTTGTAGCGTCAACAGGTGCCAAGAACTGGGTATCGATTGGTGGAACGACACTTTTCCAGCCATCGGAATTCATGAAGATTTCCTATATCTTGATATTGGCTCGAGTTATTGTACAATTCACTCAAAAGCACAAGGAGTGGCGCCGAACCATCCCCTTGGATTTCCTATTGATTGGTTGGATGATTGCCTTTACCATCCCAGTCTTGATCCTTCTAGCCCTACAAAGTGACTTGGGGACTGCCTTGGTTTTTGTAGCTATTTTTGCAGGCATGGTTCTCCTTTCAGGTGTTTCGTGGAAGATTATCATTCCAGTTTTTGTAACAGGAGTGACTGCAGTTGCGGGCTTCATGGCCATCTTTATAAGTAAGGATGGACGTGCCTTTTTGCATCAGATTGGGATGCCAACTTACCAGATTAACCGTATTTTGGCCTGGCTCAATCCCTTTGATTTTGCGCAAACAACGACTTACCAGCAGGCGCAGGGGCAAATTGCTATTGGAAGTGGTGGCTTGTTTGGACAAGGTTTTAATGTGTCCAATCTCCTTATTCCAGTACGTGAAAGTGATATGATTTTCACCGTAATTGCTGAAGACTTTGGCTTTATTGGTTCGGTCTTTGTCATCGCTTTATACTTACTTCTCATCTATCGAATGTTGAAGATTACGCTCAGATCAAATAACCAGTTCTACACCTACATTTCGACTGGTTTTATCATGATGTTACTCTTCCATATCTTTGAAAATATCGGTGCCGTGACAGGCTTACTTCCTTTGACAGGAATTCCTCTGCCTTTCATTTCTCAAGGGGGCTCCGCAATTATTAGTAACCTCATCGGTGTCGGTCTCCTCTTGTCTATGAGTTACCAGACCAACCTAGCAGAAGAGAAAAGTGGAAAAGTTCCATTCAAACGAAAGAAAGTCGTCCTAAAACAAATCAAATAAGGAGGCCACTATGGCAAAAGTAGCAGTTATTTTAGCCCAGGGTTTTGAAGAAATCGAAGCCTTGACAGTAGTCGATGTCTTGCGTCGAGCAAACATTTCCTGTGATATGGTAGGATTTGAAGAGCAGGTGACAGGATCGCATGGCATTCAGGTGAAAGCTGATCGTGTTTTTGATGGCGATTTGTCCGACTATGACTTGGTAGTTCTTCCAGGTGGCATGCCAGGCTCAGCTCACCTACGGGATAATCAAGCCCTCATTTCACAGATTAAATCCTTTGACCAAGCAGGAAAGAAAATTGCAGCCATCTGTGCAGCCCCAATCGCTCTTCAACAAGCAGGTGTCCTGAAAGACAAGTACTTCACCTGTTATGACGGTGTTCAGGAGAACATCAGTGATGGAATTTACCGAAAGGAAACAGTAGTTGTGGATGGCAATCTAACAACCAGCCGAGGACCGTCAACGGCTCTTGCCTTTGCCTATGAGTTGGCAGAGCAGTTGGGAGGAGATGCTGAAAGTTTACGAGTCGGCATGCTCTATCGGGATGTCTTTGAAAATCAACAGTAAAACGAGAGTTAAACTCTCGTTTTTGCTTGGAAAAATCTAGGAAATCATCGCTTTTTTCATAAAAAAATGGTATAATGAAGGGTATGAAATATCACGACTACATATGGGATTTAGGTGGTACCCTATTGGATAATTATGAGACTTCTACAGCAGCCTTTGTAGAAACCTTAGCCCAATACGGAATAGAGCAAGAACACGACCGTGTTTACGAAGCCTTGAAGGTTTCGACAGCTTTTGCCATCGAGAAGTTTGCCCCAAACATCGAGGATTTTTTAGAAAACTACAAAGAAAATGAAGCGCGTGAGCTAGAGCACCCAGTCTTGTTTGAGGGAATTCCTGAGTTACTCAAAGACATCTCTGACAAGGGTGGTCGTCATTTTTTGGTTTCTCATCGAAATGACCAAGTGCTAGAACTTCTTGCCAAGACCCAGATAGATGACTACTTCACAGAAGTCGTGATTGCCAGTTCTGGTTTCAAACGAAAACCAGATCCTGAGTCCATGATTTATTTACGTGATAAATATCATATTACATCTGGTTTGGTCATTGGTGACAGAAATATTGATGTAGAAGCAGGTGAAGCTGCTGGCTTAGATGCCTATCTTTTTAAAAACGTTGCTACATTGAGACAAGCAATAGACATGTAAGAAAAGGGAAAAAATGACAGAAGAAATCAAAAATCAACAGGCACAGGATTACGATGCCAGTCAAATTCAAGTTTTGGAGGGGCTGGAAGCCGTTCGTATGCGTCCAGGTATGTATATTGGATCGACCTCAAAAGAAGGCCTTCACCACCTAGTATGGGAAATCGTTGATAACTCAATTGACGAAGCATTAGCTGGATTTGCAAGTCATATCCAAGTCTTTATTGAGCCAGATAACTCCATCACTGTTGTGGATGATGGTCGTGGAATTCCTGTTGATATTCAGGAAAAGACAGGACGTCCCGCTGTTGAGACCGTTTTTACAGTTCTTCATGCTGGAGGAAAATTCGGCGGTGGCGGATACAAGGTCTCAGGTGGACTCCATGGAGTAGGTTCATCGGTAGTAAACGCTCTTTCAACACAATTAGATGTTCATGTCCACAAAAACGGTAAGATTCATTATCAAGAATACCGTCGTGGTCATGTCGTTGCTGATCTTGAAGTGGTTGGAGATACGGATAAAACTGGAACAACAGTTCACTTCACACCGGATCCAGAGATTTTTACAGAAACAACAACTTTTGACTTTGATAAATTAAATAAACGTATTCAAGAACTAGCCTTTTTGAACCGAGGTCTTCGAATCTCCATCACAGATAAGCGTGAAGGTCTAGAACAAAGCAAACATTACCACTATGAGGGTGGGATTGCTAGCTACGTTGAGTATATCAACGAGAACAAGGATGTGATCTTTGATACGCCAATCTACACAGACGGTGAGATGGATGATATCACAGTTGAAGTAGCCATGCAGTACACAACTGGTTACCACGAAAACGTCATGAGTTTCGCCAATAACATTCACACCCATGAAGGTGGTACGCATGAGCAAGGTTTCCGTACAGCGCTGACGCGTGTTATCAATGATTATGCCCGCAAAAATAAGCTGCTAAAAGACAATGAAGACAACCTAACAGGGGAAGATGTCCGCGAAGGCTTGACTGCTGTTATCTCTGTGAAACATCCAAACCCGCAGTTTGAAGGACAAACCAAGACCAAACTGGGGAACAGTGAAGTAGTCAAGATTACCAATCGCCTCTTCAGTGATGCCTTCTCTGATTTTCTTATGGAAAATCCGCAGATTGCCAAGCGCATCGTGGAAAAAGGGATTTTGGCTGCCAAGGCTCGTGTGGCTGCCAAGCGTGCGCGTGAAGTCACTCGTAAAAAATCTGGATTGGAAATTTCTAATCTCCCAGGAAAACTAGCAGACTGTTCTTCTAACAATCCTGCTGAGACAGAGCTTTTCATCGTCGAAGGAGACTCAGCTGGTGGATCAGCTAAATCTGGTCGTAACCGTGAATTCCAGGCTATCCTGCCAATTCGTGGTAAGATCTTGAACGTTGAAAAAGCTAGCATGGATAAAATCCTTGCTAACGAAGAAATTCGGAGTCTCTTCACAGCCATGGGGACAGGATTTGGTGCAGAATTTGATGTCACTAAGGCTCGTTACCAAAAACTCGTTTTGATGACCGATGCCGATGTTGATGGTGCCCACATTCGAACACTCCTGCTAACCTTGATTTACCGCTACATGAAACCAATTCTAGAAGCTGGATATGTCTACATTGCTCAACCACCGATTTATGGGGTTAAAGTTGGAAGTGAGATCAAAGAATACATTCAACCTGGTGCAGATCAAGAAATTAAACTCCAAGAAGCCTTAGCACGTCATAGTGAAGGGCGTTCAAAACCAACCATCCAACGTTATAAAGGTCTGGGAGAAATGGATGACCACCAATTGTGGGAAACCACCATGGATCCAGAACATCGCTTGATGGCGCGTGTTTCGGTAGATGATGCTGCCGAAGCTGATAAAATCTTTGATATGTTGATGGGTGACCGTGTTGAACCTCGCCGCGAATTTATCGAAGAAAATGCCGTTTACAGTACGCTTGACGTCTAAAAATGCGTGAAATAGTTCCCTTGGTTTAAAAAATATGATATAATCATTACGATTGTTTCTAGTATAAAAGGAGTTTGATATGTCTAATGGACAACTAATTTATCTAATGGTTGCAATTGCAATCATTTTGGTTCTGGCTTATGGAGTAGCTATGTTTCTTCGCAAGCGAAATGAAGGCAGATTAGCGGCCCTCGAAGAAAGAAAAGAAAAACTCTACAACCTTCCAGTAAATGATGAGGTTGAAGCCGTTAAAAACATGCACTTGATTGGTCAAAGTCAGGTCACTTTCCGGGAATGGAATCAAAAATGGGTTGATTTATCGCTTAATTCATTTGCTGATATTGAAAACCACCTTTTCGAGGCTGAAAACTATAACAATTCTTTCCGTTTCTTCAAAGCCGCTCACAAGATTGATCAAATTGAAAGCCAGATTGATTTGATTGAAGAAGATATTGCGGCGATTCGCAATGCCCTCTCAGAGCTTGAAAAACAGGAGTCTAGAAATAGTGGACGTGTTTCACATGCCTTGGATTTGTTTGAAAGTCTACAACATACAGTAGCAGAAAATTCAGAACAGTATGGTGAGGCGCTTCCTGAAATTGAGAAGCAATTGGAAAAAATTCAATCGGAATTTTCTCAGTTTGTAACTTTAAATTCATCAGGAGATCCAGTTGAAGCTGCGAGTATCTTAGATGAGACAGAAAATCATATTCTTGCATTGACACATATGGTTGAGCGTGTTCCAAGCCTTGTGACAACCTTATCAACGGAGCTCCCAGAGCAATTGGAAGATCTTGAAGAAGGTTACCGTAAGTTATTGGGGCTTAATTATCATTTTATCGAAACAGATATTGAAGCTCGTTTCCAACTTTTGCGTGAAGCTCTAAAGAAAAATCAGGAAAATATCAAACACTTGGAGTTGGATAATGCAGAGTACGAAAACACGCAAATCCAAGAAGAAATCAATGCTCTCTATGCTATCTTCTCACGTGAGGTGGCGTCTCAAAAAGTAGTGGAAGGTTTACTCGAAACGCTACCGACCTACCTTAATCATTTGAAAGATAATAACCAAGTTCTTGCTCAAGATATAGAGCGTCTTAATAAAACTTATCTTCTCCCAGAGAGCTATGGAAATCATGTTCGCCGTCTTTATGCTGAATTGTCAGAGTTTGATACGCTAATCACAGAAGTGATTGAAGAACAAGCAGAGCCTAAGGAAGCATACTCTATCTTAGAGGAGCAGTTACAAGATCTTCAAAACAATTTAAAAGATATTGAAGATGAACAAATCTCTGTTAGTGAGCATTTAGCACAAATTGAGAAGGATGATATGAATGCTCGTCAAAAGGCTAATGTCTATGTCAATCGTTTACATACTATCAAACGATACATGGAAAAGAGAAACTTACCAGGTATTCCTCAAAGCTTCTTGAAACTTTTCTTTGCGACAAGTAACAACGTAGAAGATTTGATGGCTGAATTGGAACAGGCAAAAGTTAATATTGAATCTGTCAATCGCATTCTTGAGATTGCTACAAATGATATGGAGGCTCTGGAAACAGAAACCTACAATATCGTTCAATATGCAACTTTGACAGAGCAGCTTCTTCAATACTCAAATCGCTACCGTTCGTTTGATGAGCGTATTCAAGAAGCCTTCAATGAGGCACTTGAAATTTTTGAAAGAGACTTTGATTATCAAACTTCATTTGAGAAAATTTCTCAAGCCTTGGAAGTTGCAGAGCCAGGAGTTACAAATCGATTTGTTTCTTCTTATGAAAAAACACGTGAAGCGATTCGCTTCTAAAATTCAAAAAGCTTAGATTGTCTAGGCTTTTTTGTTATCATTTTTTAAATAGTAGAACATCTGTTTATCATTGAAATTATAGCCTTGATTTGATATGATTATAATATGAAAAAAAATAGAGCGAAACGTGTTTCTCATGATAAAAAGAGAAGTAGATTACTTTCCTTTGTTGGAATCTTAGGTCTTGCTATAATCTGCCTAGGTGGCGTCATTGGTTACAAGATTCTACAAAAGCAATCTTATGAACAAAAAATTGAAGCGCTAAAAAGCGAAAAGGACCAGCAATTCAACGCAGGTAGTCAGAAAGACCATTTCCGAAAAGGTCAAGCCGAAGTGATTGTCTACTACCCTCTTCAAGGAGAGGAAATCATTGCGTCTGTTAGAGAAAAGATCAATCAGGATATCAAAGAAAAGCTAGAAGATAAAGAGGATCTGGTATTTTATTATACGGAGCAGTTGGATCCCGTCTTAAAGGGAGTTGTTGCTCGTAATATCAGTAAGCAGGTCTATGACCTGTCTGCTTCAAAAGTGGAGGAAAAAGAAAAGACTTCTTTAGGAAAAATTTTCTTGACAGAAGATGGTCAACTTTTCACTCTTAGTAAACTTTTCAAGGATGCTAGCAAGGCTAAGGAACTCCTGCTGAGTCAAATCAAGTCAACTCTAGAAGATAAGAAACTTGACCAGACAAAAATTGATCAGGTGCTAAAAACCTTTACAGACCAAGATTTGTCGTTATGGAGCTTTGATTATAAAGATAGTCAAATCATCCTTTATCCTGCTGACCTAGGGGAGGCTCTGGAGGAAATTGCTTTACCAATATCCAGTTTCTTTGATGTGTTGGAGTTCTCTTATCTATTAGAAAAGGATGCTGAACTTTACCAAGCTTACTTTGCTCAGAAAAATAAAAAAGTTGTAGCCTTGACCTTTGATGATGGCCCAAATCCATCTACAACTACCCAGGCTTTGGATACCTTGGCTAAGTACAATGTAAAGGCGACTTTCTTTGTACTTGGTAAAAACATTGCTGGCAATGAAAATCTTCTGAAACGAATGAAATCTGAAGGCCATGTTGTGGGAAACCATAGCTGGGATCATCCCGTTCTTTCTAAATTGTCTCTTGAAGATGCTAAAAAACAAATCACGGATACAGAAGATTCCTTGACCAAGGTTTTAGGTTCGAGTTCTAAACTTATGCGACCTCCTTACGGAGCGATTACAGATGATATTCGTAATAGTCTGGATTTGAGTTTTATCATGTGGAATGTAGATAGTTTGGACTGGAAGAGCAAGAATGAATCTGCTATTTTGACAGAGATTCAGCATCAAGTTCGTAATGGATCGATTGTTCTTATGCATGATATTCATGGCGCTACAGTTAATGCTCTTCCAAAGATTATAGAATATCTGAAAGAGGAAGGTTATACATTTGTGACTGTTCCGGAAATGCTTAATTCTCGCTTGAAAGCTCACGAAATGTATTACGATCGTGATCAATGATTTTAAAATCTAAAGGAGCAAATGTGCTGATAATCAGGACTTTGTTTCTTTAGATTTTCTTCACATAGAAAGGAAAAAATATGAAATCTTATACGCTAAATAATGGAGTTTCAATTCCTGTTCTAGGATTTGGAACATGGAAAGCTGAAAATGGAGAGGTGGCCTACCAAGCCGTTTTAGAAGCTTTAAAGGCTGGATATCGTCATATCGATACTGCGGCTATCTATCAAAATGAGGAGAGCGTTGGTCGTGCTATACGAGATAGCGGTATTCCACGTCAAGAAATCTTTGTAACGACCAAACTTTGGAATACCAATCACAGCTATGAAGAAGCTCGCCATGCTTTTGAGGAATCAATGGAAAAACTGGGATTGGATTATCTAGACTTGTACCTTATCCATTGGCCAAATCCAAAACCACTAAGAGAAAACGACGAATGGAAAACTCGCAATGCTGAAGTCTGGAGAGCGATGGAGGATCTTTACAAAGAAGGCAAGATTCGTGCTATTGGTGTTAGTAATTTTCTTCCTAAGCATTTGGATGCCTTGCTTGAGACAGCAAGAGTCATTCCAGCGGTTAATCAGGTACGCTTGGCACCAGGAGTTTATCAAGAGGAAGTGGTTGACTACTGTAAAGAGAAAGGAATTCTCTTAGAGGCATGGGGACCATTTGGGCAAGGGGAGTTGTTTGAACAGAAGGAAGTCCAAGAAATTGCTACTAAGCATGGGAAATCAGTGGCTCAAATTGCCTTGGCTTGGAGTTTGGCAGAAGAGTTTTTACCGTTACCTAAGTCAGTAACAGCCTCTCGCATCCAGAGCAATCTTGACTGTTTTGGGATTGAACTTAGCAAAGAAGAGCGAGAGATCTTAAAGACGATTTCAGTGACTTCTGGCGCACCTCGTGTGGATGAGATGGATTTTTAGAAAGTAAGAAAAAGAATTGTAAATTTTCTCTCTTTCTGATATAATAATCAACAAGAAAGAAAGTCTTATGGCGTTCTTCAAGCGAGCTTGGGATAGTGGGAGCCAAGTAGGACAAGGTAAGGAACTGGCGCTTTCTGTTGTATTTTAAAAAACAATGAAGTAATAAATTAGGGTGGAACCGCGTTTCTGACGCCCCTAGTCGCAAGGCTTGGGTGTTGAAATTCGGTTCTTTTTGAATTTCGTCTAATACCTAAGTAGAAAGGAGCATAATGCTTAAAGGATCTTGTTTATGCAAAGCAGTGACCTACACTTTAGATGAGGAATTGTCGGAATTAGTTTTTTGTCATTGCTCATTCTGTCGGAAAGCAACTGCGTCTGCTTATACAGTTAATGCCAAAGTTAGCAGCAAAAATCTAGTATTGTATGGAGAAGAGAATTTGATTACCTACAGTTCATCTCCAGGGAAACAACGCTATTACTGCCAGAACTGTCACAGTCAAATTTTCACTATTCAAGAAGATGTACCAGAAGTTTGTGCTTTGAAATTGGGTACAGTAGATGAATGCAATCAAAATTTACAAACTGTTCCCAAACGTCATATTTTTCAGGACCCAGCTTTTTCTTGGTTGCTTGATAAATAAATTTAAAAAGATAATATAAACTAAAGGAGTAAACAATGTTTAAAAAATTGACTTTCCACTGCGTCAGTGGAAGAGAACTCCTTACGGTCGGACTGCCCCACGCTCAGCACTAGGGTGCTGAGCTAGACGCAGTATTAACTCGTCTTGCCTCGTATAATCGATGAGGCAGACTCGTGTCGCAAGAAAACATTTTTTATTAAGGAGTAAACAATGTCTAAGAAATTAACATTTCAAGAAATTATTTTGACTTTGCAGCAATTTTGGAATGACCAAGGTTGTATGCTCATGCAGGCTTACGACAATGAAAAAGGTGCAGGGACGATGAGTCCTTACACTTTCCTTCGCGCTATCGGACCTGAGCCATGGAATGCGGCTTATGTGGAGCCATCACGTCGTCCTGCTGACGGTCGTTACGGGGAAAACCCTAACCGTCTATACCAACACCACCAATTCCAAGTGGTTATGAAGCCTTCTCCATCAAATATCCAGGAACTTTACCTTGAGTCTTTGGAAAAATTGGGTATCAATCCTTTGGAACACGATATTCGTTTCGTTGAAGATAACTGGGAAAACCCATCAACTGGATCAGCTGGTCTTGGTTGGGAAGTTTGGCTTGACGGGATGGAAATCACTCAGTTCACTTACTTCCAACAAGTTGGTGGATTGGCAACTGGTCCTGTGACTGCGGAAGTTACCTACGGTTTGGAACGCTTGGCTTCTTACATCCAAGAAGTGGACTCTGTCTATGATATCGAGTGGGCCGATGGTGTAAAATACGGAGAAATTTTTATCCAGCCTGAGTATGAGCATTCAAAATATTCGTTTGAAATTTCTGACCAAGAGATGTTGCTTGAAAACTTTGATAAGTTTGAAAAAGAAGCTGGCCGTGCATTAGAAGAAGGCCTGGTTCACCCTGCCTATGACTATGTTCTCAAATGTTCACACACCTTTAACTTGCTTGACGCGCGTGGTGCCGTATCTGTAACCGAGCGTGCAGGCTATATCGCTCGTATTCGTAACTTGGCCCGTGTCGTAGCTAAAACTTTTGTCGCAGAACGCAAACGCCTAGGCTACCCACTTTTAGATGAAGCAACACGAGCTAAACTCCTAGCAGAAGATGCAGAATAGTAAGTAATACTGTGCTCTAAAATCGTTAAAGGCAAGTCGAAGACTTGCTAAAGGGATATGCACCGCCGTACTGTTATGTGGGGATTTTTGAAACCTTGGGTTCAAAAATCAGTCAGCTAAATCCACTTTGATGAGAGTGTTGGAAATCTTAGTTTATTTGGTATAAGATTTCCTTACAGACTCACAAAAGTTAGTTAGCAACGTCCCCAGTACCTAAGGTGCATATCAAAAGAAAAGATTGAAGAAGATGTAAAGGAAAAAATATGACAAAAAACTTATTAGTAGAACTCGGTCTTGAAGAGTTACCAGCCTACGTAGTAACTCCTAGTGAAAAACAACTAGGTGAAAAAATGGCAGCCTTCCTCAAGGAAAATCGCCTGTCTTTTGAAGCCATTCAAACCTTCTCAACACCACGTCGTTTGGCTGTTCGTGTCACTGGTCTTGCAGACAAACAGTCTGATTTGACAGAAGATTTCAAGGGTCCAGCAAAGAAGATTGCCTTGGATAGTGATGGAAACTTCACCAAAGCAGCTCAAGGATTTGTCCGTGGGAAAGGCTTAACGGTTGAAGATATTGAATTCCGTGAAATCAAGGGTGAAGAATATGTCTATGTTACCAAGGAAGAAGTGGGGCAACCAGTTGAAGCCATTGTTCCTGGCGTTGTAGACGTCCTGAAGTCACTAACTTTCCCTGTCAGTATGCACTGGGCTAACAACACTTTTGAATATATCCGCCCTGTACACACTTTGACAGTTCTCTTGGACGAGCAAGAGTTTGATTTGGATTTCCTTGATATCAAGGGCGGTCGTGTGAGTCGCGGTCATCGTTTCTTGGGACAAGAAACTAAGATTCAGTCAGCATTGAGCTATGAAGAATACCTTCGTAAGCAGTTTGTAATCGCAGATCCTCGTGAACGTGAGCAAATGATTGTTGACCAAATCAAGGCAATCGAAGCTGAACATGGGGTACGTATCGAAATTGATGCTGACTTGCTGAACGAAGTCTTGAACTTGGTTGAATACCCAACTGCCTTTATGGGAAGTTTTGATGCCAAATACCTTGAAGTTCCAGAAGAAGTCTTAGTGACTTCGATGAAGGAGCATCAACGTTACTTCGTTGTCCGAGATCAAGATGGCAAGCTCTTGCCAAACTTTATTTCTGTTCGTAACGGAAACGCAGAGCATTTGGAAAATGTTATTAAAGGAAATGAAAAAGTCTTGGTAGCTCGCTTGGAAGACGGTGAATTTTTCTGGCGTGAAGACCAAAAATTGGTGATTTCAGATCTTGTTGAAAAATTAAACAATGTGACTTTCCATGAGAAGATTGGTTCCCTTCGTGAACACATGATTCGTACAGGTCAGATTGCCATTCTCTTAGCAGAGAAAGCGGGCCTATCAGTGGATGAAACAGTTGACCTAGCTCGTGCAGCAGCCATTTACAAGTTTGACTTGTTGACGGGTATGGTTGGTGAGTTTGATGAACTCCAAGGTATTATGGGTGAGAAATATGCCCTTCTTGCTGGTGAAACTCCAGCAGTTGCAGCAGCCATTCGTGAACACTACATGCCGACAGCTGCTGAAGGCGAACTTCCAGAGAGCAAGGTGGGAGCCATTCTAGCCATTGCAGACAAATTGGATACGATTTTGAGTTTCTTCTCAGTAGGCTTGATTCCATCAGGTTCTAATGACCCTTATGCCCTTCGTCGTGCGACGCAAGGTGTGGTTCGTATCTTGGATGCCTTTGGTTGGCATTTTGCTATGGATGAGCTGATTGATAGCCTTTATGCTTTGAAATTTGACAGTTTGACTTATGAAAATAAAGCAGAGGTTATGGACTTTATCAAGGCTCGTGTTGATAAGATGATGGGCTCTACTCCAAAAGATATCAAGGAAGCAGTTCTCGCAGGTTCAAACTTTGTTGTGGCGGATATGCTAGAAGCAGCAAGTGCTCTTGTAGAAGCAAGCAAGAAAGAAGACTTCAAATCATCTGTCGAATCCCTCTCACGTGCCTTCAATTTGGCTGAGAAGGCAGAAGGCTCTGATGCGTTTGATTCTGCTCTCTTTGAGAATGAAGAAGAGAAAGCTTTGGCGGAGACAGTAGAATCATTAGTTTTATCAGGAACTGCAAGCCAGCAATTAGAACAACTCTTTGCGCTTAGTCCAGTTATTGATGCTTTCTTTGAAAATACCATGGTAATGGCCGAAGATCAGGCTGTCCGTCAAAATCGTTTGGCCATCTTGTCACAACTAACCAAGAAAGCAGCTAAGCTCGCTCGTTTTAACCAAATCAATACTAAATAAACTCAGTCAAACGGACTGTATCTTATCACAAAGGAGAAAAAATGGATCCGAAAAAAATCGCTCGTATCAACGAGCTTGCCAAAAAGAAAAAAACAGAAGGCTTGACTTCTGCTGAAAAAGTGGAACAAGCTAAACTTCGCGAGGAATATATCGAAGGCTATCGTCGTTCTGTTCGTCACCACGTCGAGGGAATCAAAATTGTGGACGAGGAAGGAAATGACGTCACACCAGAAAAACTACGTCAGGTACAACGTGAAAAAGGTTTGCATGGCCGTAGTTTAGATGATCCAAATTCATAAAATTCAAGGGTTTTGTAGATCATCTACAAAACCCTTTTTTGGTAATAATAAAAAAAGAAGGAGCCAAATGGCTCCTTTTTGGTTTTTTAGTTGCTTGCGCCAGAAGTAGCGTCTGCGTCACCACCGTGGCCTCCAGCGTCCCCTGAATCAGAAGCGCCAGAAGTAGCATCGGCATCTCCATGACCTCCAGCAGCAGGAGCAAATGGTCCGCTACCACCTACCAAACGTTGACCAGTTTCTTTTAGGTACCAGTCAAGCCATGGTTGGAAGTTAAAGACGATTTCATTGATTCCAGCGTATGATCCATCAGGATAGTACATAGCTTGGTAGTTGTGAGTGTTGATAACACCTGCAGGAGAACCTGGAACGATAGTACGGACGTATTCTTGGTTTCCGTTACGAAGTGTTCCGATAACCCACTCTACATTCTTCATACGTGCTGGTGGAAGAGAATTATGAACAGTCGACATACGGTTACCTGATTGAGGTGGCACACGTTTGGCAAACATGGTGTCTGGATCTTGGTGAGCGTTGTTGTAGTAGAGGAATTGGTTGTTGTCGTCAGCATATGTCAATTCAAATGGCATAGCTTTCAAGAACATATCGATTTGGTTAACTGTCAAGATACCGTGGTCCAATTTGACATAGGTATCACCAGAAACAGCTCCAGTGATTGCAGCAACTTTTTCTACCCATTCTGGATCGTCAGGATCAACTTCCGTAATGGTTGTAGCAATTGGTTTTCCACAATCCAAGTCTTCTGGTTCGATTGGTTTTGGTTTTTTCAATTTCGAAACGACTCCTACGTATTTTACAAAGTTATCTAAGCAAGTCTCAAGGAATTTAACAGTTCCTTCGTTGGTGATATTTCCGTTGTTATCAAAAGCTTCCTTAGCTTTACCAAGAAGGAATTCGTTACCTGGAAGCGTGTAGGCATTAACACCTGGAGCGTCAAGGATCTTACGAAGGTGAACTTGGGCACGAGAAGTTCCTTGGTCATAGTATGATGCTCCCACAATCATAACAGGTTTGTTTTCAAATGGATGAACTTCGTATGAAAGCCATTCGAGTACAGATTTGAGTGAAGCTGAGATAGTGTGGTTGTGCTCAGGAGTAGCGATAATAACACCATCAGCACGCGTAATCTTGTTATACAAGAAACGCAATTGGAAGCTTTCGTCCCATTTTTCGTCTTGGTTAAACATTGGAACTTCGTCGATTTCAAGAACTTCTAATTCAAATTTGAATTTAAAATTGCGACGGATAAATTCCAAGAGTTTGCGGTTATATGATTGATCGTAGTTTGATCCAACAAGTCCAACAAATTTCATTCTTTCGGTCTCCTATCTTACAAATTTTCCCAGTCAAATTCTTCTGCATCTTTACGAAGCAATTCTTGTACATTGCGCAATTTTTCAGTAATCTTCACAAAGATACGGAAGTCATCAAAAATGGCATCCAATTTCTTGATGACGTCAAGGTCAACCAAGTCACCACTTGGGTTAAATGCTTGAAGAGAGTGTGAGAGCAAGAATTCATCTGGAAGAACATTTGCCTTGATTTCAGGAGCGTTCAAGATTTGACGAAGTTGCAATTGGGCACGAGATGAACCAAGTGTGCCGTATGAAGCACCAGTAATCATGATTGGTTTGTTCAAAAGTGGGTAGATACCGTAAGATAGCCAAGCAAGAGCGCTCATCAAAACTGCAGGGATAGAGTGGTCGTACTCAGGAGTACCGATAATAACACCATCAGATGCTTCAATTTTAGCTGCAATTTCAAGAATTTCAGCGGGAAGAAGTTTATCTGCTGGTTTGTTGAAAACAGGGATGTCCTTGATTTCAACGAGTTCAATTTCAGCTTTATCAGCAAAGTGTTTTTGCATGTATTGGAGCAATTGGCGGTTTGTAGAACGTTTAGAGTTCGTTCCAACAATGGCAATAAGTTTTAGCATGAGATTTCCTTTCTCTTTTTACATAATACAATTTTGAAGGCCTGAAGAACATGCAAGGCGTCCCTCTTTGTCGATGAGGATGGCTTCAATGCCATCTATACTTTCGACTTGCCAGAGGATAGAAGCGCTTCGTTCTCCAAAAAGGCGGGTTGTCCAAATCTCACCATCAACGGATTTATCAGAGACAATCGTTAGGCTAGCAAGATCGGTTTCGACAGGAAATCCTGTCTCACTATCAAAGATATGGTGATAGTCTTTGCCATCTACTGTCAGGTGGCGTTCATAGATACCTGAAGTGACAACGGATTTGTTAGAAGCAGGGATAGTTAGGAGATGATTGCCACGAGGATTTCGCGGATCTTGAATCCCAATCTGCCAGGCTTTCCCTTCTTTGGCTTGGTTATTCCCGATGGTGAGGATATTCCCTCCGAGATTGATCAAGGCAGAGGTGACACCGTGAACTTTCAAATACTGGGCAACCTTATCGGCACTATAGCCCTTGGCTAAGCAACCTAAATCAAGCTTCATTCCTTTCTTCTCTAAAAAGACAGTAGAGCTAGTCGAATCCAACTTGATAAAATGCGGGTCAACTAGAGGCAAGACAGCTTCTATTTCATTTGGCTTTGGAAGCCGTGCATCTGCAAAACCGATTCGCCAGGTTTGAATCAAGGGACCAATACTGATATTGAGATGGCTAGATGGAGCTAGACTATGCTCGAGTCCAAGGGTAATCAGTTCAAACAGGTCAGGATGAACCTTAACAGGTGCGATTCCAGCCTGGTAGTTGATTTCCATCAGTTCGGATTCTTGACTATTGGCGTTGAAGCGGTATTCGAGCTCCTTGAGCAAATCAAATGCTCCTTGAAGCAGGGTTTCTGCCTGTTCATCTACTAATGAAATCGTGATAGTTGTTCCCATTAGCCGTTCAGAGTGCGAACGAAGAGGCACGCTACCAACTCCTTTCTTCTTATAGGAAATCATTCAACATAAGATAGTTAGAGAAATTAAACCCCTTACATTTTCTTTCCATGTATCTAGCATACCATAAAGTCAGCGTTTTCACAAATGAATTTTGACAAAAAGTCAAGAAATATGCTCAAAATTAATATGAAAACGATAGAAAAATTAGATTTATCAATGTTAAGTGTATTTTTTTCTGAAAAAAAGAGAATTCTGAGCAAATGCCTTGTAAACGCTAACAGTAAATGATATACTAGAAAGGTAAATCAAAAATTAAAGGTAGGAATTTTTCTATGAGTAAAATCGTTGTAGTTGGTGCTAACCACGCTGGTACAGCTTGTATTAATACCATGTTGGACAACTTCGGACATGAGAACGAAATCGTAGTGTTTGACCAAAACTCAAATATTTCATTCCTTGGTTGTGGAATGGCGCTTTGGATCGGGGAACAAATTGACGGCCCAGAAGGTCTCTTCTACTCTGATAAAGAAAAATTGGAAGCAAAAGGTGCTAAAGTTTACATGAACTCACCAGTTCTTTCAATTGACTACGATAACAAAGTTGTGACTGCAGAAGTTGAAGGAAAAGAGCACAAAGAGTCTTATGATAAATTGATCTTTGCTACTGGTTCAACTCCAATCTTGCCTCCAATCGAAGGTGTTGAAATCGTTAAGGGAAATCGCGAATTCAAAGCAACTCTTGAAAATGTACAATTTGTTAAATTGTACCAAAACGCTGAAGAAGTTATTGAAAAACTTGAAGATAAGAGCAAACACCTTGAGCGCATTGCCGTTGTTGGTGGTGGTTACATCGGTGTAGAACTTGCTGAAGCCTTTGAGCGTCTTGGAAAAGAAGTGGTGCTTGTGGATATCGTGGACACTGTTTTGAACGGCTACTATGACAAAGACTTCACTCAAATGATGGCGAAGAACTTGGAAGACCACAACATCCGCTTGGCGCTTGGTCAAACAGTTAAAGCAATCCAAGGTGATGGTAAAGTGGAACGCTTGGTAACAGACAAAGAAACATTTGATGTGGATATGGTTGTTCTTGCAGTTGGTTTCCGTCCAAACACAGCTCTTGCGGATGGTAAGATTGAACTCTTCCGCAACGGTGCCTTCCTTGTAGACAAGAAACAAGAAACTTCTATTCCAGGTGTCTACGCTGTTGGTGACTGTGCGACTGTTTATGACAATGCACGTAAAGACACTAGCTACATCGCTCTTGCATCTAACGCTGTACGTACTGGTATTGTGGGTGCTTACAACGCTTGTGGTCATGAGTTGGAAGGAATCGGTGTTCAAGGATCAAACGGTATTTCTATCTATGGTCTTCACATGGTTTCAACTGGTTTGACTCTTGAAAAAGCAAAAGCAGCTGGCTACAACGCTACTGAAACTGGCTTTAACGACCTTCAAAAACCAGAATTTATCAAACATGACAACCACGAAGTTGCCATCAAGATTGTCTTTGACAAAGATAGCCGCGAAATCCTTGGTGCGCAAATGGTGTCTCGTGACTCTGCAATCAGCATGGGAATCCACATGTTCTCACTTGCTATCCAAGAGCATGTAACAATTGATAAATTGGCCTTGACAGACCTCTTCTTCCTGCCACACTTCAATAAACCATACAACTACATCACTATGGCTGCACTTACAGCTGAAAAATAAAAATTGACGAGCTATCTGGCCTTAAGTTAAGGTCAGATAGTTTTTTATGTTGCTGTACCCGGACAATTAATGTTTTTCTATCTTGTACTTCATTCTAATCTGGCTTAAAATGAAATGGTAGCTACTAATACAAGTGATGAGGGAGAAGAAATGACTGAAAATCGTTATGAACTAAATAAAAACTTGGCACAGATGCTCAAAGGTGGGGTTATCATGGACGTTCAGAACCCTGAACAGGCTCGTATCGCAGAGGCTGCTGGTGCGGCAGCTGTTATGGCCTTGGAGCGGATTCCAGCTGATATTCGTGCAGCTGGTGGGGTTTCCCGTATGAGTGATCCAAAGATGATTAAAGAAATCCAAGAAGCGGTCAGCATTCCAGTGATGGCCAAGGTCAGAATTGGGCATTTTGTTGAAGCTCAGATTTTAGAGGCTATTGAGATTGACTATATCGATGAGAGTGAAGTGCTTTCTCCAGCTGATGACCGTTTCCATGTGGACAAGAAAGAATTCCAAGTTCCTTTTGTCTGTGGAGCTAAGGACTTGGGTGAAGCCTTGCGTCGTATCGCTGAAGGAGCTTCCATGATTCGGACAAAAGGAGAACCGGGGACAGGTGACATCGTTCAAGCCGTTCGTCATATGCGCATGATGAATCAAGAAATCCGTCGCATTCAAAATCTCCGTGAGGATGAACTCTATGTTGCTGCCAAGGACTTGCAAGTACCTGTAGAATTAGTCCAATACGTTCATGAACATGGAAAATTGCCAGTTGTTAACTTCGCAGCTGGAGGTGTGGCAACACCAGCAGATGCTGCGCTGATGATGCAATTGGGGGCAGAGGGCGTCTTTGTAGGTTCAGGTATTTTCAAGTCAGGCGACCCAGTTAAACGAGCAAGTGCCATTGTCAAAGCCGTAACCAACTACCAAAATCCTCAAATTCTGGCTCAAATCTCTGAAGACCTAGGGGAAGCCATGGTTGGTATCAATGAGAATGAAATCCAAATTCTCATGGCTGAGCGAGGAAAATAGATGAAAATTGGAATATTAGCCTTGCAGGGTGCCTTTGCAGAACATGCAAAAGTGCTAGAAAAGTTAGGTGTTGTTAGTGTCGAAATCAGAAATTTAGAGGATTTTCAACACCATCAGAGAGATTTGGCTGGTTTGATATTACCTGGCGGTGAGTCTACAACCATGGGCAAGCTCTTGCGCGACCAGAACATGCTGCTTCCCATCCGAGAAGCCATTCTATCTGGATTACCAGTCTTTGGAACCTGTGCGGGCTTGATTTTGCTGGCTAAGGAAATCACTTCTCAGGAAGAAAGTCATCTTGGAACCATGGATATAGTGGTTGAGCGCAATGCTTATGGACGTCAACTAGGAAGCTTCTATACAGAGGCAGAATGTAAGGGAGTCGGTCAGATTCCCATGACCTTTATCCGTGGACCGATTATCAGTAGTGTTGGAGAGGGTGTAGAAATTCTAGCAACAGTTGATGATCAAATCGTTGCTGCGCAAGAAAAAAATATGCTGGTAACCTCTTTTCATCCAGAATTGACAGATGATGTTGGCTTGCACCAGTATTTTATCAATATGTGTAAAGAAAAAAGTTGAGAAAAGATTCTCAACTTTTTTACATGTAATAAACAATCGCGATATATTGAAGTGCAGATGCTGCTAGGATAAAGAGATGCCAGATCATGTGGAAATAAGGTTTTTTCTTAGCGTAAAATCCAGCTCCAACTGTATAACAGAGTCCACCAGTTACCATGAGACTCCAGAAAATTGGTGTTGTTTGACTAATGATGGCAGGAATGATAGCCAGAACCAACCAGCCCATAATCAGGTAAAGGGCAAGGCTGAATTTCTCATTGACCTTTTTAGCAAAGATTTTATAGAGGATGCCAAAGATGGTCGTTCCCCACTGAATGGCAATAATTAGATAGCCAAACCAGTTATTCATCAAAGTCAAGACGACCGGTGTATAAGATCCTGCGATAGCCACATAAATCATAGAATGGTCGATGATTCGCAAGACGTATTTGTGGGTTGAACCATAGGCCATAGAGTGGTAAATGGTTGACGAGAGGAACATGAGAAAGAGACTGATAACAAAGATAGAAACGCCAAAAGATGATAAAAATCCGTGTGCTTCATAACTATAGGTGGATGAAATGGGGAGTAAGATGAGCATGATAACGGCACCCACAGCATGGGTTACGCTATTAGCAATCTCCTCTCCAAAACTGAGTTTTTTACTGAGTTTTAGACTGGTATTCATTGGATTTCCTCCTCTTCTTTGATAAGGATTAAGTCTAGAGTTTGATGATAGAGTTTAACCGTTTGACAGCTGGTTTGGATAATAGGATTTCCTGGATCAATCCCATGGTTCATATAGTCCACAAAAGCATCGTAGAGCTGGTCTGAACTTGCCTGACTTTGTAGAGTATTGAGTGTGTGAGCGATTTCTTGGATTGAAAAGACAGACTTGAGAGTGGTAATGGCAATCAAACGGGCAATCTGTTTTCGTTGGTATTTCTTCTTGTCAGGTTTCGTCAGGTAACCATGTTTGACATAGTTATTGACCATGGATGCTGTTAACCCCTTGTCTTTATCTGGAGAGACAGGGGCGCAAACTTGATTGACATAAAGCAAAACCTGATCCAGATAGAGGTCAATGTTTGGAATGTCTTCCCATTTTGGGTAGGAAAAGTTAGAATTCATTTCCAACTCCTTTTTATCTAGTTTTAATAACTAGATTATAAAATAATAAAAAACAAAAGTCAAGTTTCAACTGCTTGTAGAAAGCTTTAAATTATGCTATGATGAGAGAAAATAGTTAGAAATGAGGGGAAAAGATGGAGATTCGTTTAGCTTTTCCAAACGAAGTAGATGCGATTATGCAGGTGATGGAGGATGCTAAAAAGTGCTTAGCCAAGTCTGGTAGCGACCAGTGGCAAAATGGCTATCCAAATGCCGACATCATTATTGATGATATCATCTCTGGTCAAGCCTATGTGGCCTTAGAAGAAGGAGAACTGCTAGCCTATGCTGCTGTGACCAAGAGCCCAGAGGAACCCTATGAAGCTATTTATGAAGGAAGTTGGCAGGGGGAAGAATCAGAATATTTGGTCTTTCACCGTATCGCTGTGGCAGCAGATGTCCAAGGACAAGGTGTTGCTCAGACTTTCCTAGAAGGCTTGATTGAAGGTTTTGATTATCTAGATTTTCGTTCAGATACGCATGCACAAAACAAGGCCATGCAGCATATCTTTGAAAAGCTAGGCTTCCAACAGGTTGGTAAGGTTCCAGTTGATGGGGAACGTTTGGCCTATCAGAAATTAAAAAAATGAATCAGAATAAGTACGCAAAAATGCTCTACCCGTCTCCAATTGGAACCTTATCCTTAGTTGCTGACGAGCAATATCTGTATGGAATTTGGGTACAGGACCAAACTCATTTTGAGAGGGGAATCGCTGGAGATAGTATAGAAGTAGTTAAGAAACATCCTGTCCTAGACCAGGCTATTTCCTATTTAGATACTTACTTTGATGGATGTGCTCAAGATTTGTCTTCCTTGCCTCTGGCTCCCATTGGAACAGATTTTGAAAAGCGGGTTTGGGATTACTTACAGGCCATTCCTTATGGACAAACAGTAACTTACGGACAAATAGCGAAAGACTTGCATGTAGCTTCTGCCCAAGCGATTGGGGGAGCAGTGGGACGTAATCCTTGGTCCATCCTCGTACCCTGTCATCGTGTGCTGGGGTCAGGTAATCGCTTGACAGGCTATGCATCTGGAGTCGAAAAGAAAGCTTGGCTCTTGCAACATGAAGGTGCAGCATTTCAAGAAAATAAAAAATAGAAAGAAAAGAAGATGTTAGAATTTATCGAATACCCAAAATGTTCAACTTGTAAGAAAGCAAAAAATGAATTGGATCAACTTGGACTGGAATACCAAGATGTCCACATCGTAGAAGAAACACCAAGTGAAGACGTGATTTTGAACTGGTTAGAAACATCCGGTTTTGAAGTGAAACAATTTTTCAATACCAGCGGGATCAAATACCGTGAACTTGGCCTAAAAGATAAGGTGGGAAGTTTGTCAAAACAAGAAGCAGCCAAGCTTCTAGCGAGTGATGGCATGTTATTGAAACGTCCAATTTTGGTGGAGAATGGTGCTGTTAAACAAATTGGCTATAGAAAAAGCTATAAGGACTTAGTTTTGAGATAGTTTTTATCTATCTCCTTGATAGGTAAAATATATAGCCTCCCTGTTTTAAAGTGTGATAAACTAGAAGATAGACAAAGTCTGATCAGCCCGTAGCAAATAATTTGCTTGTGAGCAGAAGTATGATAGAATGAATCATTATCAGGAGAGGATGTTTTTATGACTGTTACAACATTTTTAGCATCAGATTGGTACCAAAGTTTGATGCAACTCATTCCGGATGGTAAGCTCTTTAGTTTGCGTTCGGTCTTTGATGGAATTCCAAGGATTGTCCAACAACTGCCTACAACCTTGATGTTGACGCTTGGAGGTGCACTCTTTGGTTTGCTACTTGCCTTGATTTTTGCCATTGTTAAGATCAATCGTGTTAAGATTTTATATCCCTTGCAGGCCTTTTTCGTCAGCTTCTTAAAAGGTACCCCAATCCTAGTTCAACTTATGTTGACCTACTACGGAATTCCTTTGGCACTGAAAGCTATCAACCAACAATGGGGAACTGGTTTCAATATCAATGCGATTCCAGCAGCACTTTTTGCGATTGTGGCCTTTGCTTTTAATGAGGCGGCTTATGCAAGTGAAACGATTCGTGCAGCCATCCTTTCTGTTAATCCAGGTGAAATTGAGGCGGCGCGTAGTTTGGGTATGACTCGTGCGCAAGTTTACCGTCGCGTGATTATTCCAAATGCAGCGGTGGTAGCGACGCCAACTTTGATTAACTCCCTTATCGGTTTGACCAAGGGAACTTCTCTAGCCTTTAGCGCAGGTGTTGTGGAGGTCTTTGCCCAAGCTCAGATTTTGGGTGGAGCTGATTACCGCTATTTTGAACGTTTCATCTCCGTTGCCCTTGTCTATTGGGTAGTCAATATCGGAATTGAAAGCCTCGGCCGTTTCATCGAGAGAAAAATGGCTATTTCTGCACCTGATACAGTGTCTACAGATGTGAAAGGAGACCTTCGTTAATGATTAAGATTTCGAATTTAAGCAAATCCTTTTCAGGACAAGCTGTCTTGGATCATCTGAACCTAGATATCCAAAAGGGGGAGGTAGTGGCTTTGATTGGTTCATCTGGAGCTGGGAAATCAACCTTTCTTCGTAGTTTGAACTACCTTGAAACTCCAGATAGTGGAACGATTCAGATTGACAATTTTAAAGTTGATTTTTCTCAGATTAGCCAAGAAGAAATCCTAACCCTTCGTCGCAAGTTGTCCATGGTTTTCCAACAGTTCAATTTGTTTGAACGCCGAACAGCCCTTGACAATGTCAAGGAAGGTTTGGTTGTCGTTAAAAAATTATCGGACGAGGAAGCAACAAAAATCGCCAAGGAAGAGTTGGCTAAGGTTGGACTTTCTGACCGTGAAAACCATTATCCTCGCCACTTATCAGGTGGACAAAAGCAACGGGTTGCTCTCGCGCGTGCGCTTGCTATGAAACCAGATGTCTTGCTCTTGGACGAGCCTACTTCAGCCCTTGACCCAGAACTGGTCGGCGAAGTAGAGAAGTCTATTGCAGACGCTGCCAAGTCAGGTCAGACCATGATTTTGGTCAGTCACGATATGTCTTTTGTAGCCCAAGTGGCAGACAAGGTTCTATTCCTAGATAAAGGGAAAATCATCGAGTCTGGCACACCGGATGAAATCATCAATCACCCGAAAGAAGAACGGACAAAAGAATTCTTTGCTAGTTACAAACGGACTTATATTTGATATAATAGAAAAAGGAAAACTCAGTTAGTTGGACTAGCTGAGTTTACTCTTTAAAAAAGATAGAAACGAGAGAGATCATGCTACTGCATTTATTTTCTTTATATTTCGAGAGTTTGATCTTAACGACCATCTTTGTCGTGATTTTTCTGGGGATTTGGATCGGATTGAGAGCCATGTCTGGTGTGGACAAGACAGCCAAAGCTCGCCAAGCTCATCTCTATGATATGATTATGATTGGAGTTTTGGTCGTTCCGGTGTTATCCTTTGCCGTCATGAGTTTGCTCTTGGTTTTCAAGGCATAATCCTTGCGTGACTAGCAAGATTGAGTTAGAATAAAGATAGTTACAACAAGAAAGAAGGAATCGAAATGTACGATACGATTATTGTCGGTGCTGGACCCGCGGGAATGACCGCTGCCTTATATGCTGCTCGAAGCAATCTGAAAGTGGCTTTGATTGAAGGTGGTCTGCCAGGCGGGCAAATGAATAACACATCTGATATTGAAAACTATCCAGGTTATGCCAACATTAGTGGACCTGAATTGGCTGAAAAGATGTTTGAACCACTTGAAAACCTTGGAGTGGAGCATCTTTATGGCTACGTTGAAAATATTGAAGACCAGGGTGACTATAAGAAGGTAATCACTGATGATCAAGTTTACGAAACCCGTACTGTCATCGTGGCAACTGGGTCAAAACACCGTCTCTTAGGAGTTCCCGGAGAAGAAGAACTGAACAGTCGTGGTGTTTCTTACTGTGCAGTTTGTGATGGAGCTTTCTTCCGTGACCAAGACTTGCTCGTAGTCGGTGGTGGAGATTCAGCGGTAGAAGAAGCTCTCTTCTTGACTCGCTTTGCTAAGACTGTCACTATTGTTCACCGCCGTGACCAACTTCGTGCCCAAAAGGTTTTGCAAGACCGTGCCTTTGCTAATGAGAAAGTCAACTTTATCTGGGACTCTGTCGTCAAGGAAATCAAAGGTGAAAACCGAGTAGAATCTGTCGTTTTTGAAAATGTAAAAACAGGTCAAGTAACAGAGCAAGCCTTTGGTGGTGTCTTTATCTATGTTGGTTTGGATCCTGTTAGTGATTTTGCCAAAGATTTGAATATCCAAGACCAGGCTGGCTGGATTGTGACAGACAATCACATGAAAACTGCCGTTGACGGTATCTTTGCAGTTGGGGATGTTCGCCAGAAAGACCTTCGCCAAGTGACAACGGCAGTTGGAGATGGGGCTATCGCTGGTCAAGAAGCCTACAAGTTTATCACAGAACATAGTTAATACACTTCGAAAATCTCTTCAAACCACGTTAGCTTCGCCTTGCCGTACTCAAGTACTGTCTACAGCTAGCTTCCTAGTTTGCTCTTTGATTTTCATTGAGTATAATCATAAAAAAAGTTTCCAATCAACTGATTGGAAACTTTTTTATAGTCGGTTTCGGAAAACTTCGTACATGAGAATAGCTGCAGCAACACTGGCATTGAGGCTTTGAACATGCCCATTCATGGGAATGGTAATCATCTCATCAACCTGTTTTTTGATGTTGCTAGAGATGCCTTTTCCTTCATTTCCGATGATGAGGGCGATTTTCCCTTTTGTATTCCACTTGTAGCAAGGGGTACCGTTCATATCCGTTCCAAAGGTCCAGAATCCTTCATCCTTGAGTTTATCTAGGGTTTGACTGAGGTTGGTCACTCGCGCAATCGGTACGTGCTCAATGGCGCCTGTGGCCGTTTTGGCAACGACAGGAGTAACACCGACAGCACGGTGCTTGGGAATGATGACGCCTGAAACATTGGTCGCATCAGCAGTCCTTAAGATAGAGCCTAAGTTGTGAGGGTCAGTTAGACCATCCAGAATCACCAGAAGTGGATTTTCTTCTTGGCGTGTTTTTGCAAGGATGTGATCCAGCTCGCTATAGGCAAATTCGGACACTCGTAGAACAAAACCTTGGTGGACAGCGCCTTCGGTCATTTCAGAGAGGGATTTTTTTGAAGTCCAAGAGATGGACACCTTCTTTTCTGTAGCCAGTTCCTTGACTTTCTCAACGTTCTTACCTCGGAGATCTTCTTGGAGGTAGAGTTTGTTTCCTGTGTTTGCAAGGAGGGCTTCGGTAACGGCGTGGACGCCATAGACAATATCATTTGTTTTCATGCCTCTATTATAACACAAAACCCCGTCTTGCAACGGGATTTTCTTTATTCGAGGATGAGGAGTCCATCTTTGACAGCAAATGGGTCTTTTTCATTGATACGATCATAAAACATGATTCCGTTTAGATGATCAATTTCATGTTGGACAACGATAGAGTTGTAACCTTTGAGCTTGATACGGTGTTTTTCGCCGTCCTTGTCAAAGTAGTCAACAGTGACTCGGGCATGGCGGACTACATAGCCAGGTACGTTTCGGTCAACAGAAAGGCAACCTTCTCCTTCGCCAAGAGCAGCATCTTGAACAGAGTGAGATACGATTTTTGGATTGTACATAACAGCTTGCAGGTCGTAGGCTTCCTGTGGAGTTTCACCTTCTTCCACAATATTTGGCACTAAAACAGCGATAATGCGTTTTGAGATATCGAGTTGGGGAGCAGCAAGTCCAACCCCACCTCGAAGCCCCATCTTCTCAGCCATAACAGGATCTTGGGAATGTTTGAGGAATTGCATCATCTTTTCGCCAAGGATGATTTCCTGATCAGACAGTGGGAAAGTGACCTCCTCAGCAACTGCACGAAGAGTTGGATTCCCCTCGCGGATAATATCATTCATATCAATTAAATGAGCAGCTTTTGTAATACGTTCTATAGCAGACATTTTCTCTCCTTTCATTACCTCTACATGATAACACAAAATAGGCGAGAAAGAAAGTCGCAGAAGTTCCTAAAAAATAATATAATAAACGGTATTCCCCTTTTGTCTGTGGTATAATAAAAGAAAAGACTTGTACCAAAAGGTAAGGGGGATAAAGATGGAAAAGCGACAAGATCGACGGCCTCATGGTCCTATTTTTGGATTGTTGAAGAGTAGTATTGGTTTCTTTAGGAATTATAAATCTTGGACAAATGCCCAGTTTATTACGGTATTGCTACTTGCAGTTGCCTTATCCATGGGGGGGAATTTATTAGTTCGAGCAGTACAAGGTAGCAAGGGGACAAGTTCTAACAGTCAGACTACGACATCTAGTCAATCCAAGGAAAATGAATCTGGTGAAACGACGGCGCGTATCATGGCAAATGGTGACCTCCTCTACCATATCCCTATCTACCGAACAGCTCTAAAAGAAGATGGGACCTATGATTTCCATGAAAATTTTGAGTATGTAAAACCCTGGCTCAAACAAGCGGACTTGGTGATTGGTGACTTTGAAGGAACGGTGAATAAAGACCATTACTTGGCAGGTTATCCTCTCTTTAATGCACCAGGAGAAGTCATGGATGCGATCAAGGATGCAGGCTATCAAGTTCTAGACTTGGCTCACAATCACATCCTAGATTCTCAGATAGAGGGAGTGGTTTCGACGGCTCAAGCTATTGAAAAGGCTGGAATGACACCAATCGGAGTTTATACAAAGGAACCACGTGACAAGTCTCCCCTTGTTATTAAGGAAGTCAATGGTATCAAGGTAGCTCTCTTGGCCTATTCCTACGGTTTTAATGGCATTGAGCAGTATATCTCTCAAGAGGACTATAATCGCTATCTTTCTGATATGAATGAAGACAAGATGAAGGCGGAAATCGAGCGTGCAGAGAAGGACGCAGATATTACTGTCATCATGCCTCAGATGGGAATCGAGTACCAGCTAGAACCAACGGAAGAACAGAAAACACTGTACCATAAGATGATTGACTGGGGAGCTGATATTATCTTTGGAGGGCATCCTCACGTCGTTGAACCTGCTGAAACAGTTGAAAAAGATGGTGACAAAAAACTGATCATCTATTCCATGGGGAATTTCCTCTCAAATCAACGTATTGAAACCATGCAAGACGAGGAAAATGCCAAGTGGACGGAGCGCGGTGTTCTCATGGATGTGACCATTAAGAAAAAAGATGGTAAGACAAGGATTGAAACTGCCAAAGCGCATCCGACTTGGGTCAATCGAACACCCAAAGGAACATACTCTCCAGAAGGCTATCCGCTTTTCCTCTATCAGACCTATATCCTAGAGGACTTCATCGAGGGAGGCAGTCACCGTGACAAGTTGGACGAAGCGACCAAGGAACGAATTGACACAGCCTATAAAGAAATGAATGAACATGTAGGATTGAAGTGGGACTAGCTTGAATCCAGAGGAAGTAAAATGACGATTAAGATTATTGCGACAGATATGGATGGAACTTTGCTGGATCCGAGAGGCCAGCTGGATCTGCCCCGCTTGGAAAAGATTTTAGATCAGCTGGATCAAAGGGATATCCGTTTTGTCATTGCGACGGGGAATGAAATCCATCGTATGAGAGAACTATTGGGACACTTGGCTGAACGCGTAGTCCTAGTAGTTGCCAATGGGGCGCGAATTTTTGAAAACAATAAATTGATTCAAGCGCAGACCTGGGATGATGCCATGGTTGACAAGGCTTTAGTTCATTTTAAGGGGAGAGAGTGCCGAGATCAGTTCGTCGTAACTGGTATGAAGGGTGGTTTTGTCAAGAAAGGAACTGTTTTTACAGAACTTGATAAATTTATGACTCCAGAGATGATTGAAAGACTCTATCAACGAATGAATTTTGTGGAAGACTTGCAATCGGACCTCTTTGGTGGAGTGCTAAAGATGAGCATGGTCGTCGGTGAAGAGCGATCCAGTTCTGTTTTGAAGGAAATCAATGACCTTTTTGATGGCCGTGTAAGAGCTGTTTCTAGCGGTTATGGTTGTATCGATATCCTACAGGCTGGTGTTCACAAGGCTTGGGGATTGGAAGAATTACTCAAGCACTGGAATTTGCAATCGGAACAAATCATGGCTTTTGGTGATAGTGAAAACGATGTCGAAATGCTAGAACTGGCTGGGATTGCCTATGCTATGGAAAATGCAGATGATGAAGCCAAGGCAGTTGCGACTGCCCTAGCACCAGCCAACAGCCAGGCGGGCGTTTATCAGGTCCTAGAAAATTGGTTAGAGAAAGAGGGATAAGGTGGCAGTACAGTTATTAGAAAATTGGCTCCTAAAGGAGCAGGAAAAGATTCAAACCAAGTATCGTGAATTGAATCAAGTTTCTGTTCTAGAGCCAGATATCATCTTTATCGGAGATTCGATAGTGGAATATTACCCTCTGCAAGAGTTGTTTGGGACTGCAAAGACGATTGTCAATCGAGGCATCCGAGGTTACCAGACGGGACTTTTGCTAGAGAATCTTGATGCCCATCTTTATGGTGATGCTGTGGATCAAATTGTTCTCTTAATTGGGACAAATGATATCGGAAAAGATGTTCCTATGAATGAATCCTTGGATAATCTTGAGCGTGTGGTTCAATCGATTAACCGAGATTATCCGCTGTCACAAATAAAGCTCCTTTCCATTTTGCCAGTCAATGAGGGAGAGAAATACAAGCAGACTGTTTATATCCGAACCAATGAAAAGATTAGAGAATGGAATCAAGCCTATGAGGCTCTAGCATCCGCCTATATGCAGGTAGATTTTATACCGATTTATGATAGTTTGACAGATTCAGAAGGGCAACTTCAATCAGCCTATACAACGGATGGGCTTCATCTAAGTGTGGCAGGCTATCAAGCCTTATCAAAAGCCTTAAAAGGATATCTTTTCTAAAGAATCGGCTTAATTTTGCATTTTTGATTTAGATGAGGTATAATGGTTTTATTGTCTTTTGGGGTCGTTACGGATTCGACAGGCATTATGAGGCATATTTTGCAACCCGTGTGGCGACGTAAACGCTCAGTTAAATATAACTGCAAAAAATAACACATCTTACGCTCTAGCTGCCTAAAAACCAGCAGGCGTGACCTGATTTGGATTGCTCGTGTTCAATGACAGGTCTTATCATTAGCGAGATACGATCAAGCCTTGTCTAGTGGTTTGATAAGAGATTAATAGACTCGCAGTTCCTAGGCTTGAGTTATGTGTCGAGGGACTGTTAAAACAATACATAACCTATGGTTGTAGACAAATATGTTGGCAGGTGTTTGGACGTGGGTTCGACTCCCACCGGCTCCATTATTCTTTCACCAACCTTGGAAAAACGTTGTTAAATCAACGTTTTTTATTTTTGTCTTTGGTATTCCTGCGGAAAAAGGAGTCATAAAAGGAGTCCTTTTTGCAGTTGGTAAAAATCTTCTGAACACTGTTTTTAAAAAAGGAATACAAAAAAGGATACAACAGATGTCGTATCCTAGAAATCGTTTTGGTTTTTCTACGGAAGACATGGGATTCGAACCCACGCACGCTGTTACACGCCTACCGCGTTTCCAACACGGCCTCTTAAGCCTCTTGAGTAATCTTCCAATACTTACTCAAATAGTCTACCATAAAGCCACTTATCTTGCAATAAAAATTTTGGAAATAAGAAAAATGATAGATTTTGAAAGAAAATGATAAAAAATGCTTGACTTTGGTAGAGAATGTGCTAGAATGAATAGTGTAAACGATAACAGGAGGTGGTTTGGTGTTAAAAACTGAGCGGAAGCAACTGATTTTAGAGGAGTTAAATCAACATCATGTAGTTTCCTTAGAAAAATTGGTTAGTCTATTAGAAACATCAGAATCAACGGTACGAAGAGATTTGGATGAGTTGGAGGCGGAAAACAAGCTTCGCCGTGTGCATGGAGGAGCAGAATTGCCACACTCCTTGCAGGAAGAAGAAACTATCCAAGAAAAATCTGTCAAAAACCTTCAAGAGAAGAAGCTACTGGCTCAAAAAGCAGCCTCTCTTATCAAGGAACAAGATGTTATCTTTATTGATGCTGGAACGACAACTGCTTTTTTAATCAAGGAATTGGTTAATAAGAATATCACAGTTGTGACCAACTCCATTCACCATGCGGTTCAGTTGGTTGAAAAACAGATTCCAACTGTCATGGTTGGAGGGAGTGTCAAGATGGCAACAGATGCATGTATCGGTGGTGTTGCTCTTAACCAAATTAATCAATTGCACTTTGACCGTGCCTTTATCGGGATGAATGGTGTGGACGATGGTTATTATACGACTCCTGATATGGAGGAGGGAGCCGTTAAACGTGCTATTTTGGAGAATGCCAAACAAACCTATGTCTTGGTTGATTCGTCAAAGATTGGTCAAACTTGCTTTGCCAAGGTAGCACCGCTTAAACGCGCTATTGTCATCACAAGTCAAGGGCATGAGCTCTTGCAGGCAATTAAGAAGAAAACGGAGGTAATAGAAGTATGATTTATACAGTCACACTCAATCCATCTATTGACTATATCGTGCGCTTGGACCAAGTTCAAGTCGGTAGTGTCAATCGTATGGACAGTGATGATAAGTTTGCTGGAGGGAAAGGAATCAATGTCAGTCGAGTTTTGAAACGCTTGGGTATTCCAAATACAGCGACTGGATTTATCGGAGGTTTTACTGGTAAATTTATCACAGATACTTTGGCAGAAGAGGAAATCGAAACGCGTTTTGTCCAAGTAGCAGAAGATACTCGCATCAATGTCAAGATTAAAGCAGACCAAGAAACAGAAATCAATGGAACGGGTCCAAATGTGGAACCGGCTCAGTTAGAAGAATTGAAAGCTATCTTATCTAGTTTAACAGCAGAAGATACAGTGGTGTTTGCAGGTTCAAGTGCTAAGAACCTAGGTAATGTTATCTATAAGGATTTGATTGCCTTGACGCGCCAGACTGGTGCGCAAGTGGTTTGTGATTTTGAAGGAAAGACCTTGATTGATAGTTTGGACTATCAGCCACTTTTGGTCAAACCAAACAATCACGAGCTTGGAGCTATCTTTGGAGTGAAACTCGAAAGTTTAGATGAAATCGAGAACTATGCTCGTCAGTTACTAGCTAAAGGTGCCCAAAACGTCATTATCTCCATGGCTGGTGACGGTGCACTTCTTGTCACATCTGAGGGAGCTTACTTCGCCAAACCTATCAAGGGAACAGTCAAAAATTCAGTGGGAGCTGGCGACTCAATGGTTGCTGGATTTACAGGTGAATTTGTCAAATCCAAAGATGCAGTAGAAGCCTTCAAATGGGGAGTAGCTTGTGGAACAGCAACTACCTTCTCGGATGACTTGGCAACAGCGGAATTTATTAAAGAAACATATGAAAAAGTTGAGGTAGAAAAACGATGAAAATTCAAGACCTATTGAGAAAAGATGTCATGTTGCTGGATTTGCAGGCGACTGAAAAAACAGCAGCTATCGAAGAAATGATTCATAACTTGGTAGATCACGGTTATGTGACGGATTTTGAAACCTTTAAAGAAGGAATCCTAGCGCGTGAAGCTCTAACTTCCACTGGTTTGGGTGACGGAATTGCTATGCCCCACAGTAAAAACTCTGCTGTCAAAGAAGCAACGGTTCTCTTTGCTAAGTCAAACAAGGGGGTTGACTACGAAAGCTTGGATGGGCAACCAACAGACCTCTTCTTCATGATTGCTGCTCCAGAAGGTGCAAATGATACTCACTTGGCTGCCTTGGCAGAATTATCTCAATACTTGATGAAAGACGGTTTTGCAGACAAACTTCGTCAAGTAACATCAGCAGATCAAGTTATTGAACTCTTTGACCAAGCTTCAGAAAAAGCTGAGGAACCTGTTCAAGCACCTGCCAATGACTCTGGCGACTTTATCGTAGCTGTTACAGCTTGTACGACAGGTATTGCCCACACTTACATGGCCCAAGAAGCCCTTCAAAAAGTAGCTGCTGAAATGGGTGTTGGGATCAAGGTCGAAACCAACGGTGCCAGCGGTGTTGGGAACCAATTGACTGCAGAGGACATTCGCAAGGCTAAAGCTGTTATCATCGCAGCAGATAAGGCTGTTGAGATGGATCGTTTCGATGGCAAACCATTGGTTAACCGTCCAGTTGCAGACGGTATCCGTAAGACTGAAGAATTGATCAACTTGGCTCTTTCAGGAGATGCTGAAGTTTATCGTGCTGCTAATGGAGCAAAAGCTGCAACAGCATCTAATGAAAAACAAAGTATCGGTGGTGCTTTCTACAAACACTTGATGAGTGGTGTATCTCAAATGTTGCCATTCGTTATCGGTGGTGGTATCATGATTGCCCTTGCCTTCTTAATCGACGGAGCTTTTGGTGTGCCACAAGATAGTCTTGGCAATCTCGGATCCTACCATGAACTAGCTTCAATGTTCATGAAAATTGGTGGAGCAGCCTTTGGCTTGATGCTTCCAGTCTTTGCAGGATATGTTGCCTACTCTATCGCTGAAAAACCAGGTTTGGTAGCTGGTTTCGTGGCTGGTGCTATTGCCAAAGAAGGTTTTGCCTTTGGTAAAATTCCTTATGCCGCAGGTGGTGAAGCAACTTCAACTCTTGCAGGTGTCTCATCTGGTTTCCTAGGTGCCCTTGTTGGTGGATTTATCGCAGGTGCCTTGGTTCTTGCTATCAAGAAATACGTAAAAGTTCCTCGTTCACTTGAAGGTGCTAAATCTATCCTTATCCTACCGCTTTTCGGAACAATCTTGACAGGATTTGTTATGTTGGCTGTCAACATTCCAATGGCAGCAATCAACACTGCTATGAATGATTTCCTAGGCGGTCTTGGAGGAGGTTCAGCTGTTCTTCTTGGTATCGTTCTTGGAGGCATGATGGCTGTTGACATGGGTGGACCAGTCAACAAAGCTGCTTATGTCTTTGGTACAGGTACGCTTGCAGCGACTGTTTCTTCAGGTGGTTCTGTAGCTATGGCAGCAGTTATGGCTGGAGGAATGGTTCCACCACTTGCTATCTTTGTCGCAACCCTTCTTTTCAAAGATAAATTTACCAAAGAAGAACGCAACTCTGGTTTAACAAACATCATCATGGGCTTGTCATTCATCACTGAAGGAGCGATCCCATTTGGTGCAGCAGACCCAGCTCGTGCGATTCCAAGCTTTATCCTTGGTTCAGCAGTAGCAGGGGGACTCGTTGGTCTTGCAGGTATCAAACTCATGGCACCACACGGAGGAATCTTCGTCATCGCCCTTACTTCAAATGCCCTTCTTTACCTAGTCTTTGTTTTGATTGGTGCAATCGTAAGTGGTGTGGTTTATGGTTACCTACGCAAACCACAAGCATAAAAAAGAATTCATATACCAAAATGACTAAACACGAAAGTGGGTAGTCATTTTTTTGATAATGGAGTTAGGGAGAATGGGCTTTGAAGTGATATAGAAGTAGAGTGTAGAGATTTTCACTCTTCATTTAAACGATAGAATGCAAAAGTTTGTATAAATACCATGGAGGTGAAAAGTGTCTTGAATGATTCTAGAAAAGAAACTAGAGAATGAAAAGTTCCGTAGTCAAAATATTCTAAATGAAGAGTTACAAGCGACCCATGTCAGCATGGTGGAGGAGATTTTTCCCGATTCTAAATGAACCAATTTTATAGCTGATTTAGGTAGGAGACGAGAAGTAACTAAAAGCTTTATATCTCAATAAATAATTGATATAATAATAGTTAAAGAATTACTAGGGGGAGAGAAAAGTTAATGGAAAAAGAATATCAATTTCGAGCACTTACTTCAAATAAAGATGTTGAAATAAAGCCAGTAACACTAGAAGCACTTCAGTTTGCGATTGACAAAAATTCGGAAGTAACCAACGTAGCTATTACTGGGAATTATGGAGCGGGGAAAAGTAGTGTTGTTGAGAGCTTTGAGAGTAAATATACTGATAAAACATTCCTCCATATATCTTTAGGGCAGTATGATGAAACAATAGGTAGTGAAAAAAATGGGCTAAATAATCGTCAAATTAATACCATAGAAGGAAAGATAATCAATCAATTACTTCATCAAATTAATCCTAATCAAATAAGAAAATCAATTTTTAAAACTCTTGATGCAGAATCGCAGATTAAACCTTTTAATATTTCGGTCTATGTAGGTTTAGTATTATTATTATCCTTATACTCACTAAATATTTCTTCATGGAATGGATTGATTCAGGATTTTTCTTGGTTATCTTGGACTACGAAACCTATTATTTCCCTTCTTATACTAGTAATTTTATTTGTTTTAATTGTATATGGATTTTATTTTTTACTGAAGCTACAAAAAGATTTTGGTTTTATCAAAAAACTATCCTTAAAAGCAGAAAAAATTGAAACTGATATCGAAATTTTTTCAAATGATAATTCTAAAGTATCCTATTTTGATCGATACTTAGACGATGTCCTTTATCTATTCAAGCAATCAGGAGCAAATGTCATAGTATTTGAAGATATTGAACGTTTTAATGACTCTAGAATTTTTGAAAAATTGAAGGAATTAAATATAATTATCAATAGAAATCGAAAGGCAAATCACAAACGTAAACTAGTATTTTTCTATCTTGTAAAGGATGATTTGTTTGAATCACAAGAAAGAACTAAATTTTTTGATTTTATTATTCCTATAGTTCCTGTCGTAACCGCTTCTAATTCTCATGACATATTAAAAAAAATGCTGACAGAAATGTGGGAATACGATAGTTTAGACAAGACGTTTTTATTTAATATTTCTTTATATCTTGACGATATGAGATTAATCAATAATATTTGTAATGAGTATCTGACTTATAAAGAAACATTAAGTAAGTTACCGTTAGAGCGTGAGAAAATTTTTTCAATGGTAGTCTATAAGAATATTTTCCCTAAAGATTTTTCACTTTTGCAAAGAAATCAAGGATATTTATATGAATTGTTGAACTCAAAAGAAATAATATTAAAAAATCGTAGGGAGGAATTAAATAGTAAGATAAAAGAATTGGAGAAAAAGATAGAGAAGGCAGAGGAAGAACAATTAAACGATGAGCTTGAATTATATGGATCTATTTTAAAAATCCCAAACGGAAAAGAAGTAATTAAAGTAAATGGGAAGTCTCAATCACAATTTCCATCATATTTAGAGTTTATTAATGACTTATTGAATGAAGAAAATACAATTATTGTTTTTGATAATTTTTACTCTGCTTATTATAATAATGGTGGTCAAGAAGTAAGTCTTGATTCAATATTTCCTGAAAAAAAATCTCCAGAATTTCAGGTGCGTTTAAACAATACAAAAAATAAAAAAATAATAGAAAAATTAAAAGAAGAAATTAAGAAAATAAATGATGAGCTTGAGAAACTAGATAGTTATAGATTATCAGATGTTTACCAATATGCTACAGATATTGATGATTTTAAAAGTAATTTTACCAAAGAAATAAGAAAGAATCCTCAATCCTCAATAATTTCTTTCCTAATTAGAAATGCTTATATTGATGAGAGTTATCAAGATTATTTGACTCATTTCTATGCGAATACGATAACGGTAGAAGAAAAAGAATATTTAAGAAATGTAATTTCTGGCAGACAGAATAAACATAATATTTCTCTAAAAAATTTTGATGAAATCTTTAATTATTTAGAATTAAAAAATTATAAAAGTAGTAATGTGTTAAATTATGATTTATTTAGATTTCTGTTATATGCAAATGAACATAATGAGAAGTTGAAATTAATCTTTCACCAAGATAATATTTTGGAATTTTTGCTGGATTTTTATAACGAATTATTTATTTTGGATGAAAAAAATACATCGTTTTATACAAAAAGTGATCCTAGGTTATTTTTTGAAAAATGGATGTATTACAACTCAGAACTTTTCATTAGATATGTTAAACAAGAATCTAGTGGATATGTTTATGTTGATAAAAGAAAACTAATATTATCATTAATGAATTTAGTTGATTTGAGTGATTGTACAAAAGAAACAAAAGAACAGCTAGCTAAATACCTAGAGATGAGACAAGAAATTCTACTTAATACTAATGACTACAATTATGGACAATTTAATGCAAATCTTTCAAATATAAATTTAAAGATCAAGGATTTTACATTCATTTATCAAGGATATGAGAAAAATCTGCTAAATTATATCTATCAGAATAGATTATATGAAATTTGTGAGTCTAATGTACTATTTTTCATGGAACAGCATTCTGATATGGGCACAGAGCTATCAGATGTAAAACATAAAAATTATGAAATCATGACTAGTCAAAATGGATTAAAACCTTTACTAGATTATTGTCAATCTTCTGATGAAGAATTCCTGAAGTATATTTTAATGTATGTTACTTTATCAGAGGGAGAGATGCGTGATAAACCTGAGTATATTGAACAATTATTGAATAATAATGTTGTATTTAATTATCAATTACCTCAAGAAAAGTTAGGAAGTGATGAATCTGATGACCTAGATAATGATGAAATTATCAAAAAAAGTACATTAGCAGATAAAATTATTGCTAGTGTCCCAGATTTTTATATCACTTTTACACAAGGTAAGTTCAATGCTCTTTCGAATGAAAATAGAGAAATACTAGTACAAAATTTTGTTCAAACTAAAAAGGCAGAAGTAAATACTGAAATTATTTTAGAATATTTCGGTCAAAATAAGGAAGTTGATAACTTTTTGGTAGATTTTATTAATCTGAATCCTAATTTTGAGTTGGATAAAGAAATTTATTCAAAATTGAGTAATGATTTACAAGATGATTTTAATGAAAATATTATTAGTTCTTTGGATTTAAATGATAATATTCGAAAAAGAATACTTAGTCAGCTTGGACTCTATTTCAAAAGAATTGATAATACTGATATTGATGAAGAAGATTTATGGAATTTAATAAATAGTAATCGTATTGAATTCAATAAAGAAAATCTTGAGTTTATTCGTAAAAGACCAATGGTACACCTAGAAGAATTTATATTCAAAAATATAGAAGATTATTTAAATGCTACTAATGTTGTTCGAAACGATATGGAAATGAGAGAATTGTTAAAGAAACCTGACATAGACGAAAAATATGTAGTTGAATTATTAGTATTGCTTTTAGATAATAAATTTAATGAGTATGACTTTGATGATTTAATAAATCAAAACAGATATGATTCGTTAGATGTGACGCTTCAAAATAAAATACAAAAAATAGTTAAAAAATATATAAGACAATTTATAGCATTAGATGAAAATGAAATTAGCGTTCCATTGTATGAATCTATCCTAAATTCAAATGATGTTTTACTTGAACATAAGAAAGAACTTTTTGAAAAATTAATTTCTGATTCGGAAAGTCAAATAGAAGTAGATAAGCTTATTTTGCTAGGTGATTATTTAGATTTATTAGAATTACCGGATATTATGCAAATCTTGAAGGAACAAATAGATTATGACATCTATACTGAATGGGAAGTTGCCTTGGACAAATTAAATCAAAATGAAGATAATGGTGGAAATGGTAATCAGGAAGCGAAAGTGTCGTATTCTAAATTTAACGAAAAACTTCTTGACTACTTAAAGAAAAGGAAGTTGATTTCTAATAAATCAAAACATGAAAATTCTGTATTAAAGCTTTATGGATTAAGAAAGAAGCAGATTAAATATAGTGATGAAGCAGAAGAAAAGCAATAGTTATCACATTCAAATGACTGAACACAAAAGTGGGCAGTCTTTTTTGATTTCTCTAGAAGTTTCTGAAATATGTTATAATAGAAGAATGGCAAACAAGAATACTACGAAAACAAGACGGAGACCGTCTAAAGCAGAACTTGAAAGAAAGCAGGCTATCCAGAGGATGTTGATTTCCTTAGGAATTGTCTTATTGTTGATTATTGCAGCCCTCAAACTCGGAGCGGCAGGTGTTACTCTTTACAATCTCATTCGACTGTTAGTCGGAAGTTTGGCCTATGTGGCCATTGGTGCCCTTCTCATTTATCTTTTTCTATTTAAATGGATCCGCAAGCAGGAGGGGGTTCTGTCAGGATTTCTCTGTATCTTCGCTGGCTTGCTCTTGATTTTTGAGGCCTACTTGGTATGGAAATATGGCTTGGAGCAGTCAGTTCTAAAAGGGACCTTGGCTCAAGTTATGACAGACCTGACTGGTATGCGGGTGACTAGCTTCGCTGGTGGAGGCCTGCTTGGTGTTGGACTTTATATCCCCATTGCCTTTCTTTTCTCAAATATCGGCTCCTACTTTATTGGAGTTCTTTTGATTCTAGTTGGGGCACTTTTGGTCAGTCCTTGGTCTATTTATGATGTTGCAGCCTTTATTGGAGTCCAGTTCAGATTGTTTATGGAAAAACAGGAACAGAGAAAACAGGAACGCTTCATCAAGAGAGAAGAAGAGAAGGCTCGACAAGAGGCTGAAGAAGTAGCCAGAATTCAGAGAGAACAAGAAGAACAGGATGCATTACCGCTTCCTCCTGTAGATCCTGAAACTGGAGAAATCTTATCAGAAGTACCAGACTACAATCTTTCACCAATTCCTGAAGAGGAATGGAGTGAACCGGAGATTATCCTGCCTCAAGCTGACGTTGAGGTTCCTGACGAAGAAGATTTTGAGGATGAAGAGGTGCAGGTTGATTTTTCTGCCAAGGAAGCCCTCGAATACAAACTGCCAAGCTTGCAACTCTTTGCGCCAGATAAACCCAAAGATCAGTCCAAGGAAAAGAAGATTGTTCGAGAAAATATCAAAATCCTAGAAGAAACCTTTGCTAGCTTTGGTATCAAGGTGACGGTTGAACGAGCTGAAATTGGACCTTCAGTAACCAAGTATGAAGTCAAGCCTGCAGTCGGTGTACGGGTTAACCGCATTTCCAATCTGGCAGACGACTTAGCGCTGGCTCTGGCGGCCAAGGATGTTCGGATTGAGGCTCCGATCCCTGGTAAATCCTTAGTCGGAATTGAAGTACCCAACTCTGAGATTGCGACCGTTTCCTTCCGTGAACTCTGGGAACAGTCTCAAACTAAACCAGAAAATCTCCTCGAAATTCCTCTAGGTAAGGCTGTCAATGGAACTGCTCGCACCTTTGACCTTTCCAAGATGCCCCACCTACTCGTTGCAGGTTCGACGGGATCAGGGAAGTCAGTCGCAGTTAATGGTATTATCGCTAGCATTCTTATGAAAGCAAGACCAGATCAGGTCAAGTTTATGATGGTGGATCCAAAGATGGTCGAGTTATCCGTTTACAACGACATTCCTCACCTTTTGATTCCAGTTGTGACCAATCCACGCAAGGCCAGCAAGGCCTTACAAAAAGTCGTGGATGAGATGGAAAACCGTTATGAACTCTTTGCTAAGGTTGGTGTGCGAAATATCGCTGGCTATAATGCCAAGGTCGAGGAATTTAATAGCCAATCTGAGTACAAACAAGTACCGCTGCCTTTGATTGTTGTTATTGTGGATGAGTTGGCAGACCTCATGATGGTGGCTAGCAAGGAAGTGGAAGATGCCATCATCCGTCTTGGACAGAAGGCGCGTGCCGCAGGGATTCACATGATTCTCGCAACGCAACGTCCATCGGTTGATGTTATCTCTGGACTTATCAAGGCCAATGTCCCATCTCGTGTGGCTTTTGCAGTTTCATCAGGCACAGATTCACGAACCATCTTGGATGAAAATGGAGCTGAAAAACTGCTTGGTCGAGGAGACATGCTCTTTAAACCAATTGATGAAAATCACCCAGTCCGTCTGCAAGGATCCTTTATCTCGGATGATGATGTCGAACGCATCGTAAACTTCATCAAGGCTCAGGCTGATGCGGACTACGATGACAGCTTTGACCCAGGAGAAGTTTCTGAAAATGAAGGAGATTTCTCTGATGGTGAAGCTGGTGGTGATCCGCTTTTTGAAGAAGCCAAGGCTCTGGTTATCGAGACACAGAAAGCCAGTGCTTCTATGATCCAGCGTCGTTTGTCTGTTGGATTTAACCGTGCGACCCGCCTGATGGAAGAACTCGAAATGGCGGGTGTCATCGGTCCAGCTGAAGGAACCAAACCACGAAAAGTATTGCAACAATAGAATAAACAGATATCAAGTCTTCTCATTAACTGTAGTGGGTGATGAAAAGCTATCAAAAAAGGGCATGCTTGTCCTTTTTTTGATAGTGAGAGCCATAAAAATATGTGAAAGTTTATAAAGATTCTAAATCCAAATCCACACTATTTCAGGTCTTTAATAAGCTTGTTAATTGCTTCGAATTGTAAAATATTAATATTCTTCTTATGTTTTATAAAGTTTTTAATGTAGTTTGAAATTGAAAATTGACAGAGTTTTAAGTTTTTTTCTGCCAGTTTAAAGAATAATTTCTTATTCTTCTTTTGAAAATGAAATAAAAGGAAGTCCCCTTATCAAATCGGGTTCTTAGAGAAATTTTCCAAGGTGCTAGGTAATGTAGAAACGGATAGGGATGATTTTAGTATTGGCGAACGAAATAGTCTGGAGGATTGTTTTAGTTTGAGTCCAGATATTAGAAAACAAAGTTTTCTAGCAATACCCATTAAGAAAAGATTTTCAGTAAGGGATTAAGCCCCCCTTTTTGTCGAAGAAGGTTTGAAATATAGAGGGACAAGACACAAGAACCTTATGACGGTTCTTTCACTGAAAACGATATTTCTTGGACGAAGTGATGTGGATTATTCAACTTGTTCAAGGGGAGGAATTTTGGAAAGTTTTTGAATACCGTATTTAACCAATTTTTCCTTTGTGATAAGGGGATAAAGAAGCAGGATAATCAAGTTTGCATGTTTCTCCATGTGAGTATTGATTTTAAAAATATAAGTAAGTTCTTAATAGATTGTATGATATTTTTCTATAGGAATATAATCCATAAGAACTATAGGGGATTTACCTACTACAAATATTATAGAGTCTGTTTGTATCGGAATTTTTTAAAAAGTTCTAGAATTTAAGTGGAATAGCTTGTAAAAAATTCTAAAATCCTTTAAAATAAAAGAGTTGGAGGAAGCTATGAATGGAAATCAGATGATACAAATTATTCCGACTTTGAAGGTCAATAACCGAAGATTAAATGAAACATTTTACATTAAAACTCTTGGGATGAAACCCTTGTTAGAAGAGTCTGCCTTTCTCTCGCTCGGTGATCAATCAGGTGTTGAGAAGATGATTCTTGAAGAAGCTCCAAGTATGCGAACTCGCAGAGTTGAAGGGCTTAAGAAGTTAGCTAGACTCTTGGTCAAAGTAGAAAATCCTTCAGAAATTGAGGCTCTTCTTTCTCGGATGGAGTCCCTTCCTCGCCTATTTAGAGGAAAACGTGGTTATGCTTTTGAGATTGTTTCTCCTGAACAGGATGTGATTTTTGTTCATGCAGAAAATCATATGGAAGATTTGGTTCCACTGGAAACTGTTCCCGAATTTTCTGCAAATATAGGTATGAAATACTTGAGTCAATTTGAGATTTCTATGGAGTTGCGTTTGCCTGAGGGAACGGAGAGTTTACTTGATCCCGAAGTAGTAGCCAATACAATTAGCTTTACCAAAGGGGAAGGTCCAGATTTGACTGTTGAAAACAACGTCACTTGGGATTTATCTATGATAAAATTTTTAGTGAAGGATTTAGATTTGACTAGTCTTCGTCAGAAATTTGAAAAGACAGGCTATTTTGTTCCCAAATCTGAAAAGTTCTTCCTTGGGAAAGATACCAATAACATCGAATTGTGGTTTGAAGAAGCATGAAGTTGGAAAAAATTCAAAGAAAAATAGAAGATCAAATTGAGGCAGGGGTATATCCCGGGGCCTCTTTTGCGTATTATAAGGATGGTGAATGGAAAGAGTCTTATCTGGGCTTGAGTGACCCAGAACGGGGCTTAAAGACAGAGAGCGGTTTGGTCTATGACCTGGCTAGTGTGAGTAAGGTCGTGGGAGTGGGGACGGTTCTTACCTTCTTGTGGCAGCAGGGCAAGTTAGATATTGATCGACCGGTGACGGATTTTTTACCTGAGTGTGATTATCCTGATATCACTATACGACAACTTCTGACACATGCTACAGACTTAGACCCCTTTATTCCCAATCGGAATCTCTTGACAGCCCCTGAATTAAAAGAAGCCATGTTTCACCTCAACAGACGAAATCAGTCTGCTTTTCTATATTCAGATGTTCACTTTTTACTCTTAGGCTTTCTTTTGGAAAAAATCTTTGACCAAGATTTGGATCAAATCATACAGAAGCAAGTTTTGGAACCATGGGGAATGACGGAAACCAATTTTGGCCCCGTTGAGCAAGCTGTACCAACAGTGAGAGGAGTAGAGGCCGGAATCATTCACGATCCTAAAGCCCGTCTATTAGGGAAACACGCTGGAAGTGCTGGTTTGTTTTCGACTGTTAAGGATTTGCAGATCTTTCTGGAACATTACTTGAAAGATGATTTTGCTGCAGAATTGAGCCGAAATTTTTCTCCCTTAGATGATAAGGAGCGGTCTCTATCATGGAATCTGGAAGGAGCTTGGCTCGACCATACGGGTTATACAGGTACCTTTATCATGTGGAATTGAGAGAAACAAGAAGCGGCTATCTTTTTATCAAATCGAACGTATGAGAAGGATGAGCGTGCCCAGTGGATAATCGATCGAAATCAAGTCATGGATATGATTCGTAGGGAAGAGTAGGGAGAAAGCATGTCAAAAACCGTAAAAGGAACGCTATTTACAGTAGTGGCAGGAATTGCTTGGGGCTTGTCTGGAACCAGTGGCCAATACCTTATGGCGCACGGGATTTCCGCTCTAGTCTTGACCAATTTGCGACTTATCATAGCAGGATTGGCACTGGTATTCTTATCCTATGTAACTGCAAGGGATAAACTCCTAGATTTTTTAAAAGACAGAAAAAGCTTACTCTCTCTACTGCTATTTGCCTTGTTTGGACTTTTCTTAAACCAGTTTGCCTATCTTTCTGCCATTCAGGAAACCAATGCTGGAACGGCGACAGTTCTCCAGTATGTATGTCCCGTTGGGATCTTGGTTTATACTTGTATCAAGGATAGGGTGGCACCGACTCTGGCTGAGATTCTTTCGATTGTTTTAGCAATCGGAGGAACTTTTCTTATCGCGACGCACGGGAAACTCGACCAGTTGTCTGTCACCCCTGTTGGTCTTTTCTGGGGCCTCTTTTCTGCCTTGACCTACGCCCTCTATATCATCCTTCCTATCGTTTTGATTAAGAAGTGGGGAAGTATTTTGGTGATTGGTGTGGGCATGGTTATTTCTGGTGTAGTGGCTATTCCCTTCACAGGAGTTTTGCAAGCCAGCATACCGACCAGCTTGGATTTTCTCTTTGCATTTGCTGGGATTATCATTATCGGAACTGTCTTCGCCTACACCGCTTTTCTAAAAGGAGCTAGTCTGATAGGACCTGTTAAGTCCAGTTTATTGGCTTCCATAGAGCCTATATCTGCTGTTTTCTTTGCCTTTCTGATTGTGAAAGAGCAATTCTATGCGATTGATTTTGTCGGTATGGCCATGATTTTACTTGCGGTAGCCATCATTTCTTTGAAAGATTTGTTGATAGAAAATAAACGGAAGGTTGAATGAGAAACTAGTTACTCGTAAAAAGTGGTTGATTTGAATATCCTATCGAAATATTGATTACGGCTAAGGAATGGGAGTGGAATTTTATAAAATTTTAAGGCTCTTTTCTTACAATAAACCAATCTTTAACTGCTAGAAGGAGGAGATATGAAAATTTTACAAAGTATTCACCCAACTAAGCCCCTGCGCTATTTGAGATGGTTTGACATTCTGATTATTACAGTTCTAATGTTTGGCCTGTTTATCATTCGTTCAACGGAGCTCTTTTTAGCAAGTATATTTCCGACAGACTTGTCAAGTGCTGTGGATACGGCAAGTAATACTGTCGGAGAGGGAGCAGCCTATTCCAGCAACTTCACCTTGCAAGTGATACTTCTGGCTTTAGCCTTGCTTTACCTTTTGATTCGGAATTATGATTTCAAACAACTTCCTATTCGTTGGACCTGGTCCCTTCTCTTTTGGGTTCCTTTTATATTTGCCATTGTGGGATTGTTTGGAGACTTGGTGACGACACTAACTGGTGAATACAATTACTTTAATCCAGCCCTTTTTGCCCACATAAATCCCATGGAAATTATACGGAAGTTCCTAGCGCTTAGTCCGATGGCAATTGCCTATGCTTTGCTAAATGGCTTCTATGAAGAGTTTTTCTTTCTAGGATTGTTGACCTCAGTGAAAGAAAAGCACAAGTGGTGGGTCTTGTTTTATTCTATCCTCGTTCGGATTTCTTTTCACACCTATCAAGGCTTAGTATGGGCGCTGATTATTGGTGTAATTTATGGTTTATTTTATTATTTCTTGTACAAGTATGTAATCAAGAATCTGCTCCCATTCTTCCTCATGCATGCTCTGGCAGACATGTTTGGCTCTAGTCTCATGTATCTCTTGATTGCTTGGGGAAGGTAAGAATCAGAAAAATCCACTCAGTTGAGTGGATTTTGTGTGTATAGATGACTAGTCTTTATTTTCATGTGGTAAGATCAAGTTTAAGATGATACCTGTCATAGCTGATAGGGCGGTACCTGAAAGCGTAACTGGTCCTACTTTGAGGATGGCACCACCAAGTCCGAGTACCAACATAGCACTAGCAATGATGAGGTTGCGCATTTGACTGAAGTCAACGCGTTCCTTGATCAAGACCTTCAAACCGTTGCTGGCGATAACTCCGTAGAGAAGGATGGACATCCCACCAAGCACAGCATTTGGAATAGTTGAAATCAAGGCAGTAAATTTACCTAGGAAGCTAAGCGCGATTGCGATAAAGGCTGCGTTACGGATAACTGAGACAGAAGCGATACGGGTCATCCCGATAACCCCTGTATTTTCACCGTAAGTCGTATTAGCTGGTCCACCGAGAAAAGCAGATACAGATGTCGCGATACCGTCACCGAGAAGGGTACGGTGAAGTCCTGGTTCTTTCAGGAATTGACGGCCACAGATTTGGCTCAAAACTGTGTGGTCACCGATGTGTTCTGAAATTGTTACGATAGCGATAGGCAAGATGGCAATTGTTTCAGGACCAAAGTAGAGGTTGTACTCTTTAAAGGCACCACCCGTGTTAAATGGCAAGTAGAAGCCAGGAATTTCAAACCAGTTGGCTTCTAAGACTGGAGTAAAGTCAACCAAACCAAGCATCATAGCGAAGATGTACCCACCGATGATGGCAAAGAGGAAAGGAATAATGCGAAGGAAGCCTTTTCCTTTTGTATTGATAAAGGCAGCAATTAAGAACGTAACAACTGCTACAAGGGCGTTCTTCCAGTTTCCATCAGCGACCAGTCCAGCATTCGTTACAGCAGAACTAGCAAGACCAAGACCGATAACGATAATCATAGGTCCGATAATGATTGGTGGCAAGAGTTTATCAATCCATTTCGTACCTGCAAAACGAACACTTGCTGCTACAAGGACATAGACCAAACCAGTCAAGATAACCCCAGTTTGAGCAGCAGATACATCGCCTCCCATTTCTTTCATGGCTAAAGACATAGCCGTGATAAAGGCGAATGAAGAACCTAGATAAACTGGAACCTTAAAGCCAGTAGAAATCATGTAGATAAGTGTCCCAACACCTGATGCAAAAAGGGCAACAGATACGGGCATTCCCAAAATTAAGGGAACGAGAATGGTTGCACCAAACATGGCAAATACGTGCTGGAAGCTGAGAAGAATGCCTTTACCAGCAGAAGGACGTTGATCAACGTCTAGTAATAAGTCAACAGTTGATTCCTGTTTCATAAAAACCTCACTTTTGGGCACCAAAAAAGAGCCCATTATTTTACAGCAATAGGCCCTCAGAGTAAGACTTTTTAAAAAATAGCTATCTTTTAAAAATTTATATAAATCTGCGCCTTCGTCACCTCACAGGATGACATTAAAAACCTTTGCTTAGGATAGTATAGCAGAAAAAATTCGTTTTGTAAACGAATTTTTCCCGAGCTGAGAAACAAAAAAGCGAGGCAGATTTTGTAAATCATTTTATCCCGAGCCTAGAAATAAGAAAGCGAGATTGATTTTGTAAAATGTTTTCTGAATTTTAAACAAGGGGGCACTATTGTTTAAAGCGGGCGTTTGTTGGGCATGCCAGCCTTTCTTGGGTACTTCTTGGGTGTTTCTTTTTTCTTTTCGACGACTGTGATATAGCGTGGATCTCCATTTGGTAGGGCATAGCTGAGGTTGTCCTCTACCTTACTAAAGAGGAGGTTAAGGGCATTCTTGGCTTCTAGCAATTCCTCGGGCGCATTGCTGGCCTTGAGTGCCAATAGTTTTCCACCGACTTTAAGATAGGGAATGGTCAGTTCAGACAAGACCTGCATGCGGGCAACCGCGCGAGCCGTCACCATATCAAACTGGGCACGGAAGTTCTTGTCTTGGGCAAAGTCTTCTGCCCGTCCATGGTAGAAGTGAACACCATCCAAATTCAACTCTTGAGCCAAAAGTTGAAGGAAGTTGATGCGCTTATTTAGCGAATCAATGATGGTCACATCTAACTGAGGATAGAGAATTTTCATGGGTAGACTAGGAAATCCTGCCCCCGCTCCGATATCAAGAAGTTTGATATCTTCATTGGGAATCAAATCCTGCAAGATAGGCGCAATCGAATCGTAAAAGTGTTTGAGGTAAACTTCTTCCTTTTCTGTAATGGCTGTTAAGTTAATCTTTTCATTCCACTCGACCAAGAGTTCAAAATACCGTTTAAATTGCTCTTTTTGCTGGTCAGAAAGTGGAAGATTTTGCTCAGCTAGCAAGCTGTAAAATGTTTCTGGTTTCATAGTAATTTCCTTCTTTAGTCTAATCTTATTTTACCACAAATAATAGAAAATTTGATATACTAGTACTAATCTAAAAGTAGAAAGGAATAAGATTATGACATGGATTATTCTTGGAGTTTTGGCTCTGATTGTTATTTTTGTGATTGTTAGCTATAACGGTCTGGTTAAAAATCGTATGCAAACCAAGGAGGCTTGGAGCCAGATTGATGTTCAGTTGAAGCGTCGAAATGATCTTTTGCCAAACTTGATTGAAACAGTCAAAGGATATGCTAAGTATGAAGGTTCTACCTTGGAAAAGGTGACTCAACTTCGTAATCAAGTAGCAGCAGCAGCTTCTCCGGCAGAGGCTATGAAGGCCAGTGATGCTCTTACTCGTCAAGTCTCAGGTATTTTTGCAGTTGCTGAAAATTATCCTGACTTGAAAGCTAGTACTAACTTTATCAAGTTGCAAGAGGAGTTGACCAATACAGAAAATAAAATTTCTTACTCACGCCAACTCTACAATAGTGTTGTTAGCAACTATAATCTCAAGCTGCAAACCTTCCCAAGTAATATCATTGCAGGACTATTTGGTTTTAAAGCAGCAGACTTCCTTCAAACCCCTGAAGAAGAAAAACAAGTCCCTAAAGTTGATTTTAGCGGTTTAGGTGACTAAGATGCTGTTTGATCAAATTGCAAGCAATAAGCGAAGAACCTGGATTTTGTTACTGGTTTTCTTCCTACTCTTGGCCTTGGTTGGTTATGCTGTTGGCTATCTCTTTATGCGTTCAGGTCTTGGCGGCATGATTATAGCCTTGATTATTGGTCTTATCTACGCTCTGACCATGATCTTTCAATCGACAGAGATTGTCATGTCTATGAATGGGGCGCGTGAGGTTGATGAGCAAACAGCACCAGACCTCTACCATGTAGTAGAAGATATGGCCATGGTCGCTCAGATTCCCATGCCACGTGTTTTCATCATTGAGGATTCTTCTTTAAATGCCTTTGCAACAGGTTCTAATCCGCAGAATGCGGCAGTTGCGGCAACGTCGGGTCTCCTAGCAATCATGAATCGTGAGGAGCTAGAAGCTGCTATGGGACATGAGGTCAGTCATATCCGGAACTATGATATCCGCATTTCGACGATCGCTGTTGCTCTTGCCAGTGCCATTACACTGCTATCTAGTATGGCAGGACGGATGATGTGGTGGGGTGGTGCAGGTCGCAGACGAAGTGATGACGATCGTGATGGAAATGGTTTGGAGATTATCATGCTTGTTGTCTCGCTCTTAGCCATTGTTCTGGCCCCTCTCGCTGCAACCTTGGTGCAACTAGCCATTTCCCGTCAGAGGGAATTTCTGGCGGATGCATCCAGTGTGGAGCTGACTCGCAATCCTCAAGGGATGATTAATGCCTTGCGCAAGTTGGACAATAGCGAGCCAATGCATCACCACGTCGACGATGCCAGCAGCGCTCTTTATATCAATGATCCTAAGAAAGGTGGCGGACTACAAAAACTCTTTTATACCCACCCGCCTATCTCAGAACGAATCGAACGCTTGAAACACATGTAAAAAAATCCAGAGGAAATAATATACTCTCCTTATAGCGGACAGTGAAAAAATAAAAATTCACTGGAAACTATAGGGAGAGTTTTCATATGTCAAAAAGAAGTCCGAAATCAGTGGAAGAAAAGTTAGAAGTTGTTCATCTTTCTCTTGAACAAAGAAAATCAATAGCTACTTTAACAAAAGCGTTTGGAGTGAATGACTCCACCATCAGATATATTGGATTCGTAAGTATCAAAAGGATGGTGTAGAAAGCCCCAAGGAAAGTTAGAGTTTGAAGAAATATAGTTCAGAGTCAAAGGAAAAGGCTGTAACAGATTATCTTACAGTACAGTTTAGGATGTAAGGCTTATTTGAGCGCTATCAAGGATTTTTATGATGGTTCTGTGATTAACTATCATATCAGTAAACATAACGATACTCCCATAGTCATGGAAAACTTAAGAAGGATATGGAGATTAATCCAGGGGAGGCCCCGCTGATTCCTAGTGATCGTGGTGAACAGTATATCTCACGAGAATACCGCATGGTCACTATTCAATATCAGATGATACGCTCTATGTATAAGAGTTAGTAAATGTATTGATAATGCGCCGATTGAGAGCTTCTTTGGACGCTTTAAAACGGAGTGTTACGATTTGAAGAAGTACAAGACTTTTGAGGAACATGTTACTGATAGTGATGATTATATCTACTTTTATAATAATGAACGTTTTTAAGAGCGCAATAACAACCTTGTCCCTTTTGAAATGAGGAACAAGGTCGTTGCTTAATATTTTATTATTTCATTGTCCACTTGACAGGGAGCAGTTTGATCTAGAATAATGTCATTTTTTATCTTATGGTAATATTTAAATAGTGTGTGAATTTCATATTTTTCATAGATACGAAAAAACCAGCACTAGGCGCTGGTTGATGTCGAATTTAGGAGCTGCCATTACTTGCAGTTGTCCCAGTCTCACTTGTTGGGGTATTTGGTGAGGAAGTATCTTTTTGTTCAATTTTGGATGAGCTGTCTTCCTTTATTTTCTCCTCTTTGCTACTAGAAGTAGAAGGCTGAGTTTCCTCTTTTTGCGGTGTGTCTTGGTTTGGAGTTTGCTTTTGCGTAGGGCTATTTGTATCCGTAGGAGATTCCTTTTGGATTTCCTTGACAACAGTTGTTTGGGTTGTTGTAGGCTCTTTTTTATTGTTTTTGTTATTATCTATGGCGTTCATGATTGTGATACTAGCGGTGATTAGGCCAAGGATACTACCGATGGTAGCAATCGTTTTTTGAAAGACAGTAAATCCCTTTTTGATGTGTTCTGTTTTTGATTTATTAGAAGTTCTACGATAGTTAGACATGATACTCTCCTTTGATTATGATTTATTATACCTCATTTCTTTAAAAAAATCTTAAAAAAAGAGAAACCTCCCTTTCTTGTCGCAGGTCTCTTTTCGTGATACAATAGAAGGAGTGATTTTAGAAAGCGTGAGAAAACATGATCTACTTTGATAATTCGGCGACAACTAAGCCTTATCCTGAAGCACTTGAAACTTACATGCAGGTCGCTTCAAAAATTGTAGGAAATCCGTCTAGTCTCCATCGTTTGGGAGATCAGGCAACACGAATTTTAGATGCTTCCCGGCAGCAAATTGCAGATTTGATTGGCAAGAAAAGTGATGAAATCTTCTTTACCTCAGGTGGAACAGAAGGAGATAACTGGGTCATCAAGGGTGTGGCCTTTGAAAAAGCCCAGTTTGGCAAGCACATTATTGTGTCAGCTATTGAACATCCAGCAGTCAAGGAATCAGCCCTTTGGCTTAAAAGTCAAGGTTTTGAGGTGGATATTGCCCCAGTTGATAGCAGAGGATTTGTGGATGTTGAGGCTCTAGCGAATTTGATACGACCTGATACGACTCTCGTCTCCATCATGGCAGTTAACAACGAAATTGGCTCTATCCAACCTATTGAGGCTATTTCGAAACTGTTAGCAGATAAGCCGACCATTTCCTTCCATGTTGATGCGGTTCAGGCACTCGCTAAGATTCCGACTGAAAACTATCTGACAGATCGAGTGGATTTCGCAACCTTTTCGAGTCATAAGTTTCATGGTGTCCGAGGTGTTGGCTTTGTCTATATCAAGTCTGGTAAGAGGATCATGCCTCTTTTAACAGGTGGCGGTCAAGAGGGAGACTATCGTTCGACAACTGAAAATGTAGCAGGAATTGCAGCGACAGCCAAGGCTCTCCGTTTGGCTATGGAAAAGTTAGATATCTTTGCTAGTAAGACAGGGCAGATGAAGGCAGTCATTCGCCAAGCCCTTCTGGATTATCCGGATATTTTTGTCTTTTCAGACGAGGAAGACTTTGCCCCTCATATCCTGACTTTTGGGATTAAGGGTGTTCGTGGAGAAGTCATCGTTCACGCCTTTGAAGACTATGATATTTTCATTTCCACAACCTCGGCTTGTTCATCCAAGGCAGGGAAACCTGCAGGGACCTTGATTGCTATGGGAGTGGACAAGGAGAAGGCCCAGTCAGCTGTGCGTCTAAGTCTGGACCTGGAAAATGATATGAGTCAGGTCGAGCAGTTTTTGACCAAGCTAAAATTAATTTACAATCAAACTAGAAAAGTAAGATAGGAGCATTCATGCAGTATTCAGAAATTATGATTCGCTACGGAGAGTTGTCAACCAAGGGCAAAAACCGCATGCGTTTCATCAATAAACTTCGCAATAACATTTCGGACGTCTTGTCCATCTATCCCCAAGTTAAGGTAATCGCTGATCGCGACCGTGCTCACGCTTACCTCAATGGAGCCGACTATACAGCGGTTGCAGAATCTCTCAAACAAGTCTTCGGGATTCAAAATTTTTCTCCAGTATATAAGGTTGAAAAGTCTGTAGAAGTTCTGAAGTCTGCTGTCCAAGAGATTATGAAGGAAATCTACAAGGAAGGTATGACCTTTAAAATCTCTAGTAAGCGTAGCGACCACAACTTTGAACTCGACAGTCGTGAACTCAATCAAACGCTTGGCGGAGCTGTATTCGAAGCTATTCCAAATGTCCAAGCTCAAATGAAAAATCCCGATATCAATCTTCAGGTGGAGATTCGTGAAGAGGCGGCTTATCTTTCCTATGAAACCATTCGTGGAGCAGGTGGCTTGCCTGTGGGGACTTCTGGTAAGGGCATGCTCATGTTGTCAGGGGGGATTGACTCGCCTGTAGCAGGTTATCTAGCACTTAAACGTGGAGTAGATATTGAGGCCGTTCACTTTGCCAGCCCACCATACACTAGCCCTGGAGCTCTCAAGAAGGCCCAAGATTTGACTCGTAAATTGACCAAGTTTGGTGGCAATATCCACTTTATCGAAGTGCCTTTCACTGAGATTCAAGAGGAAATCAAAGCCAAGGCGCCAGAAGCCTACCTCATGACCTTGACCCGTCGTTTTATGATGCGCATTACCGACCGTATTCGTGAGGTACGAAATGGTTTGGTTATCATCAATGGGGAAAGTCTTGGTCAAGTAGCTAGCCAGACCTTGGAAAGCATGCAGGCTATCAACGCTGTGACCAACACTCCCATCATCCGTCCTGTGGTTACTATGGACAAGTTGGAAATCATTGACATCGCTCAGGAAATCGATACCTTTGATATTTCTATCCAACCGTTTGAGGACTGCTGTACTATTTTTGCGCCTGACCGTCCTAAGACTAATCCTAAGATTAAGAATGCTGAGCAGTATGAAGCACGCATGGATGTTGAAGGCTTGGTTGAGCGAGCAGTGGCAGGGATTATGATTACTGAGATTACACCTCAAGCTAAAAAAGATGAAGTCGATAACTTGATTGACAATCTCCTCTAATCAGAAAATCCAGAAGAATTCAGAAAAACAAATGAAAAAAGTTAGTTATTTATCCTTAAAATGGACATTTACTGACTTTTTTTCTATTTTTATGGTATAATGAGATAAAATTTTGAATATAGAGAGTTTTCTGACAATGAATCATTCCTACTTTTACTTAAAAATGAAAGAACACAAACTCAAGGTGCCTTATACTGGAAAAGAGCGTCGTGTGCGTGTTCTTCTGCCTAAGGACTATGAGAAGGACACCGACCGTTTTTATCCTGTAGTTTACTTTCATGACGGGCAAAATGTCTTTTACAGCAAGGAGTCTTATATTGGACACTCATGGAAGATCATTCCGGCTATTAAACGAAATCCAGACATCAGTCGCATGATTGTTGTTGCTATTGACAATGATGGTTTGGGGCGGATGAATGAGTATGCGGCTTGGAAGTTTCAAGAATCTCCTATCCCAGGCCAACAGTTTGGCGGTAAGGGTGTGGAGTATGCTGAGTTTGTCATGGAGGTGGTCAAGCCTTTTATCGATGAAACCTACCGAACCAAAGTTGATCGCCAGCATACGGCTATGATTGGCTCGTCATTAGGAGGCAATATTACCCAGTTTATCGGACTAGAGTACCAAGACCAAATTGGTTGTCTAGGTGTCTTTTCATCTGCCAACTGGCTCCACCAAGAAGCCTTTAACCGCTATATCGAGCGCAAGAAATTGTCGCCTGAACAGCGCATTTTCATCTATGTAGGAACAGAAGAAGCAGACGATACGGACAAGACCCTGATGGCTGGCAATATCAAGCAAGCCTATATCGACTCGTCGCTTCGTTATTACCGTGATTTGATTGCAGGTGGAGTACACTTGGATAATCTGGTCTTGAAAGTTCAGTCTGGTGCTATCCATAGTGAAATTCCATGGTCGGAGAATTTACCAGACTGTCTGAGATTTTTTGCAGAGAAATGGTAAGTTAGGAAAGGAGAAAGCCAATGCATATTGAAAACCTCAGCCACTGGAGTGGCAATCTTAATCGTGAAATGTACCTCAACCGTTATGGACATGCTGGGATTCCAGTTGTGGTTTTTGCTTCATCTGGTGGCAGTCACAATGAATACTATGATTTTGGCATGATTGATGCCTGTGCTTCCTTTATCGAAGAAGGGCGCGTCCAGTTCTTTACGCTATCCAGTGTGGACAGTGAGAGCTGGCTGGCTACTTGGAAAAATAGTCATGACCAGGCGGAGATGCATCGCGCCTACGAACGCTATGTGATTGAGGAAGCCATTCCTTTTATCAAGCATAAGACAGGTTGGTTTGATGGCATGATGACGACAGGTTGCTCGATGGGGGCCTACCATGCACTCAATTTCTTCCTCCAGCATCCAGATGTCTTTACCAAAGTGATTGCTCTCAGTGGTGTTTATGATGCACGTTTCTTTGTCGGCGATTATTACAATGATGATGCTATTTACCAAAATTCGCCAGTAGATTATATCTGGAATCAAAACGACGGCTGGTTTATCGATCGTTACCGTCAGGCAGAAATCGTCGTCTGTACGGGACTTGGTGCCTGGGAACAAGACGGTCTACCATCCTTCTACAAACTTAAAGAAGCCTTTGACCAGAAACAAATTCCAGCCTGGTTTGCTGAATGGGGACACGATGTCGCCCACGACTGGGAATGGTGGCGTAAACAAATGCCTTATTTTCTTGGACACCTGTATCTATAAAAGGAGTTGCCTATGAATTACCTTGTTATTTCTCCCTACTATCCGCAAAATTTCCAACAGTTTACCATCGAGCTAGCCAATAAAGGCATCACCGTTTTGGGAATTGGTCAGGAGCCTTACGAACAACTAGATGAACCTTTGCGCAATAGCCTAACCGAGTATTTCCGTGTAGATAATCTTGAGAATATAGACGAAGTCAAACGTGCAGTAGCTTTTCTTTTCTACAAGCATGGCCCAATCGACCGCATCGAATCTCACAATGAATACTGGCTTGAGCTGGACGCAACACTCAGAGAACAATTCAATGTCTTTGGTGCCAAACCAGAGGATCTCAAAAAGACCAAGTTTAAGTCTGAAATGAAGAAACTTTTCAAAAAAGCAGGCGTCCCTGTGGTACCTGGAGCTGTTATCCATACGGAAGCAGATGTGGATAAAGCAGTGAACGAAATCGGTCTACCAATGATTGCCAAACCTGATAATGGAGTGGGAGCGGCAGCAACCTTTAAGCTTGAGACAGAAGATGATGTAAATCACTTTAAGGCTGAATGGGACCATTCAACCGTGTATTTCTTTGAGAAATTTGTCACTTCTAGCGAAATCTGTACTTTTGACGGACTTGTGGACAAGGATGGCAACATCGTCTTTTCAACGACTTTCGATTATGCCCATACACCACTTGATTTGATGATTTATAAGATGGACAATTCCTACTATGTGCTCAAGGATATGGATCCCAAACTGCGTAAGTATGGCGAGGCCATTGTCAAGGAATTTGGTATGAAAGAGCGCTTTTTCCATATCGAGTTTTTCCGTGACGGGGACGACTACATTGCCATTGAGTACAATAACCGTCCTGCAGGTGGCTTTACCATTGATGTTTATAACTTCGCTCACTCCTTGGATCTCTACCGAGGTTATGCGGCGATTGTTGCAGGTGAAGAGTTCCCAGCATCAGAGTTTGAACCACAATACTGTTTAGCTACATCACGTCGTGCCAATGCAAATTATGTCTATTCAGAAGAGGACCTTCTTGCTAAGTACAGCCAGCAATTCAAGGTCAAAAAAATCATGCCAGCAGCCTTTGCAGAGCTACAAGGGGATTACCTTTATATGTTGACCACTCCTAGTCGCCAAGAGATGGAGCAGATGATTGTAGACTTTGGTCAACGTCAAGAATAACGATTAGGACAAAAGGAGTTTGACTCCTTTTGTCCTTTTCTTAAAGATAAGTTAAATAAAGCGTTTTCCATAGATTCTTTTAGAAAAGATATTGCTAAAAGGCCTAAAAATTGATAGAATAAGGATTGTCTAAAAAAATTTAAGGAGAATCTATCAAATGGATTTTACATGGGCTATTAAATATGCCACAGAATTCTTGGGAACTGCTATTTTGATCATTCTTGGTAATGGTGCAGTTGCTAACGTTGAACTTAAAGGTACGAAAGGTCACCAAAGTGGCTGGCTCGTTATCGCGGTTGGTTACGGTATGGGGGTTATGATCCCAGCCTTGATGTTTGGTAATGTATCAGGAAACCACATCAACCCAGCTTTCACTCTTGGACTTGCAGTTAGTGGTCTTTTCTCTTGGGATCAAGTTCCATTTTACATCCTAGCACAAGTTTTGGGAGCAATCTTTGGTCAAGCTTTGGTTGTAGCGACTCACCGTCCTTACTACTTGAAAACAGAAAATCCTAACAATATCTTGGGTACCTTCTCAACGATTTCAAGCATCGACCACGGTACAAAAGAATCACGTTTTGCAGCTACTGTTAACGGTTTCCTAAATGAGTTTGTAGGTTCATTTGTTCTTTTCTTTGCAGCACTTGGTTTGACTAAAAACTTCTTTGGTGCTGAATTGGTTGCGAAAGCTCAAGCTGTGATTAATGATCAAGTAGCTCAAGCAGCTGCACAAGGGACAACAATCCCTCAAGAACAAGTAACAGCAGCACTTGAGCAAGCAAAAAATTCGGCTGCTCCATTCTTAGCACCGGGACTTGGAATTGGACACTTGGCACTTGGTTTCCTAGTAATGGCCTTGGTAACTTCACTTGGTGGACCTACTGGACCTGGTTTGAACCCAGCTCGTGACTTCGGACCACGTCTTCTTCACGAACTCCTTCCAAAATCAGTTCTTGGTCAACACAAGGGTGATTCAAAATGGTGGTATGCATGGGTTCCAGTTGTAGCACCAATCGCAGCTGGTATTGCAGCAGTAGCACTATTCAAACTACTTTACCTATAAATAATAGAAATTATATAATTACAAAAGAGCAGTTGAGATGAAACTGCTCTTTACTTTATCTAACTAATGATTATCATTAAACTAGTTCGTCAATAGAAGTGTGATCCTTATCTAGGCCTTGAGCCACTGGAAGACTAGTCAAGTAACCTTGGTAAGTTGTAACTCCTTCACGTAAGCCTTGGTCTTCAGTGACTGCTTTTTGGAATCCCTTGTCAGCTAAGGCTTCGATATAAGGGAGAGTGACATTGGTTAGGGCAATGGTCGAAGTGCGAGCAACCGCGCCAGGGATATTGGCGACAGCATAGTGTAGCACCCCGTGTTTTTCATAGACGGGCTCATCGTGCGTTGTCACACGATCAGCTGTTGCGATAACACCACCTTGGTCAACGGCAACGTCAACGATGACAGATCCTGGACGCATTTGTTTGACCATCTCGTCTGTCACCAATTTCGGTGCCTTGGCACCAGGGATGAGAACGGCTCCAATCACCACATCAGCGTCTTTCACACTTGCTTCGATGTTAAATGAATTGGACATAAGAGTCTGTATTTGGTTACCAAAGACCTCTTCTAGGACTGAGAGACGTTTGGCACTGATATCAAGAATGGTCACTTGAGCACCGAGTCCCAAGGCGATGCGGGCAGCATGTGTACCAACGACACCGCCACCGATGATGGTTACTTTTCCTTTTGGAACACCCGGTACACCACCAAGTAGGACACCAGAACCACCAGTTTGCTTAGTAAGGAAATGAGCTCCGATTTGAACGGCCATACGACCAGCAACCTCACTCATAGGAACGAGGAGCGGTAGATGTCCTTGGCTGTCACGGACAGTCTCATAGGCAATTCCTGTCGTTTTTGCTGCTAGCATGGCATCTGCTAACTCTGGTGCAGCAGCCATGTGCAAGTAGGTGAAGAGGAGCAGGTCGTCGCGCAAGTACCCATATTCAGAACTTAAAGGTTCTTTTACTTTCACGACCAACTCGGCAGCCCAGGCTTCACTAGCAGTAGCGACAATCTCAGCTCCTTGCTTTTGATAGTTCGCATCAGTAAATCCTGAACCGAGACCAGCATTTTTTTCGATGAGAACACGATGTCCACGGCTGACTAAACTATGGACGCCAGCAGGAGTGAGGGCAACACGGTTTTCATTATTTTTAATTTCTTTTGGAATTCCAATTAACATAGAGAGAATCTACCTTTCAATTGACGGTATTGTTTTAGTTGTCACATTGTTTGTTTAAATCAAAAATGCGATGATTTTATTTTATATGAAACCGCTTCAAAAATCAAGAAAAACTTGTTATCTAATTTCATTTATGCTATTCTAGTGAGAATCAAGCTCTAATGGAGGAAAAAGTATGGAATCAATATTTGTGAAATTTGCTCAGTATCCATCAATAGAAACGGAGCGTTTATTGCTCCGACCTGTAACCTTGGATGATGCGGAAGCTATGTTTGAGTATGCCTCAGACAGAGAAAATACACGCTACACTTTTCCAATAAATCAAAGCTTAGAGGAAACCAAGAACAACATTGCTCAGTTCTATTTAGCTAATCCCTTGGGACGGTGGGGAATCGAACTAAAAAACAATGGCCAGTTTATTGGAACCATTGACTTGCATAAGATTGACCCCATTCTCAAAAAAGCAGCTATTGGTTACATTATCAACCAAAAGTATTGGAGTCAAGGATTGACGACAGAAGCCAATCGTGCCGTGATTGAACTCGCTTTTGAGAAAATTGGAATGAACAAGTTGACTGCTCTTCACGATAAAGACAATCCCGCATCAGGAAAGGTCATGGAGAAATCAGGTATGCGTTTTTCACATGCAGAACCATATGCTTGTATGGACCAGCATGAAGAAGGCCGAATCGTTACAAGAGTCCATTATGTCTTGACCAAGGAAGACTATTTTGCAAATAAATAAGCAGTTAAAAAGATTTTTCAGCTGTTTTTTTCTTCCTCTTACGAATAATCTAAGAGAGGAGAAAATATGGAAGCAATTATCGAGAAAATCAAAGAGTATAAAATCATTGTCATCTGTGCTATTTTAGGTTTGGCCTTGGGCGGATTTTTCCTACTAAAACCAACTTCACAAACACCCGTCACAGAAACGAATTTGCAGGCTGAAGTTGCAGCTGTTTCAAAGGATTCATCGTCTGAAAAAGAAATGAAGAAGGAAGAAAAGGAAGAATCTCCTGAACAAGACCTGATCACAGTAGATGTCAAAGGCGCTGTCAAATCACCAGGGATTTATGATTTGCCAGTTGGCAGTAGGGTTCATGATGCCGTTCAGAAGGCGGGTGGATTGACAGAGGAGGCAGATAGTAAGTCGCTCAATCTCGCTCAGAAAGTCAGTGACGAGGCTCTTGTCTATGTTCCAACTAAGGGAGAAGAAGCAGCTAGTCAGCAGACTGCCTCTGGAACGACTCCTTCGACAAGTAAAGATAAGAAGGTCAACCTCAATAAGGCCAGTCTGGAAGAACTCAAGCAGGTCAAAGGATTGGGCGGAAAAAGAGCTCAGGATATTATTGACCATCGTGAGGCAAATGGCAAGTTCAAGTCAGTAGATGAACTCAAGAAAGTATCTGGCATTGGCACAAAGACCATAGAAAAGTTAAAAGACTATGTTACAGTGGATTAAGAGTCTTCCTATCCCCTTAATCTATCTGGGTTTTCTATTACTTTGGCTTTACTATGCCATTTTCTCAGCATCTTATCTTGCTTTGCTGGGCTTTGTTTTTCTGCTCGTCTGCCTCTTTTTCCAATTTCCTTGGAAATCGGCTATCAAAGCCTTAGCGATTTGTGGAGTCTTTGGCTTTTGGTTTCTGTTTCAAAACTGGCAACAGTTACAAGCTAGTCAGAACTTGGTTGGCTATGTTGAAAAGGTGAGGATTTTGCCAGATACCATTAAGGTGAATGGAGATAGTCTATCCTTTCGTGGCAAGTCTGATGGACGCATTTTTCAAGTCTATTATAAACTCCAGTCCGAGGAGGAGAAAGAGCAATTTCAAGCCTTGACAGATATTTATGAGATAGAACTAGAAGGAAAACTGTCCGAGCCAGAAGGCCAGAGAAATTTTGGTGGATTTGACTACCAAGCCTATCTGAAGACTCAGGGGATTTACCAGACTCTCAATATCAAAAAAATCCAGTCACTTAAAAAGGTTAGCAGTTGGGATATAGGAGAAAATCTGTCCAGTTTACGTCGAAAGGCCGTAGTTTGGATCAAGACGCACTTTCCAGACCCTATGCGAAATTATATGACGGGTCTTCTGCTGGGACATTTGGATACCGACTTTGAAGAGATGAACGAGCTCTATTCCAGTCTAGGGATTATCCACCTTTTTGCATTGTCGGGTATGCAGGTAGGTTTCTTTATGGACGCCTTTAAAAAACTCCTCTTGCGATTGGGCTTAACTCAAGAAAAGTGGAAATGGTTGGCTTATCCATTCTCTTTGGTCTATGCAGGGTTGACAGGATTTTCAGCCTCAGTCATTCGCAGTCTCTTACAAAAGTTACTGGCCCAACATGGTGTTAAGGGTTTGGATAATTTTGCCTTGACGCTCCTTGTCCTCTTTATCATCATGCCAAACTTTTTCTTGACGGCAGGAGGTGTCTTGTCCTGTGCTTACGCTTTTATCTTGACCATGACAAGCAAAGAAGGGGAGGGGCTCAAGGCTGTTGCCAGAGAAAGTCTGGTCATTTCCTTGGGAATATTGCCCATTCTATCCTTCTATTTTGCAGAATTTCAGCCTTGGTCAATTCTTTTAACATTTGTCTTTTCATTTTTGTTTGACTTAGTCTTCTTACCGCTTTTGTCTATCTTATTCATTCTGTCTTTTGTTTATCCGGTCACTCAGCTTAACCTTGTCTTTGAATGGTTGGAGGGCATCATTCGCTTGGTGTCGCAGATGGCAAGTAGGCCATTGGTCTTTGGACAACCCACCGCATGGCTTTTGCTTCTTCTCTTAGTTTCATTGGCCTTGGTCTATGACATGAGGAAAAATGTCAAAAGAGTAGCAGGGTTCAGTCTCTTTATCGTGGGTCTCTTTTTCTTGACCAAGCATCCACTGGAAAATGAAATCACCATGCTGGATGTGGGGCAAGGAGAAAGTATTTTCCTACGGGATGTAACTGGTAAAACCATTCTCATAGATGTGGGAGGCAAGGCAGAATCTGATAAGAAAATCGAAAAATGGCAAGAAAAGGCGACGACCAGCAATGCCCAGCGAACCTTGATTCCCTATCTAAAAAGTCGCGGAGTGGCCAAAATTGACCAGCTTATTTTGACCAACACAGACAAAGAACATGTTGGAGATTTGCTGGAGGTGACCAAGGCTTTCCATGTCGGGGAGATTTTAGTATCAAAAGGAAGTTTGACACAGAAGGAATTTGTAGCGGAACTAGAAGCAAGTCAAACCAAGGTACGCAGTGTGACAGTTGGGGACAAGTTATCCATTTTTGGAAGTCAGTTAGAAGTGTTATCTACAAGGGAAAATGGAGAAGCTAATCTCGATGATTCCTTGGTTCTTCATGGAAAACTTTTGGATAAGCACTTTCTCTTTACTGGAAACTTGAAAGAGAAGGGAGAGAAAGAACTTTTAAAGCAATACCCTGACTTAGAGGTGGATGTCTTGAAAGCTGGGCAGCATGGTGCTAAAACATCATCAAGTTCGGTCTTTTTAGAAAAACTCAAACCAGAAATTACACTCATCTCAGTTGGAAAGAACAATCGTGTGAAGCTCCCCCATCAGGAAACCTTGACACGACTGGAATCCATCAAGAGTAAGATTTACCGAACCGATCAGCAAGGAGCCACTCGCTTTAAAGGATGGAAGAGTTGGCGAATCGAAAGTGTTCGTTAGGAAGAAACAATGTTATATATTAGTAAAATAAACAAAAAATCTGTTGCATAATACTGAGGGAAACGATATAATGAAAGTGTTTCCAATAGTAATGATATAAATGCAACGAAAACCATGAAAAAATCAGCAAAAGTTGTTTTATTAGCTAGTTTGTTATCTATTGGTCTTTTTCAGTCTAGTGTATCTGCTAAGACCGTTCTTAAAAATTATCGCTATGACTGGAATATCTTCTATGAGTCTAAAATGAATTACCATGCATATAGATATAAGGTCATTCCGGAATGGTCTTATTATCGCAGCTATTCTGAGTATAAAGTTGGCGGAGGCTGGAACTACGCTCGTTATGAGGTCATTAACTACTACAGCGGAGGCTATTAATCCTTAAAGAGTGAGAAAAAGGAGGACTGGATATGATAACTCTTACTCATGTTATCTTAAAAACGCGACAAGTCATCTTGCAAGATGCGGATTTCACCTTTAAAAAGGTAGGATTTATGGCCTTCTTGCTATCAATGGCTCGGGAAAGACGACACTGTTCCGAGCTATTAGCAAGCTGCTTCCCCTCAGTAGTGGACATATCGCAGCCTCTCCTTCTTTGTTTTATTATGAGAGCGTTGAATGGCTGGATGGAAACTTAAGTGGGATGGACTATCTTCGCCTTATAAAAAATATTTGGAAGTCAGACCTAAACTTGGGGGATGAAATCGCCTACTGGGAAATGTCTGACTATATCAGCCTTCCCATCCACAAGTATTCCTTAGGGATGAAGCAACGCTTGGTGATTGCCATGTATTTCCTCAGTCAGGCGAAATGCTGGCTCATGGATGAGATAACAAATGGCTTAGATGAGTATTATCGACAGAAGTTTTTTGATAGGCTAGCACAAATCGATAGAAAAGAACAGCTGGTTCTTTTGAGTTCCCACTACAAAGAGGAGTTAGTGGAGATTTGCGATAGCATCGTAACCATTCGTCAGGGGTAGATAGAAGAGGTTCCGTTATGAAAGATATTAGCCTATTTTTGTTAAAGAAAGTTTTCAAAAGTCGTTTAAACTGGATTATCTTAGCTTTATTTGCATCTGTACTCGGTGTCACCTTTTATTTAAATAGTCAGACTGCAAACTCACACAGCTTGGAGAGCGAGTTGGAAACCCGTCTTGTAAAACATGAGAGAATCATCAATGAAAATGAAGTGAAGCTTTCCCAAATGTCTGACACCAGCTCGGAGGAATACCAAACTGTTAAAAGAAATTTAGAATTGCAAAAAAATCTTTTAACGCAAGAGAAAGAAATTCTAACTTTACTAAAAGAAGGGCGCTGGAAAGAAGCCTATTATTTGCAGTGGCAAGCTGAAGAGAAGAATTATGAAGTTATGTCAAATCAACCGACTTCTAGCTCTGAATTAAAAATGGCGGTTGACCGCCAACGAAAGATTTACCAAGCCCTGTATCCCTTGAATATAAAAGCACATACTTTGGAGTTTCCGACCCACGGGATTGATCAGATTGTCTGGATTTTAGAGGCTATCATCCCAAGCTTGTTTGTGATTGGTATTATTTTTATGCTAACACAACTGTTCGCAGAAAGATATCAAAATAATCTCGATACAGCTCAGTTATATCCTTTTTCAAAAGTGGCATTTGCAGCATCCTCTCTTGGAGTTGGGGTGAGTTATATAACCGTGCTGTTTATCGGAATCTGTGGATTTTCTTTTCTAGTGGGAAGTCTGATAAGTGGTTTTGGACAGTTAGATTATCCCTACCCATTCTATAGCTTAACCAATCAAGAGGTAACTATTGGGAAGATACAAGATGTGTTATTTCCTAGCTTGCTCTTAGCTTTCTTAGCCTTTATCGTCATTGTGGAAGTCGTCTACTTGATTGCTTACTTTTTCAAGCAAAAAATGCCTGTCCTCTTTCTTTCCCTCATTGGGATTGTTGGCTTATTGTTTGGTATTCAAACAATTCAGCCTCTCCAAAAGATTGCACATCTGATTCCCTTTACTTACTTGCGTTCAGTGGAGGTTTTATCTGGAAGATTACCTAAGCAAATTGATAATGTCAATCTGAATTGGAGCATGGGGGTGGTCTTACTTCCTTGCCTGATTATCCTTTTGTTAGCGGGGATTCTATTTATTGAAAGATGGGGAAGTTCATGCAAAAAGGAAGTTTTTAATAGATATTAGCTTCTCTGCTTCTACTGAATCTATACTCTATGCAGTGACATGTCGTCAAGATAAATGGTCATTGATTATTACAACAATAAATGAATTAAAGCCAAACTCAAACTATTTTTCATCAAATATCTTGATATACTTGACAAATAGTAGAAAAGGATTTAGTCCTGTGCAATACAGAACTAAATCCTTTTTAATTTCTATTTATCTAACCTTTTGGGCGTGATACGGGTAGGAGGCTTTTGTGCTAGGTTTTTATTTCTCAACACGTGATTTGTTGGCAATATCAGCTAGGATAGATTCTACAAATTCATCAACTGAGACAGTTTGTGTTTCTTTTTGGCCGTAGCGACGAACATTGACTGTTCCGTCTTCCATTTCCTTGTCACCAACGATCAATTGGTAAGGAATTTTGCTTGTTTGTGAAGCACGGATCTTGAACTGCATTTTTTCATTGCGTTCATCCACATCAGCACGGACACCGCGGTCACGGAGTTTCTTAGCCACTTCCCATGCGTAGTCCACGTGTTTTTCGTTAGAAACTGGGATGAGGGTTACTTGGTGTGGTGCCAACCATGTTGGGAAGGCACCCTTGTAGTTTTCAATCAAGATAGCTGTGAAGCGTTCCATGGTTGAGATAACACCACGGTGAATCATAACTGGACGATGTTCTTCACCATCAGCTCCAATATACTTGAGGTCAAAGCGCTCTGGAAGCAAGAAGTCAAGCTGGATAGTTGAAAGTGTTTCTTCTTTACCAAGGGCAGTTTTAACTTGGATATCCAATTTTGGTCCGTAGAAGGCTGCTTCACCTTCGGCTTCAAAGTAGTCCACACCCATTTCATCAAGGGCAGCACGAAGCATGGTTTGGGCATTTTCCCACATCTCATCGTTATCAAAGTACTTGTGAGTATCTTGAGGGTCACGAAGAGAGAGACGGAAGCGGTACTCAGTCAAGTTGAAGTCTTCATAAACATCGATAATCAACTGAAGGGCGCGTTGGAATTCTTCTTGGATTTGTTCTGGGGTAACGAAAAGGTGACCGTCGTTGAGTGACATCTCACGCACACGTTGAAGACCAGTCAGAGCACCCGATTTTTCATAGCGGTGCATCATTCCGATCTCGGCGATACGGATTGGCAACTCACGGTAAGAGTGAACATGGTGTTTGAAGACTTGAATGTGGTGTGGGCAGTTCATTGGACGAAGGACGAATTCTTCCCCGTCACCCATGTCCATGGTTGGGAACATATCTTCACGGTAGTGATCCCAGTGACCAGAAGTCTTGTAAAGTTCCACAGAGGCAAGTGGTGGAGTGTAAACGTGTTGGTAGCCTGCAGCTATTTCCTTATCGACAATGTAGCGTTCCAATTCACGACGGATAGTCGCACCATTTGGCAACCAGAATGGCAAACCTTGTCCAACTTCTTGAGAAATCATGAAGAGGTCGAGCTCTTTACCAAGTTTACGGTGGTCACGTTCTTTAGCTTCTTCACGCATTTGAAGGTAGTTCTTCAAGTCTTTCTTGTCAAACCAAGCTGTACCGTAGATCCGTTGCATCATAGCGTTGTCGCTATTTCCACGCCAGTAAGCACCAGCCACATGGAGAAGGTGGAAGATTTGGATACGACCTGTTGATGGGACGTGCGGGCCACGGCAGAGATCCACATATTCGCCCTGACGGTAGATGGTCAAACCACCCTCATCTTCAGAGTGTTCTTCGATCAATTCCAATTTATAAGGGTCGTTCTTGAAGATTTCACGCGCTTCGTCTTTTGTTACTTCCTCACGAATAGAAGGGAAGTTTTCTTTAACGATTTTTTGCATTTCTTCTTCAATACGAGGCAGGTCTTCGTTAGAGATTTGACCAGCAGTATTGTCGGTATCGTAGTAGAAGCCATCTTCGATAGCTGGACCAACTCCCAAGTGAATGTCTGGGAAAAGGCGACGAGCTGCTTGGGCGAACAAGTGAGCCGCTGAGTGGCGCAAAATCGGAAGGGCATCTTCGTGATCTGGTGTCACAATTTCGATGCTTCCATCTTCAGTGATAGCACGAGTCGTGTCGATGAGTTTGCCGTTGAATTTACCAGCCAAGGCTTTTTTAGCTAGGGAATTGCTGATGCTTTGCGCAATTTCAAAAGTAGTAACGCCTGATTCGAATTCACGAACAGCGCCATCTGGGAAAGTAATCTTAATCATGTGTTTTCTCCTTAAATATTTATTCTTTTTTTGTTGGACAATTTTAAGAGCCGAGCAACTTCTTCCGCAGTCTGATTCTCTGATTGACTGCCATCTGTTATGAGGCTAGGATAGCCTAATAACACCGCTTCCTTACGAACCATTTGAGCAAAAAGAATGTCTCGTTGCATCCAGTTTTTAAAAGCTTGTTCAGGGTTGGTAGTTCCCTCTAAGACATAAGGAACCCATTCTCTCTGTTTATAGTGCTTTTTCTGAAAATCAGCTGTCGGAGTCAAGCATAGATAGGAAGACGCTGGGCATTCAAGTTCCTTTACCAAGTGAGGCAAAAGTCCTGCTCCTTCAACCAAGAGAGGTCTATCTTGATTTTTTACCAAGTAAGATTTTACATAAGGAAAAATCTCTTCATAAAAGCGCCATTCTTCATCTGCCATCTCTTCTGGATTTCTCATCCAGATTTGTTCTGGATTTCTATCCTGCCTAAGAAGGCAAATTGGCTGTGAGTCTGCACTTGCTTGACTCATCATCTCTTCTACCAAATCATCCAGTTTGATATGAAGTAGTTGATACTGTCTAGCAAGAAGTGAGGCAATTGTTGACTTTCCACTGCAAGGCGATCCGCCAATCATATAAAGCATCATTCTTCCTCCTTCTGACAAAATAAAAACGACATCCTAAAAGGACGTCGTAACGTGGTTCCACCTTCATTTATGCAAGTCGAAAAGACCTACACCTCTGATTGGCTCTAACGTAGCCACCGTTTTATGTTTTCATAAAAGTCAGTAGAGTAGTATCAGTTTAGACTCTCTATGCGTTTCCAGCAACCACGCACTCTCTAGTAGAAAGGGACTAAGTGACTTGTCTCTATGCTTTATTATAGCATGATTGCGAGAATTTTCAAGGATTTTGTGAAAGTTTTTTATTTTTTCCTTGCTGGAGCATGTATTTGATACCTGAACCTGAAGCCATACCAAGTAGGGCAAAGAGTTCATAAGCTAGGAAATAAACGAGAATGAATTCATTGAAAGTGATGATGGTAAAGCAATAGAGAAGAGCAATACCGAGCAGCCACCACAGTGAGAATTGGAAACGGTAGCTATAAAGAAGGGATACGATAAAGGTTGCCAAAGGTGAAAAGAGGATGATGTTATAAATGTAAAGCCCTTTCAGCGTATAAGGGTCAGATATCAGCAGCAAAAGCAACTCATAGAGGGGCCAGTAAAAGAAGAATATGACAAGGTAGTATGGAATATACTTAAGATATTTCCGCATGGCAATAGTCCTCCAATCTGCAAAAATAGAGAGATGTTGAAGACCACATGATTCTAAATGAAGGGGAACTCTCTACCTATATTATAGCATATTATAGCACGATTTAGAAGCTCTTACAAGGTGCTATGATAGGCAGAAATAATAAGCTTTCTGAATTTTTTTGTTATAATACTAGCATAAGAAGTAAGAAAAATTGAGGAGAAAGAATGACGAAAATAGCAGTTCTTTCAGACATACATGGAAACACGACTGCCTTGGAAGCTGTACTGGCTGATGCAAGAGCAGCAAAGGTGGATGAGTACTGGCTTTTGGGAGATATTCTTATGCCGGGAACAGGACGTAGAGGGATTTTGGATCTCTTGGCTAGCTTGCCCATCACTGCTAGAGTTCTGGGTAATTGGGAAAATAGTCTCTGGCGTGGTTTGCATCGTAAGCTAGATTTTACAAAAGCGAGCCATCGCTATCTCCTGCGCCAATGCCAGTATATCTTAGAAGAGATTGATCCTGAAGAAATCGAAAACCTCCACAATCACCCCATGCAAGTTCATCGTCAGTTTGGTGATTTGACGGTGGGAATCACTCACCATCTTCCTGATAAAAACTGGGGTAGGGAGTTGATTCATATGGGAAAACAAGAAAATTTTGATAGACTGGTGACGGAACCGCATGCCTCTATAGCAGTATATGGGCATATCCACCAACAGTTGCTTCGTTATGGAAGTGACGGACAGTTGATTCTTAATCCAGGATCGATTGGGCAACCCTTCTTTTTAAATGCGCAGTTGCGTAAGGACCTGCGTGCCCAGTATATGATTTTAGAGTTTGATGAGACAGGTTTGTCTGATGTTGATTTTCGTCGAGTGGATTATGATGTAGAGGCTGAATTGCAGCTGGCTAAGGATGTAAAGCTCCCCTATTTTCAGGTCTATTATGAAAGTTTGGTAAATGGGATTCACCACACTCATAATCATGAATTGTTAGGTCAGATTAGTGAACAAGAAGGTTATGATGAGGATATTGAGTGCTGGATGGAAAGAGAAAAGAAGGATTGGTTTTAAGAGTACTTCTAGCTAGAAATAAGATAGTCTAGTGACTGCTGTTTCTAGAAAAATTAAACTGGAGATGAATTGACGGTGTATAAAATTTATGTTAGAATAACGGAAGTTAAATAATTTGAATACCATAGTAATTACTATTCAAAATAAAAGGGAGATATGTAATGAAACCAGAAGAGTTACACGCCATTGCCTCGGAGTTGGGCTTGCAATTTGACGAAGATTCACGTAGTATTTATGGCACGCAGTCAGGCTATTTACTTTTCCTACAAGAAACTGACGTAAAAAATCAGTTTCGACTTTGTGTCAGTGTGAGTTTGAATGGCAATCCTGCGGATTCAGAAGAAAATGAATTGGTCTGGGATGAGTTTAAGAGTGAATCTCTTCCGAACTTATCAACCTTGTCTATTAACCAGTACCTTGTTTCTTTTGTCGTAAAAGGCGCAATGCGCAAATCAAAGACAATTGAAAAGTTACAGACGCTTATAACAGATCTCGTTGCTTTCCTTGAATCCCACCATTTCGTCCAAGTGTGTGCCCACAGTGGCCATGAGGGGCCAGTTGGTCTCTATCAACTAGGTGATTCAATTTTCCTTATTAACGAGGAAAGCTATCAATTGCTGAAGAGCAATCTTCAAATTGAGATGGATTCTTATCAAAATCAGAAGGAAAATGTTCTTCTTGGAACGGTTGGTGCGTTACTCGGAGCCTTGGTTGGTGGGGCAGTTGCTCTTTTTATCGCCCGTCTAGGTTATGTAGCTATGCTAGCGGGTGTTGTTCTGGGAATTTGCACCATCAAAGGATATGAAATACTCGGGAAAAAGTTAACGAGAAAGGGTATTGTGATTTCCTCTATTTTGATGGTAATCACCGTCTTTCTAGTAAATCAAGTTGATTTGGCCATGGAAGTAGTTGCCAAACTAGGAATTGAGTTTGCCTTTGCTCTTCGATTGGTCAATGAAGTAATCTTTAGCGGTGATTTCCCAGATAACTATTTTTATAATTTAGGTATGTTAGCTGTATTCACCCTGGTTGGTGCTTGGGTTTCGGTTAGTTCAGTTTGGTCAAGCCATAAAACAAAAGGGATTGCTCGTAAAATTGCATAAAAACAGAAGTCTTTGCACTCTTTCTAATGTTCTAGTTATTAGGGAGGTGCAAGACTTTTTTGTCTTGAATATACAATATAGGTGCACAAAAAAAACTCATAAGATTTTCTAGTAAAATAGAATTGAACGAACTAGTTACGAAAGGAAATCTGATGAGCCACCATCATTTTAGCATAGATGAGAGCGAAGGTATTCTCATTTGCCGTATGCAAGGCCTAAGCTTTTCTCAAATAGCTAAGTGACTTCATTGTCATCCGTCTAGTATTAGTCGCGAGTGGAAATGACATCTAAGAGAAGGAAACTATTCTCCGAGTCATGCACAGGAATCTTACCGCAAAGCTAAATCACACTGTGGGTGGAAAATAGATCATCATTTAAGCAATACTGTCAAGCACCTTTTTCTCGATTGCCAATAGTTTCCTGAAGAAATAGAAGGTCGGTAACATAGAAAAGCTGTTATGAGTTATCAAACAATCTATAGAGCCATCTATCGTGGGCACTTTGACGACAAGTTTTCACATGGTGCTCGTGGTGCGATTCGCAAGCTCCGTCATCGTGGGAAAATACGTCATACGAAAGGTTATGTTGAAAACAGAGGAAAAATTTCTATTTCTTATACCATACCTGAAAGACCCGAAGAAGCAAATCTGTCATAGAGGTTATGGTACAAATGTTGGAGCCCTTGTCGAAAGAAACCGTCACTCGAGATAAAGGAAAAGAATTCATGAATCATCAAGACTTGACGGACAAATTAAAGGTAGAGGTCTATTTTCTAAAAGGAAGTGATCTAACATTGGTTGATAATCAAACCATTCAGCTGTGAGAGAACAAACTTAATAATAGACCACGGAAGTGTCTCAACTGGAAAACACCTTATGAAGTTTTCTATGAAGAAATTGTGCACTTAATTTGACAATTCAAGCGATAAAAAAACAAAGTTTGTAGTAATGATTGACATTACAACGTAAAAGGGTATAATGAGTATCAGATAGGATGTGAAAGGAGAAGAAGATGCAAATTTCAAGTCGATTTACGATTGCAACGCATATGTTGATTATCATCGCTCTAGAAGGGAAGGAAACAAAAGTTACCAGTGATTTTTTGGCTGCTAGTGTTGGGGTCAATCCGGTCATTATTCGTAAAATCTTGTCCCAACTCAAAAATGCTGAACTGATATCGGTTGCGCGTGGAACAGGTGGCACCGAGATTATCAAAGACCTCCAAGATATTAGCCTTTTTGATGTTTATCAGGCAGTCGAATGTTTAGGAAAATCTGGTAAACTCTTTAGTTTCCATGAAAATCCGAACTCAAGTTGTCCAATTGGATCGAATATCCATGCGGTCTTAGATCAAAAACTACTAGATATCCAAGAAGCGATGGAAAACCAACTCCGTCAGACGAGTCTGGCCCAGGTTGTGGCAGATGCAGAAGCAAGAATAGCAAAATAAGAGGACTAAGCTCCTCTTTTTCTATTACCATAATTATGGTACAATGTAGTCATCAAAGGAGGAGACTATGTACTTTATTACAGGATTTTTCGTCCTACTTTTTCTGATTTCATTTTTTAGGGACAATCGCAGTCTCTGGAATCCAGCTCTCTTGCTTTTATCTCTGCTCTTTTCTTACCTGTCTATTGCCAATCTTTTTTATGAAGCTGGGCAGGAAGAAGTGCACATGATTTTCTTTGCAGTAATTTTTCTCTTGCTCCCTTTTTTAGTTTTTCTAAGTGGCTTTTTCCTGATTTATAACGGATTTGTATTGTTGAAGAAAGAAGGGAAATCCAAGGCGAATTATTTGTCTCTGGGGCTAGGGTGCGTGATTCTGTTCTTTTTTGTGATCATGGCAATCCGAATGAGCGATACCAATGGCTTGTTCTACACCAATCATCTAGTGAATATTTTCTTTTTCTTTCTGATTTATTCGTATTTGATTTTCGGCTTTGCCTTTGCAGGATTTCTGCTTTATTCTATTCTGTATCTTTTTATTCCTAAGAAAAAACATTATGATTTTATCATCATTCACGGAGCAGGCTTGTTGAATGGAGAAAAAGTAACTCCCTTGCTCAAGAGCCGCATTGACAAAGCTGTAGAGGCTTACCGTCAATCGTCCAATCCAGACGTTAAAATCATCGCCAGTGGTGGTCAAGGTGGGGACGAGAAGATTTCTGAAGCTCAGGCAATTTGTAATTATTTACTGGAAGAGACGGATATTCCGAGAGAAGCCATTCTCCTAGAGGAAGACTCAACGACGACCTATGAGAATCTCCTCTTTTCAAAAGAAATGGGAGAGAAACTGGTAGCAAATCCACGTTTTCTCTTTGTGACTAATGACTATCATGTTTTTCGTACTAGCACCTATGCCCGTCGTATTGGGATGAAGGGAGATGGCCTTGGTTGTCGGACAGCCGCCTACTATATTCCATCGGCCTTTATCAGAGAATATATTGCCCTATGTGTGAAGATAAAATGGATTTTTATCGCCTTCTATGTTTTGTTGATTTTAGCTCTGATTTTCTCTTATAGAGGTATTTTATGGTAATATGTGAAAAAATCTCCGTTAGGAGATTTTTTGTAAAATTCATGTAGTTATTATTGTCCGATTTTGCTTATGGCAAAATGGCTTTTAGTTCCTTCAGGATAGTTTGCAAGGTTACGATCGCTTGTTCTCCTTGTTGTTGGTAGAGTAGTTGGAAATACTTGCGAATAGTTTCTTCAAATTGCTTAGGGAGGAGTGTACAATTGGTCTTTGCGAACTCCAACATTCGTTTTTCACCAGGATGGGTTTGCTCATTGAGCGCAAATAACAAGTCAAAGTAGGAAGCAAAAAACTCACTCGTACGATGATTCATACTGAGAAGATCTTGGCGTTTGATAGCTTTTTCTATTTGGTGAGAGAAGGCAGGCATGGCTTGTTCTAGCAAAAGGAGTTGCCTTTCGATGATATGCTTTTTGAGTTCCTGTGGATAGGGAATCTGGTAAGTTCTTTGGAGAGAAGCATAGTGTCCATTCGGGTCGTATAGAATCTTGCTGTGGAGTAGATTATGCCACATGCAAGTTGTATAAGCATTTTGGACTTGATGCTGAAAAACGGTTGAGTTCAATTCCTGTTCAAACGACTCCAGCGAACGATAAATCAACTCGATTTCGATACCGTTGTTTAGTACGCAGTCATCTTCTAATTCCCAAAACTGGTTTCCAATTTCCATATAAGAACAATACTTACTCAAGATATCTCGTCGAATCGCCTCATCAATAGAAGAGTTTAGATAGACATAAACGTCATAGTCAGAATTTTGATCGTAGGCTTGTCCTGCACGAGAACCACCAAGAGCAATAGCTTCTACTTGTTCCAGTTGAGAGAATTCTTTGCAAAGTTCGTGGATCATGATTTTTCTCCTTGCTTTAGGGTTTTAAAGTCATTTTACCAAAAAGTAAAACGTTTGCATAGCATTAAGTTACTCTTTTTCATTTTTAGCAAAAGATGTGAACCCTTATTTTGAGTTCACATTTCGTTTTTATTCCGCAGCTTGTTGCCAACGTTTTGCTAGCTTATGAGAAAGGCTGGAAATAGCAAAGTTAAAGATAAAGTAAATCAAGGCAATCAGGATATAAAGACTGAAGACCTGCTCTGGTTCGAAATAACGGCCCATGAGAATTTGGCTGGCGCCAAAGAGTTCTTGTAGAGCGATAACAGAGTAGAGAAGACTGGTATCCTTAATCACAGTTACAAACTGAGAAATGATGGCTGGCAGCATTTTACGGATCGCTTGTGGGAGAATGATGTAGTAGAGGATTTGCGTAGAGGTGAATCCTTGTGACATTCCTGCTTCGTACTGGCCCTTGTCCACGGCATTGAGACCGCCTCGGATAATCTCAGCCAGGGCTGCTGAGGTAAAGAGGGTAAAGGCTGTAATACCAGCTGGTGTGGACTTCATCTTAAACACCAAAAAGATGGTGAAAATCCAGAGGAGGTTAGGAACGTTACGTACAAACTCGATATAAATGCTGGAGATGATTCGTAAGACGGGATTTTTTCCATTTCTCATGACGGCTAGCACTGTTCCGATAAGGGTCGAGAGGACGATAGCAATTAGAGAAATGTAGAGGGTCAAGCCAAATCCTTTAAAGATAAAGACTAGGTTATCTGGGGTCAAAACTTCTAAAATAGATTCCATAGTAACCTCCTAAAGTGAATAGGCTTTTTTGTTGGCTTGCTCCATCTTGCGACCAAACTGGGCAACAGGGAAGCATAGAGCAAAGTAGAGCAGGGCAGCTCCTAAAAAGGCTGGAATGTAGTTTCCGTTGAGAGCCGACCAAGATTTGGTCACAAACATCAAGTCTACTCCAGAGATGATGGCAACTGTCGAGGTATTCTTGATGAGGTTAACGATTTGATTGGTCAAAGGTGGGAGAATGATGCGGAAAGCCTGAGGCAAGATAATCAAGCGCATGGCACTGATATAGGTGAAACCTTGTGAGAGAGCAGCTTCCATCTGACCGCTAGGAATAGACTGAATCCCTGAACGAATCACCTCAGCGATATAGGCGCCGTGATAGAGTCCCACGCAGAGAACAGCTGTCCAATAAATCGGAATCATGATGGTGTGATCACTGATAAGAGGCAAACCATAGAAAACGATGACAAACTGCACCAAGAGGGGAGTGTTTTGGTAAAATTCGACAAAGATACGAGCCAAAATTCTTAAAATTTGATGTTTGCTAGTTGATAGGACTCCAAAGATGATTCCTAAGACCATAGCTAGGATAAAGGATCCAATTGCTAGGGCAAGAGTGAAGAGGAAACCGTTGAAAAATTGTCCAAAATCCTGAAAATAGGCTGTCCAAGATGATAAATCTGTCATGGGGTATCCTCCTTAATCTGCAGTATGGCTAGAGGGTTTGAGCTTGTAACGGTCATAAAGTTTTTGCAAACTGCCATCTTTGCTCCATTTTGTAACCAAGCTATCAAGATAGTCGTTGAGCTCAGTATTTGATTTCTTGGTGACGATACCGTAGTCAGATGGCTTGAAACTATCATCTAGCAGCTCTGTTCGTTTACTGGTGTAGCCAGACAGGATAGAGCGGTCCACGGAAAAGGCATCAATACGGTGAGCGTGAAGGGAAGTAATCAATTCTGGATAGGAACCCAGTTCTACAAACTTAAATTTCAGACCTTTCTTTTTACCTAGTTCGGTAATCAAACGTTGGGTAATGGAACCTTGGGCAACTCCGATCGTTTTACCATTTAGGTCCTCAATGCTTTTGATGTTGGCAGACTTATTGACCAAAAAACCAGAAGCATCCGTATAGTAGGGACTGGTGAAGTTGTAGAGTTTTTTACGTTCGTCTGTGATGGTGAAGGTAGCGATATCCATGTCGACCTGCCCATTGTCTAGAAGGGGACCACGGGTTTGGGCGGTGACAGGCACATAGCGAATCTTGACCTTGAGTTCGTCCGCAATCATCTTGGCAAGGTCAGTTTCGATACCAGAATAAGTCCCAGTCCTGGGATCCTTGTAGCCAAAATTGGGAACGTCTTGTTTCACACCGACAACCAGCTCGCCTCTTTTTTGAATGTCTGCCACACTAGTATCAGCCTGAACTGGTTTGGCAGTAGAAAGGCTGAAAAGGCTAATCAATAACGCTGATAAAAAGAATTTCTTTTTCATAGGCGCCTCCTTATTTGACTTTGTCACTTTCGTGGTTGATAATTTTGCTGAGGAATTGTTGGGCACGAGGTTCGCTTGGATTGTCGAAAAAGTCGTCGACATCTGTCGTATCTACTAAAACTTCTCCGTCAGCCATAAAGATGATGCGGTCAGCAACCTCTCGGGCAAAGCCCATTTCGTGGGTAACGATGATCATGTTCATCCCGTCTTGAGCCAATTTTTGCATAACTGCCAGAACATCTCCAATGGTTTCAGGGTCGAGGGCAGATGTTGGCTCATCAAAGAGGAGGAGCTCCGGATGCATGGCAAGACCACGTGCGATGGCGATTCTCTGTTTTTGTCCACCAGATAGCATGGCTGGGTAAGAATCTTTTTTGTCCCACATATTTACAAATTCTAGATATTTTTTGGCTGTTTTTTCAGCTTCTTTTTTATCAATTCCTAGAACTTTTACAGGTGCAAGCGTCACATTTTCTAACACAGTTTTGTGTGGATAAAGGTTAAAATGCTGGAAAACCATGCCGACTTCCTTGCGAAGAGGCACTAAATCTTTCTGACTGGCACCTGCTACTTGGTGTCCATTGACTAGAAGACTTCCTTTGTCAACAGCCTCTAAACCATTGATCGTACGGATAAGGGTTGACTTTCCAGAACCTGAAGGTCCAAGCAGGACAACGACTTGCCCTTTTTCAAAACGGAGATTGATGTCGCGGAGTGCGTGGTAGTCTCCGTAATATTTTTCGACGTTTTTAAATTCTACTAAAGCCATGAGAGATCTCCTTTGTGTTAGATTTTATAACATTATTTTACACCGAAAGAATCGCCTTGTCAAATCATATCTGAAAAAAATTCACTAAAATGTTATAAAAAAGCAATCTGGATAGAGAAAATGCCTAAATCATGTTATAATGAAACGATAGAATTCTTAGAAAGAGTGGATGTTTTTTTGATAACTCCTACTTATGAATGGCAGTTTGCCCCGCAGGTTGAAGATGCGGATTTTACAAAGATAGCCAAGAAGGCTGGACTGGGTCCTGAGGTGGCTCGGTTATTATTTGAAAGAGGGATTCAGGATAAAGAAAGTCTAAAGAAGTTTTTAGAACCTTCTTTAGAGGACTTATATGACCCCTATCTGCTCCATGATATGGACAAGGCAGTGGAACGGATTCGTCAGGCCATTGAAGAAGGGGAAAATATTCTCATCTATGGAGACTACGATGCGGATGGCATGACTTCAGCTTCTATTGTTAAGGAAAGTTTGGAACAGCTTGGCGCTGAATGCCGTGTTTATTTGCCCAATCGTTTTACCGATGGCTATGGACCAAATGCCAATGTCTATAAATACTTTATCGAGCAAGAGGGAATTTCCTTGATTGTGACAGTGGACAATGGAGTTGCTGGCCATGAAGCCATTGAATTGGCCCAGTCTATGGGAGTGGATGTCATTGTGACTGACCACCATTCCATGCCAGAAACCCTTCCTGATGCCTATGCGATTGTTCACCCTGAACATCCAGATGCGGACTATCCTTTCAAATATCTGGCTGGTTGCGGAGTGGCCTTTAAGCTAGCTTGTGCCCTTTTAGAGGAAGTACAAGTGGAGCTACTCGATTTGGTCGCCATCGGAACTATTGCAGATATGGTGAGCTTGACAGATGAAAACCGTATCTTGGTTCAGTATGGTCTGGAAATGCTGGGGCATACTCAGCGCATCGGTCTGCAAGAAATGCTGGACATGGCTGGGATTGCTGCGAATGAAGTGACGGAAGAAACGGTTGGTTTCCAGATTGCCCCTCGTTTAAATGCCTTAGGGCGATTGGATGATCCCAATCCTGCCATTGATTTGCTGACTGGATTTGACGACGAGGAAGCTCATGAGATTGCCCTCATGATTCACCAGAAAAACGAAGAGCGCAAGGAAATCGTTCAGTCAATCTATGAAGAAGCTAAGACCATGGTGGATCCCGAGAAGAAGGTCCAGGTTTTGGCCAAGGAAGGCTGGAATCCTGGCGTTCTGGGTATCGTAGCTGGGCGCTTGCTAGAGGAATTGGGGCAGACAGTCATCGTTCTTAATATAGAAGATGGTCGTGCCAAGGGCAGTGCTCGTAGTGTGGAAGCGGTCGATATTTTTGAAGCTCTGGATCCCCATCGCGACCTCTTTATCGCCTTTGGCGGCCATGCTGGTGCAGCAGGAATGACGCTGGAAGTTGAGAAACTCTCAGATTTATCTCAAATTTTGGAAGACTATGTCCGTGAAAAAGGTGCAGATGCTAGTGGTAAGAACAAGTTAAATCTAGATGAAGAGCTGGATTTGGAGACTTTGAGTCTTGAAACAGTCAAGAGTTTTGAGCGCTTGGCCCCCTTTGGAATGGACAATCAGAAACCTGTCTTTTATATCAAGGATTTTCAGGTTGAAAGTGCCCGTACCATGGGGGCAGGTAATGCTCATCTCAAGCTGAAAATCTCTAAGGGTGAAGCGAGTTTTGAAGTAGTGGCCTTCGGGCAGGGCAGATGGGCAACAGAATTTGCTCAAACAAAAAACTTAGAGTTGGCAGTCACCCTGTCTGTCAATCAATGGAATGGCCAAACTGCCCTCCAGTTGATGATGGTGGATGCGCGTGTGGAGGGTGTTCAACTCTTTAACATTCGTGGGAAGAATGCAGCCTTGCCAGAAGGGGTTCCAGTCTTGGATTTCTCTGGAGAGTTGCCAGATCTAGCAGCCAGTGAAGCGGTTGTTGTGAAAACCATTCCTGAGGATATTACTCTGCTGAAGACCGTTTTTCAGGAACAAAATTTCTCAGCTGTCTATTTCAAAAACGACATCGACAAGGCCTACTACCTAACAGGTTATGGGACTAGAGAACAGTTTGCAAAATTGTACAAGACCATTTACCAGTTCCCAGAGTTTGATATTCGCTACAAGCTCAAAGATTTGGTGACTTATCTCAATATCCAACAAATCTTGCTGGTCAAGATGATCCAAGTATTTGAGGAACTTGGCTTTGTAACTATCAAAGATGGTGTCATGACAGTCAATAAAGAAGCGCCGAAAAGGGAAATTGCTGAAAGTCAGATTTACCAAAATCTCAAACAAACCGTCAAAGATCAAGAAATGATGGCGCTGGGTACCGTGCAAGAGATTTATGATTTTTTGATGGAAGAAAACTAGAAGATGGGAAAGAGTTGGGCAACCGGCTCTTTTTTTGGAAACAAATCTTCATTTTGAAAATCATCAAAAAAATGGTATAATGGTAGGAAAAGATTCGGCTGAAAGTTTTAGAACTTTTAGAATAAGAGGGTAAACCTACCCTATAATCAAGATGAATTAAGTTTCGGAGGGAAAATGAGTAATATCAGTTTAACAACACTAGGTGGTGTACGTGAAAACGGGAAAAATATGTACATTGCTGAAATCGATGGATCTATCTTTATTTTGGATGCAGGGCTTAAATACCCTGAAAATGAACAACTAGGGGTTGATGTCGTCATTCCGAATATGGACTACCTTTTTGAAAATAGCGACCGTATCGCAGGGGTCTTTTTGACTCACGGACATGCGGATGCCATTGGTGCCCTGCCTTACCTTTTGGCAGAGGCTAAGGTGCCTGTATTTGGCTCTGAGTTGACCATCGAGTTGGCAAAACTCTTTGTCAAAGGAAATGATACGGTTAAGAAATTCAATGACTTCCATGTGATTGATGAAGATACAGAGATTGATTTTGGAGGGACTGTGGTCTCCTTCTTCCGTACAACTCACTCCATCCCAGAAAGTTTGGGAGTCGTCTTGAAAACAACTGAAGGTAGTATCGTTTATACAGGTGACTTCAAGTTTGACCAAACGGCTAGTAAATCCTATGCGACTGATTTTGCTCGTTTAGCAGAGATTGGTCGTGAGGGTGTCTTGGCGCTTCTCAGTGATTCTGCGAATGCAGACAGCAATATCCAGGTGGCGAGCGAGAGTGAAGTTGGAGACGAAATTACCCAGACCATTGCAGACTGGGACGGTCGGATCATCGTTGCAGCAGTTGCCAGTAACCTTTCTCGTATCCAGCAGGTTTTTGATGCCGCTGCAGATACAGGTCGCCGAGTTGTTCTGACTGGTTTTGATGTTGAAAATATCGTCCGAACAGCGATTCGTCTCAAAAAGTTGTCTTTGGCTAATGAAAGTCTCTTGATCAAACCAAAAGAAATGTCTCGTTTTGAAGACCATGAGTTGATTATCCTTGAGACGGGCCGTATGGGTGAGCCTATTAATGGACTTCGCAAGATGTCCATTGGACGCCACCGTTATGTGGAAATCAAAGATGGGGACTTGGTCTATATCGTAACGACTCCATCTATCGCCAAAGAAGCCGTTATGGCGCGTGTTGAAAACATGATCTACCAAGCTGGTGGTGTAGTGAAACTCATTACCCAAAGCTTGCGAGTATCCGGACACGGAAATGCGCGTGATTTGCAGTTGATGATCAATCTTTTGCAACCAAACTACCTCTTCCCTATCCAAGGAGAGTATCGTGAGTTGGACGCGCATGCCAAGGCTGCCATGGCAGTTGGAATGTTGCCAGAACGCATTTTCATCCCTAAAAAGGGAACGACCATGTCTTATGAAAATGGAGACTTTGTTCCATCTGGAGCAGTTTCTGCAGGGGATGTCTTGATTGACGGAAATGCTATCGGAGATGTTGGAAATGTCGTCCTTCGTGACCGTAAAGTCTTGTCAGAGGATGGAATCTTTATCGTGGCGATCACTGTCAACCGTCGTGAGAAGAAAATTGTGGCTAAGGCTCGTGTTCATACGCGTGGATTTGTTTACCTCAAGAAGAGCCGCGATATTCTCCGTGAAAGCTCAGAATTGATTAACCAAACGGTAGAAGAGTATCTTCAAGGTGATGACTTTGACTGGGCAGATCTCAAAGGCAAGGTTCGTGACAATCTGACCAAGTACCTCTTTGATCAAACCAAGCGTCGCCCAGCAATCTTGCCAGTCGTGATGGAAGCAAAATAATAAGCAGAATACCTACAGAAAAAGTCGAAATTCGGCTTTTTCTTATAGAATAGTAAAAGGAGACAACCATGGCAGTTATGAATATTGAGTATTACTCAAAAGTTTTGGATATGGAGTGGGGCGTTACCGTACTCTATCCAGATGCTAGTCGGGTAACTGAACCAGATTGCACAGATATTCCTGTTCTTTATCTTTTGCACGGAATGTCAGGAAACCAAAATAGCTGGCTCAAACGTACCAATGTCGAACGCTTGTTGCGTGGAACCAATCTCATTGTCATTATGCCCAATACTAGCAATGGCTGGTACACAGATACCCAGTACGGTTTTAACTACTATACTACTCTAGCAGAAGAACTCCCCCAAGTCATGAAACGCTTCTTCCCCAACATGACCAGCAAGCGAGAAAAGACCTTCATAGCAGGTCTCTCCATGGGTGGTTACGGCTCCTTCAAACTCGCTCTATCGACAAATCGTTTTTCTCATGCGGCTAGTTTTTCTGGTGCGCTCAGTTTTCAGGAATTCTCTCCTGAAAGCCAGGATCTGGGATCACTTGCCTACTGGCGAGGAGTGTTTGGAGAAATTAAAGACTGGACAGCTAGTCCTCATTCGCTTGAAAGTATGGCTGCAAAATCCGATCAAAAGACCAAACTATGGGCTTGGTGTGGGGAGCAAGACTATCTCTACTCTGCCAATAATCTCACAGTGAAAAACCTCAAAAAACTTGGTTTTGAGGTGACCTATAGTCACAGTCCAGGCAAGCACGAGTGGTACTACTGGGAAAAACAATTGGAGCGTTTTTTGGCTACACTACCAATTGACTTTATCTTGGAAGAGCGCTTATCTTAGTTTTAGGTTTCTTTCAGCTTTTCTCAGTAAAATAGAGAATCTATTTTGATCAAGGAAAATGCGATTTCAAGATAGATTCTTATTTTTATGAAAGGTGGGACGTCATGTTCTGGATTATTCGATTATTCTTCCGATTTCTTTTGGGAATTTGGCGTTTCTTCTGGCGTCTGGTTTGGACTGTGGTCATTCTACTTCTCATTGCTTTTGGAGTGGTTTGGTATCTGACAGGTGATTTTCATTCTGCGGTCAATCAGGTTGAAAAAATGAGCCAGATTGGTCAAGATGGCTGGAATCAGTGGCAGGAGACGGGAACGCTGGAAGTCTTATCTCAAACAGACAGTCACCAACATGCAGAAGGCAAGTGGGCTCAGGCCTCAGCTCGCATCTATATTGAACCTCAAATGGATGAGACCTTCCAAGGTGCCTATGCAGAAGCTATAAAAAACTGGAATCAAACGGGAGCCTTTACCTTTGAGGTGGTTGCGGATCCTAGTCAGGCAGATATTGTGGCAAGTGAGATGAATGATGGCTCGACCGCTGTAGCAGGTCAAGCCGAGAGTCAAACCAATTTGTTAACCAATCAATTTATATCTGTAACAGTTCGCCTGAATCACTATTATCTATCCAATCCAAACTATGGATATTCTTATGAACGGATCGTGCACACGGCGGAGCACGAGCTGGGGCATGCCATCGGATTGGATCATACCAACGAGATTTCTGTCATGCAGCCAGCAGGCTCCTACTATGGAATTCAGCCTCGGGATGTGACAGCTGTTCAAGAACTCTATACCAGTAGCGACTAGATGAAGTCAGTGCAATCCGAAATGAAATCAAAGCTCCTCCATCAAGCGGTGGGTGGGGCTTTTTGTTCGTCCTGTTACGGCCTTTTTGCTATAATGGAACTATGAATAACTTAATCAAATCAAAACTGGAGCTCTTGCCGACCAGCCCTGGTTGTTACATTCACAAGGATAAAAATGGCACCATTATCTATGTAGGAAAGGCTAAAAATCTGCGCAATCGCGTGCGGTCCTATTTCCGTGGCAGTCATGATACCAAAACGGAAGCTCTGGTATCTGAGATTGTGGATTTTGAATTTATCGTCACTGAGTCTAATATTGAGGCGCTTCTCCTAGAAATCAACCTCATCAAGGAAAATAAGCCTAAGTACAATATCATGCTCAAGGATGACAAGTCTTATCCCTTCATCAAAATCACCAATGAGCGCTATCCTCGATTGATTATCACCCGTCAGGTCAAAAAGGACGGTGGTCTCTACTTTGGTCCCTATCCAGATGTGGGGGCAGCCAATGAAATCAAGCGACTTTTAGATAGGATTTTTCCTTTTCGTAAGTGTACCAACCCGCCCTCTAAGGTCTGTTTTTACTACCATATCGGCCAATGTATGGCCCACACCATCTGTAAGAAAGATGAGGCTTATTTCCATTCCATGGCTCAGGAGGTTTCTGATTTCCTAAAAGGACAGGATGACAAAATCATCGATGACCTCAAGGGCAAGATGGCAAAGGCAGCTCAAAGTATGGAGTTTGAACGTGCAGCGGAATACCGTGACCTGATTCAGGCCATTGGAACGCTTCGGACCAAGCAACGGGTTATGGCGAAGGATCTCCAAAATCGGGACGTCTTTGGTTACTATGTGGATAAAGGCTGGATGTGTGTTCAGGTTTTCTTTGTTCGTCAGGGAAAACTCATCGAGCGGGATGTTAATCTCTTCCCCTACTACAATGATCCAGATGAGGACTTTTTGACCTATGTGGGACAATTCTATCAAGAAAAATCTCATCTAGTTCCCAATGAGGTATTGATTCCGCAGGATATTGACGAAGAAGCTGTCAAGGCCTTGGTGGATACCAAGATTCTCAAACCTCGACGTGGAGAGAAAAAACAACTGGTCAATCTGGCCATAAAAAATGCTCGTGTTAGTCTGGAGCAGAAGTTCAATCTGCTAGAAAAATCTGTCGAAAAGACCCAAGGGGCTATTGAAAATCTGGGACGCTTGCTCCAAATCCCGACTCCGGTTCGCATCGAGTCCTTCGATAACTCTAATATCATGGGAACCAGTCCTGTTTCGGCCATGGTGGTCTTTGTCAACGGCAAACCAAGTAAAAAAGACTACCGAAAGTACAAGATAAAAACGGTTGTTGGCCCGGACGATTATGCTAGTATGAGAGAGGTCATTCGCAGACGCTATGGCCGAGTTCAGCGTGAGGGCTTGACCCCGCCAGATTTGATTGTCATTGATGGGGGACAAGGTCAAGTCAATATTGCCAAGCAGGTCATTCAAGAAGAGCTAGGTTTGGATATCCCAATTGCAGGTCTGCAAAAGAATGATAAGCACCAAACCCATGAACTGCTCTTTGGAGATCCACTGGAAGTGGTGGAGCTGTCTCGCAATTCCCAGGAATTTTTCCTCCTCCAACGCATCCAAGATGAGGTGCACCGCTTTGCTATCACTTTCCACCGACAACTGCGCTCAAAAAATTCCTTTTCATCTCAATTGGATGGGATTGACGGTCTGGGACCTAAACGCAAGCAAAATCTCATGAAGCATTTTAAGTCTCTAACTAAAATCAAGGAAGCCAGTGTGGATGAGATTGTCGAAGTTGGTGTGCCAAGGGCAGTCGCAGAAGCTGTGCAGAGAAAGTTGAACTCAGAGACTCAGGAGTAGGAATAAACACACTTTCCAGAAGTGACAGAAGCAAATATGGGAGTACTTCAATCATTCAGTGAGTGAACAATAAAAAATATTGTTACTAAAAAATCTGTTAAAAGTGTTAAAGAAACTATAATTATGCTAAACTAGAAGCAACAGAAGATGTGAGGTGTAAGATGACAAGTGACGCAGTATTAAGAAGCCAATATGAAAGTCTCAAAGCTAAGCGTGACCGTTATAAGAAGGTTGCCCAAGGAATTTTTGATAATCAGTTGAATTATAAGCGTTCGACATCAGAAATGGATGATTACATTGACTATATCGATAGTATTACTAAAAAAATTGATGAGCAAAATGGTTATTCCTATATAGAAAGTGCTTCAAGTAAACTAAAGACCAATCGAAATATCCTTCAAGAGTATGTTGATTTTGTCCAAAATTCGAACTCTTCTTTTATAGATCTTTTTGATGAGTTGAATAGTCAAATAACCTCACTTCAATCCCAGATGGATGCAGTTAGGATTGAGTATAATAAAGGCAAAATAGGATTTGACAGATTGGGATTGGAAGAAAATTGGATGGACGTATTTGGAGGATTATTTTAATAAATGGATACGAATATTAATAGCATTACAGACCGTTTTACCCATGATACAATTCTCTATGATGATAGTGAACTAAATGACTTAATTTCACAACTTAAGAGTCTGCACAATCTGATTAACTCGACTATCCCTGCACAAGTCAGAGCTTTGTCCCAAAAAGAATCTCTCTGGTCTGGTGAAACAAAGGAAAAGTATCTAGGATTAAAGGATTTTATCCAGCAGTATCAGGTTGATTTTGCGAATGCAATAGGCGAGTTGCATGAAGCGGTCGACGGTTTAGAAACTCTTTTTTATCACATAAAAGATGCGAACAAGATTAAGGAAATAGATAGTATATGATTTTTTCATTGGAAGCATTATATGCCTTGTATATGATTACAAATGATGGCTATAGCGAAGACCTTTTTCTGTTACCATTACCTGAAAGAGCAGAAGAAGAAAAACTAGAACAGTTACAACAAGTTTTAGAGAAGGGGTATGAGGACCTTAAATCTATGGACTTGATAGATGAGAGTAATGAACCGACGACAGCTTGTATGGCAAGAGGTCTGTATCTTGAGCAATATCAAAAAGCTATATCCCATTGTGAAGTGGATCAACGCTATTATTGCGCTCAGCTGGTGGACTCTAATTCTTGGTATCATATTGTCATTGAGAAAGTCGATGACAATGCTTTTACACTTAAGCGAATCCATAGTTTACAATTTCTTGGGATGACGATTCAACTTCATGATTTTTTGAGTGGTCAACATCCCGTAAGGGATACCAATCCATTGGCTTCATCTTGGGAATCGTACTCACATGAACGATTGTTGATTTACTATAGAGAAAAACCTGCGCTGAATGTGCTAACATATTCTGCTAGGAAAAGGTCCACGGCTTATCTCTATTTAGAAGCTCCTTCAGGTATCTATCAATATGATATGATGAAGCAACAAATTCGTTCTTTAAATACAGAAGAAATGAAAAAAGAAATCATCAAGCAGTTGAAAGTGAGGGTAAAACCATGCCAAAGATTAGTATTTCCTTGACAGAGCAAGAGGAACTCTTGTTAGCAGCGCGTGAGTTAGTTACGAGCACTAGCAATTTGACAAGTCAGCTACAGGGAGTGATTGAAAAAATACCTGCTGTCTGTAAAGAAGGTTCTCTTCAGTCACGATTAGATGAATTACAATTAAGTCGATTTACAGCAAAAGCCCAAACCTTTCAATCCTTGACAGAACTCCTTTATAATCATATCCAGACGACTTATCGAGCTACGATAGATACGGACAAACTCCTAGCGGCTGATATTGTTAATGCTGCCTTGGTAAATAAAGAACTTGATGCTGAGACTCGTAGAGCACTGGAGCAAGATCCACAAAAGGCTTTTGAGTTGACGCGTGATAATATCAAGGAAACTCAGTCCAAACCGGATTACAAGGGTCCAAAGTCAGAAGATGCCATCCTATACAGTGGACGTACCAATGAAGGAGGGGCTTGATGACAGAGTATTACACGAATAAAAGCGACTTTGAAAATGGCAAGAATTTAGGCTTTTTGGAGAACAATGTTCAACAAGTTGTTGACTTGCTCAATGATATTTCTAAAGCCGCAACCATTGTCCAAGAAAATGATCTATCAGCCCTTTATATTGCCCAAGGTGGTGCTACACTAGGCAAAGATATGCCAGAAAATGACTTTACGGAGGCTGAACACAAGGTTCTTAAAATTATGGACGCTTTGAAGGATATTCACCGCGAAGTCGTTCAAAATATTGAGAATAAATATATTAGCGGACTTGAAGATGCTATGGAGTCTCTCAATAAGGTCAATGAAGGAAAGAATCAATACAAGTCAGACCACCTGACCTATCAGGAAAAAACGACCACTTATATAAATAATGGGATGGCAGGACAGGTACAGACTACTACAACACGAACCAAACATTTTACCCTATCTGATATTTTAAATAGTGATAAAAGTCCGATTCCAGCTGCAGCAGCTAAATACAGCGAAAAGTTGAGAGTTGCCAAGGAGCGTTTAAAAGAGCTTGAAAAATCAGACAAAGAAACGTATGATAAAATCAAGGATGTGACTGAACGGGAGCTGGTAGAAACCTTCTACCCGACCGAAATGGGTGAGTATAAGCGCCTTAAGTCTACCTGGTCTAAGGACAATGAACAGTGGCTGGGCTGGGTAGATACTGGTATCAAGGTGGTGGGTACAGTTGCCTTGATCGTCGGCACGGTTGCCTCAGGTGGTCTCTTAGCTCCTGCGAGCTTAGCTATAGGCACGACTCTTTTAGGGGGCG
>NZ_JAHZPJ010000007.1 GCF_019929345.1 Streptococcus oralis
TATCTTCATAACTCAATTTCATAATAAAACACCCCAAAAGTTAGATTTTTTCTGTCTAACTTTTGGGGTGCAGTTCAATAAATTAGTATAATAAAATAAAAAGCACCGAATCGGTGCGCACTTTTTCAAGTTGTGTACGGACAAAAGCCTTATTTTAACTTGCTGTGTTGTTTCGAATAGTTCCAACAATTATATTATATACCATTCTTTTAAAAATAGCAAGAAAAAATCTATATAAAATAGAATAACATTTTATTTTACAACTATAAAAAAATTATATTGAAAGCGTTTTATAATTCGTTGCTTTTAATAGCAAAAAGATATATAATTTAGTTAAAGTTAATATATTAGCATTTGCTGATGCGACTCTAAAATTACAATAGAATGGAGAGAAATAGATGACTAAAAAACCTTACTCTATCGGACTTGATATCGGGACAAACAGCGTCGGATGGGCCGTCATTACAGATGACTATAAAGTTCCATCGAAAAAGATGAAAGTTCGGGGTAATACTGATAAACACTTTATCAAGAAAAATCTCATTGGGGCTTTATTATTTGATGAGGGGGCTACTGCTGAGGATAGACGTCTCAAACGAACAGCACGTCGTCGCTATACTCGTCGGAAAAATCGTCTTCGCTATCTTCAAGAAATCTTTTCTGAGGAAATGAACAAGGTGGATAGTAGTTTCTTTCATCGATTAGAGGACTCCTTTTTAGTTCCTGACGATAAGAGAGGTAGTAAGTACCCTATTTTTGCTACCTTGGCAGAAGAAAAAGAATACCATAAGCAATTTCCAACTATCTATCATTTGAGAAAGCAACTGGCAGAGTCAAATGAAAAAGCAGATTTGCGTTTGATCTATCTAGCTCTTGCTCACATGATTAAATACCGCGGACATTTTTTGATTGACGACCCCAAGTTTAAAGTTCAAAATAATGACATCCAAGGACTGTTTGAAAAATTCGTTGAAGAGTATGATAATGTTCAAGAAACCTCCCTTTCCAAAATCAAACTGAATGTCACAGAAATTCTAACTGCTAAAATCCCTAAGTCCGAAAAACAGGAACAACTTCTTAAGAACTACCCAAGTGAAAAGAAGAATACCTTATTTGGTAATTTAATTGGACTAGCTCTAGGATTGACACCTAATTTTAAAACAAATTTTAGCTTAGAGAACGATGCTAAATTACAAATATCATCGGAGAGCTATGAAGAAGATCTTGGAAATCTCCTTGTACTAATCGGAGAAAATTTCATCGAACTCTTTTCTGCAGTGAAAAATCTAAGTGATGGTATCTTATTAGCAGGTATCGTTTCAGATGAATCACCACATGCGCCTTTATCAACAAAAATGGTCATAAGAGTCAAAGAACATGAAGAAGACCTAGTCGCTTTAAAACAATTCATCAAAAACAATCTTCCAGAAAAATATGATGAAGTTTTTTCTGACCAATCTAAAGACGGGTATGCTGGGTATATCGATGGCAAGACCACTCAAGAAGCATTCTACAAATATATCAAAAATCTTCTCTCTAAATTCGAAGGGGCAGACTATTTCCTTGATAAAATTGAACGCGAGGATTTTCTAAGAAAACAGCGCACCTTTGATAATGGTTCTATTCCTCATCAAATTCATCTTCAAGAAATGAATGCCATTCTCCGTCGGCAAGGAGAACATTATCCATTTCTGAAGGACAATAAAGAAAAGATAGAGAAAATCTTGACTTTCCGTATTCCTTATTACGTTGGCCCGTTGGCTCGTGGCAATCGTGATTTTGCTTGGCTTACTCGAAATTCTGATGAAGCAATTCGACCTTGGAATTTTGAAGAAATTGTTGATAAAGCAAGCTCTGCAGAAGACTTTATCAATAAAATGACTAACTACGACTTGTATCTACCAGAAGAAAAAGTTTTGCCTAAGCACAGTCTGTTGTATGAAACATTTGCTGTCTACAATGAATTGACAAAAGTAAAATTTATTGCAGAAGGGTTGAGAGACTATCAATTCCTTGATAGTGGGCAGAAGAAGCAAATTGTTGATAGATGTTTCAAAGAAAAAAGAAAAGTAACTGAAAAGGACATTATCCATTATCTACACAATGTTGATGGTTACGATGGAATCGAACTAAAAGGAATTGACAAACAATTTAACGCTAGTCTTTCTACTTACCATGATCTGCTCAATATTATCAAGGATAAAGAGTTTATGGATGACCCTAAAAATGAAGAGGTTCTTGAAAATATCGTCCACACGCTAACTATCTTTGAAGATCGTGAGATGATTAAGCAACGCCTTGCTCAATATGACTCCATCTTTGATGAAAAAGTGATTAAAGTACTGACTCGTCGACACTATACTGGTTGGGGAAAACTCTCTGCAAAGTTGATTAACGGCATCCGTGATAAAAAAACCGCCAAAACGATTCTTGATTATCTGATTGATGACGATTACAACAATCGTAACTTTATGCAGTTAATAAAGGATGATGACCTTTCTTTCACTGAAATTATCAAAAAAGCACAAGTTGTGGGTGACACAGAAAATTTACGACAAGTTGTTCAAAATCTTCCTGGAAGTCCTGCAATTAAAAAAGGAATTTTACAGAGTATAAAGTTAGTTGATGAACTTGTAAAGGTTATGGGGCACGATCCTGAATCCATTGTGATTGAAATGGCTCGCGAAAATCAGACAACTGCCAAAGGGAAAAAGAATTCCCAACAAAGATATAAACGCATTGAAGATTCACTGAAAATCTTAGCATCTGGACTTAACTCCAAAATTCTAAAAGAACATCCAACAGATAATAACCAACTTCAAAATGATCGCCTCTTCCTCTACTATCTCCAAAATGGAAAAGATATATACACAGGGAAACCTCTTGATATCAACCAACTGAGCAGCTATGACATTGACCACATCATCCCGCAGGCCTTTATAAAAGATGATTCTCTTGATAACCGTGTCTTGACTAGTTCAAAAGAAAATCGTGGTAAATCTGATAATGTTCCTAGTCTGGAGGTTGTTCAAAAAAGAAAAGCTTTTTGGCAACAATTGTTGGATTCTAAATTGATTTCAGAACGTAAATTTAATAATTTAACCAAAGCTGAACGCGGCGGACTAGATGAGCGAGATAAAGTTGGTTTTATTAAACGCCAACTAGTTGAAACACGGCAAATCACAAAACATGTTGCACAGATTTTGGATGCCCGCTTCAATACAGAAGTGAATGAGAAAAACCAGAAGATTCGTACCGTCAAAATCATCACTTTGAAATCCAATCTAGTTTCCAACTTCCGTAAAGAATTTAGGTTATACAAGGTGCGGGAAATCAATGACTACCACCACGCGCATGATGCCTATTTAAATGCAGTGGTTGCTAAAGCTATCCTTAAGAAATATCCTAAACTAGAGTCTGAATTCGTCTATGGGGACTATCAAAAGTACGATCTTAAGCGATACATCTCAAGATCCAAAGACCCTAAAGAAATCGAAAAAGCAACTGAAAAGTATTTCTTCTACTCAAACCTGTTGAACTTCTTTAAAGAAGAGGTGCATTACGCAGACGGAACCATCGTAAAAAGAGAAAATATTGAGTATTCCAAAGATACCGGAGAAATCGCTTGGAATAAGGAAAAAGATTTCGCTACAATCAAAAAAGTGCTTTCACTTCCGCAGGTGAATATTGTGAAGAAAACAGAAATTCAGACACATGGTCTAGATAGAGGTAAGCCTAAAGGATTGTTCAATTCTAATCCATCTCCTAAACCATCAGAAGGTAGTAAAGAAAATCTTGTTCCAATTAAACAAGGACTTGATCCACGAAAATACGGTGGTTACGCTGGTATTTCTAACTCATACGCGATCTTAGTTAAAGCTATTATCGAAAAAGGAGCGAAAAAACAACAAAAGACAATTCTTGAGTTTCAAGGTATCTCTATTTTAGATAAAATAAATTTTGAAAATAACAAGGAAAACTATCTTCTTGAAAAAGGATATATAAAAATTCTTTCAACTATTACATTGCCTAAGTATAGTTTGTTTGAGTTTCCTGATGGTACAAGAAGGAGGCTAGCAAGTATTCTATCAACAAACAATAAACGAGGAGAAATTCATAAAGGTAATGAATTGGTCATCCCCGAAAAGTATACGACTCTTTTGTATCATGCTAAGAATATTAATAAGGCACTCGAACCAGAACACTTAGAGTATGTTGAGAAACATAGGGATGAGTTTGCCAAACTCTTAGATTATGTACTTGATTTTAACGAGAAGTATGTTGGGGCGTTAAAAAATGGAGAGAGAATCCGGCAAGCATTTACAGATTGGGAAACAGTAGATATCAAAGAATTGTGTTTCAGCTTCATTGGTCCAGAAAATAGTAAAAATGCTGGTTTATTCGAATTGACATCACAAGGAAGCGCCTCTGATTTCGAATTTTTAGGAGTAAAAATTCCACGATACAGGGACTATACACCTTCATCACTCCTCAACGCCACCCTCATTCACCAATCTATCACTGGTCTCTACGAGACTCGGATTGATTTAAGCAAACTAGGAGAAGACTAATGGGATGGAGAACTGTTGTTGTCAATACGCACTCTAAACTTTCCTACAAGAACAATCACTTGATTTTTAAAGATGCCTCTCGGACAGAGTTGATTCACCTGTCCGAGGTGGATATCTTACTTTTGGAGACGACAGATATCGTACTCTCAACCATGTTGATTAAGCGATTGGTAGATGAAAATATTCTGGTCATCTTTTGTGATGATAAACGCTTGCCAACTGCATACTTAATGCCCTACTACGGTCGGCACGATTCCAGTTTGCAACTTTCTCGGCAAATCACATGGAATGAGAAGGCTAAAGCTCAAGTTTGGACGACTATTATTGCACAAAAAATTCTCAATCAGGCTTTTTATCTGGGGAGTTGTGGTTTTCTAGAAAAATCTCAGTCCGTCATCGATCTCTATCATGGGTTGGATTTATTTGATCCGAGCAATCGTGAGGGACATGCTGCTCGGATTTATTTTAATACCTTGTTTGGAAATGATTTTAGTCGTGAGCAAGATAATGATGTCAATGCTGCCTTGGACTACGGCTATACCTTGATTTTGAGTATGTTTGCGCGTGAGATTGTGCTATCTGGCTGTATGACTCAGTTTGGCTTGAAACATGCTAATCAGTTTAATCAATTCAACCTAGCTAGCGATATTATGGAGCCTTTTCGTCCGATTATTGACAGAATCGTCTATGAAAATCGAAACAGTTCTTTTGTCAAAATCAAGCGAGAACTTTTCACTATTTTCTCGGACACCTTCCACTACAATGGCAAAGATATGTACCTGTCTAATATCGTCAGCGACTATACTAAGAAAGTCATCCAAGCCCTTAATCAACCGGAGAAAGGAGTTCCTGAGTTTAGGATATGAGTTATCGATATATGCGTATGATTTTAATGTTTGATATGCCGGTTGATACTGTAGAGGAACGCAAGGCCTATCGGAAATTTCGGAAGTTCCTCATAGATGAGGGATTTATCATGCACCAATTCTCCATCTATAGCAAGCTTTTGCTCAATAACTCTGCTAATAATGCCATGATTGAGCGACTCAAGACTCATAACCCTAAAAAAGGGAACATCACTCTCTTAACCGTCACAGAAAAGCAGTTTTCTCGCATGATTTACTTAAATGGCGAGCGAAATACCAGCGTAGCAAACTCCGACGCACGTTTGGTTTTTCTAGGAGAGGAGCCTAGAGATGAAGATTAATTTCCCATTATTGGATGAACCATTGGCTATTGAAAATGCAACCTTTTTAGTGTTGGAAGACCAGTTTACCTTTTCAACTATCGTCAAGCAGTTCTACCAGTACACTGATGATGGAGAGTTAAAGTTGTTTGATAGAAATCTAAAAGCTCTGAAAGAGGCTGAGTTACTAGTGATAACGGATGTCTTAGGATACAATCTCAACTCACCCACTATGCTCAAGCTGATACATGCGGATCTTGAAAATCAGCTCAATGACAAACCAGAAGTCAAATCCATGATTGAAAAGTTAGTTGCTACGATTACAGAATTGCTAGCATTTGAGTGTTTGGAAAACGAACTAGACCTAGAGTACGATGAAATCACCATTCTAGAGTTGATCGATGCGTTAGGGGTCAAAGTGGAAACTCTAAGTGATACACCTTTTGAAAAGATGCTAGAAATTGTTCAGGTTTTCAAATATCTTTCCAAAAAGAAACTCCTTGTCTTCATCAATGCGACCGCCTATCTATCAAAGGATGAGTTAGTAAATCTGATAGAGTATATCCAACTCAATCAACTAAGAGTCTTATTTGTTGAACCTCGAAAAGTCTATGATTTTCCGCAGTATGTGCTGGATCAAGACTATTTCTTGAATCCTGAAAATATGGTATAATAAGAGTAACAATTGGAATCAGACGAACTGAAGTCTGGCTGGGACGAATGGCGCGATTACGAAATTTCGTGAGAAAAATTTTTCTACGAGGTTTTAGAGCTGTGCTGTTTCGAATGGTTCCAAAACTTCAGGGTAAAAAGTATGATAGTTTTTACTGTTTTAGAGCTGTGCTGTTTCGAATGGTTCCAAAACGAGGTGATTAGATGGCTTACTTAACTAAAGGTTTTAGAGCTGTGCTGTTTCGAATGGTTCCAAAACTAAAGCTGTGATTGAGGCATCAACCGCTGAGTTTTAGAGCTGTGCTGTTTCGAATGGTTCCAAAACAGAGTGAGAAAAGGATCTATCGAACTTGCAGTTTTAGAGCTGTGCTGTTTCGAATGGTTCCAAAACGCAAGTAACAGACAGCTGGACAGGCTTAAAGTTTTAGAGCTGTGCTGTTTCGAATGGTTCCAAAACGGGTGTTTGATTGTTCAGGTGTGGAAGTTCGTTTTAGAGCTGTGCTGTTTCGAATGGTTCCAAAACCCCTATCGGATTCTATCACTTTGCACGCTTGTTTTAGAGCTGTGCTGTTTCGAATGATTCAAACTTACATAAAAAGCTACTCAAAAAATGAGTAGCTTTTTAACTATTCCAACCCTACACATAGCTCATTCCTTTGTAGAAAAGGAAAACGGCCAATGCAATAAAAAGTACAGTGGCTCCGATTCTCTGGCTAGTACTATACATCCTTCTCTCCCCTTTGACTGGAAAGATGACTGCCAGAAAGGCCCCTCCTACTGCGCCACCGATATGCCCAGCTAGGCTGATTCCTGGGATCAGAACACTTCCAATGATATTTATCACGAAAAGTGTAAGATAGGATTGCCCCAACTGCTGGATATAGGGGTTGCGAGTTGCATAGCGCAAGACGATAATCGCAGCAAATAGTCCGTAAAGAGAAGTGGACGCTCCTGCTGCTAGGACTTTCGGTGTGAAAGCAAAAACAAAGAGATTGCCCATCATTCCTGATAAGAGATAGAGAAAAAAGAACTGTCTGGAGCCGAAAATCTCCTCCACCTGTCGTCCAAGAAAGTAGAGTGAAATCATATTGACAATGAAATGCTCCCAACCGATATGCACAAATATAGCCGAAAAAAGGCGCCAAATCTGCTCGGGGAACAGGCGAATGATCGGTCCATACATGGCTCCAAACTGAAAAAGAGTTTTTGCTTGATCAAAGTTGATACCCGTAGTAATCAGCATCAAGAGAAATACCAATGCTGTTACTAGGAGAAAGAAACTAGTCACAGGGTAACGTTTATCAAAGATTTCCTTCATAGATTAGCACCTCCTGAACGGGAATATCATGGTCTTCCGAGTTGAAATCCTGGATTTGACAAGGATAAATTGTACTTAGGCTATGCCCACCAAAATTCTCCAGATAGCGGTCGTAGTAACCTCCGCCATATCCGATCCGATAGCCCTCTGTTGTAAAAGCCAGCCCTGGAACATGAATCAAATCAATCTGAGACGGTTCCACCACTTCCAAGTCTCCTTGCGGTTCCAGTAAACCAAAGGAAGTTTTTACCAACTGCTGCGGATCATATACCACAAACTCCATGCGCCCCTTGGGATGGGTTTTGGGTATCAGAACCTTTTTGCCGTTCTTCAGCGCCCGCTCGATCAGTTCTTGCGTTTGAAATTCATGAGGAAAAGAGAGATAGGTTGCGATGGTCTTGGCTTCTTGGTAAAAGGGATGTTGTAAGAAACGCTCGGTTAAAGCTCGATCCATAGCCTGTTTTTGCTCCTGAGATAGAGCCTTCATTTCTTGCAAAATTTTCTTGCGTAGTTCTGCTTTCATAGACAACACCTCTACTCTGCTGCCTTCTTTTTCAGGAAACTATATACTGCTTCCACCCCGATGGCTAAGGCTTCTTCCTTAGGACTCATCTGAGGGTGATGAAGGGCGTAAGGACTATCGATACCTAGCCAGAACATAACGCCATCTACCTTCGAAAGGAGATAACCAAAGTCCTCACCAGTCATAGCAGGCTCGATATCAATCAACTCGATTCCGTCTTTCTCTTCAAAAAAGTCCATCAGTTCACGCGCCAAGGCTGGATTGTTCTCAACAGGCAGGTAGCCCCCTTGTTTGAGTTCCACTTCTACTTCCATACCAAAGGCTGCTGCAACCCCTTCTGCGACTGTTTTGACTCTCTTTTGCACCAAAAGGCTCATGTCCTGGGTCAAGGCACGAATGGTCCCATGCAAAAAGGCTGTATCTGTGATGATATTATTGGTTGTCCCAGCTTGGAAAAGGCCAAAGGTCACCACCGCTCCCTCGATGGGATTGACATTGCGGCTGACAACTGATTGCACCTGGGTTACAAAGTAACTAGCAGCCACCAAGGCGTCATTGGCTTCATGCGGAAAGGCTGCATGTCCCCCTTTTCCTTTGAAACGAATCTTCACCTCACAGGTCCCTGCAAAGAGCGTATGGGTATTGGTCGCGATCTGTCCAACCTTCAAATCCGGACGAACATGGAGTCCATAAAATTGGTCTGGCAACCAATTTCCAAAAGCGCCATCCTCATACATGAGCATGCCACCAGCTTCATTTTCTTCAGCAGGCTGAAATAGGAAGAGCAAATTATTCTTGGGTTGCTCCTCAAGGGCGCGTTCTAGACAGCCCAAGGCAATAGTCATATGAAAATCATGGCCACAAGCATGCATACGACCTTGATGTTGGGAAGAAAAAGAAAGGCCTGTTTGTTCGACGATAGGCAGACCATCAATATCCGTTCGCCAACCAATGGTCCGCTCCGGCTGACTCCCCTGCAGGTAGACCAAAATACCTGTCCGCCAAGTACGAACTTGAACAAAGTCCTTGCCCGTGGTCAATTTTTCAATCACATCCAACAAATAATCCTGAGTCTTGAATTCTTCCAAACCAATCTCTGGAATCTGGTGCAAATCTCGTCTAGTCTGAATCAAATCTAACATCTATCTATCCTCCGATATAGCAGAAAGAGGCTGGAAAAAGGGTCCCGCCTCTTTTTATTTTTACAAGGTACGAAGCGCATCCTCAAGCGCTGTTTTTTGTTGAGTTTGGGCATCAATCTCTTTGATGATACGAGCTGGAACACCTGCTACCACAACGTTTTCTGGGACATCTTGGGTAACGATAGCTCCTGCGGCGACAACTGAACCACTACCGATTTGGACTCCTTCGATAACCACTGCATTAGCACCGATAAGAACATTGTCTCCGACACGGACTGGTTCAGCACTAGCTGGTTCAATCACACCTGCCAAAACTGCACCTGCACCAACGTGGCTGTTCTTCCCAACGATAGCACGACCACCAAGGATGGCACCCATGTCAATCATGGTTCCTGCACCGATTTCAGCACCGATATTGATAACAGTTCCCATCATGATAACAGCATTGTCACCAATTTCCACCTGGTCACGGATAATAGCACCTGGCTCGATACGAGCGTTGATAGCACGTTTATCTAGCAAGGGAACTGCCGAATTACGAGCATCTTGCTCGACAATATAATCTTGATTTTCTACTAAACCTTCGAGAAGCGGAGCCACGTCCTTCCAGTCTCCGAATAGAACATTTCCTAGTTTGACAACAGAGCTAGGCACAGCAGTTGCGAGTTGCCCTTCAAAGGTTACTTTGACACTAGTTTTCTTTTCAGCATTGGCGATAAATTGGATAATTTCTTGAGCGTTCATTTTTGTAGCAGTCATAGGCGCCTCCTGGTTCGTTATAATGATACCTATTCTACCAAAAAAGGCTTCAAATTTGAAGCCTCAACTATCAAATAATCATCTTTACTTGGCTTGTTTTGCTTCTTCTACAGATAAGAAAATCATCGGAACGATAATCAACACCATAGCCAAGGCCAAAAAACTATCCATGACCAATCCCAGAAAAAGAACACTTAATAATGCTGAAGAAAGAGGTTCGCTAGCACTCACCACCGATACAACCAGCGGGGAAACGAGTGATACAGCCTTCATAGATAGGAAAAAGGCAAAAGCAGTGCCAAATACGGCAATCGTCAGACAAATCAGCACACTTACCAGGTCCACTTGAAAACTTATCCGATAAATAGGGTAGAGGAAATTACTAAAGAGCCCTGCCAGAATCATCCCCCAGCCAACAGTCGGAACGAAACCGTAGCGCCGTGCAAAACGCTGAGGCAGGATAACATTAAACATGACTCCTACTGCACTAAGCAAACCTGTCACTAGAGCCAAAGGTGTCATGGATAACTGGGACAAATCCCCTTTTGTAGCCATCAAAAATACACCTAGCATGGCAATCAAAACATAGAAAACAGCTGTAATAGAAGCCTTCTTCTGGTAAATGATTCGATTGTAAAACAGGATAAAAACTGGGCTGATAAATTGCAAAATGGTCGCCGTCGTCGCATTCGAATACTCAACGCAGAGATAAAAGAAAAACTGCACAGAAAAAATACCTAGAATAGCATAGGCTAAAAAAGGTAGATAATTTTTCTTATCACGCCAGATGTCCAATAATCGAGTGCGCAACTGAAAGGCTGATAGACCTAAAACCAAACTCCCCGCCACTAGTAAACGCATAGAAGTAATCCATCCAGAAGATACTGGATAATGAGTGAAAAAATACTCTCCTAAAATCCCACAAATCCCCCAGATTAGGCCTGAGAGTAACGAGTATACTGTTCCCTTAACAATCTTTTTCTGATAATGATTCATATTATTATTGTAACACGAAACCAACAAAGAAAAAAGTAGCAACAAGGGGAAATTACTAACCTTGCTACTACTCTTTCTTAGCGATTAAATAGACGTGAACGTCCTGAAGAACCACTTTGAGTACTTCCACTCGATCTTGTGCTTCCTGAGCCACTGCTTGAACTTGGAGGAGTTACTGCAGGAATGCTTCCTAGAATATTCTTCCAAGCATTTTGATAATCGGTATCGCTTCCTCCAATAGCGAAACGATAGGTGGTCACTGGGGCACCCTCTTTAGTAGCCCAGTAGCTCGTCACAGTGGAACCGGAAACGGTGACTTCTTTACCATTGATTGTGACCTTTCCAGGTTTCTCTCCTGTCGATTTGAGAACTTGTGACTTGGTCACACTTGAATCCAGATTAAAGCGCTCATTCCCCCATATTCCAGGTTCAGCTTGCTGGATAGCATTAACCAAGTGGGCCATATAGTTGGCATTGCGGTAGTGACCTGCTCCTTTGGCTAGTGGTCGGTTGTCATCGTGTCCTAACCAGCCCCCTAGAGTCAAGCGTGGCGTAGAAAGCATGAGCCACATATTTTCATCTTCATTGGTCGTACCAGTCTTTCCAATCCAGTCAGCACGAGCCAGACTTGGGTTGATAGAGGCCAAATCAGTCTGAAAGCTTGACGTAACTCGAGATGAAATAACATCACGAAGTAGACTTTGCATGATGGTCGCTGTCGCTTTTGAATAAACTTGAACAGGTTGAGTTTTATATTCATAAATCACTTGTCCAGTCGTCGATTCGATCTTCGCAATCATATGTTTCTTATGGTAGACCCCATTATTAGCCAAGGTCTGATACCCATTGGTATGCTGGGCAACTGTAACTTCAATCCCCCCACCCATCGGCAGACTTTCAATATCATATTCTGGGATTTCATAACCCATTTTTTCCATATAACCCTTGACATCAACACCCTTCTCTCGAAGTGTGCGATAAGTCCAGTAGGCTGGGATATTCCATGAATAATTGAGGGCCTCTCCCAAGGTCATCATACCTGTACCAGGACTATTGACATACATGATGGGATTGCCGTTTGAAAAGTTTGTCGGGTAGTTAGACAAGATGCTTGCGCTTCCCATCAAACCTTGATCTATGGCAATACTGTAAGCCAATATCGGCTTAGTAGTAGAAGCTGGAGAACGCTTGGTGTCAATAGCGTGATTGTTCTGATTCTCCTGATAATTACGACCACCAACAAATCCAAGAATAGCTCCCGTTTGGTTGTCCATAAGGACATTTCCTACCTCAGGCTGGCCTGTCGAATCGTCTACCAGACTACCATAATTTGCCACTGCATTCTGCATGGCTGTATGAACTTTTTTATTAATGGTAGTGGTAATTTTATAACCACCGTTTTCGATTTCCTTGACTGCCAACTCACGATAAGCCTTCTGGATAGACTCATTCTTTAGTTCTTGGGCAGATACATGATCTCTCGCAACCAGATAGTCATACATCCGGTCTGTGGCTTCTGACAAAGCCGCAAAATAAAGATAACCACGTGAAGCAGTACTTACTCTACCTGATGGTAAGAAATCTTTTCGTACATCATAAGACTTATACTGCTCATAGTCTTTCTGACTCAAAGCACCTGTTCGATACATATTATAAAGAACATCTTTCCCACGCTTCAAACCGAGTGCCATATCCTCATCACTCTTCAAGCTTCCGTCCGATTCATAAGGAGAATAACTAATCGGACTCTGTGGTAAGCCCGCGATAAAAGCCGCTTGAGGTACCGTCAAGTCTGAAGCATCAACACCGAAAATTCCTTCTGCAGCTTGCTGGGCACCTGCAATATTTTGACCTTTGTGATTGCGACCAAAAGGAGCAATATTCAGATAGGTTGTCAGAATTTCGTCCTTGCTCATGACGCGCTCCAAGGCAAGAGCATCTACGATTTCTGTCGCCTTACGAGCTAAAGTCGGAGCATCTCCAACCACCTGTTGCTTGATGACCTGTTGTGTCAAAGTTGATCCACCACTAGATGAACCCAATCCCACAAGCGTCCCTAAAGTTGCACGAATAACAGCCTTTGGAACTACGCCTTTATGCTCAGTAAAATGCTCATCCTCCGTCGCAATGATGGCTTTTTTTAGATTATCAGATATAGCATCTGATGCTACTGAAGTGCGCAATAAATCGCCCTCAATCGAAGCAATGGTGCTCCCATCAGCATAATAAATCTCCGAGATGGAAGTAATGTCTTTGACCCGATTAACCAACTCCGCTGATTGAGGGATAGAGACCTTATCAAATAAGGCGACACCATAGCCCATCGCTACTCCAGCACCAAAAAATCCAGCTATAACAGCCAAGATGAAAAGCGTATTAAAGGTCACTTTAAGGCCATTCAAAATCTTGGAAAGAGTAGATATTACTCTAGATTTACTTAAGGCACTTGAACCTGAGACTCTTTTACTTGATCTATTTTGGTTTATTACCGTTTTTACTTCATTGTTTCTTTTTTTCATGAATGTCCTCACTCTCTTTATTATACCATAAAAGGGAAACTTTCAATAAAATAGCCACTTTCTTCCCTATTCTACTAGGCTATTGTCCGAGTTTGTGATACAATAGGTAGAAACAATATTTTATAAAGGAGAAAAGACACATGCACATTTTTGATGAGCTAAAAGAGCGTGGTTTGATTTTTCAAACGACTGATGAAGAAGCTTTGCGCAAAGCCCTAGAAGAAGGTCAAGTTTCTTATTATACTGGCTACGATCCAACTGCTGATAGCCTTCACCTAGGTCACCTTGTTGCAATCTTGACAAGTCGTCGTCTGCAATTAGCAGGTCACAAACCTTATGCGCTCGTTGGCGGTGCCACAGGTCTCATCGGAGATCCGTCCTTCAAAGATGCTGAGCGTAGTCTCCAAACAAAAGACACAGTAGAGGGCTGGGTCAAGTCTATCCAAGGACAACTTTCTCGCTTTCTTGACTTTGAAAACGGTGAAAATAAAGCTGTCATGGTCAACAACTACGACTGGTTTGGCAGCATCAGCTTCATTGACTTCCTCCGTGATATCGGGAAATACTTCACTGTCAACTACATGATGAGCAAGGAGTCTGTGAAGAAACGGATCGAGACAGGGATTTCTTACACTGAGTTCGCTTACCAAATCATGCAAGGATATGACTTCTACGTCCTTAACCAAGAGCACAATGTAACCCTTCAAATCGGTGGTTCTGACCAATGGGGTAATATGACTGCTGGTACAGAATTACTTCGTCGTAAGGCTGACAAGACTGGTCACGTTATCACCGTTCCCCTTATCACTGATGCGACTGGTAAGAAATTTGGTAAATCAGAAGGAAACGCAGTCTGGCTCAATCCTGAAAAGACTTCTCCATACGAAATGTACCAATTCTGGATGAACGTCATGGACGCTGACGCTGTTCGCTTCTTGAAAATCTTTACTTTCTTGACACTGGATGAGATCGAAGACATCCGTAAACAGTTTGAAGCAGCTCCACACGAACGCTTGGCTCAGAAAGTCTTGGCTCGTGAAGTCGTTACACTTGTTCACGGCGAAGAAGCCTATAAGGAAGCCCTCAATATCACAGAGCAACTCTTTGCTGGAAATATCAAAAACCTTTCTGTCAAAGAACTCAAACAAGGACTTCGTGGTGTACCAAACTACCAAGTACAAGCTGACAAAAATCTTAACATTGTCGAAATCCTCGTATCAGCTGGTGTGGTCAACTCAAAACGCCAAGCTCGCGAAGATGTGCAAAACGGAGCTATCTATATCAACGGCGACCGCATCCAAGACCTGGACTATATTTTGGGTGACGCAGACAAGCTCGAAAACGAACTAACTGTTATCCGCCGTGGTAAGAAAAAATACTTCGTTCTTACATACTAAAAAAGCAGACTGGAGGCATTTGCCATCCAGTCCTTTTTTTGCTAGACTAAAACTATGAATACAAACCTCAAACCCAAACTCCAGCGCTTTGTTGCTGCTAGCTCCTTTGCCTGCCCCATCTGCCAAGAAAATCTGACCTTGGTCGAAACTAGTCTCAAGTGTAGCAATCGCCATTCTTTTGATCTGGCAAAATTCGGCTATGTCAACTTGGCTCCTCAGATCAAGCAATCTGCCAACTACAACAAGGAAAACTTCCAAAACCGCCAAGAAATCCTAGAAGCTGGATTTTATCAGGCTATCTTAGAAGGCATCTCAGACATACTAACGACTAAATCATCTGCCAAAACTATCTTGGATATCGGCTGTGGCGAAGGCTTCTACTCTCGTAAACTCCAAGAAACACACTCTGACAAAACCTTCTACGCCTTTGACATTTCAAAAGATTCCGTTCAAATCGCTGCTAAAAGCGAACCTAACTGGGCTATCAATTGGTTTGTTGGTGACCTGGCTCGCCTTCCTATAAAAGACACCAGCATGGATATTCTGCTTGATATCTTCTCCCCTGCTAATTATGGAGAATTTCGCCGCGTTTTATCCAAAGACGGTATCTTGATTAAGGTCATCCCAACTGAAAATCACCTCAAGGAAATCCGTCATATGGTGCAGGACCAGCTGACAAAGAAGGATTATTCTAATCAAGATATTAAGGAACATTTCCAAGAACACTTCCGTATCCAATCTCGTCAGATTGCTTCCTTAACAAAACCTATCTCGGCTGAGCAACGCCAAGCTCTGCTTGCCATGACACCCCTTCTCTTTCACGTTGATCAGAGCAAGATTGACTGGAGCCAACTGACAGAGATTACCATCGAAGCAGAGATTCTGTTTGGGAAAGCACTGTAAACAAATCTTTCAGATAAGACAAAACCCGCACCCTTGATTGAGGTGCGGATTTGATTTTTGTAAAAAAATAGTGAGTCAACTATTCTCATTTTCGCTTTAAACCAATTTCTCCCACTTGAGATTTTCTTTACTAACTGTATCTTGAATGGCGTTTGAAAACTCCCCTTTGATTTCCGCATCGATTTGATTATTAACGGAATCAATCTCTTCCTTCGTCTTTGTACCTATTTTCTCCACTTCTTTGTCAAATTTCTGAATAATCCGAGCCGTAGCTCGTTTTTTAGCTGGCACATACAAGGTTTTGATAAGTGATCTTTCTAATTTCTTCTCAATTTCGCTATAGGCTTCAAAAGAGCGTAACTGATCCATCCCCCAGTCATAAGCCCCGTGTATAGCATCCTCTACTTCTCTCACACCTGGAATATGCTTCCTAGTAAAATCATTGATACCAGAAATTCCATTACCGATGTTGTCCATTGTGTCTGAAGCAAAGTCATAAATTCCAGTACCGACATCTTCAAATAACCCCATCCTTCTTCCTCCTATTTTTCATCCGTCTGACATGCTCTTAGTTCACTAGAAAGTTGCTCAATAACTGCCTCTTGCTTTCTAGACTTTTTCTTATAGCTATCTTCTAAGTCGTCATATTTTCTTTCTAGTTCGCGTTGCCGAGTTTTAAACTCCTCTTCATTCACCATCCTATATCGGCGAATAGTCTCCACTGCAGCATCCAGCATATCCTCAGTCGCATCCGGCATTTTTGAATAAGCTGATAAAATAATAGAATGCTTTTCATCAAATCTTTGGTTTAAACCTCTATAAAAATCTCCCAAAAAATTCCACTTAGTATCCAACTCATTCTTTGATTGCCGATATTCATCGTCTATCTTGTAAAGTTCTTCTTGAGCGTCCACTAATTTAGATCTAATCTTACTCCACTTATCCATGGGCAATTAATCCTTGTAATTCTGTATCTTTCTGAACGGTTTGTTCAATTCCTGACTTAATCTTTGTCTCTAAACTTGCAAATGAAGTAGCTACCGTCTTCGCGGTCTTTTTAACAGTTCGACAATGACTATCTACCGCTTCAACAATAGTTCCATAGTTGATATTGCTTTCATTGTAAGTTTCTCGAACTTCATCTGAGAATAGGAGAAAACCGAATGGTACATCTCCGAGGCTTTTATACACGGTCAGAGCCTTATCGACTGCACTTGTCCCTTTTGCACCTATCAAATCAACCGTTGCATTAGAAGTAGTCGACAATCCGCTAGCAACAACCAGCGCCTGCTCTGAGTCCAGCGCGATGAGTTCTGCCTTGGACAAGCCATTTGGAGAAGCCGTACCGATGTCATTGACTTTAAAGCGATCTTTCTTGCTCTGTACACGTTTTAGGCCTTGATCCATATTTCTTTTCATGTTGTCCATCGCAATCGTATACTTGATATCACCAGCGACTGCCCGCAAATCCTCCATCATGTGACCGCCTGAATCAGGGATGATATACTCTTTCCCTACATAAACTCCACCAACTAGATCAGATATATTATTCAGAGGATCTTGTTTTGTCGTAATACGTGTGATGTTTCCCGTAAACTGAGCTATATCATTCTTTATCTTAGCTATGTTACTTGCGGAAGGGAGTACTAAATGAGGATTACTGATAAGTGCATTCATAACATCCGCACCTAGAGGAACATAGAGAGGTGCTGCATTATAGACAATGGTTTCCGGAGCGTTGTATTTGAGAGCGACACGCTGAGCGACATTCCCACCTAGCGAGTGCCCTGTCAAGATAACATCTTCTGGATTTAAGCCGTTCTTTTTTAGAACATCCTCATAAAACTGATAAGCCGAATCATAGTGATGCCCCGTACCAAAGGCGATACTAACTCCATCGGTCATGATTGCGTCGTTTACTAAGTCACTATTAGGGTTGGTTCCTGTAAAAGCAATGATGGTTTTTCCACTTGGCTTATCTCTAAAGGCAACCCCACTCGTCCCTGTCTCAGGATCACGGAAACTGGATAGATACTGAAAATTCTCGGGCATAATTTTATTTTCGGTATCAGAATACTTATCCAATAGCTCTCTATCTGTTGCTCCCTTAATCCTAGCCTTTTCAAATTCATAAGACAAATCCGAAGCATCTAGTGTTGGATTAGTTCCATCTAGAATAACTGATGAAGTTTTTTCACTCATATTTTTACCTCGCAGTGCTTTTTACACAAATTTATTACTCTTTCCGTAATATAACTTTAGTAACCTTCAATTAATTCTGTATGATAGTTATGACCATCTTTAATATCTAAAGTATAGCTATAAGCCTTGTTTTCAACCGTCTCATGCATAATATAAATAATCATTTTTAATTCTTTATCCTGCTCCACTCCCATGTAGGTGTTTAAAATAGGATCCGATAGAGTATAGTCAATGTCTGCACTCCCAGTTTCATAGCTATAACCTTTTCCTCCCATTTTTAATTTGGATAGACTGTCTTTATTAATCGTAAATTCTTGGAGCAGTAATGTTGGGCTTTTTATTTTGATATTCGCTGTTGGATCTTTTAATTGAATTTTACCATCTTGATAAACGACCTCACCCGTATACACAAAATTTTCACTACGCTTTTCATCTTGATCAAAACTAACTTGTTTCTCTGATATTGTGCCTGAAATCTGTCTAGTTTGAGAATTCCCATGTAAACTGATTGATTGGAGTTTATACCCACTTTCTTCATATTCGTATAAATCCTTTGAGGTAATCTGGAACCCACCTGGAAACTTATCAAACAGGTCTTCCAGATTCTCTGTCGGATAGACCTTACTTAATGCTGCAGCCTTTCCCTCAATAAATTTACGGCTACTCTTATTACTACATCCAGCTAACACCATTATTCCAAGCCCTCCTACTAACATCATCATTGCAATTTTTTTAAACATGGATTGCTCCTCCTCTCAGAATCCAAGATAGTCACTTCATTATACCAGTTTTAAGCTTCTGGTTCAATCTAAACAACCGTCAAGTTATTCAGAGGGTCTTGCTTTGTCATAATACGTGTGATATTTCCTGTGAACCTAGCCTTTTCAAATTCATAGGACAAATCCGAAGCATCAAGTGTTGGATTAGTCCCATCTAGCACTGTGTATTCTCTATAATCGCTCATTTTAATTACCTTTTAGTTTTCCAACAATACCTTCTGAATGAGAGAGCTTATCTTTTCTAAAAATGATGGAGTAGCTGTAGTTCTTTCCTGATACCGTTGGTTCAGGAATATTAATAATCATATTAGGTTGAGCATTATTTTCTAAACCTAAATAATCATTCACTTGTTCATTTTTGAGCTTATAGGTGATACTGGCAGAACCTGTCTCAAAACTATAGCCTTTCCGAACTACTTCTAGACTTTTTAAACTCGACCTTGAAATAGAGAATTCCTGCATTAAAAGTCGTGAGTGTTTTAAGTCACCTTTTTCTTTATTATTAGAAGAGCTTCCTTCCGATAAATGAAGACTGCCGTCTTTGTAGTAGATATTTCCCTTATATAACATTTCCTTTTCAATTTTCCCATCTGAATTTTCGAATGAGCTTTCTTTGGTAATTTCTCCTTTTATTTCTTTGATTTCAGAGATTCCATTTAAAACCGTTTGGTAAATTATTGTTGGTGAGTTTTCATCTTTCTTTTCAGTATCTGTTATACGAATCTGAAATCCATCCGGAAACTTTTCAAACAAGTTTTCCAGATTCTCCGTTGGATAGACCTTGCTGAGCTCTGCAGCCTTTCCCTCGATAAATCTTCGGCTACTTTTTGTAAAGCAACCTGTCAATGTCAATAGTGCCATTCCCAAAAGTACCACTGCTAGTGCTAGTTTTTTCATCATAAATTCCCCTCTTCTTTATCCGATTCAGTCTAATTAACAATAGTATACCTGTTTTTCCTCTGTTGTGCTAGCGTTTTAACGGTATGGAGAATTTTCTATTAAAGTCTCTACTTTGTTTCATCAAAAAAGCGCATCTTTTTAGATGCGCTTTTTATAATCTGATGCAATGAATCTTAGTTCAAGTGCCAGATATCTTCGTTGTACTGAGCGATTGTACGGTCAGATGAGAAGAATCCTGCTTTGGCAATGTTAACGATGACTTTATCCAACCATGCGTCACGGTCTTCGTAGTCAGCAAGCATTTGCTCTTTGACTTTGATGTAGTCTTCCAAGTCAAGGAGAGTCATGAACCAGTCTTTGTTGATCAATTCGTTGTAAAGACGTTCCAAGCGTTCTTTCTTACCTACTGCAAGAACAGCATCGCTCACGATGAAGTCAACCAATGGTTTGATAGCTTCACGAGCATAGTATTCGCTTGATTTATAAGCTGATTTTGCGTAAAGGTCGATAACAGTTTCTGAATCTTCACCAAAGATGTAGATGTTTTCGTCGCCAACCAACTCAGCGATTTCCACGTTAGCTCCGTCCATAGTACCAAGAGTCAAAGCTCCGTTCAACATGAATTTCATGTTACCAGTACCTGAAGCTTCTTTAGAAGCAAGTGAGATTTGTTCTGAGATGTCACATGCTGGGATAAGGAAGCTTGCTGCAGTAACATTGTAGTTTTCAACCATTACAACTTGCAAGTGTGGAGCTACTGCTGGATCGTTTGCAATCACTTCTGACAAGCAAAGGATCAAGTGAATGATGTCTTGAGCGATTGTGTAGGCAGGAGCTGCTTTACCACCAAAGAAGACTGTGATTGGACGAGCAGGGATGTTACCAGCCTTGATATCAAGGTATTTGTGGATCACGTACAAAGCGTTCATTTGTTGACGTTTGTACTCGTGAAGACGTTTGATTTGGATATCAAAGATAGAGTTTGTATTGATATCCACACCTTGATGTTCTTTCAAGTGACGAGCCAATTTACGTTTGTTGTGAGCCTTGATACTTTCCAATTTTTCTTTGACAGCAGCCTTGTCTTCGTATGACAAGAGTTTTTCAAGCTCATCTGCTTCATGGTGCCAACCACGGCCAATAATCTCATCCAAGTAGTGAGACAAGCTTGGGTTAGCATGCATGAGCCAACGACGGAAAGTGATACCGTTTGTTTTGTTGTTGAATTTTTCTGGATAGATGTCGTAGAAAGCTTTCAACTCTGAGTTCTTCAAGATCTCAGTGTGAAGAGCTGCAACCCCGTTTACGCTGTATCCGTAGTGGATATCCATGTGAGCCATGTGGACACGTCCACTCTCATCGATGATTTGAACAGCTGGATCTTTGTATTCTGCTTTCACACGGCGGTCCAATTCTTTGATGATTGGTACCAAGTGAGGAACCACTTCTTGCAAGAATTCAAGAGGCCATTTTTCAAGGGCTTCAGCAAGGATTGTGTGGTTAGTGTAGGCAGTCATACTACGAACGATTGAGATTGCTTCATCAAGCTCGATACCTCGCGCAGTCAAGAGACGGATCAATTCAGGAATCACCATTGATGGGTGAGTATCGTTGATTTGTACAACAGCGTAGTCTGCAAGGTCATGCAAGTTGCTTCCTTTTTCGATTGCTTCGTCGATGATCAATTGCGCACCGTTTGAAACCATGAAGTATTGTTGGAAGATACGGAGCAATTCACCTTGCTTGTCGCTATCGTCTGGGTAAAGGAAGAGAGTCAAGTTGCGAGCGATATCTGTCTTGTCAAAGTTGATACCATCTTCGATGATAGAAGAATCAACTGAATCCAAGTCAAACAAACGCAAGCGGTTTTTAGTAGCTGTCTTGTAACCAGGTACATCGATATCGTAAAGAGTAGATGTCAATGTGAAGTGTGCAAATGGCACTTGGTAGCTACGGCTTGAGCGTACCAACCAGTTTTGCTCTGTCAACCAAGCGTTAGGAATCGTTTCTTGTTGGTTGTTTTTAAGAACTTGTTGGAAAAGACCAAAGTGGTAGTTCAAACCAACACCGTCACCATTCAAACCAAGTGTAGCGATTGAGTCGATAAAGCAGGCTGCCAAACGTCCCAAACCACCGTTACCAAGTGATGGTTCCAATTCTACTTCTTCGATTTCGATCAACTCTTTACCTGCAGCAGCAAGTTCTTTTTTCACATCGTCGTAAAGACCAAGGTTAATCAAGTTGTTTGACAAGAGTTTACCGATCAAGAACTCAGCTGAGATGTAGTAAACTTTTTTCTTACCAGTGTTGACTGGTTTTTGGCTGCTAGCAAGCTTGCTGTAGTTAAGAAGAGCAAGGTAAAGCTCTTCATTGCTACATTCTGCAATGGTTTTATTGTAACGCTTTTGTACAAATTCGTTTAATGGTAACATGTTTATGTGTCTCCTGATATTGTCTTATTTCTTTAATTCTACCAAATTTTCATTGATTCGGCGATAAATTGTAGTCAAGTCAAGCAAAGTTTCTTCAACCGCTGGTGTCAATTGATCTTCAGTCATACGCCATGACCAGTTTCCGCCAAGAGTAGACGGGAAGTTCATACGAGCTGACTCATCTAGTTCTAGCAAGTCTTGCATGGTTGCAATAGCCATGAAGCTAACGGATGAAAATACTGTACGAAGCATAGCGTGTGGCACTGTTTCGTATTCTTTACGGTTAGTGTAGCGAGCCATGTACTCACGTGTCGCATCATCGATTTCATTACGGTACCAACCAAGGACCGTATTGTTGTCGTGTGTTCCTGTGTACATAACAGAGTTGGCAGGTGCCAAGTGCGGGCTATCGATACTTTCATCTTCTGGGTTGAAGGCGAATTGAAGAATCTTCATTCCTGGGAAGCCAGTGCGTTCACGCAACTCGATCACTCCATCTGTCATGAAACCAAGGTCTTCTGCGATGATGTTTAGCTCACCAAGCTCTTCCTTAACGGCTGCGAAGAGTTTGTACCCTGGACCTTTCACCCATTTACCAGGTGCTGCTGTATCGGAACCAGCAGGAATTTCCCAGTAAGATTCGAAACCGCGGAAGTGGTCGATACGAACGATATCGTAGATTTTGAAGCTTTCACGCAAACGTTCAATCCACCATTTGTAACCGTCTTTGTCCATTGCTTCCCAGTCATAGATTGGGTTGCCCCAAAGCTGACCAGTTGCAGAAAACTCATCTGGTGGGCATCCTGCAATGCAAGTTGCTTTACCATTGGCATCTGTCTTGAAGAGGTGTGGATTTGCCCACATGTCGCTTGAATCTTCCGCTACGTAGATAGGCATGTCCCCAACGATTTCGATGTGGTTATCGTTAGCGTAAGCTTTCAATTTCAACCATTGTTGGAAGAAGAAGTATTGAGTCACACGGTGGTAAACCAACTTGTCTGCCAATTTCTCACGGTAGCTTTCAAGCGCTGAAGCTTTACGGGCACGAGCATCTGCATCTGGCCATTCTGTCCAAGCAAGATTGTCAAAATGCTCTTTGATCGCCATATACTCAGCAAAGAGTTCAAGCCATGATTGGTTGTCTTTAGCAAACTTCTCAAAATCTTTGACATCTCCCACTTCCAAGAAGCGTTTCACTGCTTTTTCTAAAAGCGGACGACGTGCGTAGTAAATCTTCGCATAATCAACTTCAGATGCATCGCTACCAAAGTCAACACCTTTAAGATCACTGGCTTCGAGCAAGCCTTGCTCTACCAAGATATCAAGGTCGATAAAATGCGTATTTCCAGCAAAGGCCGAGAATGATTGGTATGGAGAATCTCCATAGCTTGTTGTCCCGAGAGGGAGGATTTGCCAGTAACGTTGCTTCGTACGAACCAAGAAATCAACGAAATCATAGGCAGTTTGGCCAAATGATCCAATCCCGTATGCTCCTGGCAGAGAAGAGATGTGCATCAACACACCACTTTGACGTTTTTTCATAATAGCACCTCATGTGTTTGTTATAAAACGTTGCGCAATTAAGGCGCAAACGTTTGCGTTAATTTAAGTATAACGCATTTCAAAAACAAATGCAAGCGTTTTTAAAAAATTTTTTTGAATTATTTTAATCAAACAAAACTTGTTGCCACTGATATTTTATGAAATAAGCGAAAAAATTTTAAAGATTTTCTGATTTAAGATAATTCATTCCCAATATCTGCTCTATTTTCTGAAAAACCGAGCCGAATTTACGCAATCGTTTTCCTAATATATTTTCAATTCAAAAAAAACAAACATTTTAAGTTCTTTCCTATATATGGGCTTTAACAAATGTTTGAAACCTTAAAATTTTTTTAAAAAATTTCCTAAAAACGCTTGCAACCGTTTTCTGTTTGTGCTATACTAAGTTCGTAAAAGAAAACGTTTGCGTTTTCTCATTAAATTATTTTTGTTATTCTTTAGGAGGAATACACTATGTCATCTAAATTCATGAAGAGCGCTGCTGTGCTTGGAACTGCTACTCTTGCTAGCTTACTTTTGGTAGCTTGCGGAAGCAAAACTGCTGATAAGGCTGCTGATTCTGGTTCATCTGAAGCAAAAGAAATCACTTTCTACGTTGAAGACCAATACAAAGCCTACGCTGAAAAAGTTGCTGCAGCTTATGAAAAAGAATCAGGTACAAAAGTTAACATCAAATCAGGTGACCAACTTGGTGGACTTGACAAACTTTCACTTGACAACCAATCAGGTCAAGCTGCTGACGTTATGATGGCACCATACGACCGCGTAGGTAGCCTTGGTACTGACGGACAACTTTCAGAAGTTACTTTGAGCGATGGTGCAAAAACAGATGATAAAACTAAATCTCTTGTAACAGCTGCTGACGGTAAAGTTTACGGTGCTCCTGCCGTTATTGAGTCACTTGTTATGTACTACAACAAAGACTTGCTTAAAGAAGCTCCAAAAACTTTTGCTGAATTAGAAGAACTTGCTAAAGACAGCAAATACGCTTTCGCTGGTGAAGATGGCAAAACTACTGCATTCCTAGCTGACTGGACAAACTTCTACTACGCATACGGACTTCTTGCTGGTAACGGTGGTTACGTATTCGGACAAAACGGTAAAGACGCTAAAGACATCGGTCTTGCAAACGACGGTTCTATCACTGGTGTCAACTACGCTAAATCTTGGTATGAAAAATGGCCTAAAGGTATGCAAGATACTGAAGGTGCTGCAAACTTGATCCAAACTCAATTCCAAGAAGGTAAAACAGCTGCTATCATCGACGGTCCTTGGAAAGCTCAAGCATTCAAAGATGCTAAAGTAAACTACGGTGTTGCTACTATTCCAACTCTTCCAAATGGTAAAGAATACACACCATTCGGTGGTGGTAAAGCTTGGATCATCCCATCAAGCACTAAGAACCTTGAAGCTGCACAAAAATTTGTAGACTTCCTTGTTTCAACTGAACAACAAAAAGCATTCTACGATGCAACTAACGAAATCCCAGCTAACACTGAAGCTCGTTCATACGCTGAAGGTAAAAACGATGAGTTGACAACAGCTGTTATCAAACAGTTCAAGAACGCTCAACCAATGCCAAACATTTCTCAAATGTCAGCAGTTTGGGATCCAGCTAAAACAATGCTCTTTGACGCTGTAAGTGGTAAAAAAGATGCTAAGACAGCTGCTAACGATGCTGTAACATTGATCAAAGAAACAATCAAACAAAAATTTGGTGAATAATTGAATTCGTTACAAGGGGGGAGAATACAGATCCCCCTTTGATTTTATAAATTTACGAATGATTGCAGTTGCCTATCTAGCGATTGGAGACAAACTTCAATCTCGTATCCTATGAAAGGAGTATTCATGGAAAACCAACAACCTAGCAAAGCAGCCTTGCTTTCAGTGATTCCTGGGTTAGGACAGATTTACAATAAACAAAAGGCGAAAGGTTTTATCTTCCTTGGTGTAACTATCGTATTTGTTCTTTATTTCCTAGCACTTGCAGCCCCTGAATTGCACAATTTGATCACTCTTGGTGACAAGCCAGGTCGTGATAATTCCCTCTTTATGCTGATTCGTGGTGCCTTCCATTTAATCTTTGTAGTCGTTTATGTGCTCTTTTATTTCTCAAATATTAAAGATGCACATACAATCGCAAAACGTATTAACAATGGAATTCCTGTCCCACGTACTTTTAAAGATATGATCAAAGGTATTTATGAGAATGGTTTCCCTTACCTCTTGATCATCCCATCTTACGTCGCTATGACATTTGCGATTATCTTCCCAGTTATCGTAACCTTGATGATTGCCTTTACCAACTATGACTTCCAACACTTGCCACCAAACAAATTGTTGGACTGGGTTGGTTTAACTAACTTTACAAACATCTGGAGCTTAAGTACCTTCCGTTCAGCCTTCGGTGCAGTTCTTTCTTGGACCATCATCTGGGCCTTGTCTGCTTCTACTTTGCAGATTGTGATTGGTATCTTCACCGCCATCATTGCTAACCAACCATTTATCAAAGGAAAACGTATCTTTGGTGTTATTTTCCTTCTTCCTTGGGCTGTTCCAGCCTTCATCACTATTTTGACATTCTCAAACATGTTTAACGATAGTGTCGGTGCTATCAACACCCAAGTCTTGCCTCTTTTGTCTAAGATCCTTCCTTTCCTAGATGGAGCTCTTATCCCTTGGAAAACCGATCCGACTTGGACTAAGATTGCCTTGATTATGATGCAAGGTTGGCTAGGATTCCCATACATCTACGTTTTGACTTTGGGTATCTTGCAGTCGATTCCTAACGACCTCTACGAAGCGGCTTACATCGATGGTGCCAATGCTTGGCAAAAATTCCGCAACATCACTTTCCCTATGATTTTGGCTGTTGCAGCACCAACATTGATCAGCCAATACACCTTCAACTTTAACAACTTCTCTATCATGTACCTCTTCAACGGCGGAGGTCCTGGTAGCGTTGGTGGTGGAGCCGGTTCAACTGATATCTTGATCTCATGGATTTATCGTTTGACAACAGGTACATCTCCTCAATACTCTATGGCGGCAGCTGTTACCTTGATCATCTCTATCATTGTCATCTCTATCTCTATGATCGCATTCAAGAAACTACACGCATTTGATATGGAGGACGTCTAAGATGAATAACTCAATCAAACTCAAACGTAGACTGACTCAAACCCTCACTTACCTCTACTTGATTGGTCTTTCAATCGTGATTATTTATCCACTTTTGATCACCATTATGTCAGCCTTCAAGACTGGTAACGTCGTAGCTTTTAAACTAGATGCTAACGTCGACTTTAGCTTTGCCAACTTCCAAGGGCTCTTCACTGAAACCTTGTACGGCACTTGGTACCTCAACACTTTGATTATCGCCTTGATTACCATGGCTGTTCAAACAAGTATCATCGTACTTGCTGGTTATGCCTACAGCCGTTACAACTTCTTGGCTCGTAAACAAAGTTTGGTCTTCTTCTTGATCATCCAAATGGTGCCAACTATGGCCGCTTTGACAGCCTTCTTCGTTATGGCCCTTATGTTGAATGCGCTTAACCAAAGCTGGTTCCTCATCTTCCTTTATGTTGGTGGAGGTATTCCGATGAATGCTTGGTTGATGAAAGGCTACTTCGACACAGTACCGATGTCTCTTGATGAATCAGCAAAACTAGATGGTGCAGGACACTTCCGTCGCTTCTGGCAAATTGTTCTCCCACTCGTTCGCCCAATGGTGGCTGTACAAGCGCTCTGGGCCTTCATGGGACCTTTCGGAGACTATATCCTCTCTAGTTTCTTGCTTCGTGAGAAAGAATACTTTACAGTTGCCGTTGGTCTACAGACCTTTGTCAGCAATGTGAAAAACTTGAAGATTGCCTACTTCTCAGCAGGTGCTATCCTCATCGCCCTTCCAATCTGTATTCTCTTCTTCTTCCTACAAAAGAACTTTGTTTCAGGACTTACAAGTGGTGGCGACAAGGGATAATTTATCCCCGCCACCCTTTTTCATTTTGATCTTGTTTCTAAAGTTGAAAGATTAGACACAAGACCGCAAATAGTAGCAAAATCAGCTTTTCAGTAAGCAATTTATCTACTAGACTTGAAATAAAGCACATTTCTCTATATAATAATACTCATATAGAAAACACCTTTTAGAAAGATACAAATGCTTCCATATCCATTTTCATATTTTTCAAGTATTTGGGGATTTCGTAAGCCCCTGTCAAAACGTTTCGGACTCAACTGGTTTCAGCTTCTCTTTACTAGCATTTTCCTCATCAGCTTGTCCATGATTCCAATTGCCATTCAAAACAGCTCACAGGAAACGTATCCACTGGATACCTTTATCGATAATGTCTACACTCCACTGACAGATGAAGCGATCATGGACTTGTCAGAGAATGCACAAATCGTTGATGGAAAGCTGAACTACTCAGGTACGAAGAATCAGCAGCCTTCTCTTTTGATTGGCCCGAGCCAAAGCAAAGAATTGCCAAAGGACTTGCAACTTCATTTTGATACGGAAGAACTCGTCATCAGTAAGGAAAGTAAGGAACTAATTCGCATTCGCTACCACGCGATTCAAACGGAGAGTTTCCAGAGCAAGGAAGATTTAACCCAGGCCATTTCTAAAGACTGGTACCAACAAAACCGGGTCTATATCAGTCTCTTTCTCGTTCTTGGTGCAAGCTTCCTCTTTGGATTAAATTTCTTCATTGTCTCTCTTGGGGCTAGCTTTCTCCTTTATATCACAAAAAAATCACGCCTCTTTTCATTTAAGACCTTTAAAGAGTGCTATCATTTTATCTTGAACTGTTTAGGATTACCAACTCTGATTACGCTTATTTTGGGACTTTTTGGCCAAAATATGTCAACCCTTATCACTGTACAAAACATTCTTTTTGTTCTTTATCTGGTCACTATTTTTTACAAGACACATTTCCGTGATCCAGATTACCATAAATAGGAGATTTTTATGCCCGTGACGATTAAAGATGTGGCTAAGGCAGCAGGTGTCTCACCTTCAACTGTTACCCGCGTCATTCAAAATAAATCAACGATTAGTGATGAAACCAAAAAACGAGTTCGTAAGGCTATGAAGGAACTCAACTACCATCCCAACCTCAATGCTCGCAGTCTAGTTAGCAGCTATACTCAGGTTATCGGCCTGGTGCTTCCTGATGACTCGGATGCCTTTTACCAAAATCCTTTCTTCCCATCTGTCCTTCGTGGTATCGCCCAAGTCGCGTCTGAAAACCACTACGCTATTCAGATTGCAACAGGGAAAGATGAGAAAGAACGGCTCAATGCGATTTCTCAGATGGTTTATGGCAAGCGTGTTGACGGTTTGATTTTCCTCTACGCTGAGGAAGAGGATCCTCTGGTCAAACTAGTAGCCGATGAGCAGTTCCCTTTCCTCATTCTCGGAAAATCTACTTCACCCTTTATCCCTCTTGTTGATAATGACAATGTACAAGCGGGCTTTGATGCGACAGAGTATTTCATCAAAAAAGGATGCAAACGAATTGCCTTCATCGGGGGGACAAAGCGACTCTTCGTAACGCAAGATCGTCTAACTGGCTATGAATCCGCACTCAAACAACACCAACTTCCGATTGATACCAACTTAACCTACTTTGCGACCGAATTTCTAGAAGAAAAAGGGTATCAGTTCAGTGAACTCCTGTTCAATCACGATCCGCAGATTGATGCTATCATCACAACCGATAGTCTCCTAGCAGAAGGAGTTTGTGACTACATCAGTAAGCATCAGTTAACTGTTCCTGTCTTGAGTTTCGACTCTGTCAATCCTCGACTCGATCTCGTAGCTTATGTCGATATCAATAGTCTGGAACTTGGACGTGTTTCCTTTGAAACCATTCTCCAGATCATCAACGATGCTAAAAACAATAAACAAATTTGTTACCGTCAGTTAATTGCCCACAAAATCATCGAAAAATAAAAACCAGCTCTGGAGCTGGTTTTTTCATGTCTAATTGTCTGTTTCTACGAATCGTCCTAGGATGTGGACATTTTCAGATACAGAGACAAAGGCTGTCGGATCGACCTGTTTCATGATGTGTTTAAAATCATTAAACTCTGCTCGCGTGATAACAGTAATCAAGACTGCTTTTCTCTCATGATTATAGGTTCCTTCTGCATCGTGGATCATGGTAGCCCCTCGGTGCAATTTTTTATGGATTTTTTCGATTACCTTGTCAGGATTACTGGTCACAATCATGGCCTGCATGCGTTTTTGCTTGGTAAAGACTGCGTCTGTCACACGGCTCGATACAAAAATGGTAATCATAGAGTAGAGAGCGTATTTCCAACCAAAGGTCAAACCTGCTATCAGCATAATCGTCCCATTGACCAAGAAAGAAATACTACCAACATTCCTCCCTGTTTTCTTGCGAATGGTCAGACTGACAATATCTGTACCCCCGCTAGAAATATTGTTACGGAGTGCAAAACCAATCCCCAATCCCATGACAACACCCCCAAAAAGGGCATTGATAATGGGATCCTCTGTCAGCGTCACAACGGGCACAAGCTGGATAAAAAGGGAACTCATGGATACCGTGATAAAGGTAAAGACCGTAAATTTATGTCCAATCTGATACCAAGCCAAGACCATCAAAGGGAAATTAATGGCGTAAAAGGTTAGCGAAATCGGAATATGAAAACCAAACCAGTGATTACTCAAGGCAGAGACAATCTGCGCCAGACCTGTCGCACCACTCGAATACACATGCCCTGGTTGAAAAAAGAAATTGACCGCTACTGCTGATAAAAAACCATAGACCAGAGAAGCCGAGATTTTCTCATCATATTTTTCCCGAGAGATGCTTTGTAAGACACGTAAAATTTTTATCTGATAAGCAAAGCGGCGCAGATAATAGCGCCACCGCTTAGTTCGTTTCGCTTGTTTCATTCTTCTACTTGTAAGCTGAGTTCCTCTAGTTGTTTGAGAGCGACTGTTGATGGAGCTTGTGTCATTGGATCAGTTGCCTTGTTGTTCTTAGGAAAAGCAATGACTTCACGGATGTTTTCTTCTCCTGCTAAGAGCATGACAAAACGGTCAAGCCCGATAGCCAAACCACCGTGTGGTGGGAAACCATAGTCCATGGCTTCAAGAAGGAAACCAAACTGGTCATTGGCTTCTTCCGCTGAGAAACCAAGAGCCTGGAACATGCGTTCTTGAAGGTCTTTTTGGTTGATACGAAGGCTACCACCACCCAGCTCATAACCGTTCAAGACGATATCATAGGCAATGGCACGAACTTTAGCTAAATCACCTTCTAGTTCGTGAGCTGTCTCTTCCTGTGGAAGAGTGAACGGATGGTGGGCGCTCATGTAACGACCTTCTTCTTCAGACCATTCAAACATCGGCCAGTCAACAACCCAGAGGAAGTTAAATTTGTCGCTATCAATCAAGCCAAGCTCTTTGGCAATACGTCCACGAAGGGCACCTAGTGTTGCATTGGCCACCTCAAGCGTATCTGCTACAAAGAGAACCAAGTCCTTATCTTCAAGACCAAGGGCATTTGTCAAATCTGCTTGAATGCCAGTCAAGAACTTAGCAACTGGTCCGTTTAATTCTCCATCCACAATCTTGACCCAAGCAAGTCCTTTGGCACCGTACTGCTTGGCTACTTCGGTCATCTTGTCGATGTCTTTACGCGAATAGTTGTCCGCAGCGCCTTTAACGACAATGGCTTTAACAGCGGGTGCTTCTGAGAAAACTTTGAAGTCAACACCTTTGACCACTTCTGTCAAGTCTTGAAGCAACATGTCAAAACGGGTATCTGGCTTGTCAGAACCATAAAGAGCCATAGCATCGTCATACTTCATACGAGGGAATGGAAGCGTCACTTCGATGCCTTTTGTTTCTTTCATCACGCGCGCAATCAATCCTTCTGTAATATCTTGGATTTCTTGCTCAGTAAGGAAGGAAGTTTCCAAGTCGACCTGAGTAAATTCAGGCTGGCGGTCTCCACGCAAGTCTTCGTCACGAAAACATTTGACGATTTGGTAGTAACGGTCAAATCCAGCATTCATCAACAACTGTTTGGTAATCTGTGGACTTTGAGGAAGAGCGTAGAAATGACCTTTATTAACACGAGATGGCACCAAATAGTCACGTGCCCCTTCTGGTGTCGACTTAGAAAGGAAAGGCGTTTCCACATCGATAAACTCCAACTCATCCAAGTAGTTTCGGATAGAGTGGGTCACCTTAGCACGAAGTTTAAGGTTTTCCAACATTTCTGGACGACGAAGGTCAAGGTAACGGTAACGTAGACGCGTATCATCATTTGCCTCAATGCCATCCTTGATTTCAAAAGGTGTTGTTTTAGCTGTATTAAGCACTGTCAAAGCTGTCACGTTTAACTCAACTGCACCAGTCGCCAACTTGTCATTTGCCTGCTCACGCGCAGCGACCTGTCCAGTCACCTCGATAACAAATTCACTACGAAGGTTTTCAGCTGTTGCCATAACCTCTGCAGATACTTTTTCAGGGTTGATAACCAACTGCATAATCCCTTCACGGTCACGAAGGTCGATAAAGATCAAACCGCCCAAGTCACGACGACGGCCAACCCATCCTTTCAAGGTAATTTCTTGTCCGATGTGTTCCTCACGAACACGACCAGCATACATACTACGTTTCATTTTTTCTCTCCTCTTTTATTCTGTTACTATTTTACCATAAAAGCGCAGGCTCTTCATGAAAATCAGCAGAAAAGTTTGCCAGTCTTTAAAAATCAAGTGAAGAGCTAAAAAATCGTGACAACATCAAAAAATCCGATGAAGACGCCATCGGATTTTCTTATTTTGATTCTTGACCTTCTTTACGTTTTTCTGCAATCTCAGCTGCCTTTTTAGGTAGGATAATCTCCGTTGCATAGGCCGTTGCAAAGCGCATGATTCCTGCAATAGGTGCAAAAATCACTGCTAGATAGTTGTAAAAGAAATCGCCTTTAAAGGCATAGGCAAGGCCCCCGATAATAAAGAAGAGAACGACTGCCTGTATCACTGCTAATAAAATTACTCGTTTCATGTGACCTCCTGACTCTATTATAGCATGAGTATCATCAAAAAGCCGATTAAATTATTCAAAGCGTGCAAAAAAATACTGTAAAGAAGGCCTTTTCGACTCACATAAGCCAGTCCCAAACTCAATCCTAGACTAGCATAGACTAAAAACTGTTGCAAAGTCCCTGGAAAATGAATCAAGGCAAAAAGGACACTCGATACAAGGAGAAACAGAGCTGTCTGTTTGCTATTGTCCTGCATAGGAAAGAGATAGCGCGCCAGCATCCCTCTAAAAATGAGTTCTTCCGTCAGAGGAGCAAAGACCACCACCATAAAGAAACCAAATGCAGGCTGTGCCACTGTCAGTTGGGATACGATTTGTTGATTGGTCGACGGATCGTCTGGTAAAAAGAACTGGGCTGTAATAGCCACTAGTAAAACCAGAGTAGGCAACCAGATATAACGATTAAAAGCAGTTGTCTGGATGCTAACCTTTTCTGTCTGATACCACTTGTAAACTCCATAAACATAGGCTCCTGACAGGGCGATATAAAGTGGCAAGACTCCATAGATTGAGGCCCCTAGTCCAAGAGCTGACAGTGCCATACTCTGAACCAGACCATAACCAAAGAAAAAGGATAGAACAGTTAGAAGAAACCAGCCAAGATTTTTAAGTAAGTTCATATGGGCCTCCTACTTTCCTTTATAACTATTTTTCAATACGAAGAGACTAGCTAATCCTAGTAAAAGGATCCATGCTAGCAAAAGACCAAGACTTCTCAAAGATAACTCTCCTCCACCTTCTTTTAATAAACTTACCAAAGGACCAATGAAGGAATAGTCCAACAATTTTTGCGCAGTTTCATTTTGAACAGCAAGAGTGGGCAAGAAAGAGAAGGTCAGCATAGGAAAAATACTATACACTTGCGCCTTAGACTGAGTATCTGATACTGCACCGATAAGAATGTTAAGAAAGATAATGCTGATAGTTGCCAGAAGCAGATAGAGACCATAGGTAAGAAAGTAGTTTGTCAAATCAACTTTAAGATATAGAGGGAGAACAACCATCGAAAAAAGCACCACTAGAAGAGGAAGAGCCATCATGCTCAGAGTATACTCCGTTGCTGTCACACCACTTAGTATGAGGGATTTAAGGTTACATTTTTCCTTATCCTCAGCCATCATAATCGATACCATATAACCACTTCCCATACTCAAGACCATCGTCAAACTCGTAGAGAGGAGAAACATAGTCAGTTCTCCACTCTTGTTTAAGAATTCATTATATAGGATAGCAATACCAAAGGGCATTAATAAAGTCGCTAATAAGGTTGAGTTGCTAATAAGAACTTGTAGTCTTAACCAAAGAAGGGCATTTAATTTTCTAAACATCTAACTTTTCTCCTGTCAATCTAATAAAGATTTCTTCTAAAGTCGGTTCACAAGAATGAACAGCTATCAGATCTCTCGTATCCAGATGAGGTATTTCTTCAAAAGAGACCACTCGTTCGCGTCCATCTTGATAACGTAAACGAACCTTTTTGTCCACATGGTACTTCTGGATAATATCTTGCGGACTTCCATACTCTATTAAATTACCCTTATTTAAAAGAGAGAGGCGATCACAAAGCAAGGTTGCTTCATTCATATCGTGGGTTGTTAAAAAGATCGTTGTTCCAGTCTGCTTTAATTCTTGTAATAGAGCATGAATCGATTTTGAAGTGGTAGGATCAAGACCACTTGTTGGCTCATCTAGAAAGAGGATTTTGGGAGCATTTAGAAGAGCACGAGCCAAGAACATTCGCTGTTTCATACCTGTAGATAGTTTTTCTGCGATAATATCTTTAGCATCTGCCAATCCAACCTGTTGGAGCACCTGCTCTACTCTATCTGACTTGAGGCCGTATAACTTAGCATAGATGAGAAGATTTTTGTAAAGACTCATCTTTTCATAAAAACCACTGCCATCACTAACAATCCCGATTTGTTCCAGATCATTTGAAGTCAAATTTTGAGAAAACTTCCCTAGGAGAACTGTCTCACCCTGATCTGCAGCTAACTGACCCGTCAGAACATTGATCATGGTTGTTTTACCTGAACCTGAAGGTCCTAGGAAGCCAAAAATTTCACCCTCCTTAATCTCAAAAGAAATCTGATGCAGAGCTTTCTTGCTTCCAAAACTTTTGCTTACATTTTCAACGCGAATCATAGAAACTCCTTTTATTTAAAGTAACGTTTTGTTTTTCTCAATTGTGCAAGGTTAATATAAATGTGAATAGCAACCGCTATAATTAAAGCAATCAACTGTACTTCACCTAACACCAGTGATAAAACCATCAAGAGAATGTAGATAGCTGGCAAGATCGTCTGATTAATCTTGAACAAGATTAAGTAAGCTTCTTCCATTTCTGCTTGCTTTTCTCCCTCATCATAAGTATCTAGGAATTCTAACATTTCCTTAGGAGTTGCCATGATAGAAAGTTTATAATTACGGATCAAGCTAGTCGTATTGAGACAGTAGCTACCCACAAAAATTACAAGTATAGCTAAGAGAAAAGGAGATAAAGATAATCTAAACCCAGGAAACATGGTAACTAAGCTAAATAACATACTAATTAGCAAAGTACTATTAGCCACTGTACCATAATCTAAGAAACGATACATCCTAATATAGTCTTGTTCACTTTGTTCGTCGTCTTCTTCTCTTTGATAGTTATTGTAGGCTTTACGACTCATTCTGGTAAAATAAAGAGCTAAAATTGTTGAAATAATCCCAAACCAGAAAAAGAAGGCATCTAGAACAAACAGTACTTGATCTTTAGAAATTTCTGAACGAAGACTAGCAAAGCCAGTACCAATCATTCCCAATAAAACACCTAACAGTACACTCCCCAACAAAATTAATAAATGTTTCTTTTTCATATTCATCTTCTTTCTAAACTACACCAATCCAACTAACCACTGACCAAATGCTTTTCCTGATTCATAAATTGCTGTCAAACCCTCTGTTCCAAGTGATACTAAAATCAAACAAACAGCAAACAAGAGAATAGCTTGGTTTCTTGCTTTTTTCGCCCCTTCTCTTAAAGGATCTCTCCCAAGCCAGCCTGCTAGATAAGCATATAGGATGACTGTTAAAATCCCAAACTCTGTTGACGAAAGAAACAACGAAATTGCTACTAAACGGATAACGTTAGTCTTGATATTAAAATAATTTCCTAAACCTGCACAGACACCTGCAAGTTCTTTGTTCTCAGTATCTACTTGAAAACCTGCTAAAAATTCTTTCATATTCCTTCACCTTTTTCACTTGCTAGATTTTTTGATTTCTTTTCAATCCATTCAATTACTGGTATGAGGGTAAAATAGGCCCAAATAAATTGGTCATTTTGATAGGGATTAAACCAGCCTAAGTCTATCCCAATCAATAGAAACACGCTGACTACTAGAGCTATAGCAACTATATAATAAATCACTTTATACTTATTCATTATTCATCCTCCTCTAAGCGAAAGACCGACTCAACTGGTTCATTGAATATCTGCGAAATCTTCAGGGCAATCACAACCGACGGGGTATATTCATCCCTCTCTAGTAGACTAATGGTCTGTCTGGAAACCCCTGCTAACTTGGCTAGTTCGGTTTGGTTGAGGCCATCGCGAGCCCGCAGCTCTTTTAGACGATTTTTAAGCATTCCTTTCTCCTTTACTCTTAACTTGCTTACATTGTAACACATCTTTTTCTTTTTGACAACAATATTTGTCAAAAAGTTTATAATTTTTGTCATTTTGCAAAAGAAAAGGGTCAGGAATAAGATCCTGACCAGTTTTAGATACTATTAAAAGCCTAATTTTTCAAAAATTTCTGAGAAGTTTTGGCTGATTGCCTCAAGTGACACTTGCACTTCTTCTCGTGTTTGGTTGTTCTTGACCGTCACTTGTCCGCTTTCGACTTCACTCTCTCCTAGGGTGATGAGGGTCTTAGCCACAAAGGCATCGGCGGATTTGAACTGAGCTTTGAGTTTCCGGTTAAGGTAATCACGCTCTGCTTTGAATCCTTGTTGGCGAAGGGCTTGTACCAACTCTAAAGCTTTGATATTGGCTCCTTCACCCAAGACTGCGATATAAACATCTAGAGAGTTTTCGATAGGGAGGGCCACACCTTGCTTTTCAAGAATGAGAAGCAGGCGCTCCACACCAAGTCCAAAGCCAAATCCAGCAGTCTCAGGACCACCAAAGTAAGCAACCAAGCCATCATAGCGACCTCCTGCACAGACTGTCAAGTCATTGCCCTCAATCTCAGTGATGAATTCAAAAATCGTGTGGTTGTAGTAGTCCAAACCACGCACCATATTGGTATCGATGATATAGTCTACACCCAGATTTTCCAACATCTGACGCACAGCATCAAAATGAGCTTGGCTTTCTGCATCAAGGAAGTCCAAGATAGACGGCGCATTTTCTACTGCCACCTTGTCTTCTTTTTCCTTAGAGTCCAAGACACGGAGAGGATTTTCCTCCAAACGACGTTGGCTATCCTTCGACAAGGTCTCCTTGAGCGGTGTCAAATAGTCAATCAAGGCCTGACGATAAGCCGCACGGCTCTCAGGATCTCCGAGAGTGTTGAGGTGTAATTTGACACCTTGGATGCCGATTTCTTTCAAGAAGTGGGCTGCCATAGCGATGGTTTCCACATCGGTAGCTGGATTGCTAGAGCCAAAACACTCGACACCAATCTGGTGAAACTGGCGTAAACGACCTGCTTGTGGACGCTCATAACGGAACATAGGGCCCATGTAATAGAACTTACTTGGCTTTTGCACTTCTGGGGCGAAGAGTTTATTTTCCACATAGGAACGGACAACGGGCGCAGTTCCTTCTGGACGAAGGGTGATATGACGATCACCCTTGTCATAGAAATCATACATTTCCTTGGTTACGATATCTGTTGTGTCCCCGACAGAACGACTGATGACCTCGTAATGCTCAAAAATAGGCGTGCGCACTTCTGCATAGTTATAGCGCTTGAAAATTTTACGGGCAAAGCCCTCAACGTACTGCCATTTAGCAGACTCAGCAGGTAAAATATCCTGCGTTCCTTTTGGTTTTTGTAATTTCATAGGGAATCCTCTTTAAACTTAATAGTTTTATTTTACCATAAATAGAGGGATTAAAACAGTGAGAAAAGAAGACTGGAATCTAAATGTCATTTTTGAGATTCAGACTTGTCAGAAGAATAGCCAGCAAAGAAAGGACAACAAATAAGATCCAAGTCAACTGCATATTCCATACGGCTACCAGTGAAAAACAGGCTGTACCAAGAGGTACTGATAAGGTAAACAATAAACCTAAAAAATTACTGATACGAGCTAGAACATCTGGAGCTAGATTTTTCATGAGCATGGCACTAATCTTTGGTGAAACTTTACCAGACACATACAGAGTAAAAAAGAGAAATAGCAAACCAAGCACGACTTGATTGAATAAGTTAGCCAGACCAACTAGACTAACCCCCAATGTCGCCCACATCATCAATCTAGGCAAGGACTGCTTCCCAAAATAATCATTGCCCGTAAGGCTACTGACGATGACTGCTAATAAAACGCAGACTTGCTCGATAAATAGCGCCTCTGTGTAAGAAAAATTCAAGAGAGAATGGCTCAAAAAGAAGATGTTATAGATGCTTCCTAAAGCGCCACCCAAGGCATTGATAAGCAAGACAGCAAAAATCATGAAACCAAAGTTTTTCTGTCCACTTTTTAGAAAAACGAGACGTAAATTTCGGTAAATCGATAGAAACTGGTCTTTGATAGAAAGCTTCTCATTTTTTAGGGTTTCACCATCAGCAGATGAAAGTGACAGGTTCAATTTGCTTCTTCCTAAAAAGAGAAGAGCAGCTGATACTAGGAAAAAACAGGCATTGATTCCAGCAACGAGAGAAAAATTATTGACCGATAGATCTAAAAGCCAGACTCCGAAAGCTTGACCACCAATAGCTGAAATATAGGTAATGAACTGGGAAAAAGAATAAGCTTCCATCAGATCTTGTTCAGCTACTTTTTCCTTGATGAGAGGCATGCGCAAACCACCAGCAAAATCACTGATTACATCGCTAATGACATTGATCAAACACAGGCTGGAAAAGGCAAAGAGACTGACTTGACCAAGTACCAAAGCTGCTAGGAAAAAGAGAAGAGCCTGAAACAAACCGCTATAGGTCATCCATTTGACCTTGTCCCTCGTGTAATCTGCCCGAATCCCTACAAAAACTGTAAAGAGAGTCGGAAGAATCATGACAATATTCGCCATAGCAACCGCAAAAGAAGCTTGTGGCAGGGTCGACGCATAAACGATAAATACTAGGTTAAAAATTGAAGCACCAAAAGCATTGAAGAATCGTGACAAAGTCAAGAGTCGATAAGCTTGATTTCTGAACAATAGATTCATAGATAATCTCCCTTCTTGTTCTAATCCCTATATGAAGTATGACTATAGTATAGCACTTAGAAATTTAAGAGGGAGAACTTTTGAATATATGCAACAAATAAAAAACGATAGAACTTCTTTAATGGCCTGAGAGAGATCAGGAGTTCTATCGCTTCAAATTTTAAATCATTTTCTTAATTTGCAGATATTCAACAATCGGGCGTGTTTCTATAGTATTCGGCAGATTTGTTACAGCCAAGCATCTCAAAAATACGAACTGCATCCTCCATCTTTTTTTGTCCTTCCTTAACTCTGCCTTGCTTGCTATCAAGGAGACCTTCCGCCCACAAATAGACAATTCGAAAATAGGTCTCATTTTCCTTGTAGAAATGCTCTTTGATGACACGTTTAAAATAAGATGCATTGGTAAATTCTTCACACTCAATGCTGGCTAAAAAACCATTCAATAGCATGGTGTGAAAAAGGTTCCGATTTCCCTTCATTTCCATTAGAAAATCGGATTTGCGGACCATTTCTCGTACATATCTAGTAAAAAGAGGAACAGATAAGAGTGGGGAACTAACTGAGAACAAATTGAGTTCATAAATTCCCCAAATCTCGGTAGAAAACAGGTAATCATGAAGGACTTTCTCTTCCTCTGCTGTTAACTCTACCGTTTCATCCATGCTTTTCATATAAGACTTGATAATAATAGCATTTAGAATATGTTTCTGTTTGTTTTGAGAATGGGCATGCTTTTGATACTCCTTACGATACAAGTCCTCGAGAGGTGCTATGTTCTTTGGATCCAAGATATCTGTGATTTCTTTTCTCAACTCAGAATCTGTATCATACTGAAAACCTCTAGCCAGAAAGAGGATTTCCTCCACACTCGCAGATATATTTTCTAAGGCAAATAGAAACTTTTCCACCGAAAGTTCACTCTGACCTGTTTCAAATCGGGACAACATGGATGGCGAAAATTGTCCCCCAGTTGCTTGTCTCAGCGAGATATTTCTTGACTCTCGTAATTGTCTAAAGACTGTTCCAATCTGCTCCATAGACTTCCCCTTGATTCCGTATTTTCTTCATTTTATCACATTTTTCAGAAAATTCATCAAAAACTTGCCAAATTGTCAGAATTATGAGAAAATAGAGGATATTTATCACGTGGAGGGACTGTAATGAGAGAGGATATCAAAATCAATGACCGTGCTTTGGCCTTGCAAGACCAAATTATCGAAAAACTAGAGAAGATTTTTGATACAGATGTGGAATTGGATGTGTACAATCTAGGGCTGATTTATGAAATCAATCTGGACGAAACAGGTCTCTGCAAGATTGTCATGACTTTCACTGATACTGCCTGCGATTGTGCCGAAAGCCTGCCTATCGAAATCGTCGCAGGTCTAAAACAAATCGAGGGTATCGAAGATGTCAAGGTTGAAGTTACCTGGTCGCCTGCTTGGAAGATCACACGAATCAGTCGCTACGGCCGTATCGCCCTTGGACTGCCACCTCGTTAATACTCTTCAAAAATCAAATTCAAACCACGTCAGCTTTATCTCCAACCTCAAAGCTGTGCTTTGAGCAACCTGCGCCTAGCTTTCTAGTTTGCTCTTTGATTTTTATTGAGTATAAGCAGGCAAATCACTTTTGAAGATGAAAAGAAGCAAGCCGAAAATGGCTTGCTTTTTGAGTTTATTTTTTACCTGACTTGTCCATATTCCAGAAGTCTGTCACGGCTCCACGAGAAGCGGATGATACGATGTGGGCATATTTACCAAGGACACCACGGCTGTAAAGTGGTGGCAAGGTTGTTTCTGCCTTGCGTTTTTCAAGTTCTTCTTCCGATACGGCCATAGAAATTTCTTTGGTATCTTGGTCAACTGTAACGATATCGCCTGTACGAAGGTAAGCAATCGGTCCACCATCCTGAGCTTCAGGAGCGATATGTCCGACAACCAGACCATAAGTACCGCCAGAGAAACGGCCATCTGTCAAGAGGGCAACCTTGTCTCCTTGACCTTTACCAACGATCATTGAAGAAAGTGACAGCATCTCAGGCATACCAGGACCACCCTTAGGTCCAACGAAACGAACAACGACAACATCGCCATCAACGATTTCATCTGTCAGAACGGCCTGAATAGCATCTTCTTCAGAGTCAAAGACCTTAGCTGGTCCAACGTGGCGACGCACCTTCACACCTGATACCTTAGCAACCGCTCCATCAGGGGCAAGGTTCCCGTTCAAGATGATAAGCGGACCATCTGCACGTTTTGGATTTTCAAGTGGCATGATGACTTTTTGACCTGGTGTAAGGTCTGCAAAGTCGGCCAAGTTTTCAGCAACTGTCTTACCAGTACATGTGATGCGGTCGCCATGAAGGAATCCATTTGCCAACAAGTACTTCATAACCGCAGGTACACCACCTACTTCGTAGAGGTCTTGGAAGACATACTGACCAGAAGGTTTCAAGTCGGCCAAGTGAGGCACACGTTCTTGGATCGTATTGAAGTCCTCAAGTGACAAGTCAACATTTGCGGCATGAGCAATGGCAAGCAAGTGAAGAGTGGCATTTGTAGAACCACCGAGAGCCATCGTTACAGTGATGGCATCTTCAAAAGCTTCACGAGTCAAGATATCTGATGGTTTGAGACCAAGCTCCAGCATCTTAACTACAGCACGTCCTGCTGCTTCGATATCTTCTTTCTTGTCAGCTGATTCAGCTGGGTGAGAGGATGATCCTGGCAAACTCATACCGAGAACTTCGATAGCAGTCGCCATGGTATTAGCTGTATACATACCACCACAGCCACCAGGGCCAGGGCAGGCATTACATTCAAGACGTTTCACGTCCTCAGCTGTCATGTCACCGTGGTTCCATTTTCCGATACCCTCAAAGACAGAAACCAAGTCAATGTCTTTTCCATCAAGATTTCCCGGTGCAATGGTTCCACCATAGGCGAAAATAGCCGGGATATCCATATTGGCAATGGCAATCATAGAACCAGGCATGTTCTTATCACAGCCACCGATAGCGACGAAGGCATCGACGTTGTGACCACCCATCGCCGCCTCGATTGAGTCTGCGATGATATCACGAGATGTCAAAGAGAAACGCATACCAGGCGTTCCCATGGCAATCCCGTCCGCTACGGTAATGGTTCCAAACTGAACAGGCCAAGCACCCGCAGATTTGACACCTTCTTTCGCCAATTTCCCAAAATCATGCAAGTGGATGTTACATGGTGTATTTTCCGCCCAAGTCGAAATCACTCCCACAATCGGTGTTTCAAAGTCCTTATCTGTCATACCAGTCGCACGAAGCATAGCACGGTTTGGTGATTTAACCATGCTGTCATAAATGCTACTGCGGTGACGTTTATCTAATTCAGTCATCTTATCCCTCCCGTTTCAGTTTTTACTATTATAGCACATTTTAAAGGCAATGAACAGAAGAAAATTCTTGAATTTTCAGAAAATTCTATACAGTAATATTTTCTTTAAAATGTTACATTTATTTCTTGACTTTATAAATTAAAGTGATATCATTTAGATATCATATAACAGGAGGTCATTCTTATGACTGAAAAACTCATCAATTCAAAACCAAATGGTGTATTTGCATTGATTCTCATTGAATTGACACTCGTACTTGGTATCTTTATATTTATAATGGGTGCTGGTTCGGAAAACGTTTTTGGAATTATTATCGGGCTTGTACTAAGCATAATTGCAGCACTAGCTCATGCTGGTTTAAAAGTTGTCAAACCTCAGGAAGCTCTGGTTCTGACACTCTTTGGTAACTATACAGGTACCATCAAAAAACCTGGTTTTTACTTTGTCAATCCCTTCAGCATAGCAGTCAACCCTGCAAACCACACTCGACTTGGGCAAAGTGGGGACGTTAGCACGAAATCTCCTTTTTCAGGGATGAAATCATCAAATGGTAATGATGTAAATCTTGAAATTGGCAAGAAACAGATTTCCCTCAAGGTTATGACCTTGAGCAATTCTCGCCAAAAAATCAATGATTGTCTAGGAAATCCCGTAGAAATCGGAATCGCGGTAACGTGGAGAGTTGTTGATACAGCTAAAGCGGTCTTTAACGTTGATAACTACAAAGAATATCTTTCATTGCAGTGTGATAGCGCCCTTCGTAATATTGTCCGCATCTATCCTTACGATGTGTCTCCTAATGTAGATACTACAGGGGATGGACAAGCAGATGAAGGAAGTCTCCGTGGTTCTAGTGAGATTGTAGCTAACCGTATTCGTGAAGAAATTCAAAGTCGCGTAGAAGATGCTGGCTTGGAAATCCTTGAGGCACGTATTACTTACCTAGCTTATGCACCAGAAATTGCAGCTGTCATGCTTCAACGTCAACAAGCATCTGCCATTATTGATGCCCGTAAGATGATTGTAGACGGCGCTGTGGGTATGGTTGAAATGGCACTAGAACGACTCAATGAAGGGGAATTGGTAGAACTTGACGAAGAACGAAAAGCTGCCATGGTTTCAAATCTCCTAGTCGTTCTCTGTGGCAATCATGATGCACAACCAATTGTCAACACAGGAAGTCTTTACTAAAGATGGCTGACGCTAAAAAAAAGCAGATCCCCCTTCGACTCTCAACAAAGTTATACGCTGCACTCGCATCATGGGCAGAAGACGACTTTCGTTCAGTCAATGGGCAAATCGAATATCTCCTCACAGAGTGTGTCAAACAACGAAAGAAAGACGGAAAATACGTATCGGAAACTATTGACGAACCATTTGAGATTGATATTTAACACCTTCTCCTGTCTGCTGGGGCGGACGGGAGAATTTTTTCATCTTTTTTTGTCAAGTAACTTTACTTTACAAAAAAAATGTGTTATCCTAGTATGGTTGATGAAAATCAGTAGATTGAATCGAATTTAAATACCTAAAGGAGAGAAAGAAAATGGCAGTACCTGCACGTCGCACTTCAAAAGCGAAGAAAAACAAACGTCGTACACACTACAAAGTAACAGCTCCATCTGTAAACTTTGACGAAACTACTGGAGATTACTCACGTTCTCACCGTGTATCACTTAAAGGATACTACAAAGGACGTAAAATTGCTAAAGCTGCATCAGCTGAATAATAGAAGGGAGATACCATGCGCGTAAATATTACACTTGAACACAAAGAATCTGGTGAACGCTTGTACCTTACTTCTAAAAACAAACGTAACACTCCAGACCGTCTTCAATTGAAGAAATACTCACCAAAACTTCGCAAACACGTTGTGTTTACAGAAGTGAAGTAAGCATTCAATACGAATCAATACAGAAGAAAAACGCTGATTTCATGCGTTTTTTCTTTTTGTTTAATTCAGTACATCGCAATATATATCATTCAAATCACTACCTTTTTCACTACCTTTTATGAAATAAGAAATTGATTCGTTCTTTTGATTTCTAAAACGATAAAACACCCTTAATGCTAACTGTCTTACACTTGTAACATTACTTTGATATAATAGAAATGGAGGTAAGCAAATGAAAAGATTTATCACATTACTTTTAGTGTCTCTATCTACAATTCTATTAGTTGCTTGTTCTAACAAATCAAGCAATTCTTTAGATGGCGAATACTACTGGATAAACGAAAGTAGAAATGAAGTCGCCTTTACCATTTCAGGTAACAAAGGAAATATCAATAAAGGGGAGGCTGATGCCTTTACAATTGATAAAGATAGTTCAACAATCGAACTGACTGGTTCTAATATCATAAACCGAAAAGAGAATTATACCTTCAAGGATGGCGTATTCACTGTAGATATCTCAGGAACGAGGCAGGACTATTACAAAAAGGATAGTGAAGCTTATAAAAAAGCATTGAAGAAATACGGCAACAAGTAAAACTCTCAAACTATTCGTTGTTCTTTATACAATAAAAACGCTTTGATTGAAGCGTTTTTTGTTGTCCCATTAACAGAGGGAAATTCGGCACAATTTATTTTTTAGTGCTTTTTAGGCTATATTTTGATCATTTGAGGGAATCAACATTGTTTTTGAATATTCATCTGATAAGATAGGAGTATGAAAAATTTAAAAGAAGATAACATTCAAAAATCCTTATGGCACATCAAACGACATTGCGAGAATATAGAGAAAAATACTGATGTTCTTAGAAGAAAAATCGAACTCCTCCATCTGAAGGAAAGTGTCGAGATACTAAAGAGAGTTTTTAACGATGAAAAACCCTATCCGAATTTGGATAGGGAGGAAGTGTTTTGAAAGAAATCTGAGCATTAAATCAGTATTCAGACTAATAAATGATATGCCATTCCAAATAGCACACAGAAACTCTATTTATCGCCTGTTTTAGATGGCTTTAACAGTGAAATTATTGCTTATCATCTTTCTACTTCGCCCAACTTAGAACAAGTAAAAACAATGTTGGAACAGGCCTTTACTGAGAAATATTATGAGAATACGATTCTCCATAGTGATCAGGGCTGGCAATACCAACACGATTCTTATCATCGGTTCCTAGAGAGTAAGGGAATTCAGCCATCCATGTCACGCAAGGGCAACAGCCCAGACAATGGTATGATGGAGTCCTTCTTTGGTATTTTGAAATCGGAAATGTTTTATGGTTATGAGAAGCACTTTAGGTCTTTAGAGGACCTTGAACAAGCTATTGTAAACTATATTGATTATTACAACAACAAACGAATTAAGGTAAAACTAAAAGGACTTAGCCCTGTGCAATACAGAACTAAATCCTTTGGATAAATTAATTGTCTAACTTTTTGGGGTCAGTACAGCAGGTACTTTTTTTAATCAATCTTTCTAATTTCTTCTAAATGAGCATTTAAAAAATCAGCGATTGGCTGAATTATAGCTCTTGCTAATAATACCGGCACAGCATTACCAATTTGCTTATAGACTTTATCTATTTGCGCATTTCTCGAAATTTCTCTCCCCGACTTACCTAATGGTGAGCCTGAGCTAAACTCAAACCAATCAGGAAAAGTTTGAATTCGTGCTATCTCTTTTATGGATAAACGTCTATTTTTACCATTAAATTTCCACCGTTTCCGCCCATCTTCTTTATCGATATACTGAGTCATCGGACTACCGCCTGGATGTTGGGGTGCTTGACGCCCACTAGCTTGTATAGTAAAACTCTGTTCTTCCCATGATTTTTTTCGATTACGAGACATATAGATGGTGCTATATGAACCTTCAAAGTACTCTCCTGGGTTATTCTCTAAATCACCAATAGCATCTCTCAATGTTACCCAAGGAATCTTTTCAGATATTAAATCAATTTCTGTTGGATTTCCATGAGTTGGAAACGGTAGTTCATAACGATAGCCAAACCTTTCCTCAATTTTTTTCTTATGAACGCCAACCAAGAATACACGTTCTCTAGATTGTGGTACCCCATAATCTCTCGCATTAACTAAGTGAGCTGAAACTGTATAACCAGCACTAGAGAAGTCCTCAATAATTTGCTTTAAGACCTCTCCTTTACCTAGAGTCATCATCCCTTTCACATTTTCAGCAACAAAGAATAATGGTTGAGTTTGGATCAACTCACGAATAAAATGAATATACAGGAAATTTCTCTCATCATCAATCAACCTAGGACCAGCTTCACTGAACCCAGGGCAAGGAAAACCACCAATTGTCAAATCATTTTTAGGAAAATGAGCGACCTTTCTGATATCTTTTTGATGTTGAATAATATTTGAGCTAAAATTGTTTTTGTAAGTTTCATTTGCTTCAACAAACATATCATTCGTGTAGATAGTATGAAATAAACCATTTTCTCTAATAGCTTGAAACTTTTTATTATCTCTTAAAGCTTCTAAAGCTTCAACAACACCAATTTTAGTTGATAAACCTGCCACCTCAGCTCCTAAATCCAATCCACCAGCTCCTGAAAATAGTGACACAACATTAATTTTATCATCTCGAAAGTCAGCATTTTGTATTAAGTTATAATCAGCTGAATCTTCGATAATTTTATTTGTTTCTTCTTCAATCTTTTGCATCAACACATTCTTAACTTCATCGCTAGTCAAGTTTGGAGCTGGTTTGAATTTTCCCCTAGATCTTTTTTGATCATCTTTAATGATAATTTCTTCCATTAATATTATTTTCTTTCTATAGATTTTTTTGGAAACTATATACCTGTTTACACAACCGCAAAGTTGCGTTGTGAAATTTACAAACTCTCTGTTCAGAGACGCTACATATTGTGATTGGTGTAAACTGATATATAATTCCCTTATTTTTTATATCATATCAGATTTCTGTCAAAAAGGCCAGCAGAAACTACTTGTTCACAACTCTTATCAAAATACTAATGTAAATTTCCACATTGTGCAATTTTAGATAACTTCTAATCTTGATTTGTATATCTAAATCAATATGGTATTTGGATAGTTAGCAAGCTGTTAGGTATCTGAATAGGTTGCGAATCAAATTTTAAACTAGTTTCTACTAAGCTAGCTGCTGAGTGTAAACGTAAGCCTACTGTCCAGTTATGATTCATTTCTATAATTAGCGTATTAGTACTTTGACTCCCATTTATATTTACTTTCCATGACTTACTTATAAAATTAGTTGGCAGAGGTACAAAAGGAACTGCCCCTCCTATCCCTAAATCTCCGTGTAGATTATAACAGTATATTGTAACTACTCTATGATTCCTATCCATTACAAATTTATAGAAATCTTTTCTTCCAGCCAAGTACTCCATAAATCTAGTAGCTAAATCTGAATGTTCTTCATCTAATTGGTTGAATTCATTCAAGAAAGTATTTAACAATGGTATATAAACGTCCTGCTCTTTACTAATTCCATAATTAGGCAAGTCTCTCCAATTCACACCACCATTTCGATAGGTTTGGAGCATTTGAAAGATAGGTTGCACATTTTGCCAGTAATTTTGTGAAACGGGATACCCTGCCCACTCGTTACCAAAATCTATACGATTAGATAACCGTTGATGTTTCAATGCTTGATGATTATGTTTACAAGAAATACCAATTTCCCAGTCATCCTTAGTTAATATTACATCTCTGACATCTCCTATTTCTCCGTAAGAATCTGGAGCGATTCTGATAATAAGATTATTAGTCATATCTTGTAAATTTTTTCCAAATTAAAAACTTCTAAGGCCGCAGACATTGCAGCACTCATCAAATTATTTTTATCATTTACCCCAAGTGCGTCAAAACTAGATTTAACATTTTGAAAATATATATCATTCACAATTTGGACTTGACCACCTTGGTGATTAACGTGGATATAAAAACTCATTGCAGTAGCATATTCAAAGGCTTTACCTGTAGACATTATTGTTCTCCTTTCAACTTCCCTAAATATTTACGTTTTTGATGTTTCAACTATATGCCTCTTACTTCAGGTCAACAAATAGCTGAGCAATCGAAATATTAAATCCATTAGCTATTTTTTCAATATTTTTCAATGAAATATTTCGTTTGCCAGACTCTACTGAAGCGAAATATGTTCTATCCATTCCTATCTTAAGTGCAAACTTTTCCTGACTTAGACCAGTTGTCATTCGTAATTCTTTAACTCTTTTTCCAAATTCAATTTGTATCATCTAGACATTACTCACTTTGATAAAATCTTTATTATATATTCTAAACAATTATGCTTATTTAGCAACGGATTATGAGCAACAAAAAAGAAGAGCGATCACTCTTCTCATGTATTTTATACTAATTATTTAGTCCGGAATAATGATATCTCCTAATCGGTCCACTTTCTTTACTGATCCCAATCTCAAAATAAAAATAATGATCCCTGCCATCCTTGGCGTTCTCTTTATTCAACTTGAAGTAGTTCTTCTGATTCATTGCCATTGTCCTAAGGATATCATCAATCAGAAAAGTTAAGGGTACGCTCATTGCTGAATACTTCTGGAAGTCTTCTTCGAATCGGATATAGTCTTCTGAGAAATAATCCATCTGCAATTTATTTTCATAGAGTTCTTTTCTACTCATAGCTAACCTCTTCTAATAACTGGATGCTCAAGAAGTCCTCCACTTGAATCAATCGATATCCTTCATAAGTCTTGAGGGATACTTCTTTTGCTGAAATTTCTCTAACTTCGCCAATCAAAATTACTTTTTGAGTTTTTTGTTTGACTATAAAGCAACCCTTTAAATTCCCAACATAAAGCTGAGAAAGTAACAATAATTTTTCTGTTCTGTTCAAGTCACTAGTTAGATCGACACGATATTTCTCTTCTCCTAGTGATGTGGTATGTTCAGATAAAAAGAAGCCCATCCACTTTTGCATACCTGAGTCTTGATATTCTCGGGCAGACTGGTAGGGCAAATAGGAACGATCAATCATTTTAAACCATCTAGTCCACCAGCAGAATGACCTCCGATTAGTTTACTTCTAACAATGCTTCTTGATGCTGATTCAAGGGCATTGGCTTTTAAAAGTGAAGTGAACCCAAACTGATCTCGGACGCTGTCAATCGCTGATTGGAGCCTTTCTTCTTTTTCTATTTTTTCAACATCATCAAATAAAGAAACTAGTCCAAACGATTCATCCACTAGACCTGAATAGTTGACGGCAACGTTCCTTACGGCACCTGAACTGTATTTCTGATGAAATAACTGTAAAACCACATTAGTTAGCGTGTCCGTATGATTAGTTGGTTCGATCTTTTTTTGTGTGTTGATTGATTTTTTATTTTCCTGTTTGGAATAGCCTACATGAATAGAGACAACCGTTGTTTTCTTACCCGCTCGTCTAAGACGAATAGCAACCTGCTCTGCCATCTCTCGAAGGACAATCTCGATATCCCGTTGCTTGATATAATCCCTTGGTAAGACTTGAGAGTTACCTAATCCTGTGCTCTTTGGTTTATATGGATTATTAACATTGCTTTCATCTACTCCATTTGCGTAAAACCAGAGACGTAGCCCTACTACTCCTAAAGACTTTTTTAATAAGTCGGGATTGCTATTAGCAAGTTCCTTGATAGAAAAGATTTCCAAGTCATTTAATCTCTTTTCCATACGATGACCAATCCCCCAAAAATCCGTCATATTAGGAATTGCCCAAACCTTGCTTTCAACGTCTTCATAAGACCAATTAGCACGCATGGTGGGCATTTTCTTAGCTTCATTGTCTAAGGCTAGCTTAGCAAGCAATGGATTACTATTTGACATACCAACGGTTGAGTAAATGCCTGTCTTTCTCCAAATATCCTTTTGAATCTTAGCAGAAATCATATCCAACTTATCTTTCCGGGATATGGTCTGATTACTAACAAAGTAGTTAAGAGAAGTTGTTAGGTCAATAAAGCCCTCATCAATCGAATAAGGGTATATTTCATTAGGGCTACCATAATCTTGGAAAACTCGTTGTATTTCCATATTAACCTCAATGTACTTGTCCATTCGAGGTGGAACTATAAAGGTGGTCTTCGCCCATTCCTCAATATAGCGTACAAAGTCTGGATCTGTTGGAAGTCCCTGCTTTTTTGCATTATAGTAAGAAAATTTTCTGGTTTTGACGTCAAAGGGTAAATCATAAGCCCGACCAACATTCTTTTTTCCAAATACTTTCTTAAACATAGGTGATGATGCCAATATCAATCCAGCAGAATTATCCGCTCGACTCATCACACAGAGGGAGGTTTTAAGAGGATGAAGCCCTCGCTCCACACACTCAACGCTTGCATAGAAGGATTTCATATCAATAAAAGCAATATCACTGACAGGCTCTTTTGAATAGTCAATGATTCCCATAACCTAGTCCTCCATAGGTATAAAGTTTCCGACAATTTTTCCAACAATCCTAGGATCATCGTCATAAGGAGCAAATTTGTCTTTATATTTTTTATTGATGGAAACGAGGCGCAAGCCGTCTTCTTCCAAGTAGACACGCTTGATATAGGTCTGCTCATTCCAAACAACTGCATAAACTGCCCCATTATAATCAAAGCCTGTCTCACGGATCAGAGCAACGGAACCATTAGGATATTTGGGTTCCATAGAATCCCCTGATACCCAAGAGGCGAAATCATGTCCCAGCTCTTCATCATAGTAAACCGTATCGTACTCTTTTTCTCCATAGATAGTGGCACCGAGACCAGCCGACATTTCTTCATATACCCGATATTCATAACGTGGTTCAGCAATAGAGACCACCTTCTTATTTTTCTCTTCTGCGACTAAGTCACGAGCATAAGACACAACTTGTTCTTTTCCATTATGTGAGAGGACATTATAAAGTCTGACAATCTCTATCTCAGTGAAATAGCCTTTTGGGACGTTCAAAAGTTTCTCTAATAATCTCACTTTCTCAGTAGAAGGTTCTTTGACTCCACGTTCCCAAGCAGAATAGGCTTGATAGCTAATTCCTAGCTTATCTGCAATATCTTTTTGTGTTAATCTTAGCTCTTTCCTCCGAGCTTTTAATTTTTCTGGTTGATACATGATTCACCTCACATGACTAATAATTCTAAATTTGCCTTTCTTCTTGCTTCTGTTTCAGATAACTTTTCACTATCCCACACATAGGCCAAGGATTTTCCCTTATTGTAAACAAGCCACACCTTGAATTTCTTTACTGCTCTAATCTCGTCCCATCTTGTCTGGTCAAGCAATTCTGGTAGTTCTTGACTCGTCACAAAATTGCTTTGTTTCAATCTCCTTTTTAGTCGTCCTATAAGAGAGGGTTGATATTGATTGAACTCTTCAATCAATATTTCTTTCAGTTGATGAAAGTAATGATGAAGGGAGGCGTTTTGACCGTCTAGGTATTCATCTACTGCCTGCTTGATGGCTGATTCAGTATCCACTTTGTAAACTCTCAACAAGTCAATCAGTCGGAAATAAAGTGCCTGCTTTGAAACTTCTAGATCCTCTTTGACCTTTTGAAAAGAATCACAAGAATAGTAAATCTTGGATAGTAGCACAATATCAGGCATCAGAACAATAGCCGAGAATACATTGGCTTCTCTCTCTATAATAGATTCCTGATTATCCACTGATTCTGTAAAATAAGAACCATCGTGTTTCAAGATAAAGTGGCCTAATTCATGACATAAGGTAAAGTGACGCTTGGTCACTGGATTGTCTTGCTCATAGGAAAAACTCGTCCCTAGTTTATCAATAACTGTCAAACCTTCAATTTTATGATTTGAAAAGTGGTGACTGATGACTTGAATGTTATTCTCATGAATGCAATAATCAAAATAATAGTGAAAGTGATAATTCAGAATCGAAATTTCTTCCTTTTTCATAAAAAAGTAGAGGGTTTGTTTTGTGATTTCACTTACTCGTAAATATAATTCATCCAATGAATAACACCTCCTTTAAATCTCAACATCTGACAAACTAAACCAGAATGGTTGAGTTTATTATACAAAAAAAGTAGACAATTGTCTACTGAAAATTCTAAAATATATCCTCAAACTTAGCAGAATCAATCTCTGATCTTCTAGCAAGAATCTTTTCCTTAATTATGGATATCAATTCATTCGGAGATTTATTTGCTAACGAATCATACATTATAAATATCAAAAATTCATCTGATATCAAACCATCTGAAAAATCAAATCTATTATATTCATCATAGTTCGTTTGAAAGTCCTTACGTAAAAATTCTTCTGAGATTAAACGTTCTGATATATCACTCCTAGCAAATTCATCGATTAACTTTAAAATATTATTTCCGACGTTAATCTTATACATCTGATCTAGATTATATAATCGTTCAAACCAATACTTTAGTCTTAGATATTGATTCTCATCTTGTATTTCAGATTCATCAAAAGATGTTAAATGAACATTTACCACGATATCCCCCCTAGATGCATATATATAACATTTTATATACTTTGCTAAAGAAACTCCATGAAAATACGCATTAAAAACACCTGTCGATTCATCTTTACCATATCCATGACGTTTTCGCTTATTACAAGTCCAGCAAGTTGTAACAAGATTACAGGGAGTTATAGCAAATTGAGGAAATTTAGACTTTGGTAAAACATGATCTAAATTTTTATCATTAAATCCCCACCGCTTATCACAAATAGGACATCTATCTGGAGTCAGAGAATATAGTCTATCCTTATAACCATGACTATCCTTCATACAATAATTGAAAATACCTTCCATTTGTTTAACAGTTATACCATATGCATCGTCCATCTCTTCCATAGTATACAATTGATGTCTATTGTCAAGATAGATTCCCTCATACAACTCTAGCTGTGCTTTCCACCCTGCTGAATCTACTTGTGTGAAAACATCCTTGATGTTCTGATCTTCCTTATTTGAAGAATCAGTGATTGCAGTATCACATACATCAGAAACTTTAAAATCCGGTTCGTCAATCTTCTTCATTTGTTTTTAATTCCTTCGATAGCCGTAATATAATTCTTGCTTCACTGCCCAAAGCGGCTTCAAAACTATCTGAAATTTGTTCTTCATCTATTTTATCTTGTAATACTTTATAGAAACCTGTATTTCTTAAGTCAGTACCAAAAATAGTATCATTAATAAAGCTAACACTTTCTCCATAAGTTTTACTTGATAGTTTCACTATACTACCCCTATGTCTATCAAAATCATATTTTAACTTCCTGATATTTGTATTAGGTATTTCCTGAAGTACGATTGCAGAGTGGGTTGCTAATAAACAAACACCATTTCCTTCCTCAACAATTTCTTCTACTGCCCTAATATACGCCTTTAAAAGTGGAGGGTGTAAGAATAGTTCAGGTTCGTCAATAATTACAAGTGTTTTTTCAAAGACCTTAATAATCAAATTCAATAAACTCAGTAAAACTATTTTTTGACCAGAACTTAATTCATTAATTATTTCTTCTGATAAATTTCTCTCTTCAATCAATGGAAGAATTCGAATAAACAAAGGATCAAAGGAAAATTTATCTATAATTTTTTTAGTTCTACTTTCATTTTTGGGGGTTGTTGCCTCCGTAAAAAGTGTTTTTATTTCCTTAGTAATATAATCCTCTAAACTAGTCGTCTTATTGAAATCGATTCCAATGAATTTATAATTTTCGCTATCTTTCTTTATAATTCCAGTATCAAAAGGACTATATGAAATTAATACAATTGACTCAAATTGATTTATATTAGAAGTAATATTATTAAATAAATCACTATTTTTTTTAATATAAAGATCAATCAAATTTTTTATAAAATAGGTTTTCCCAGCTCCATTATTCCCTACAATTGCATATAAAGTATCTGGAAAATATTCTAATGAATGTGGATTCTTGCTAAATTCTAAAACATTGTTTCCATTTTTATCGACAATACTAATTTGATATTCATCGATATATTTTCCACCCATACTCAATCTATGCAACTGATTTCTGATTTCACTTAAAGAAACACTACGTAAAAAAGAATGCTTCAATAAATAATAGTCCTCTATAGGATGATAAATTGAATCATGCTTAATTGACTCATCTAGTCTATTTAAATCATAAGCAATATCCCCCATTTTTTTGAAATACTCATCTTTTTCAGGTGAGGATAGAAAATTATTTAAAAATTCATAATACTCTTTATCTCCAAGTGAAATCAGATTATATCCTTCATCTTGAACAAGAATCGATTGTAAGTCTATTTCCTTTTCATGCTGGTAAGGAATGAATGATATTTTAAGACTACCAAAATCGTAAATTTCACCTTCAATTTTTGCTGTCAATGCATACAATGTTCTATAGCCATAATCGTTCCAATGATCAAAAGCATAATAAATACCATCTCCTAGAGAACTAAAATCCTTATCAGTTAGAGGAAAATCTTTCTTCCATGTCTTACGTATAAAAGGATATTTTTCAAAAAAATCTATCATATTTTTAACCTCATAGCTTGTCGAAGCTTCACTTAAAGCAAGTCACCTTTTTTAAAGGCTTTCTTACGTTCTTCCATAAACTCAATCAACTCTTTCTTAAAAATTTTCTTCTCCTCATCAGTCATACCTTTTGAATTCATACGAAAAAGCAACTCAATATTATCTAACTCTTTTTCTTTATTTTCTGAATTTCCAACTAAGTAATCCACAGTCACATTCAGAATCTGTGCGATTTTAACTAGATTTTCTTGTGTTGGCTTTTTGATTCCACGTTCCCATGAAGCATAAGCAGGTTGCGAAATTCCTAGTTTTTCAGCAACTTCAACTTGAGTTAAATGTGCTTGTTTTCTTAGATTTTTTAGACGTTTCGAAAATTCCATTATGTTCCTCTTAAAATTTTTAAAGAATTTTTCAAAAATCTATTGACAATTATAACCATTGGTTATATAATATAAATATAGCTGATAGTTATAGTGGTCATAAAAATAATAATGCTTAACATTCAGCATCACGATCTTTGAAAATTAAATAAAAAGTGCGTCTGACAACCAGAGGACTGATTGCCAAAACTACACTAAACTTCGTACCTTTATTGTAAACGTTTTGGAATGAAAAGTCAAGTCTGTTTGATGGTTGAAGTGAAGATTTAAAACATTTTTTGTGGACTTCCACGCATTTCGGACTTTCGCACTTTTCCGAATAGTAAAGTGAACTGGCTTCGCCAAAAGGCGTAAGAGAATCTTAAGGGTATGACAATGACTACCTGATAAGATTGGCTGGGAAAGCGATGGTAATTGATGCAAAGCACCTTGCTAAACGTTGCCACCGTGAAGGAGGAATCCTTCAACCAAATAATTTTTCTCTACTGCTGTCTATCTAATTTACTAGATAGATTTACTCTAGCTACTAAGTCCATTTTCCTAGTAGCTTTTTACTTTTATAATAAAGGAGAACACTATGTCTAACTTTTTTCGCACAACAATGTGAACGAATTTATAAAAACTACATTTTCACCTATGATATCTTTTCCTCATCGGAACAACTCCAGGGGCAACTCTATCATCAAGCCCAAAAGGATTTAGATAAACTATCCAATCAATCACTGCTTACGGGCTTTACTCATGGTGAAGTACAATTTTATACAAGAATGTTTAAACGAAAACTTTTTACTCATTACTACTCAAGAGTGAAGCAACTAGCTTAACTCTTTTTATTTTACACTCAGAAAGGAAACTCTTATGATCCCAGAAACACTTGTCATGCTACCAGAATTTATTGGCACTGCTTACTACGAAAAATTGGGAAATGCCCCACGCTATGTCTTCGGAAAAGAAGGCAAATATCAACGCCACGTGCTAAACAATGAACAACACGGAGCCTTCCACGTAATCACACCTGCTTCAGCTACCGTCTTTCCAGAAGATGCTTTGGTTGAAGTGGTTAATCCCATTTTTCTCGCAGATACTTCCCTAAACGGAAATTCTGTTGCCCCAGCACTTAATGTATTTGCTGAAAAATTGGTTTTGAAAAAATAAAAAAGAATAGGAGAAAACATACATGGCTAAAATTGGATTAAACTACGGAGAAAAACTTCAAATTGCAGATAAAACGTATCGAGTTATTTCAGAAGGTCTAAACATCCCTCAAGTCTTTGGAAAATTGACTTTCCGAGGAATTGAGGGAACAGATACCATCTATGAAATTGACCGTTCCCAACGCAATCCTGACGGATCCTACGTTCAAGTTAATACGGGGGAAATTCGGGGTGTTGTGGTAGGGATTCATTCTTCAGTCCAACATGAAACTCTCTTTTTCACCATTGCCGATATGGCAGAGTCTGAAATCGAAGACTTGGGACTTAAGTACCGTGAAGAAGTGGAGCTAGAAGACATTGTCGTAACCCATACTCACGTTAACCGAAATGATATCTATAAGCTCTTTGCTTCTAAGATTAAGAAAAAAGGTGCAAGTCCTAAAGACTCTAAACCTGTAGAAAACAAGAAAGAAAACTAGGAGGTGACACATGAAACTCTTTACCTACCGTGGACAAAGAGTTCAACTCTATCATCGACATATCAAGGCAATCACTTGGTTTATCTTGTGGTCGCCTTTTTTATTTGCCTTAGCTTACTACGGCTATCAACATCACTTGGAACTACAAGCCCAACCCTTTCCCAAAACCTACTACTTAGTTGCCTTTGCCTTACTATCCGCTCTTATCTCTCAAATCCTGAATTGGATTTGCTACGAGAAACTACTCGCTTTTCAAAAACTCAATAACTTGCGAATTCTCTCTCGTTTTCTCTTAGAAAACAATCTCTACCTAGTCAAGAAAGTCAAACGAGAGAAAAGGATGATAGAGAAAATCAGGCTTCCTCAAGTCTATCTCAAACAATCTCGTTATGGTTTGGAAGTCAGTTTTATCCTAGAAGGCAATAAGTTTCAAGATCGATTTCTCAATCTTGGGGCAACCCTTGAAATCATGTTTAATGGTGACTTTCGAAATAAAACCTTTGATAAACGTTTTATTAAGTACGATATCGCCATCAATCGGATTGATAGCCGTATTAGAATCGACCAAGTAGTGGTTGACGGTTCAAAACTCCAACTCATGAAAGATGTTGTTTGGGACTTTATCGAAGAACCACATTTGTTAATTGGTGGAGGCACAGGAGGAGGGAAGACGATTCTTCTCATGTCTATCATCTATGCTCTTGCTAAGGTTGGTTTTATTGATATTTGTGATCCGAAAAACTCAGATCTAGCTGGTTTGAAAAAAATCCCTGTCTTTCATGATCGAGTCTTTACCAGTAAGGAAGATATTATCCAGTGCTTTAGGGAAAATGTGGAGTTCATGGAGAAACGCTATGAACTCATGTCTACCTCTCCTAAGTTTCAAGCTGGGAAGAACTTTACGTATTACGGGATGAAGCCTAAATTCATTCTGGTAGATGAATGGGCAGCCCTCATCGCTAAAATCGATCGGGATTATAGCCTACAAGCAGAAGTCACCGAATACCTTACCCAACTAGTCCTAGAAGGTCGTCAAGCTGGAGTTTATGTGATTTTTGCCATGCAACGTCCTGACGGGGAATTTGTCAAAACTGCTCTTAGGGATAACTTTATGAAGCGTCTCTCAGTCGGTCATTTAGAATCAACAGGCTATGACATGATGTTTGGAGATGCCAATAAAACCAAAGAGTTCAAAAAACTGGATGAAATCAATGGCGTTAAGGTCAAGGGACGGGGTTACATTGCAAACAACGGAGACTTGGCTGGGGAGTTTTTCTCACCTTATGTACCATTGAATCAAGGCTTTTCTTTCTATGAAGCCTACTCGCAAATTCCCATTTTAGAATTTGAAGGAGAAGAGTTTTCTGTCTTTAAAGACTATGACTCACTAGTCCCAACAAAAGAATTAATAGAAGAGGTAGAACAGTTAGAAAACCATATCAACCAACGACCACTAAAGGATTTTGCAGAAGAGCAGGAACTAAAAGTCGCAACACTTCGAAAGATTATCTATCTCTTAGAAGAACAAGGAATTAATTTTGACCGTTCTGACTCAGCTATTTTGGTGACTCCTCTTCAAGAAGAACTCCTTCTGGAAACTCTGATTCACTTTGAAGAAGGCGGACGAAGATCTTATGCTAAAGCTGTACAAATGGCTCTTAGTCATCAGGAACTAGGACAAGGGCAAGGGCAAGCCTGACGGCAAGTCAGGCGCAGACCGTAGCCCGAAGTTCCTAGTTCTTGATGATGAAACCCCCGATTTCTAATAGGGGGGTTACATTTGGCAAAATGGCAAAGTCCAACCCTCCTCATTCCTTGTGGGCGTAAGGATTGCGGATTTTAGAAAGTGTGTCACTTTGGCAAAAAAAGTGTGTCACTCATAAAAAAGGAGGTGTCCCCATGAATGGATAAAATCAGCCCATTCAATCTTAAGAAATTTCGTCAAGAAACAGGCATGAGCCAAAAACAATTTGCAGAAGCGGTTGACCTACCCACTAGAACCTATCGCTCCTACGAAGCTGGCGAAAGAGGATTGAGCATTGAAAAGTTCCGTGACCTAAAAGCCAAACTAGGCTTTCATAGAGAGCATGAAAAACAAAGTTTGCGTGCTCGGATTGACTACTTGCGAATCTCTTTTCCTGCTCTACGTGACTTAGAGTCTTTCTGTGAAAACTTTCTCTTCTGTCATCTGAGCGAATTTAGCGCTCAAGAAACACGGCTCATGAACTACACCCATCTTTGGCAACGAGGTAATATTTGGATTTTTGATTTCTTTGATAAAGCAGAAACCAAAGACTACCAATCCTGTCTTCAACTATCAGGACAAGGGTGCCGTGAGTTGGAAGTACTCCTAGAATACAGGGGAATCACTTGGCAGGCCTTCCTTCAGAATCTCTTCTATGCTTATGAAGATTGCCGAATTAAGAGGTTAGATATTGCTCTGGATGAGCTCTACAAAGGATTTGGAAAAGAAGATCAGCAGATTCATATCCCTAAGTTAATTGAGAAGCTCTACGCTAAGGAAATAGTTCTTAATACCTTTCGGAAGTGGAATGTAACAGGGGGTGGCTCATTTATTGATAATGAGGATATGGAAGCCAATCACGGTTTATCTCTCTACTTTGGCTCAAGGCAAAGCCAACTCTACTTTAACTTTTACGAGAAACGCTATGAACTAGCCCGTCAAGAAAATATCTCCTTGGAAGAATCCTTGGAGATTTTTGGTATTTGGAATCGCTACGAACTTCGCTTTTCAGACCAGAAAGCACACGGAGCTATCGAGGAATACATCAACGGTGTAGACCTTGGGGAAATCGCTCGTGGAGTTATCAATCATGAAATGCAAGTCTATGATGGAATCAATCAATTTGGAGCTTATAAGCCTGACCAGAAATGGCAACAACTTTTTGGTGGGGTAGAACCCTTGAAACTCTCAACCAGTCCTCAACCCTACTCTATTGAACGAACCATTCGCTGGCTGACCTATCAAGTAGCAAACTCTCTTGCTTTAGTTTCAGAAGCTGATCGTATCATGCAGACCGAATACATGAAGATGATACAAAATAGCGGGGAAATTACAGATCGTGGGAAGGCAATGTTAAAACTACTCAAAGCTAGTAAACATTATGAACATTAGAAAGGAAAACAACCAATGGAATACAAAGTTGAGATTAATTCACTAGAAAACTTTAAAGCTTGGTCAGGCGGATTAACAACTCTAAACACTGTTCGTGAACGTGGAGGATTGGATACCCTCACCATTATTTGTGAGGATATCTTCTGTGGGGATACCCCAACGGAAACTCAAATCAATGATTGGCTCTGGTTTGATTCTGATTTTATCTTCCAAGCACTTGGCTATGATGTTCTTCTAGAGGCTTCTTAAATTGCTTAAGAAAATCTATCAAGCAGACTTCTTTCTCTTACCTGACAAAGAGTTTTGGCATTTCTACATTCTTTTAAGAAAGGGAAAGGAATTCTACTATGAATGTGCTGGAAGATGCACCGAAAAAGAACCAAATTCTAAAGGCCTCTATAGCTACGAACATGCTTGTTTCACGTTAGAAGGACAAGTTCTTTCCCTCAATCAAAAGATGCGTCCCTCACTTATTGCTTACATCCAACAAACCATCAAGCAAAATCAAGAACAATTTAGAAAGGAAATCGAAATGGCAACAAAAATAACCTTCACCCGACAAGTAGAACAAGTCGCTAATGAATTAGGTGAATCTCTCAAAAAGAAAGATTATAAAGATTCATGGACAAAAGCAGGTGAATTAAATAGCTTGCTGAAAAAAGAAGAAGCAAAGACTTTAGCTCCCCAATTACTGGAACAACTCCAATACGAGCTAAAAGGCTATTACTTTATCAATTCAGAAATGGAAAAACTTAATAAACGATTCTATGCAAAAGGAACCAAACTTATTGAGTTAGCCCAAGTGTAACAGGAGGAACTATGGACAATTTAAAATCCTATCTCTTAAAAGTGAAGCAATTTCTAGAACAATTTAAAAAATTTGAACAGAAAAAGAAACCTCCAAAACTTAAAATCCTTACCAAAAAACAAGTTAATCTTGCCGTAGTTGGCGGGATCTGTTTCCTTCTCCTAATCGGGCTCATGGGCTCCATTCGAGCTATCACTCTGTCAAATCAGGTTTCAAGTCTAAAAACAAGCATTGAAAACTTTGAAAAGGAAAAATCAGACACTTCTTCAACTACTAGGCAATATGACTACCGTCTACAATACTATCTAAACGATTTTGTTTATGCTTACTTTACCCTCTCACAAGAAAATAATAAGCAAACCGAACAAATTAATCATCTAAATTCCTTTTATGGTGCCCTTCCTGACACCAAGTCACAAGGGCAAGTCCGAAACCCTAGCGAGGTGATTTATTCGCAACTCGTCACTGTAACAGATAAAGTGGCAACCTACCGTGTCAAATACAAGGAATGGATCAAAAAGGACAACAACACCGAGAAAAAGGAAATCACAACAGGATTTAATATTCCTTTTGAGGAAGTTAATGGTAAATATCGTATCGCTGGTCTACCTTGGTTTTCAAGTCTTGACTCCTCACAAGCAACTCCATCTTCAAAAGACGAGCAATTGACCCTGTCAGCAACCGATCGTCTATCTGAGGATGAACATAAGAAAGTAGACAAGTTTTTAACTATCTTTTTCACCAACTACACTACAAATCAAGACAATCTGAATTTGATTGCTAAAGGTGTTTCTGTAGTCGCAAATACTACCTTTAAAAGTATTGACTACACCTATCTAAAAGAAGATGGGGAAAAACTTATCGCAACTGTTCAAGTTACTTTTGAAGTAGGGGCTTCGACTCATTCAGAGAATTTCACTCTCACGCTAACTCAAAATAACGGAACTTACTTTGTAGATGAGTTAGCACACACCATTCCTCTTAACTACGCAAAACAAGAAAAATAAAGGAGAACAATATGAACACAGAAAATCTACGAGCCTTCCTACAAGGAGACGCTGTTTGGGTACTAGGAGCAATTGCCGTCCTACTTGCAGTTAAAGCTTGGCGCAACAGCTCCTGGATCCAACTATTTTCAGTAGTTTGTTTTTATGCTGTCATTGTCTCACTCACAAAAGGACAAGACATTCTAAAAGCATTTGGCTGGTTCCTTCGTCTCTTTGGGATTGAAACAGGACTCTAACTATGAAAGATGAAAAACTGTATGATTACGCCAAGGGGCTTAACGCCCCTTATTGGATTCAAGAGATAAAAACTAAAAAAGGCACTCGCATTTGGTACTTTGCTACACCCGTGCAACTGTCTTTTTTTATAGTCTTTATCTTCATCTTTGTAACCATGCTCTTAGCTGGTGGTTTTATTCTTGTACCTCTAGCTAAAGCCACTCACTCGATTTCGTTAATTCTCTACTGGTTTATCCCTTATAAGCTAGCAAAATTTTATACAGAATACGAACCACATGGAAAGAAAATGCATCTCTTTTTAGCAGATTATCTAATCTACTGTTGGGATTTTAAACTCAATAAAAAAGCAATCTACCATGAAGATCGTATTGAACCAGTTGAAGAAATTGTATTCGAAAAAACAAACCTCTAGAAAGGAGGACCTATGTCTCTAACACTAACTTATCCCATCCTACAAACTCATGACAATCTTGTCTTGAAACGGGATCGGTCAGTAATGGCCTACTACCGTATTCCAAATACCCCAATCACCATCACAGATGACGAACGAAAAAATAAGCACAAATTAACCGTCGCTCAAATGATGAAGAAACTTCAAAAAAATCAATATTTTGAGGTTTCCCTCATTCCTAAGGACTATCTTTTAGAGGAAAAATTAAAGGACTTCTCAGAAGCGCTAGCGGATGATAGTAGAGAGCTTGGTGAAGAACTCCTCCTCTACACCGTTGACCATTTAACAAATGAAATGGAAATCCCTTATCAATTTGATTGGGTGATTGGAGTTAACCTAAGAAAACAAAATCATGGGCAAACAATCAAAGAATTAGCCCTTGAAAGCCTAACTGATTTTTCCGAAAAAATCGCTCAGGGATTTGGCTACGAATATGAACTCGCCAAAAACTGGTATGAGGACTACCGTGCAGATGAGTTTACCATTTACCAAGCCCTCGCTCCCTTACGAGCAAAAGCCTTATCGGATGAGGAATTGTTCTACTACCAACGGATGCAATATCTCCGCTATATTCCCCACTACAAAAAGGAAGTCCTCGCCAATCGTTCCCAATTTAACATCACGGATACTCTAATCAAAGTCACCAAGGGTGGCTTTTTAAAACTAGAAAGTCCTTATGGTTCTTCTTTTGTAACCATTCTTCCTGTTGGAAAATTTCCCATTCAGTTTAACAGCTTTCATCTAGGAGAATTTGTCCAACGGCTTAACTTCCCAGTTGAATTGCGTATTAAGGCAGAATTTATTGATAACAATAAAATTAAAGGGAAAATGGGACGGTCCAATACCCGCTATCGCAATATTATGGAAGAGGCAGAAAATACTGATACTGTCCAACAAGATGAAATCATCATGGGGTCACTTTCTCTGAAAGACTTAATGAAGAAGGTAGGAAATAAGGAAAATATCATCGAATACGGAGCTTATCTTATTGTCTCTGCTTCCAGCATTGGACAACTACGCCAACGTAGACAAGTAGTTCTCAATTACTTTGATGATATGGGCGTTGAAATCAGCGAAGCTAGCCAAGATGCACCCTATCTTTTTCAAGCTCTCCTCTATGGTCAGCATCTTCAAAAGAAAACGAGAACTTGGACTCATATGGTAACTCCTCGTGGTTTCTCAGAACTGATGCCCTTTACCAATAGCTCTTCAGGAAATCGGATTGGCTGGTATATCGGACGAGTAGACAACTGGACAGGGCGTTGGGATTCGATTGAAAAAGCTATCGAATCCTCCAAAAACATTGTTCTATATAATGCCACTGTTGGAAACAAAGAGGATATCGCTGGTAAAATCACTAAAAACCCACACATCATCATCACAGGTGCTACTGGACAAGGAAAATCCTTCTTGGCTCAGATTATTTTCTTGAGCGTTGCCCTGCAAAATGTCAAAACCCTCTACATTGACCCGAAACGAGAACTCAGAAATCACTACCAACAAGTGATTCACTCGCCAGAATTTGCAAGGCTCTACCCTGAACGTAAGAAACAGATTGACGCATTTAACTTTGTTACTCTTGATAGCTCACTATCTTCTAACCATGGGGTTTTGGATCCTATCGTCGTTCTTGAGAAAGAACAAGCAGTCGAAGTCGCAAAAAATATGTTGGAATTTCTCCTGCAAGCCGTAGATGATGTTACCATGGATCAAAAGACAGCCATTACAGAGGCTATAAACATCATTGCAGAGAAAAGAGAGCAAGGTCAAGCTGTTGGATTTAAACAGGTCTTAGAACGCTTGAAAATGGATGAAAAGGACGACATTGCTTCTGTTGGACGTTATCTAACTTCTATTGTCACGAATTCCATCTTGGAACTTGCCTTTTCAGATGGAACCACTCAAGGACTCAACTATGATTCCAGAGTAACAATTCTAGAAGTTAACAACCTTAAGCTCCCTAAGGATAATTCCACAAAGATTTCCGATCACGAAAGAAATTCTATTGCTCTCATGTTTGCGCTTGGTGCCTTTTGTACCCATTTTGGAGAGCGCAATGAAAATGAGGATACCATCGAATTTTTCGATGAAGCATGGATTCTGATGAAATCCGCAGAAGGAAAAGCCGTTATAAAAAACATGAGACGTATTGGGCGTTCAAAAAACAATACCCTTGCACTCATTACTCAGTCTGTACATGATGCTGAAAATGATGATGACACGACGGGTTTTGGAACCATATTTGCCTTTTACGAAAAGTCAGAAAGAGAAGATATTCTTCGTCACGTTAACCTAGAAGTCAACGAACAAAACCTAGAATGGATTGATAACATGATTTCAGGGCAATGCCTCTACTATGACGTCTATGGCAACCTCAACATGATTTCTATTCACAATCTTTTTGAAGATATTGATATGCTACTAAAACCTATGAAAGCAACAGTTTCTTCAAGTCTTGAAAATAAATACGCTAGTTAGGAGGTGAAACCATGCAAGAAGCTTTTGAGAAATTAAAAGGCGTTGATATTTTCTCGCTCAAGTCCTATATGGAGCCAACTGGGTTCGGTTCCTTTAACGGTGCATGGGTAATGATTAATGAAATCTTCGTCAATTTTTTCTTTTTCCTGCTCAATGCCATTGTCGGTTTCTTCTCTCTTCTTATTCGTATCTTAGAACAAGTAGATCTCTACTCCGCCTACAAGACCTATGTCTTTAACGGTGCAAGTTCTATCTGGGAGGGATTCACGGCTTCAACCACTAACGGAGTTGGAAAAGATTCCCTCATTTCAATGTCCTTACTTATTCTTGGGATTTATTTATTTTATCAATACTTCTTTTCTAAAGGGAGTTTCTCAAGAACGGTTCTTCATGTCTGTTTAGTAATTCTCTTAGGATTTAGCTACTTTGGAACAATCGCTGGAACTTCAGGTGGACTTTATCTGCTTGATACCATCCACAATGTTTCAAAAGATGTCTCCTCAAAAATTTCCAAAATCGAAGTCAACTATGATAAAAATAAGTCAATCAAAATTGGCGATTCAATGGCTGATAGCTATATTGCTGAAACTTCTTATAAAGCTTATCTCTTTGTGAACACTGGTCAAGAAAACGGCAAATACAAGAATAGTCAGGATGGAAAAGAAGAAGAATTTGATAATAGTAAAGTATTAGGTACTTCTGAATCAAACGGAAACTTTACAGCAGTAAAAGCGAAAGAACGCTCTGACTATCTAGATAAAATCGGAAATGGTGCTAATGAAGATGGCGAAAAGAACCGCTGGGTTTCTGCAATGCCTGACTTCATCTTCATTCGTATGTTTTATATCATCTTTAAAATTGTAGAAGCCATTGTTTTAGCTATCCCAGTTATATTGATTCAAATTCTAAATATCCTTGCTCAAGTTCTAGTTCTCATGATGATTTTACTATTCCCAATTGCTCTTCTTGTTTCTTTTATTCCTCGGATGCAGGATTTGATTTTTGGGGTTCTTAAAGTCATGTTTTCAGGCTTAGCCTTTCCAGCTATTACTAGCCTCTTAACACTATTCATCTTTTACATTGAGCAATTAGTTGAAAACTTAGTAACGTCTGGCTTTGATGGTGTTTTGAAGACTCTCCCTTCTCTTCTGCTTTTTGGACTCGTCTTTAAACTCTTAGTTTCTGTTGCTTCTAAAGCTATGATCTTTTCCCTCCTTTGGAAATACAAGGCAGAAATTATTCAGTTTATTCTTGGTTCTAAAGCTCGTATGGTAGCAAATGATATTGGAAACAAGGTCACGCAAACGGTTAGCCAAACAAAGGAATTAGCTTCACAAGTACCAACTAGAGCACTTTCATCTGCACAAGGATTAGGAAATTTTGTCCTTTCAAGCGCTGGATATGGAGCTGGTGCGGTCATGAATGCAAGAAGCCAATTCCAACAAGTTGAATCATTCTTTACTAGCAAGCAGCCAGATGAGGATAAACTTTTACCACCCATAGAAACAGAGCAAGCCCAAGAAGATGGGGCTAAATTACATCCTAGGGTTCAGCATAGCACGACGCAACAAGAATCAACACCTTCATCTAACTTTGAACCAGTATTACAACCAAACAATGATAAAGTCAACCCAGAAGAAGAATTTGAAACTCTCAAAGAAGAATGGATTTCTCCTATCAAGCAATACCGGATCAATCGTATAGAGGCAAAACTAGAAGATTACAAAGACCCTCAATCCATGTTTAAAGCGCAAGGTTCAAACGCCTTTACCCGTGCATACAGAAAAACTATGACAAGGGATGATAAAATCAAGGACAATATTGAACGCAGAAACAGACTAACCGAAAGACTAAACCAATTACGAGGAGAAGCAAATGAACACAAAAATTCGTTCTAGAATAGCATTCCCAAGAGTTCTAGAAGATACGCTCTATCAAGCCTATCAAGAAGGAAAACGCTCAGTCGATTTCCTTCTTTTATTTCCAGTAAAGGATACTGAAAGAGAAATGATTATCTCCCAAGTAAAAGCCCATGCAATTGTCTTAGATGCCAAATGGCGCTTTGGAACAGTACTCTTTACTGCCTATATTCGCTATTAAGAAGAGGAGGGTTTATGAAAAAAATCAAATGGTTTCTCATCCTTGGTCTCCTCCCTCTGCTCATGCCGATTCTTGTTATTCTCATTCTTACCTCTGCCATGGCTGGCGGTTCCATTGGGGGAAATTCCAGCAATCAAAATGGAGTTACCTATTCTGAACACTGGTCAAACGGGGACGCTTACACCCATAATTTATTGGTTCATCGCTACGGAATCAAGGCTTCACAATTAGATGGTTTCTTAAAAACTCTAGGAATCAACTATGATTCAAGTCGCATCAATGGGACAAAATTGCTAGAGTGGGAAGCCAAGTCAAATCTGGATGTTAGAGCGATACTTGCGATTGCATTGAATGAAAGTTCACTAGGAACTGCTGGGGTTGCGACAAATCCAGGATCCAATATGTTTGGATATGGAGCTTTTGACTCTAATCCTGAAAATGCCAATAACTTCAATGATGAGGTTGCCGTAGTCGCTCTTACCCAACAAACTATCATTGGTAATAAAAATCAAACCTTCAAAATCCAAGACGACAAGGCAAAGAAGTTAGCTTCTGGCACTTTGAATACCGCCGTTGATGGAGGAGTCTACTTTACAGACACTTCTGGTTCAGGAAAAAGAAGAGCGGAAACTATGCAAAAACTGGATACTTACATTGATGAAAACGGAGGAACTCCAAAAGCACCTAAACCAACTACAGGCAAAACAAGAGACGGTGGCGGTGTTACTTCAAGCGATATTCCAGAAGGCTACAGTCTTACCCAAGCTATTGATACTACTAACTATATCGCAAGTTCTTATCCATGGGGACAATGTACTTGGTTTGTCTATAACCGTGGAAAAGAAGTTGGTGTCAGCTTTGACCCTTATATGGGGAATGGTAATCAATGGATGGAAAAACCAGGTTATACAACTACAAATACACCAACCGAACACTCTGCCTTATCCTTCTCATCGAGTCAAGCTGGCGCAGACCCAGTATATGGACACGTAGCCTTTGTGGAACAAGTCAAATCAGATGGTTCCATTTTAATCTCTGAAAGTAACTATAAGGGGCTTGGAATCGTTTCTTATAGAACTTTTGATGCAGAGACAGCAAAACAATTTACTTATGTAATTGGAAAATAGAAAGGAGAAGAATATGGATACACTTCAACAAGTTAAACTGGACAAAATTGAAAATCTATTGCAACTACTAGTGAATCTTCTTGATAAGAAGGCAGAAATAAATCAATTAGAAATCATGACACAAAAAGAGGTTCTCAAAGAACTTAGTATTTCTCCAAACACACTAAAAAGCTGGGAGCGAAAAGGACTACCTCGTCTGGAACCTCCAATAGAAGGAACTCGCACAGTATATTATAAACGTGATGATATTCTAAAATTTTTGACTAATTAGAATATAATCCAAATAATCTCTATATTTGAGTTTATTCTTCTAAAATATGCTAAAATAAAATCATCTTTTAAAAAATGAAGGTCTTATTTTAGCCTTTTAAATTAACAAATCAAAGAGGCTATATGAGTAAAGAAATTATACGACACAATAATAAAAGGGTAACTAAGGTCACCAAAAAAAACGGAGATATCAGTTATTCAATAAAAGGTGTTTACATTGGGACTGATGTCAAAACTGGAAAAAGAATCACAAAAACAATCACTGCTAAAACATTGAAAAGCCTCGATAGAAAAATTATTGAAACTAAAATTCAATTTGAAAAATCTGGCTCAACAATAAAAGAAACAATCTCAATTGACAACTTTGAAAATCTAGCTGAGGTATGGTTTTCAAATTTCAAAACTTGGGTATCATCACAAAATACTATTAATCGAGTGCGTGGCTATCTTGATACCTACATTATTCCTCAGTTTGGAGATTACAAACCTGATCAAATTGAGCCTGCTGATGTTCAACTTTGGGTAAACAAGCTAGCTAGAAGAGCAAAAAAATCAGTTGATTCTGGTGTGAAACGAGCAAAAAAGGGTAGTGCAAAGGACTTTGGAGCCATTGCTCATAAGGTTAGTGATATTTTTGATTTTGGAATTACGAATTGTGGATTAGCTAACAATCCTGCTAAAACAATCAAAATTCCACCCAAACCTAAGGCTAATAAACAGCGTGTTATGGTACTTCACGATGACGATTTAAAACAATGGTTGTCCTATCTTGAAACCTTACCAAATACAAGAGCAAATAGGCGGTTCAAAGTTATTTGCAATGCACTTTTAGCATCAGCACTACGCATTAATGAACTGCTTGCATTAGAAATCACTGATTTAGATTTTGACACAAATGAAATAATAGTAAATAAAACTCTTATGTGGAAAAGCGCAAATCGGAAACTCGGTATAAAAGGACAAATGATATGCAAACCAACACCTAAAACAGATGCTGGAAATCGCAAAGTTGCAGTTCCATCTTCTATTATTGAAGAACTTAAAAATTTCCATGAAGAAATGGAAAGATACTTTAAAAAACATGATCTATCTAGTTCTACACTCATCTTCCCAACAATTTATGGAAATTATATGTGTGATAGGAATGAAAGAGCAACACTAAAAAAACGTTTATCAGCTTTAGGACTACCAGACTATGGTTTTCATCTCTTCCGACATACACATGCTTCAATGATGTTAAATTCAGGTGCTAATTGGAAAGAGTTACAACACAGGATGGGGCATAAGTCAATTACTACTACGATGGATACTTACGCAGAGTTAGCGCCTAAGAAAAAATTTGAAGCTGTTGAAATTTTCCAAAATAAACTAGAGGAACTAAAAACTTAATTTCATCACTACCTTTTTCACTACCTTTTTTCCATAAATAGTCTTAAAGTCTGGTATAATAAGCTTCACAGGCGTAATATTATATTTTTACAGAGGTTAAATAATATAACATACAGAAAGCCTATGAAATCAACATTTCAAGGGCTTTTTTAATTTTATCAAATTGAAAACAGTATTTTTCATCATTTATTATAACTATTGATTTGACAATATAAGGTAGATATCATATACTAAAGATAAATAAGTAGACAGCGTATACTTTTAGGGGGGATAAATGAAACGCAATACTGCCCAGTTAAAAGAACAGCTCATTCAAATAGGGATTGAGGAGATAGGAAAGCACGGAATTGAACAGCTCTCGCTCAGGACTGTTGCTAAGGCTTGTGGTGTGACTCACGGTAGCCCTTACCGCCATTTTGAGAGCAAGGAAGGCTACCTCAAGGTGGTTTTGACCCAGCTTTCGCTGTTTCTCAATCAGGAAATCAATCAAAGCATTGATGCGACAACTTCTGCGCGTGAGCAACTGACCCAGCTTGGACTTAATTTCATTATTTTTGCCAAGACTTACCCTCATTTTTTCGAAGCTCTCTTTATCAAATTCCCTTTTAAATATATGAAGGTGACGCAGAACACCATTCTCTTGGAGTCTGACTTGCCTGGATTTGATAAATTTAAGGAGCTTGTTTTAAAGCTTCGCAAGGAGGAAAATTTTAGCAATAGCGAAGCAGAAAGCCTTTTTCACTTTTGGAGCTTTATCACAGGTCTAGCCGTTCTGACCAACAGTCCTATCGGACAAGACCTAGATCCTCAAGCTATCCAAAGCACGATCGAGCACATGCTTGACATTTATATCAAAGGAGAACGATCATGAAAATCTTGATTATTTATACTCACCCCAGCTCAACTGGCTTCAATGCTGCTATTCTCCAAGAGGTTCAAAGCAATCTTTCTAAAAAGCACGAGGTGAAAACCTTGGACTTGTATGCTGAAAATTTTGATCCTATCTTGCGCTTTGACCAAGAACATAGGCGCCGTGACCTGTACAAAGACCCCGAAATGGCCAGCTACCGAGATTTGATTACTTGGGCAGACCATCTGATTTTCATTTTCCCGATCTGGTGGAGCGGTATGCCTGCTATTCTCAAAGGCTTTATTGATCGTGTCTTTGTGGCTGATTTCGCCTACTCTTATAAGAAAATCGGCATGCAAGGCCATCTGCAAGGCAAGTCCGGTTGGATTATCGTCAGCCATAATACTCCAGGTTTTGCCCTGCCTTTTGTCCAAGATTACGGTAAGGTACTTAAAAATCAAGTCCTGAAACTTTGTGGTATTAGTCCAGTCAAACTGACAGAGCTCAACGGAGTAGAACAAAAAACAGACCAACAACGACAAGAAATACTCAAGAAAATCGGACAACTGGCCGGTCAAATTTAAGATAAAGAAAACAGACGCTTCTTACGAAGTGCCTGTTTTTATCTTTAGTCCAAGCCCACGCGCTTGAAGATGTCATCTACGCGCTTAGTGTAGTATGCAGGGTTGAAGATTTCATCGATTTCCTCTTGAGTCAGGCGTGATGTCACTTCTGGATCTGCTTCGAGAAGCGGTTTAAAGTCTACTTGGTTGTCCCAAGAGTAGGCTGTTTTTGGTTGCACCAAATCATAGGCTTGCTCACGGGTCATTCCCTTCTCGATCAAGGTCAACATAGCACGTTGGCTAAAGATAAGACCAAAAGTAGAATTCATGTTGCGGATCATGTTTTCTGGGAATACCGTCAAGTTCTTGACGATATTTCCAAAGCGGTTGAGCATGTAGTCAATCAGAATGGTCGTATCCGGTGTGATGATACGTTCAGCTGATGAGTGAGAAATGTCGCGTTCGTGCCAGAGAGCGACGTTCTCATAGGCCGTCACCATGTGACCACGGATAACACGCGCCAGACCTGTCATATTTTCAGAACCGATAGGGTTGCGTTTGTGAGGCATTGCTGATGAACCTTTTTGCCCTTTAGCAAAGAACTCTTCCACTTCGCGTTGTTCCGATTTTTGAAGACCACGAATCTCAGTCGCCATACGCTCGATGGAAGTCGCGATGCTAGCAAGAACTGCAAAGTACTCAGCGTGAAGGTCACGAGGAAGGACTTGTGTAGAAATTTCTTGAGCACGGATACCCAGTTTGTCACAGACGTATTGCTCTACAAACGGTGGGATATTGGCAAAGTTCCCAACCGCACCAGAGATTTTACCAGCTTCAACACCAGCAGCCGCATGCTCGAAACGCTCGATGTTGCGCTTCATTTCGCTATACCAAGTCGCCAATTTAAGACCAAAGGTTGTAGGTTCCGCATGCACACCGTGGGTACGCCCCATCATGATGGTGAACTTGTGCTCCTTAGCCTTATCAGCGATGATGTTGGTGAAGTTTTCAAGGTCACGACGGATGATGTCGTTGGCCTGCTTGTAAAGATAACCGTAGGCAGTATCCACCACGTCGGTAGAAGTCAAACCATAGTGAACCCACTTGCGCTCTTCACCAAGAGTCTCAGAAACTGCACGCGTGAAAGCCACCACATCGTGGCGCGTCTCCTGCTCAATCTCCAAAATACGGTCGATGTCAAAGTCCGCCTTTTCGCGAATCAAAGCCACATCTTCCTTAGGGATTTCTCCCAATTCAGCCCATGCTTCGTCCGCCAAGATTTCCACTTCAAGCCAAGCACGGTATTTATTTTCTTCACTCCAAATATTCGCCATCTCTGGGCGAGAGTAACGGTTGATCATGTTGTTTCTCCTTTTGATATTTAAATATAGTGTTGTTTAAAACAAGTTCATTTTTACTTTCTTCGAAAGGTAGTGACCAATTTTCAAATCGTCCCATTATGTTAACTTCAATATTGTAACCATTAGGTGGGATAAAGTTATAGTTAGGACTGATATAATATCCATACTGTGCTATCTCACTAGCTTGAATAGAACGTATAGTTTCAATTCCAGATGTCCTATAAGATATATAATCAAATATCTTCTCTATTCCACTATCCCAGATTATCTTTTGGAAATCAAAATAATTTACAATCCATGTGTCAATCAAATCATTTCTATTCCTATCTTTAAAATAATCTATTGCCATTTCAGATAATTTATAGTAATCATCTAATGTTACGACTACCTTATATATTTTTTTAGATTTTATATTTTCAATTCTAAGTCGCTCAGTACTTCCCTTTTTATCAGTGAATATTGCAATTTCATTATTAAGGATATATTGTTTAGCTCTCTCAGCTTGTTCAGAAGCTGCCAATACCACTTTTTTAAACAGCTGCTGGCGACGCTCCTCTGACATTTTTTTATTAAACGGAATCTCTTTAAATCCCCTAGCCTTGCATTCTATTAATAGGATATTGTTACCTGAAATAACAATGAAATCTTGTTCTTCTTTTTTACTAGTTTTTAAATATAAAGATTGATAAACATTATCAACATCAAAATAATTTTCCAAAATAGTTTTTAATTCCTTCTCTAATATGTCTCCTTTATTGTTTGAAGAAGAAATTAGTTTTTGTTCAATACTAGATAGAATATGTTCTGATGCAGGTAAAAAATATGTCAAATTCCTTTTAATCCCAATAGAACCCCCTAATATTTGTATAGAAGAGGTCAAATATCTTACTTCCATATTTTTTGAAGCAGTCATAAATAATTTACTATAATCAATATCCCCAAAGATTTCATCCAACTCTCTATCTGAAAATTGGCTACAACTACACACTAATCCATCTAGGCGAGATTTAACATTACAGATTATATATAATAACTTGTCAAAATTTTCGTAAATTGAAAATCTATATTGTTTTCTTGCTTCATTATCAAACATCCTACATATTTCATAATACTCCCAAAGTTCTTTTCGAAAATCAAAATGGTAGCTTAAATAACTTTGTAAACTATCGCTCCTTCTATCTTGTATTGACTGTTCCACTTGGTTATTAGATATATTATTTTGAAGGGCATTTATGAATAAAAAGAAAATTTCAATTTCATCTGAAGTAACTACATCCTTCTTTGACTCGCCGTTATACTTCAATAATATATATACATATAACTGAACCATAAGTTTCAGTGAAAATTGTGAATTTGATTCTCGCTTTCTTTGAATAATAGCTAAATTCATCACAGTATTTAATTTATTTATTGAATAATAAATATTATAGTACTTTAAAATATAATTCAGAATATCATCAATATTACTAAGTTGGTATATCTCTTTCTCTATGTCCTCTAGACTTTTAGGATACATTTTTTAACTCCTAATCCTTCTTTTAAAGTTTTCAAATATCTTTACAATGCTTCTATAAAAAATTTTCACTAACTCATAACACTTACTGTATTTCACTTAAAACATCCACTTCTATAGCTAATAATAAATAATACAATATACTTTTGAAAACGATATTCAATAACAAGTGCAGATTCTCCTATAACAATACAAATACTGATCAATGAGCCTCTTATACTTAACTATAAAATTCTATTTCTCCAGTACTTACAACTCTCTTTTTGTGCAAGTTTATTGATATTTATTTGAATTGCAACCATACACTATTAATAAATACTTACTTCATTGTAGTAAGTTTGTTATTAAAAAGCTAAAGTCATAAAGCAGTCTTCCTCGTCTCTTCAAATCTATGATAATCAGCGTCAAGCAAAAACCGCCCCAACTCAAAAATAACCCCTGAATAGAAAATTACTTTTTTATTATAATCTAAGCTAATAATTAAATGACCTTCTTTATTTCTATAATCTTTTCCATCAAAGTAAACATGATCATATAGAACAGAATAATCCCTCACTTCTTTAATAACAGTATTTCCTTTATTAATCATTCTTGCCGCAAACTGCGAATGATTAGCTCCATTACAAATCGCAATATCCATTGGATATACATAGTGATTCTCTATATTGTAACTGTAGCGATCCCCATCAAAAGGATTTTGATTATTTATTGTATCGAGATTACTTATTATTCTGTTCGAATTCCATGGATTTAACAAAATAGGCAACTCCTTCACCATTATTTCAATCGGCCCTTGCTCTCGAATTGTTTTGTTTTTATAATACTTCGCATCATCCGGATGTATGCTTCGGCAGATAATTTCATTAATAGTTAAATCTATTTCGTATACAATTTTGTTATAAATTTCTTCAATCAAAGAATTATCTTGTGCTTCATGATTAGTTTCAACTGCTTGAATAGCCTCATCAAAATTTAGATACTCAACCACAACCATCAACAGATTTTGAGCTGTTCTCACTCTGTCTTCATTTTTACTACAGTCTTCAACCATATTCATATAGTTTGTAAATTTATTTTTATAACCTTTATAATCAATCACACTTTTTGATTCTTGTATACTGCTAAATAATTTTCTTAAGAAATTTAACATTATTTTCTCCTAGATACTATAAATCTCCGTTTACTTCTCATTATCTAGTTTGTAGTGCTTTTCCCAAATCAAGGAAATACTGTTTTTTTGTTTTTTAAATAGAACCAAGCAAATGATGTCAGTAGGATATTTTTAACAGTAATATCTTCTGTAAAATCCAGAACCGTTTGTCCATCCTTATAATCAAATCGTCCTAGCCAAGTTCCTTGGAGATTTTTATTTTCAAACTCAAGTTCCCAGCGCTTATGTAAGTCAACCTTTTTTACCTTAAAATTTGTCTGGATACTATTTTTAGTATATTCAATAAAGTGACTGTCATCTATTTTTTCAAACCGACCAAGATCACTTCTCCAAGTTTGATTTGATAAATCAGTCACACATTCCCAAACTTTATCAATAGACCAGGGAAAACTCGCTTTCCTATTAGATTTTACCACTATTCCTACTCTTAATTATCAACACTATTTTTTACGAATAGTTTGATACTAAATCAACATAGATGTGGTACATACGCCAGTTGCTACATGAATGGAATCCTGAGCTCTTTTTTCATTGATATATCCCACATTCCATAAGCAATTGCAAATATAAACACTATAACCATTATTGTGGAAGCAATATCTAGCACTTTAATAAATACGAGATCATCTACTAAAGCAAAGCACAGTGACTGGATGAGGTTAACCAAAGAAATTACCAGCTTTGTATGGAATCAGTACCTCAAGCCCTAAAATTGTTATTTTCACCTAAAAATCAATCCCTTCCCCAAACTCTTCCACACTATCCGGCTCATCACTAAACAAAGTCACATGTCCCATTTTGCGGTTGTGCTTCGCTTCTATTTTACCATACAGGTGAAGGTGGGCGCTTGGATTTTCTGTGACATATTTTTCAGCGGCCTCGACATGCTGGCCGAGGACATTGAGCATGACGGCTGGGGCATGCAATTTGATGTCTGGTAATGGTGCTCCCAGAACACCCAAGATATGGGTATCAAACTGGGAGAAATCGCAGGCTTCGATTGAATAGTGACCTGAGTTGTGTGGGCGTGGGGCAATCTCATTGACGATAATATCATCAGCCGTCGCAAACATTTCTACACAAAGGGTTCCAGACAAGTTAAGCTGTTCTGCGATTCTCACAGCCATGGCTTTGGCCTTAGCCGCTAGACTCTCAGAAATGCGGGCTGGGACAATGGTCTTAGACAGGATGTTGTTGCGGTGGATATTTTCCTGAACTGGGAAAACCGTCACATCCTTACCATTTCCTGATACGATGACAGAAATTTCAAGGTCAAAGTTGACGAATTCTTCCAAGACGCAGTCTGCTGAGTCGGCTAGTGCATGGGCTTCTTCCAAATCTGCTTCCGAGCGAATGACCTTTTGTCCATGCCCATCGTAGCCACCAGTCGCAGTCTTGAGGACATAGTTTTTCGATAGGTCAATATCTGCCAAGTCTTGGCTTGAAGTCACAACCTTGTAGGGTGCCACAGTGACTTGTGCCTTGTTTGAGAGAAAGTCCTTTTCAAAAATGCGATTTTGAGAGATGCGGAGCAGATCTGTCCCTTGAGGGAGCTGACCATCCTTGATAACAGCATCCAAACCATCAGCATCGACATTTTCAAATTCATAGGTAAGAACATCACAACGGTCCGCCAACTGACGCAATGCATCCACATCGTTATAAGGGGCCACGATGATTTCCGCAACGCGAGAGGCCGGGCAATCCGTCGCAGGATCCAGCGCGATAACCTTGTGCCCCATGTAGATAGCAGAAATGGCCATCATCTGACCAAGCTGGCCGCCACCGATAATTCCGATTGTTTTAGATGAGCTCATTTGTAGACTCCTCTGCGATTTTTCCTTGTTCTTCTGCAAAATCTGCCAAAGCTGTCGCGATACTCTGATCCTCTACTGACAGGAGACGGAGGGCAAAGAGGGCTGCGTTGGTCGCACCTGCCTCACCGATAGCCATTGTCGCAACAGGCACACCGCCCGGCATCTGTACGATAGAGTAGAGCGAGTCCACGCCACTAAGGGCACGAGACTTGACGGGTACACCGATAACCGGAAGGATGGTTTTAGCAGCAACCATACCTGGCAAATGGGCGGCACCACCAGCACCTGCGATGATGACCTTGATACCACGACTACGGGCTTCTTCGGCATGTCTAAACATGAGGTCTGGTGTACGGTGGGCAGAGACAACCCTCTTTTCGTAAGCTACACCGAAGCGGTCAAGGACTTCGGCGGTTTTTTGCATGGTTGCCCAGTCGGATTTTGAGCCCATGATGATGGAAATTACTGGTTTCATTTTTAATCCTTTTTCTTCCTTTTTTGATAATGGTCTTAGGTGGTAGGGACGGAAGCAAACCTTCGGTTTCATTCCTAAACTTTGAGCCTAGGGTCTCAAAGTTTCCCCCGACCAGAACATTCACTGTTCTGGTCCTTTCACCACGGCGACCATTATCGTATTTGGCGACTTCGTCGCATTATTCTTATATCTTTACTTAATTGCCTTGCTTCCGATATCGGTTCGGTAGAAGAGACCTTCTGTATTTTGTTTGTTGAGTTCGCTGTAGATAGTGTCTTGGGCTTCTTTAACGGTATCAGCTGTGGTGACGAGCATATAGACACGTCCGCCGTTTGATAGCAGTGCTCTGCTATTTTCCGCAAACTTAGCACCGGCATAGTAGGTGATGATGTTGCCCTCGGTTTTTGATGGCAACTTGACACCCTTTGCATAATCTAGCGGGTAGCCCTTTGATGCGACAACCACACCCAGAGTCACACCCTTGTCCGTCCAAGTGATGTTTGGCTGCTTGCCATCGAGAATATCCGTGATATTTTGTGCAAAGTCAGATGTCAAACGAGGCAAAATAATCTGAGTTTCTGGATCTCCGAACCGAGCGTTGAACTCGATGACTTTAGGACCATCTGCTGTCAGGATAAGCCCTGCGTAAAGGAGGCCCAGATAAGGACGCCCTTCTTGGATCATGCCCTCAAGGACAGGCTTGACAACGGTGTCAACCGCCGTATCAATCACACTCTGTGGCAAGTGAGGAACTGGCGCATAGGCACCCATCCCACCAGTGTTAGGGCCCTTGTCACCATCGTAAGCACGTTTGTGATCCTGAGCCGTTGGCATGATGTAGAACTTGTCCCCATTGACAAAGGCAAAGAGAGAGAACTCCTCCCCGTCAAGGAATTCCTCAATAACCACACGCGCACCAGAATCACCGAATTTATTATCCAAGAGCATCTCATGAGCGGCTTCTACCGCTTGCTCGACTGTCTCGGCAACGACAACGCCCTTACCAAGTGCCAAGCCATCCGCCTTGACAACGATAGGAGCGCCTTTCTCCTTGATATAAGCCTTGGCCTTCTCAAAGTCAGAAAATGTGCCATAGGCTGCTGTCGGAACGCCGTATTTGACCATGATTTCCTTAGCAAAATCCTTGGACCACTCCAGCTCCGCTGCCAATCTTGTCGGACCAAAAGCCTTAAGTCCTGCTTTGTTAAAATCATCGACAATCCCAGCAGCAAGGGCATCATCCGGACCGATAAAGGTCCAAGCGATATCGTTGGCTTTTGCAAACTCAATCAATTTAGAATGTTCGGAAATAGAGATATTTACCAATTCCAGCCCATCCAGAGTCATTCCGTCATTTCCTGGAGCTACAAAGACTTTTTCAATGTCTTTTGATTCAAGCAACTTCTTAGCAATCGCATGTTCACGACCACCTGAACCAACAACTAACAGCTTCATCTCTCAACCTCTTTTGCGAATTATTTACTAATATTATACCACAAACGTTCGTTTTAATCTTGTTTCGTTCTGCCTTTTAATCAAAAAAAGGAAAGAAACTGTTTTCTTCCCTTTTGTTTTTTTAATGCCTAAAATGTCTCACGCCTGTGAAGACCATGGTCAAGCCATATTTATCCGCGGCTTCGATTGACTCTTGGTCACGGACTGAGCCTCCTGGCTGGATGATGGCCTTGATACCTGCTTTGGCGATTTCTTCCACGTTATCGGCAAATGGGAAGAAGGCATCCGAAGCAAGAACAGCGCCGTCCAGACGGTCTTTGGCTTGGTCAATGGCAATACGGACTGAAGCCACACGGTTGGTTTGCCCTGGACCAACACCGAGTGTCATGTGGTCGTTGGTTACGATGATACCGTTTGATTTGACGTATTTAATAGCTTTCCAAGCAAACTCAAGAGCTGTCGCTTCTGTCTCAGTTGGCTGGCGTTTGGTCACCACTTGCCAGTCAGCTGGGCTTTCTTTGACCACGTCTTGGTTTTGCACAAGAAGTCCACCAACCACACCTGTGTATTCTGCTTCCACTTCGCTAGCGTCTTGAGCATCAAATGGCAAGGCAAGAATGCGCAAGTTTTTCTTTTTGTTGGTCAAAATGGCTAGCGCTTCATCTGTATAGCTTGGCGCAATGATGATTTCAAGGAAAACGCCATGCATCTTCTCAGCTGTCGCAGCATCCACCTCACGGTTAAGAACGACAATCCCACCGAAGATAGACACTGGGTCTGACTCATAGGCATAGTCCCAAGCAGTTTCGATATCATCTGCCTGACCAATTCCACATGGGTTCATGTGTTTGAGAGCCACAACGGTTGGACGGTCTTTGAAGTCACGGATAATACGAATGGCAGCATCCGCATCACGGATGTTATTGAATGACAATTCCTTACCGTTAAGCTGTTTGGCTGAAGCAATGGAGTAATCTGTCGGCAAAGCTTTTTGGTAGAAGTCCGCGTCTTGTTGAGGATTTTCCCCATAGCGCATAGCTTGTTTGAGGTCATAGGTCAAGGTCAACTTTTCAGGCTTTTCTTCACCCACTTGAGCTGTGAAATATTCTGCAATCAAGGCATCATAAGCTGCTGTATGACGGAAAACCTTGGCTGCCAAACGTTGACGCGTTTCATAAGTCGTTTTCCCGTTGGCTGACAATTCGTTAAGCACCACTTCATAGTCTGCAGGATCTACCACAACTGTTACGCTGGCATGATTTTTAGCTGCTGAACGAAGCATAGACGGCCCACCGATATCGATGTTTTCGACTGCATCGGCGTAAGTCACATCTGGTTTGAGAATGGTTTCCTTGAAAGGATAGAGATTGACCACCACAAGGTCAATCAATTCAATCTTATTATCTTTAGCCGCTTCCAAGTGGCTGTCCAAGTCACGACGAGCCAAAAGTCCGCCGTGTATATTTGGATGGAGGGTCTTGACACGACCGTCCATCATTTCTGGAAAACCAGTCACATCATCGATGGCAATCGTGTCCACCCCAGCAGTATCAAGGGTAACCTTGGTTCCACCTGTCGAGATGATATTCCATCCGAGTTTTTTGAGTTCTTGGGCAAATTCAACAATGCCCGCTTTGTCTGAGACGCTGATTAAGGCGCGTTTCGTCATGTTTTCTCCTTATTATTTACTATGTTCTAATTTTTCTAACTTAAAAACAAAACGATCAGTAAAAAAACCAACCACCAGAGGAATAAGAAATAAAGTCAGTATCTTGTCGACATTATTTAATATGATTTTATCTACATTCCAAAAAGCTTCTTTTGAATTTAAGTTTTGGTACGTCTGCCCAATCATCCACATCGCTAAAATAAACATTAAGCATGCGACAATGAAATAATCAAATTTATCTCTGAAATCTTTTCCCGTTCTAAATCTTGTCCACGATAAAGTAAAAAAAACAATAAATAGAGGAGCTAAAATATTTTCCAATATAAAATCTTTAAAAGGTGCATTAGGATAACCAATCCATAATACACATACAGACATTAAAATAAAAAAGTAAATTATATACCTCATTGCATTCTTGCTATCTTTGCTCATTACCTATAACCTCTCCACTCCCAAACTATCCAACACTTCCGGATACAACTTGTACTCCGCTTCATGAATCCTAGCTTCAAAGCTTTCGATGGTATCATCAGATAGCCGTGGCACACGCACTTGTTTGATAACCTTGCCTGTATCCACACCAGAGTCCACCCAGTGAATAGTCACGCCGCTCTCAGCAACACCAGCATTCCAAGCGTCCTCAATCCCATGAGCTCCCGGAAATTCTGGCAGGTAGGCTGGATGAATGTTAATGATCCGACCCTCGTAAGCAGCGAGCAAAGTTGGCCCAACGATTTTCATATAGCCTGCTAGGCAAACCAAGTCAATCTGGTGCTCTTCCAAGAGTTCGACAAGGGCTGCTTCATAGTCTGCCTTGCTCTCAAACTCCTTGAGTTCAAAAGCATAGGACAGAACGCCGAGCTTGTCTGCACGCTCAAGCACATAGGCATCACGATGGTCTGAAAAGACAAACTCCACTGGAAATTCTTCGGCAATCACCTGAAAATTTGAGCCATTACCAGAGGCAAAAACCGCTATTTTTTTCATTTGATGATGACACTTTCGTTTTCTTTCTTGACGATGCGACCAATTTCATAGACTGGTTCATCCAGCAATTCTTTGACACGACCTACATTTTCAGGGCTAACTGCCAGCATGAGTCCCACACCCATATTGAAGATTTCAAACATTTCCTCGTGTTTGATTTCACCGTATTTTTCAAGAGCTTTGAAAATCGGAAGCACTGGAACTTTGCTTTCCTCAATCTCTGCAGCCAAGTCATCAGCAAACATACGAGGGACATTTTCGATAAAGCCACCACCTGTGATGTGAGCAATACCGTTGACCAACTCTTCCTTGATGAGCGGCAAAACAGCCTTGACATAGATACGAGTCGGCTCAAGAAGAACCTCCTTGAGTTTCTTGCCTTCCAATTCTGGCAAGACTTCCTCACCTGTATAGTCGGCAAAAACACGACGCACGAGTGAGTAACCATTGGAGTGAATCCCACTCGAAGCAAGTCCGAGAAGAACATCGCCTTCTGCCACCTTTGAGCCGTCAATAATTTGAGATTTTTCAGCTACACCGACCGCAAAACCAGCCAAGTCGTAGTCATCTGCGCCATACATACCAGGCATTTCAGCTGTTTCCCCACCGATGAGGGCAGCACCTGCCTGCACACAACCTTCTGCCACACCAGCAACGACTTGTTCTAGCTTAGCCGGCTCATTCTTCCCAGTTGCGACATAGTCGAGGAAATAGAGGGGCTCCGCACCAGCAGCGATGATATCATTGACACACATAGCCACACAGTCCTGCCCAATCGTGTCATGCTTGTCATACTTGATGGCCAGCATGAGCTTGGTTCCGACACCGTCAGTCCCTGAGATCAATACGGGCTCTTTAACACCTGTTTTTGAGAGGTCAAACATGCCACCAAAGCCACCAAGAGCTCCCATGACACCCGCACGCTCCGTACGAGCCACGTGCTTTTTGATCCGCTCAACAACTTCATAACCCGCTTCAACATCCACACCAGATTGCGCATAAGCATTTTTATTTGTCATCTTCTCTTCCTTTCCTTTCATGGAGAGTCTTTATCCATCTATTTGTAAAAACTGGTCTTTTCTTCCAAACTTTTACGATAGTCTTCTTCGTAATCATAGAGAGGAGTTGGGTAGTCACCGTCAAAGTAAGCGACACAGAGACCACCATTCGGTGCATCTGTTTCAATCCCGATAGAGTTAATCAAGCCATCAATTGAAAGATAGGTCAAGCTATCCGCACCAATGATTTGGCAGGTTTCTTCAACCGTATGATTGGCAGCAATCAGCTCCTGACGCGTCTGGATATCAATCCCGTAGAAACATGGATACGCTAGGGCAGGGCTACCAATCGCAACGTGAACCTCAGCCGCACCTGCTTCTTTCAAAAGCTGAACGATACGGCGAGAGGTTGTCCCGCGGACAATGGAATCATCCACCATAACCACACGTTTGCCTTTAACAACACCCGAAACGGCTGATAGCTTCATCCGCACACCTTGCTCTCGCAATTCTTGAGTCGGTTGGATAAAGGTACGTTGGGTGTATTGGTTCTTGATAAGACCCATCTCATTTGGCAGTCCTGATTCTTCCGCAAAGCCCATGGCTGCGCTGAGTGACGAGTTGGGCACACCGACTACGATATCCGCCTCATGCTTAAATTCACGCGCTAATTGGGCACCCATACGTTTCCGTGCCGTATGGACATTGACTCCATGGATATTGGAGTCAGGACGGGCAAAATAGATATACTCCATAGAGCAAATCGCGAGCTGAGTATCATTCGTATAGCTATCATACTGGATGCCATTGTCATCAATAATGACAATCTCGCCTGGTTTCACATCGCGAATCCACTCCGCACCGATTACTTCAAAGGCACAAGTTTCAGAGGAAACGACTACCGCTCCATTAGCCATTTTTCCGATAGAAAGCGGACGGAAACCATTAGGGTCAAGCGCAGCAATCAACTTGTCCTCAAACAGCAAGATATAAGCAAAGCCACCTTTGACAAGACTAAGTGCTTCCTTGATTTTGCCCATCAAGCTAGGATTGTGACTACGGCGAATCAAGTGAGCCAAGATTTCCGAGTCCGAAGTCGCGCTGAAAATCGCGCCTCTTTGTTCTAATTCTTGCTTGAGAGATTCTGCATTGGTCAGATTTCCATTATGAGCCAAGCCAAACTGCATATCATGAAAGCGGAAAAGAAAAGGTTGGATATTGTCTACAGAAGCTTCTCCCGCAGTCGCATAACGCACGTGTCCAATCGCTCCAGTCCCTGTCAATTTATCCAAATTAGCAGGTTCTCTGAAGACTTCTGATAACAGCCCCATATCACGATGGCGCTTCAATTTTCCTTGGTCATTGGAGAGGATACCTGCCCCCTCCTGACCACGGTGCTGAAGACTGTGGAGCCCAAAATAGGTCAATTTAGCAGCATCTGGATGTCCCCAGATACCAAAAACGCCACATTCTTCATTAAGAGATTTTACTTCATATGTCATTTTTTATACCTAATTTTTATTTGTGTAACACCAAGAGCTAGATCTACATGGCTTTTACATTACAGATATTGTCTATCGGAAAAACCGCAAATCTTATTTTCCAGTAAAGTATTTAACCGCCGATGCGAACAGGTGCTGGTCTTTATTTCCTGGGATGTTTTGGAAGAGACCGTCTTCATAACGTTCTGAGTGTCCCATTTTACCGATGATTTGACCGTTCTTGCTGGTAATCCCCTCGATAGCATTTACAGAACCATTCGGATTGTACTTAGAGTCCATGCTTGGTTTTCCGTCGAAGTCTACGTATTGGCTAAAAATTTGGCCATTGTCACGGAGTTCAGCGAATTCCTCAGCCGTCACGACAAATTTCCCTTCTCCGTGCGATACAGGAATAGCGTGGATATCACCAACTTTCACTCCAGCAAGCCATGGTGAGTTGGTATTTGCAATACGGGTTTCCACCATCTTAGCCACGTGCTGGTTAGCATCATTGTAGAAGAGAGTTGGGCTGGTACTGCTGGCATCTTCAAAGTTCCCGTATGGAAGAAGGCCTGATTTTACGAGAGCCTGGAATCCATTACAGATACCGATAATCAGACCACCACGAGCGATAAAGCTGTCAATAGCAGCACGCACTTTTTCATTGAGAAGGATGTTGACGATAAACTTAGCTGAACCATCTGGCTCGTCCGCAGCTGAGAAGCCACCTGCAAAGAAGAGAATGTTAGCCTTGCTGATGTTGTCAACCATGGTTTCAACTGACTTGACAATGGCTTCTTCATTCAAGGTCACAAATGGCACCAAGTTGACCTCTGCACCTTCTTTTTCGAAGGCTTTTGCTGAGTCATATTCTGAGTTGGTTCCTGGGAATACTGGGATGTAAACCACTGGTGCCTCAACTGTTTCTTTGGCTTTAATCACAGCATCTGATGCCATAGCAGGTACTTCTTTCAGTTCTTTTGCTTGGGCAAATTCAGTAGGATAGACTGCTTCCAATGTCCCTTGGAAGGCACTGTCAAGCTTGTGTCCATCTAGCTTCACACCGTTGACAAGAAGTGTAAAGTCTGCTTTCGTTTGACCGATCTTCTCCACCCCAGCGATTTCTTCAGGAGATGTGAAGACAAATCCGCCTAATTGAGCTGTCAAAGAACTTTCAAGTTCAGGCAAGATTACCTCTGCACCGATATGATTTCCAAAAGTAGCAAGAGCTAAACTTTCAAGGACACCACCATATTTGACAGCTGAAGTAGATGTCACTTTGTGAGCCTTTTGAAGGGCTTCAAACTGAGCAAAGTTTTTCTTAATTAAGTCAAAGTCAATATTAACAGAAAGGGCTTGACCTGGGATGTAGTAGATATTTTCACCAGCATCCTTAAATTCTGGAGAAAGGACCTTACGGCTATCTGCTGTTGTCACCCCAAAAGCAACCAGGGTTGGTGGCACCGTCAATTCTTCAAAGGTACCAGACATAGAGTCCTTACCACCGATAGATGGCAAACCAAGTTGGATTTGTGCTTCGATAGAGCCTAGAAGAGCTGCTACTGGTTGACCAAAACGCTCCGCTTGCTTGTCCATACGCTCGAAGTACTCTTGGTAAGAGAAACGAGCCTTAGACCAGTTAGCACCAGCAGCCACCAAACGAGCAGTTGCTTCGATAACTGCATAGGCAGCACCATGGTATGGAGACCATTCTGCTAGATAAGGGTTAAATCCTTGTGCCATAACAGAGGCTGTTGTTGTCACACCGTGTTGAACTGGCAATTTTTGCACAGAAGCCTCAGTTGGTGTGAGTTGGTAGCGACCACCAAGTGGGTGGTTGACCGTAGAACGACCGACCGAACAGTCAAAGATGGTCTGCAAGCCTTTTTGACTCGCATGGTTGAGGTCAGATAGAACCGCAAGAGTATCTGTTTCCAGTGTTTCAACACTCGTCTTGCGCTCTTCTGGGAGCTTGACATCCTTGTCCACCACCTTGGCATCGACAACGACACGCACACCGTTGGTATCAAGGAAACAGCGTTCCAAGTCAACAATCGTTTCACCATTCCAGTGCATGACTAGATTTGGTTTTTCAGTGACTGTCGCTACGACAACAGCATCAATATTTTCTTGGTTACATGCGGCAACGAAGGCATCTACATCTTCAGGACGAACCACAACTGCCATCCGTTCTTGAGATTCAGAGATGGCAATTTCGGTACCATTCAAGCCTTGGTATTTAAGAGGAACCTTATTGAGGTCGATTTCAAGACCGTCTGCCAATTCACCGATGGCCACACAGACACCACCCGCACCAAAGTCGTTGGATTTCTTGATAAGACGAGTGACATCGCCATTACGGAAGAGGCGCTGAATCTTGCGTTCTTCGATAGCATTCCCTTTTTGAACCTCAGCTCCAGCAGTCTCTACAGACTCAACTGTTTGAACCTTAGAAGAACCAGTCGCACCACCGACACCATCACGTCCAGTCTTACCACCGAGCAGGATAATGACATCTCCCGCTTCCGGTTTTTCACGGACAACATTGCCCTTGGGAGCAGCACCGACAACGGCACCAAGCTCCATACGTTTAGCAACGAAACCTGGGTGGAAGTATTCACGAACGTAGGTCGTCGCAAGGCCAATTTGGTTCCCATATGAAGAATAACCATGAGCCGCGGTTTTAGAAATAACTTGTTGTGGCAATTTACCAGCACGTGTTTCAGCGATTGGCGTTGTAATATCTCCAGCACCTGAGATACGCATAGCTTGGTAAACGTATGAACGCCCTGACAACGGGTCACGAATGGCGCCACCGATACAAGTAGCCGCCCCACCAAATGGCTCAATTTCCGTTGGGTGGTTGTGGGTTTCGTTTTTGAACATAAGGAGCCAAGGTTCCTTGACACCATCAACATCCACTTCGATTTCAACCGAGCATGCATTGATCTCGTCAGACACTTCCATATCGTCCAAACGTCCATTAGCACGCTCATAACGACCGAAAATAGTCGCCATATCCATCAAGGTTTGCGGTTTTTCAGAGCGCCCCAACTCCTCACGCATGGCCACATACTTGTTATAAGTCGCCTGCAATTGCTTTTGGAATTTAGAAGCTGAGAAGTCAATATTTTTCAACTCTGTCTCAAAAGTCGTGTGACGGCAGTGGTCAGACCAGTAAGTGTCTAAAACCTTGAGTTCTGTTTCCGTCGGCACGCGCCCAATTGACTTGAAGTAGTCTTGGATAAAGAGCAAATCATCCACTTCCATGGCCATCCCTTGCTCAGCCTTGTAGCGGGCAAAGTCTTCTGCTTTATAGCTTTCAAAGAAAGTCAATTTTGGAATGGTCTTGTCTGACTCTGAAAATTCCTGCTTGGCAATCCCTGTCGTGATATCCTTGAAACGAGAATCCACTGGATTGAGCAGGTAGTTCTTGACCGCTTCTAGCTCAGTCGCATCAATATCTTTATTAACTAAGTAAAGTTGAGCTGTGTTGACCGTTACATCACTTGAACTACCAAGCAAGAGCAAGGCTTCCTGTGAAGAAGCTGCACGCTGGTCAAACTGCCCCGGCAGGCTTTCAATAGCAAAAAAAGCATAATTGGCAAGATCAGCCTGCACAGCCGCTTCATCCAAGACATGGTCTGTCACCTGCTCAGAGAAGATGTGTTTCTCTGCAGGCTCAAACAAGTCCTCTGCCAAATCAAAGACATCATAAACCTGCACGATGCGAATACTTTTCAAAGTTGAAAGCCCCAAGTTGTGTTGGAGTTCTCTTACCAAACTCTCTGACTTGACCTGAAAATCAGCCTTTTTCTCAACAAAAATACGTTTATTCATCAATTCTTATTCCTTTATTTCAGCTCTTGCAATATTCCCAAACAGCCTTTAGGTTGTTATTTCAACCCCTGCAACTTTTCCCAAACAACTTCGTAAACGTCTGTCAATTCACCCAAGCCACGGCGGAAAACATCCTTGTCCATGTGGTTGCCATCCGCATCCCACAAACGGCAGTTGTCTGGTGAGAATTCGTCTGCCAAGATAATCTTGCCATCCTTGTCAAAACCGAACTCTAGCTTAAAGTCAATCAACTTAAGTCCAATCTCAGCAAACCAGGCTTTCAAGAGTTCATTGATACGACGCGTTTCTTCCTTCAAGTAAGCAATCTGCTGATCATCCGCAATCTTTAGGAACTTCACATGCTCGTCATTGATAAAAGGATCATCCAAATCATCGTTTTTATAGTAAAATTCGACAATCGGAGTTTCCAAAGCGATGCCCTCTTCCACGCCAAAACGTTTTGAAAAGGAACCAGCTGTATAGTTGCGAAGCACAACTTCCAAAGGAATAATCTCAACCTTTTTATTAAGTTGTTCCGTGTCTGAAAGTTTCTCAACAAAGTGAGTCGCCACACCAGCCGCATTTAATTTCTCAAAAATAAAAGATGAAATCTGATTATTTAACACTCCCTTGCCCGCAATCTGCTCCTTCTTGACACCATTGAAGGCAGTTGCCTGATCCTTGTAAGTTGAAATAATAAGATTTTCATCCTCAGTTGTATAGATATCTTTAGCTTTTCCCGAATAGATCAATTGTTTTGACATTTTAAAGTTCGCCTTTCGTATTACTTGAGCACATTCTACCACAAAAGCACGAAAAATTCAAGATTTTTACGAATAAATAACATTTTCCTTTTTTTAGCGTAAAGAAAAACTGCAAGATGAGCTCTCCTTACAGTTTTAAAAGCATTTTTCCTCTGAAAAACACGAATATTAATCTTTATTTTTATTTTTTTGTTTTACGACTTCTAGATTTTAAACCATTTTAAAATCCAGATTGGAAAAATAACTGAAATCATTTCTCCTCTTCCTTTTCTTCTCACTTATCCATTCGAAAAACAATTCGAAAACGAACAGTTCATTCATTTTTATTTTAAAAACCACTTGATTAACCATGGATACAAGATTGGCATGTACATAAACATTCCTCCTTTTTCTTTCTCATCTCTTTATTCGTAATTTTTACTAAAAGTTTCTCTTTTTTCTGCAAACAAAAAAACAACATGACTTGCATGTTGATTTTGGTTATATCTTACCTTTAATAATCGCTACCACATCTGCCACACTTTGAAGTTGGTCAATTTCCTCATCACTGATTTCGATACCAAATTCATCTTCTAACGTCAAGACGAACTCCATCAAGTCCACTGAGTCTGCATCAAGGTCGTCTTTCAAACTCAAAGCTTCTGTCACGACAAAGTCCTCTCCCTGTCGTTCTTGGATAATGGTTACAATACGGTCAAAAATTTCTTTTTCTGTCATCTTTTTATTCTCCTGAAAATTCACGCGCAGTTTGAGCAACTACGTCTGTTTCTAGCATGGTACGAATCTGGCGAATCGTACTGTACACAGCCTTGGCATCACTTGATCCATGAGTCTTAACAACAGGTGCTTTGACACCAAACAAGACTGCTCCTCCAACATCTGAATAGTTGAGCTGTTTTTTCAAACCTTTCAAACTATCCTTAAGGAGAAGAGCACCTAGTTTCGCTCGCAGACCGCCACCTGTAATGGCGTTTTTGAGCAAGCCCATGATCCCCATGGCTGTCCCTTCAATGGACTTGAGCACTGCGTTTCCCGTGAAACCATCTGTTACTACTACATCAGCCACTCCCTCCATCAGGTCACGCGCTTCCACGTTTCCGATAAAGTTCAAACTTTCATCAGCTACTAGCAAGTCGTAAGTTTCCTTACGAAGCGGATCTCCCTTGCTACTTTCTGTTCCGTTATTGAGCAAACCAACACGTGGTTTTGCAATCCCACGAACATTTTTAGCATAAAAGGAGCCGAGAACAGCGTATTGGTGGAGGTGCTGGGCTGTGTTTTCTGCATTGGCACCGAGATCTAGCATGTCAAAGCCTTTGCCATCAATGGTCGGCAAGGTCGACATAAGTCCAGGACGGTCGATATTCTTGATACGACCCACGATGAAGAATCCTGCAGCCAACAAGGCACCTGTGTTGCCAGCTGAGAGGACAGCGTCTGCTTCTTCCTCTTTGACTGCCTTAGCTGCTAATACCATGCTGGCATTTTTCTTCTTACGGATAGCCTTTGTCGGCTCATCGTCTGAGTCAATTTTCTCATCTGTATGGATGATGCTGACACGATCTATAGCTGTTAGATATTGCTTGATTTTAGCTTCATCTCCATAAAGTTGAATCTCAATATCTGAAAAGTCAGCAAGGGCTTGATTGACACCCTCAACGATGGCTTGAGGTGCGTAATCGCCCCCCATAGCATCTACTGCGATTTTTTTCATTTGTCTTCCTCTTTTAGTAATTGTCCCCAGTCTGCTAGGGAATCAATAAATTTCTTTGATTTTAGGTGAATCCCGACGTACTCTTCGTAGATCTGATCCATAAACTTGCGCAAGTCTTGCTTGATTTCAGGCTTGAGCGAAATGGTTTCCAAGGTCTCAAAATCAATGGCTTGAAATTGATTGAGCAGATAGGGGATGTTGGGATTCAGATGGCAACGTTTCTCGTCCTCATGATAATGGTCTGGACAGAGGCAGGCTCCATATTTGAAAGAAAAGTCAAAGGCCTGACCTACCCGATGGCAAAAGACACACTCATTAAAATTGAGGCTGATTCCAAATCGGGTCAAGATTTGAATTTCAAAAATATTGGTCAAAACTTGATAATCCAAGCCCTCTTCCATCAACTCTAGAGTCTTTCTCAAGAAGGCAAACAAGGGAGCATCCTGCTGATTATCCTGCAAACTAGCATCTGCAAGAGCCGCAACATAAGTCGCATAAGCCATGACAAAGAGGTCACTATTGATCTTGGGAAAGGTCATGACCTCATGATAGTCCTCAATGTAACTGAGTCCGTCATCATTGATTCGCAGGAGAAAACGAGCTAGTACCAAGGGCTGAATAACAGGAGCTAGTTTAGATTGACCAGCGTGTTTCACAAAAAACATGCGCTTCCCAGCCTGCTCGGTGAAGATCTTGACTAGCTTATCATCCTCCCGAAAGTTACGATTGTAGAGTACCAAGCCTTGACTCGTGATAGACTGAATCATGCTTCTCTCATGTACTCCTCAAGTCGTTTCATGGCCTCTCTGATCGTTTCCATGCTGGCTGCATAAGACAGACGAACATAGCCTTCTCCGTAACGCCCAAAGGCAGCACCAGGGATAAAAGCAACAGCCTTCTTCTGGGCAAAATCCTTGAGAAAGGCAAAGGAGTCTTGATTGTAACCTACTGGAATCTTGGCAAAGATATAGAAGGCACCGTCTGGTTTGATAATTTCAAAACCAAGAGCAGTCATTTTCTCGATAATATAATCTCGACGCTGGATGTATTCCTTCTTCATAGGCTCTGCATCGCTTTTACCAGCTGTTAAGGCCTCCACCGCAGCATGTTGAGCCATGGTATTTGCAGCAGTAACCAAATATTGGTGACTCTTGATTAACTGAGCTGTGAAAGCTGCAGGAGCAAAGATAAAACCTAAACGCCAACCAGTCATAGCATGAGACTTAGATAAGCCATTGATGATAATAGCCTGATCTCTCAACATAGTTCCCAGAGATACATGGGTTTCGCCTGTGTAGGTCAATTCTGAGTAAACCTCATCACAGACAACGAAAATCTCATACTTGCGTAAAACGTCTGCCAAAGCTTCCAACTGCTCTCGACTATAGGTAATTCCTGTCGGATTAGCTGGATAGTTGAGAATAACTGCTTTGAGCTTGTCCCCTTGCTCCAAAATAGCCTTTTCCAACATTTCAGGGGTCAAGACAAAACCATTTTCAGTTGTATCAATCTCGACAATCTCTGCCCCAACTAGATTGACAATCGGCTCATATCCTGGATAGGCAGGGGCTGGCAAGAGTACCTTGTCTCCCTCTTCCAAAATAGCCGTCAAAGTAGCAGATAAAGCCTCTGTCGCCCCAATTGTAACCAATATTTCATTTTCAGGAGCATAGTCCAGTTGGTACTTTTCCTTAACAAAGTCACTGGCTGCCTGACGTAAAGTCAGCAGACCACTCATCCCTGTATAGTAGGATTGGTTCTGGTCAATGGCTCGCTTGGCTGCCTCCTTGACATGATCTGGCGTTGTAAAATCAGGTTCCCCCAAGGTCAAACGCAGAACTCCAGGAATCTCTGAAATAGCCTGGTCAAACTGGCGAATCAAGGAAACTTGAATCTTGTCTAACTGTTTATTAAAGCGCTTAGTTAAGTCCATAGATACCTCCTACTTTCAAAACGTATTTCTATTATACTACAAAAGCTCCCTGACCGCAAAATCCATCTGAAACCCGCATTTTTCACTTTCTGTTTTACTTTTCTTCTCGACAGGACTATAATAATAAGTGCTTATCTTCGGAGGTTTATATGTCATTTTTATCAAAAAATGGGGCAGGAATCTTAGCCTGCCTTGTCATTTCTATCGTGTCTTGGTACCTAGGAGGATTCTTTCCTGTCATCGGAGCACCTGTCTTTGCTATCTTTATAGGGATGCTCCTTCACCCTTTTCTATCACCCCACAAACAACTGGATGCTGGCTTGACCTTTAGTTCTAAAAAATTGCTCCAATATGCCGTTATTTTGCTCGGTTTTGGACTCAATATCTCGCAAGTCTTCGCGGTAGGGCAATCTTCGCTCCCTGTTATCCTCTCCACCATTTCAATAGCTTTGATTGTTGCCTATCTCTTCCAGCGCTTCTTTGCACTGGACACAAAACTGGCTACCTTGATTGGAGTAGGTTCTTCTATCTGTGGTGGCTCTGCTATTGCGGCGACAGCACCCGTTATCCATGCCAAGGAAAAAGAAGTAGCCCAAGCCATTTCCGTTATCTTTTTCTTCAATGTCTTGGCTGCGCTCATCTTTCCAACTCTAGGAACCTGGCTTCATCTATCCAATGACGGCTTCGCCCTCTTTGCAGGAACTGCGGTCAATGATACTTCTTCTGTAACGGCCACCGCCAGCTCCTGGGACAGTCTTTACCAGACCAATACCCTTGAGTCTGCAACCATTGTTAAACTCACGCGCACCTTAGCCATCATTCCCATCACTCTCTTTCTCTCCTACTGGCAAAGTCGCCAGCAAAAAAACAGCCAAGATTTCCAACTAAAAAAGGTCTTCCCACTTTTCATCTTTTATTTCATACTAGCCTCTCTCTTAACGACTCTTCTTACCTCTCTTGGTGTGTCTAGCAGCTTCTTCACCCCTCTCAAACAACTATCCAAATTCCTCATTATCATGGCCATGAGCGCCATCGGTCTCAAAACCAATCTTATCGCTATGATCAAATCCAGTGGCAAATCTATTGTCCTCGGAGCTCTTTGCTGGATTGCCATCATCCTCACCAGTCTTGGTATGCAAGCATTAATTGGTACTTTATAATATAAAAAGCAGCCTACTGGTGAACTGCACCCCAAAAGTTAGACAGAAAAAATCTAACTTTTGGGGTGTTTTATTATGAAATTGAGTTATGAAGAT
>NZ_JAHZPJ010000008.1 GCF_019929345.1 Streptococcus oralis
AACCCCTTGACCAACGGACCTGAGCTTTTCAACTCTTTCTATTATATCTACTTTTTCAACTTTGTCAAGGACTTTTTCAATCTCCTATACAATTTTTTCTATGATAATAGGAAAGAGCCAGTTTAACCGACTCTCTCTATTCCGCTTTCCAATTAGTCGCACGTTCCTCTCCCCACCAGTACGGAATCAACTCGGCAACTTTGATTGTTTTTTTTGTTCCGTAGTCCATCATGAACTCTGCTTCTTTATTTTCAGCATTTAGTTCTAAGAGAAATTCTCTGCAGGCGCCACAGGGCATACCCGATCCTTCGCCGTAGGGAGGTTTATCTCGAAAGGCGAGGACTTTCTTAACTTTAGTTTGTCCTGAAAATTGATACATATTGAAGAGAGCTGCTCGTTCTGCACAGAGATGAAAAACGCCACAAGTGCCCTCCATACAAAATCCTGTGAATATCTGACCATCTTCCGCTTCTACCGCGGCAACGACATGGTTAGCATAAACAAAGTCAGAAACTTCATGGGGATTGTATAGTGTTCGTGCTTCTTCATACATCTTTTCCCAGATATCCATTGGAAGTCCTTTTTATTTAGAAATCTCTTTCAGCATGTTTTCGATATGCTGGATTGACTTTTCACGTCCGAGCAAGAAAATGGTGTCTGGCAATTCTGGACCATGCATTTCCCCTGATACAGCAATACGAATCGGCATGAAGAGGTTTTTACCCTTGATACCTGTTTCTTTTTGAACTGCTTTGATTTGTGGGAAGATGTTCTCTGTCACAAATTCCTCATCTGTCATTGCTTCTAGTTTCGCTTTGAAGGCTTCTAGAACAACCGGAACGGTTTCTCCTGCCATGACCTCGCGCTCAGCGTCTGTCAACTCTGGGAAATCTGCAAAGAAAAGATCTGTCAACGGAACGATTTCGTCCACTGACTTCATTTGTGGCTTGTAGAGTTCTACCATTTTTTCAGATTTGTCAGTCAAACGTCCTGCTTCTTCTAAGTATGGTTTAGCCATTTCAAAGATAGTAGCAAGTTCTGCTCTCTTGATGTAGTCGTTGCTCATCCAGTCTAGTTTCTTTTGATCAAAAGCTGCTGGTGACTTGCTGAGGCGGTTTTCATCAAAGAGTTTAATCAATTCCTCACGAGAGAAGATTTCGTCTTCCCCACCAGGGTTCCAGCCAAGAAGGGCGATAAAGTTAAAGACAGCTTCTGGAAGATAGCCTTTCTTACGGTAGTCTTCAATAAACTGAAGGGTATTGGTGTCACGTTTAGACAATTTTTTACCCGTTTCAGAGTTGATAATCAAAGTCATGTGACCAAACTCTGGTGCTTCCCAACCAAGAGCCTCATAAACCATGAGCTGTTTTGGGGTGTTGGCAATGTGGTCATCTCCACGGATAACATGAGAAATCTGCATATCGTGGTCATCGATGACAACGGCAAAGTTGTAAGTTGGGTAGCCGTCTTTCTTTTGGATAACCCAATCGCCACCAATATTGCCACCTTCAAACTCAATATCACCTTTGACCATATCGTGCCATTTGTAGATACCTGACTCATTAACAGCCAAACGAACGGTTGGAATGATACCAGCTGCTTCACGTTCTGCAATGTACGCAGCTTTTTCCTCTTCACTCATACCAAGGTATTCATTGATGTAACGAGGTGTTTCGCCAGCTGCTTCTTGACGTTCGCGCTCAGCCGCCAACTCTTCTTCTGTAACGTATGATTTGTAGGCTTTTCCTTCGGCTAGCAATTGATCGATGTATTTTTGATAGAGTTCCAAACGCTCTGATTGGCGGTAGTTTTCATGAGTTTCTGGGCTCTCATCCCAATCCATACCCAACCAGCGAAGATTTTCAAGCTGAGAACGTTCACCATCCTCAACATGGCGCTTACGGTCTGTATCTTCGATACGAATGATAAAAGTTCCACCATGATGGCGTGCGTAAAGGTAGTTAAACAATGCTGTACGGGCATTTCCGATGTGTAGTAGTCCTGTTGGACTTGGTGCGTAGCGTACGCGGATATCTTTTGACATAGTTTCTCCTATAAAGTCTCTAGGCGTCTGCCTTTTTGCTTTCTATATTATATCACAAGTCTCGCCTGAGTCCAATGTCTACGAATAAAGAGAGTAAAAAAGAGTGGACAAGCCACTCTTTTCTTCTATTATAGACGTGCATTAAGCTCTTTGCTCAATTCTTCAAATCCTGGTTTTCCAAGAAGGGCAAACATGTTACGTTTGTAGGCTTCAACACCTGGTTGGTCAAATGGGTTGATGGCATTCAAGTAACCTGAAAGGGCAATTGCCAATTCGAAGAAGTAGATAGTGTAGCCAAGAGTGAAGGCATCTTGCTCAGGAAGAGTTACGTACATGTTTGGCACGTCACCGTCAGTGTGGGCAAGAAGAACACCGTCAGTGGCTTTTTTGTTTACAAAGTCAACGTCTTTTCCTTGAAGGTAACCAAGTCCGTCAAGGTCTTCTTCCAAAGTAGGAATGATCACGTTCTTACGTGGTTTGTCAACACGGACAACTGTTTCAAACATGATGCGAGTTCCTTCTTGGATAAATTGACCCAATGAGTGCAAGTCTGTTGAGAAGTTAGCTGAAGTTGGGTAAATCCCTTTTTGGTCTTTCCCTTCTGATTCACCAGCCAATTGTTTCCACCATTCTGAGAAGTATTGAAGTGATGGCTCGTAGTTTACCAAGATTTCAGTAGCATAGCCTTTACGGTAGAGGATGTTACGAACAGCTGCGTATTGGTAAGCTTCATTTTCAGCAATCTTGTCTGAAGTGTAGTCTTTACGAGCTGCGTTAGCGCCTTCCATAAGGGCTTTGATGTCTGCACCTGATGCTGCGATTGGAAGCAAGCCAACTGCTGTCAAGACTGAGAAACGTCCACCGATATCATCTGGAACAACAAATGTTTCCCAACCATTCGCATCTGCTTCAACCTTAACAGCACCTTTTTGGCGGTCAGTTGTGGCATAGATACGTTTGTTTGCTTCTTCTTGACCGTATTTCTTAACCAAGAGTTCTTTAAAGACACGGAAAGCAATGGCTGGTTCAGTTGTTGTACCTGATTTAGAAATCACGTTTACTGAGAAGTCTTTGTCAGCTACGTACTCTACCAAGTCAGCAAGGTAAGTAGATGAGATTGAGTTCCCAGCATAAAGGATTTGTGGAGCTTTGCGTTCTTCTTTTGTTTGCAAGTTAGCAAAGTGGTGGTTCAAGAAGTCAATAGCTGCTTTGGCACCAAGGTAGGAACCACCGATACCGATCACAACCAAGACATCGCTGTCTGATTTGATTTGCTCAGCAGCTTTCAAGATGCGGTCAAATTCTTCGCGGTCGTAGTTTTCAGGAAGATCCAACCAACCTAAAAAGTCGCTTCCAGCACCAGTTCCTTTACGGATCAATTCGTCTGCTGCAGTTACTTGTGCTTGCATGTACTCCACTTCATGTGGGGCAACAAATTTGTCTAAAACTTTTGAATAATCAAATTTAATATGTGACATGATAATCCTCCAAAATTTCTTCTTTTCTATCATAACGCTTACCTTCGATTTTTTCAAGTTTTTTTATTGAATTTGCCCAATTTTTATCAGGATTCAAACGTTTGCGTAAATTTGCTAAAATATAAAAAATCTGAAAGGACGAATAAAAACGGCTAGAGATTCTAACCGTTACAATTCATTTAATAAATACTCAAATAGTTCTAAATTGCCGTCTTCTTCATTGACCAGAAATTCTGGATGCCACTGTAAACCGATAATGCGATGCTCATCGATAGACTCAATCGCTTCGATGGTCTGATCTCTTGGATCAATAGCAGTCACACGGAAATTAGGCGCCAGGTCTTTGATACTTTGACGATGGACTGAGTTGACCTGACTTTCTTTGCCAAACAACTTAGCCACCACGCTTCCTTCTACTGTCTCAATAGAATGAGAGGTTCCAAAAGGCAAGCCTTGCCAGTGACCTTCAATTTCTTGGTGGAGAGTGCCACCAAAAGCAACATTGACCAGCTGAACCCCACGACAGATTGCCAAAATGGGCTTATTCTGATGAAGTGCTTCTCTCAAGAGTGCCAATTCAAATTCATTACGGACTAGATTGTAATCGTCGCTCTCAATGGTCTTTTTCTCCCCGTAAAACTGAGGATGGACATTTTGCCCACCTGTCAAGATGAGTTTGTCAATCATTTCCACATAATCACGCACAATGGACTCATCTCCTACAGGAATCACTAAAGGGAGACCACCGACTTGACGAATGCTCTCTGCAAATTTACAGGATACAGATGAGTGAATGTTTTTCCCTTCTGCATCTACAGGACATAGATTTGCAGCAACTCCTACAACCGTTCTAGCCATGATGTGTCTCCTTTCGATTTTCTTGCGACAGTCTTATCTTATCACTCCAACCCTTTCCTGTCTAATATGTTTTTTTAAAGACCGTGATAAGTATTTTTTATGGATAAGAAAAAGCTGCCCAATGAGGACAACTTCTTTTTTATTCGAAGACAAATTGATTGTGATACAGTTCCGAGTAGAAGCCGCCGAGTTTGAGCAACTCATGATGATTCCCACGTTCAATAACCTCTCCATCTTTGAGGACAATAATCTGATCGGCATTGAGGATGGTCTTGAGACGATGGGCAATCACAAAACTGGTTCGTCCTGCAACAACTGCCTCCATAGCATGCTGAATCTTGCTTTCTGTTACGGTATCCACATTTGAAGTCGCTTCATCTAAAATTAAGACTTGGGGATCTGTCATCAAGGTTCGAGCGATGGAAATCAATTGTTTCTGACCAGTTGAGAAGATGTTTTGCTCATCATCAATAAGGGTATCATACTTATCAGGCAAGCTTTCGATATAGTCATGGATATGAGTTGCCTTGGCAGCTGCTTCGACCATTTCCTGACTGGCATCTGGCACACCAAAGCGGATATTGTCCCGGATTGTTCCACTAAATAAGACCGAATCCTGCAAGACAATCCCGACCTTGCTCCGCAGACTATCCAAGTCGTAGCCACGGATGTCTTTGCCATCAAAGCAAATGCTACCTGCATCCACATCATAGAAACGATTGATGAGGTTCATGATGGTCGTTTTCCCTGAACCAGTCGGACCGACAACTGCTATCATCTGCCCCTTAGGAGCTGAAATGCTAACATCTTTTAAAATCGGCTTGTCTGGCACATAAGAGAAATCAATGTGACTAATCTCAACGCCTTCTCGTAATTCCGTAAAGACTGGTGCATTTTGCGGACGAATCTCTTCTTCTGCATCGAACATTTCTTGGATACGATCCGCCCCAGTAAAGGCCAACTGGAGGCTTCCCCAACTCGCAGCTACCTGGATAATCGGCTGGTAGTACTGCTGAGAAAATTGGGTAAACATGACAATCAAACCTAGGGCTGTCGTTGTTTCAATACTTGGATCGTTCAGCAAGACCGCAGAACCTGCAAAAATAACGATGGCCGTATTGACCAAGCTCATCCCATTCATAACTGGAAAGAGGATGCCTGAGAACATTCTCCCTTTAAAGGTTGCCTTACGCACGCGCTCATTTTGCTCCACAAAGCCTGCTACGATATCATCTTGAATTCCTTGTACGATGACAACCTTTTGACCTGAGATGCTTTCATCCATGTAGGCATTGAGTTTTCCAACCTCTTTTTGCTGGAGATTAGTGTACTTGCGGGCCATTTTCACGATGAAAACCAACATGAGAAAGGCCACCGGGGTGCTGGCTACTGTTATCAGGGCTAGCGTCACATTTCTTGAAAACATGACAAAAATTAAACCGATGTAAAGAGCAATATTGCTCATGACCTGAACTAGGCTTTCATTGAAGGCTTGAAGGATGTTGTCCAAGTCACTCGTGAAGCGAGAAAGGATATCGCCATCCTGATGGCGGTCAAAGAAAGAAACCGTTAAACGAGAAAGTTTGCCAAAAAGGCCCTTACGCATCTCATTTGTCGACTCAGCAATCACACGGGTCATCAAGGTCATGTAAATCAAACTGGATACCACTAAGGCAAGGACAACCAGGGCTAGATTCAGCATCAGAGCTGATAAACTCTGCCAGGTTAGTTCGGAAGTTCCATTTTGATAAGCCAGCACTAGGTTAGCGAGCTCCGTCACTGCTTGACCTGAAAAAACTGGAAAGAGGGCTTGGGCAATCGTCGCAACTGCAACCATCAGAATCACAATGACAAAGGAGAACTTGTAAACTTTAAAATAGTTCCAGAAAAATCGAACAGTTTTCATTTTATTCCTCCTTTCCCTTTTGTGTTTCGTAAATTTCACGGTAGATGGCATTGTTAGCTACCAAGTCTGCATGCCGTCCTTCTCCAATCAAGCGTCCTTGATCCAAGACCAAAATCTTGTCTGCATGGACGACTGAACTAATCTTTTGAGCGATGATAATGGTTGTCGTCCCTTTCAGGTCTTTGTTCAAAGCTTCCTGCACGAGTCTCTCTGACTTAGCATCCAAGGCCGAAGTCGAATCGTCAAAAATCAGGATACGGGGATTGCTGACAATCCCACGGGCAATGGACATCCGTTGCTTTTGTCCACCAGAAAAGTTGGTGCCACGTTCTTCAACCTGACTCTCAAATTTGTTTTCCATGCGTCCGATAAATTCACTGGCTTGGGCAATCCGTGCTGCACGTTCCAGTTCGGACACGCTGGCATCGCCTTTTCCTTGACGGAGATTATCTGCAATGGTCCCACTAAAGAGAATAGCCCGTTGCAAGACGATGGAGACTGTTTTACGCAAGGTTCCCTCGCTGACGTCTCGAATGTCCTTGCCACCAATCTTGATAGAACCCTCCTGTGGATCAAACAGTCGTGGAATTAACTGAGCAAGAGTGGACTTACCTGCCCCAGTCGCTCCAACCACACCGACCATCTGACCAGGTGCAATATCAAAGGTCACATTTTTAAGCATAGGCTCATCATCATTGGGATAGGTAAAGGTCACATTTTCAAAAGAGAGACTTCCTTCTAACTCCTCATCTGGGAGATTTTTAAAGGTCATCGCTGGCTCGGTATCTAAAATCTCACGAATACGGCGCAAGGAAATCATGGCACGGCTGACAGAATTTCCCAAAAAACCAACCATGATGATAGTAAAGATAATCTGGCTGAGATAATTGATAAAGGAAGCAATCAAACCCACTACAGATGGATCTGACTGAGCCATTCCAGCCACCAACCAGATAGAGAGGAAGACCGCGCCATAGCCCACTAGCATCATAACGGGTTCTATAACTGAGAAGGCGTAGCCGATATAAAGATTTTGGCCGAGAAGTTCATCAGAAACATCAGTAAATTTGTCAAATTGTGCTTTTTCTTGTACAAAGGATTTGACCACGCGCACACCACGTAGATTTTCCTTGGCGATAGCATTGATCCGTTCAAGAAGGGTTTGAAACTTGGCAAATCGTGGTCCCATCATTCCCATCATAATGGCAGTTAGTGCAAAGATTAGGAGCACCATAAGGACAATCACCCACCAAAGTGATGGAAGAGTGTGAACCGCCAAGATAAAGGAACCGATAAAGAGAAGAGGGAGACGGAAGAGGATTTGAAAAGCCATCATCACTACATTCTGAATTTGGTTGATATCATTGGTCATACGGACGACAAGGTTGCCGGCATTAAACTGCTCGATATTAGCATAAGAAAAGCTTTGGATCTTACGAAAAGCATCTTCCCTAAGATCCGAAGATACTCCCTGAGCGATATAGGCTGCAAGTGTCACATTGACCCCACCTGCAACCAGACCGACTAGGGCTACTCCTATCAACCAGACACCAATGCTATAGATAGCCTCATGTTGACCAGCCAACAAAGCCTCTAACACCTCTTGCAAATAGCGCGGCTGTAAGAGCGAGCTCGCAACCATCAAGCCTGTCATCACTAGGGAGGCCAAGGCCTGCCATTTATAGGTTTTTATTTTTTTAATGAGCATAATTCCTCCTAATAAAATAGATAAAGGGAGCGACATCCTGCGTCAGCTCCTTCTCATTCGTTCATATTGATGTTATTCTAGCAAAAAAGAGGAATCTTGTCAAAAAAGTCTCCTTATTATAAATTAGTACGCTTTCATCCACAGGTGATGCATGAAAAGGCTTTTTATGGTAAAATGAAAGGAAGAACTCTTACAAGGAGGAAAAAATGAAGAAACAAACCATCGCTGTCTTGGGTCCTGGTTCTTGGGGAACTGCCCTTTCGCAGGTCCTAAACGACAATGGACACGAGGTTCGCATTTGGGGAAATGTCCCTGACCAAATCGATGAAATCAATAACCAGCATACAAATAAACGATACTTCAAAGATATCCTACTCGACGAAAAGATCAAAGCCTATCATGACTTGGAAGAAACACTCAAGGATGTGGATGCTGTTTTATTTGTGGTCCCAACAAAAGTAACGAGACTGGTTGCCCAACAAGTAGCAAAGGTGCTTGATCACAAGGTTGTCATCATGCATGCCTCCAAAGGATTGGAACCAGATAGCCACAAACGTCTATCAACTATTCTTGAAGAGGAAATTCCATCTGACCTTCGTAGTGAAGTCGTTGTTGTTTCAGGACCTAGCCACGCTGAGGAAACTATTGTTCGGGATATTACCTTGATCACTGCAGCCTCTAAAGACCTCGAAACTGCCCAGTACGTCCAAAATCTCTTTAGCAATCACTACTTCCGACTCTATACTAATACGGATGTTATAGGGGTTGAAACCGCTGGTGCTCTCAAAAACATCATTGCAGTTGGTGCAGGTGCATTACATGGCTTAGGGTTTGGCGACAATGCCAAGGCGGCCATCATCGCACGTGGCTTGGCAGAAATCACCCGTCTAGGGGTCGCTCTTGAAGCTAATCCTCTGACTTATAGCGGTCTTTCTGGAGTTGGTGATTTGATTGTGACGGGGACATCTGTCCACTCTCGTAACTGGAGAGCAGGTGACGCTCTCGGTCGTGGAGAATCCCTCGCAGACATCGAAGCCAACATGGGCATGGTCATTGAAGGAATTTCAACAACTCGAGCAGCTTACGAACTAGCTCAGGAATTGGGTGTCTACATGCCAATCACACAGGCTATTTACCGAGTTATCTATGAAGGTGTCAATATCAAAGAAGCAATCACTGACATCATGAACAATGAATTTAAAGCAGAAAACGAATGGTCTTAGACCTTTAGAGAAAGGAATATTATGAAACAAAAAGTAAGAAAAGCAATTATCCCTGCAGCTGGATTAGGAACTCGTTTCCTCCCAGCAACTAAGGCCTTGGCCAAGGAAATGTTACCAATCGTCGACAAACCAACCATCCAATTTATCGTGGAAGAGGCTCTTAAATCAGGTATTGAGGACATTCTGGTTGTCACTGGTAAATCAAAACGTTCCATCGAGGACCATTTTGATTCAAACTTCGAATTGGAATACAACCTCAAAGAAAAAGGGAAAACAGATCTTTTGAAACTAGTTGATGAAACAACTGGCATGCGTCTGCATTTTATCCGCCAAACTCATCCACGAGGTCTCGGAGACGCTGTTTTGCAAGCCAAGGCTTTCGTCGGAAATGAACCTTTTGTCGTTATGCTTGGTGACGACTTGATGGATATCACCAACGACAAGGCTGTTCCGCTTACCAAACAACTCATGGATGACTATGAGCGTACGCACGCGTCCACTATCGCTGTCATGCCTGTCCCTCACGACGAAGTATCTGCCTATGGGGTGATTGCTCCGCAAGGCGAAGGAAAAAACGGTCTTTACAGCGTTGAGACCTTCGTTGAAAAACCAGCTCCAGAGGATGCTCCTAGCGACCTTGCTATCATCGGACGTTACCTCCTCACACCTGAAATTTTTCAAATCCTCGAAAACCAAACTCCAGGTGCAGGAAATGAAATTCAGCTGACAGATGCAATCGACACCCTCAATAAAACACAACGTGTATTTGCTCGTGAGTTCAAAGGAGCTCGTTACGATGTCGGAGATAAGTTTGGCTTTATGAAGACATCTATCGACTACGCCCTCAAACACCCGCAAGTCAAAGACGATTTAAAAGATTACCTCATCCAACTCGGAAAAGAGTTAGCTGAGGAAAAATAAGACAATTATCAAATTGTCATAAACAAGGAAACATACAATACTTCTCCCCCAAGACTTGGAAAAAGCTAAGTTTGGGGGCTTTTCTTTACCTTTTACTCAGTCATTCTGTCATATAAACTTATAAAAGCTTCCTCCTAAAAGGCTTGAAAAGTAGAAACAAAGTAAAAAAGACTTAGTCCTGCCAATTTCAAGACTAAATCCTTTACGAATATATAAGTTCAATTTTTGAAAAATAAATCCGTTTTAGAACGATTTATAATTTCTGCTTGAACTCGACTAAGATATTCATAGCCTGCATAGGTGTCATGTTGTAAACATCCAGTTTAGCTAATTCTGCTAGAATAGGATGTTCTTCAGGCGCGTCAAAGAGTGACATCTGTTCTGTGACAGCACTTGTTTGTCTCATGGGAGCTGGACTTTCTGTTCCTTGATTCTCCAGTTGCGTCAAAATCTTATCCGCCCTTGCTAACAGTTTTGCTGGTAAACCAGCAATCTTAGCAACATGGATACCATAGGATTTGTCAGCTGGCCCTGGTTCAATCTTGTGAAGGAAGGTGACCTGTCCATCCTGCTCCAAGGTTGCCACGTGGACATTGACCAAGTGTTCCAAACTGGACTCCAGACTAGTCAACTCATGGTAGTGGGTCGCAAAGAGGGTTTTGGCTCCGATATGTTCATGAATGTATTCGATGATGGACTGGGCAAGAGCCATCCCATCATAAGTTGCAGTCCCACGTCCCAATTCATCAAAGAGAATGAGTGAGTCCTTGGTCGCATGCGAAATGGCATTGTTGGCCTCCATCATTTCTACCATAAAGGTTGACTGACCTGAAACCAAGTCATCTGCTGCTCCGATACGGGTAAAGATAGCATCGAAGATAGGCAAATGGGCGCTTTCTGCCGGCACATAAGAACCCAGCTGAGCCATAACCGCCGTCATAGCTAGCTGGCGCATATAGGTAGACTTCCCACTCATGTTTGGCCCTGTAATTAGTTGAATACTGGTGTCTTCTGCCATATGGATACTGTTTGGAATATAGGTCTGGGCTCCCATGACCTTTTCAACGACAGCATGACGCCCTTTCTGGATATTGATTTGTGAGTCGTCGCCAAACTCAGGTCGGATCAGATGCTGAGTTTCAGCCACAACTGCTAGACTTTGCAAGACATCAACGGTTGCAATTCCTTGGGCTAGAGCCTGCAAACGCTGGATGTACTTGCTGACTTCCTCACGGATACGCATAAAGATTTCATACTCTAGGTTGGCTGACTTCTCACGCGCCTCCAACATATCTCCTTCGATACGGGCTAATTCCTCGGTACCAAAGCGTTCTGAGTTTTTCAGCGTCGCCTTGCGGAAAAAGTGGGCTGGCACATTTCCCAGCTGCGAATTAGTCACATGGAAATAGTAGCCATCTTTTTTATTGTAGTCAATCTTAAGCGTGCTGATGCCAGAGTTTTCCCGCTCCTTAGCCTCGATCTCAGCAATCCAGCTAGTCCCTTCTCTGAGCACACGACGGTACTTGTCTAAGGTCTCATCAAATCCCGTACGGATAATGCCACCTTCCGTAATCACGTGAGGAGCTTCAGGAGCAATCGCTGCGCTAATCAAGCTCTCCAACTCAGGAATGGAATCCAACTGTGCGATGAGATAGCCCAGAGCAGGCTGCTCCATTCCTTCTAAAATCGCACGAATCCGTGGTACACTGGATAAGGTAGTCGCCAACTGCAAGAGATCCTTAGGATTGGTCTTGCCAAAAGAAACCCGACTAGCCAAGCGTTCGATATCATAAACACCCTTGAGACTGTCTGTCAAATCGCTGCGCTCAAAGAAGTGGTCAAGAAAGACCTGCACCACCTCTTGACGTTGGACGATTCGCTCCTTGTCAATCAAAGGACGATGAATCCAAGACCGCAAGAGACGCATTCCCATAGCTGTTTTGGTTTCATCTAAAAGCCAGAAAAGACTGCCTTGCTTCTTGCCTGAACGGGCATTCTCAACCAAATCCAGACTAGCTTTGGTCGCATAGTCCATCTGTAAGAAATCTTTGATTTCATAGCGAATAACTGGTTTGAGGTGGTTCAATTCCCGCATCTGAGTCCGGTGAACGTACTGGAGCAGCTTACTAGCTGCTGCTTGCTCCACAGCTGCCAGTCGTGGATCCAGTAAATGAAGGTCCTCAAAGCCTTCCTTCTCATAAGAAAGCACCAAATTCATCTGACGGCTGAGGATTTGTTCTTCTTCCTCAGACAAATCATAACCCAGCACCACTTCACGAGCCTTGAGGTTACGGATTTCCCCACAAACGAGGGTAAAGTCCAATAGACCCGTCACATAAAAATCACCCGTCACCAGGTCCATATAAGCTAGACCAAATTGATTGCCGTCACGATCTAGAGCAACCAGAAAGTTGTTCTGACTATCCGGTTTACTGCTATCGACGACCGTTCCAGGTGTGATGACCTGAACCACCTCGCGCTTAACCACTCCAACTGCTTGTTTGGGATCTTCCATCTGCTCGGCAATGGCAACCTTATAGCCCTGCTCAATCAAAACATCGATATACTGTTGGGCAGAATGATAAGGAACTCCCGCCATAGGAATTGGATTATCCGCATTCTTGTTGCGACTCGTTAAGGAAATTTCCAGAATCTGCGCAGCATTGACCGCATCTTCATAAAACAATTCATAAAAATCACCCATTCGAAACAGCAAAAAAGCATCTGGATATTGTTTTTTAATATCCACATACTGTTGCATGCCAGGTGATAGCTTTTCTGTTGCCATTTTACGTCTCTCCTTGCCAAAAATAAGGCTTGAGAACAAGTCCCAAAACCCTATCTATCTCTCATCAAATCTAGCAAACGCTCTTCCATGATCTTAGCAACTTGCTGGTCTCGACAAATAACCAGTAAGGTATTGGCACCAGCAACCGTCCCTAAAATCGACTCATCCTTATTTTCATCAACAATATTTGCTAGAACCGCTGCTTCTCCAAGTTTAGTATGAAGTACCAAGGTGAATTCTGCTCTTGCAACTCCTTCTAAATGATGCGACAAAAACTCTACCAAATCAATCTTGTCTGTCTCATTAGCTAGCACATAGTACACTATGTCATTTTTCTTGACCTTTGTCAAGCCAATCTCACGCAGATCACGAGACAAAGTCGTCTGTGTCACAAACACATTGCAAAGTTCTAAACGATCTTGAATTTCCTTTTGGGTTCCTAGTTTTTCCTCTGTAATCATTTTTTTAATCAACTGATGTCGTTCTTTTTTTCTCATACCAACCTCTTACATGAATATTTATAACTGATTTTAGATTTTATTATACCAAAAAAACTGAATAATTCAAAAAAATTCTCTTCTTTCTCAAAAAATGCAGTAAATTGTGATAAAATAGTAGAAAAGTCCAAAAAGGAGCCCTTATGAATACAAAAGAACTGATTGCTAGCGAGTTGGCTAGCGTCATTGATAGCCTGGACCAAGAGGCTATTTTAAATTTACTGGAAACCCCTAAAAACTCAGAAATGGGAGACATCGCCTTCCCTGCCTTTTCATTAGCAAAGGTCGAGCGTAAAGCTCCGCAAATGATCGCAGCAGATATTGCTGAAAAAATCAATAGTCAAGCTTTTGAAAGGGTTGTCGCGACTGGACCTTACGTCAACTTTTTCCTTGATAAAAGCGCTATTTCGGCTCAAGTATTGCAGGATGTTATCACTGAAAAAGAGCACTATGCCGACCAAAGCATTGGCAAGCAAGAAAATATCGTTATCGATATGTCTAGTCCTAATATCGCTAAACCATTTTCTATTGGTCACCTGCGCTCAACGGTTATCGGAGATAGCTTATCACATATTTTCCAAAAAATCGGCTATCAAACGGTCAAGGTCAACCACCTAGGAGACTGGGGCAAACAGTTTGGAATGTTGATCGTTGCCTACAAGAAATGGGGAAATGAGGAAGCCGTTAAAGCGCATCCAATCGATGAACTTCTTAAACTCTACGTTCGCATCAATGCTGAAGCTGAAAAAGATCCTAGCTTGGACGAAGAGGCACGCGAATGGTTCCGCAAACTGGAAAATGGAGATGAGGAAGCCCTCGCTCTCTGGCAATGGTTCCGTGATGAAAGTTTAGTGGAATTCAACCGCCTATACAATGAATTGCAAGTCGAATTTGACAGCTACAACGGAGAAGCCTTCTACAATGATAAGATGGATGCTGTTGTAGACATTCTCGCTGAAAAAGGACTTCTTGTTGAGTCAGAAGGAGCCCAAGTTGTCAATCTTGAGAAATATGGAATTGAACATCCAGCCCTTATCAAAAAATCTGATGGTGCAACTCTCTATATCACACGTGACTTGGCTGCAGCCCTTTACCGTAAAAACGAATACCAATTTGCAAAATCCATCTATGTTGTTGGTCAAGAGCAATCTGCTCACTTCAAACAACTCAAGGCAGTATTACAAGAGATGGGCTACGATTGGAGCCAAGACATTGTCCATGTTCCGTTTGGATTGGTAACAAAAGAAGGGAAAAAACTCTCTACTCGTAAAGGAAATGTCATCTTGCTAGAGCCTACTATCGCTGAGGCTGTTAGTCGTGCCAAGGCCCAAATCGAAGCGAAAAATCCTGAGTTAGAAAATAAAGACCAGGTTGCCCACGCTGTTGGAGTTGGAGCTATCAAGTTCTATGATCTTAAGACCGACCGTACAAATGGATACGACTTCGACCTTGAAGCTATGGTATCCTTTGAAGGAGAAACTGGACCTTACGTTCAATACGCCTACGCTCGTATCCAATCTATCTTGCGCAAAGCCGATTTCAAGCCAGATACAGCTAGCAACTATAGCTTGAATGATGCTGAAAGCTGGGAAATCATTAAACTACTCCAAGACTTCCCACGTATTATCAATCGTGCAGCAGATAACTTTGAACCTTCTATCATTGCGAAATTTGCGATTAGTTTGGCTCAAGCCTTTAACAAATATTATGCACATACACGTATCCTAGATGAAAGTCCTGAGCGTGACAGTCGTCTGACCCTCAGCTACGCAACCGCAGTCGTCCTCAAAGAAGCTCTTCGTTTGCTCGGATTAGAAGCGCCGGAGAAGATGTAAATCGCCAAAGTTACTTGATTGCAAAGCAATCTAAGTAACTAACGCCAAATCCTATCAGGGATTTGGCTTGGCGCTTCACTAGTCATGCCCCCTAAATATAATCGATTTAGAGTCCATGACGTCGTAACTATAGTGATTTGGCTTGGCGCTTTACTAATTCGATCTATTCACTACTATTTCTTTATCACACTGGGAGATTCCTTATGAGCCAATATGCTTATATCCTCGTTGTACTTAGCTTAGTTTTCCTTTTTCTGCTCAATAAGTACGAGAAGGAAAGACTTCAAAGACTTTACCAAGAGCAACTCTTGAAGGACGAGACATTTAGGTCTGACATCAAAGAGAAAATTCACACGACTGAAAATATCAATGATGTCATTGCACATATCAATAAAACTTACCATCTGGGAATGTTGCTCTCGAAAGACGTCACAGATCAATTGAAATAATCAAAATCCGAGAAGCTTTCTTATCGGATTTTTTAGCCTTAACTATATTCTCCTTGGAGAAATTTCATTAATGCATGTAAAGTTTTCTGTAATTTTCTGTGTTTTTTCAAAATATTCTTGCATTTCCTTTAAGTTTTTTGTAGAATAGTAGCTATCTATTCAGATTATTCTGAAAATTCAAAAATAGGAGTGTTTATTATGTCACAAGTTACGTTATCAAACCAGTCAACCTGGGCAAGCAAACTAAAGGCAATGGGGCCAGGAATCCTAATGGCTTCTGCTGCCGTTGGAGGTTCTCACATTGTATCCTCTACTCAAGCTGGTGGTTCTTATGGTTGGTCACTACTCCTCTTGGTTATCTTGGCCAATGTTTTTAAATATCCATTTTTCCGTTTTGGTGCCGAATATACTGCCGACACTGGCAAAACCTTGGTGGAAGGCTATGCTGAAAAAGGAAAACTCTATCTCTGGATTTTCTTTGTCCTCAATGTTTTCTCTGCTATGGTCAATACAGCTGGAGTCGCTATCCTTTGCTCAGCTATCATCGCTAGCGCTTTTCCAATAATTGGTCTTAGCATCACTCAATGGTCCCTTATCCTTGTTGCAGTCATTTGGGCTATGCTACTCTTTGGTGGCTATAAACTATTGGATGGTATGGCAAAATGGATTATGTCTGCTTTGACCATTGCAACAGTTCTTGCAGTTATCATTGCAGCAATTAAGCATCCTGAATACAGCTCTGATTTTGTCGAAAAGACACCTTGGCAAATGGCGGCCCTCCCTTTCATCGTTTCCCTCTTAGGATGGATGCCTGCCCCTATTGAAATTTCAGCCATCAATTCACTCTGGTCTGCTGAAAAGAAAAAGACCGTCAACTTTAATACAGCGGACGCTCTTTTCGACTTTAACGTTGGTTACATTGGAACTGCTATCCTAGCTGTATTCTTCGTGGCACTAGGAGCACTGATTCAGTATCCTACAGGACAGGCAGTTGAAGCCGCTTCAGCCAAATACATCTCTCAATTTGTGGGTATGTATGCCTCTGTTCTTGGAGAATGGTCCCGTTATTTGATTACCTTTATCGCCTTTCTTTGTATCTTTGGAACAGTCATCACCGTTATTGATGGTTACTCTCGTGTCAATCAGGAATCGCTGCGACTCTTGATTCGTCAAAAAGAGGATTCTCGCAAATCTTTGAACATCTGGATGACCCTCACAGCTATTATCGGTATCGTCATCATCAAGTTCTTTGCTGGACAAGTTTCCACCATGCTTCGCTTTGCCATGATTGGTTCTTTCCTGACAACACCATTCTTCGCTCTTTTGAACTATGTATTGGTGACACGTGAGAATAAAAATCTTCCTTCCTGGCTAAAACTCCTTGCTATCGCAGGATTGATTTTCCTCTTTGGCTTTGCTATTTTCTTTATCTATGCACTTGCCATCGGAAAAGCAGGATAGTATATAAAATGGCACCCTTACGGGGGTGCTTTTTGCATACTCAAAAGCAGTTGAAAATCTCAACTGCCCCTCAGTACTACTTTATTTTTCTGTTTCTAACTCATACAAGTCCGCGATAATCGCTGCGACTTTTTTAATATCTCCCAGCATACCACGCATTTCAAAGTCTGCTAGGACCGGGAAGCCAAAGCGCTGGCTGTACTGCTTGGCTGTCAGGCAGTATTGATTGTTAAAATTGCGATTACCGGAACCCACTACCCCAAAACACTTACTAGCATTGTCTCCATAGGCGATAAAGTCGCCCACTGGAGTCGTAAGAATCTCAACATCGCCGTTATCAACGCCATTTCCACCTTCTAGATAAGTTGGTAAAAAGGCGACATAGGGATGTTCCATTTCAAAGAATTCTTGACCTTCCTTGACCAAGTCCTTGATATGGATTTTTTGGACCTCAATCCCTTCATACTGGGACAAGAGATAATCCTTGAGCCGGGTTACAAAACTCTCTGTATTCCCGCTCAAACTGATATAGACTAAGAATATTTTTTTCATGATGACCTCGATTTTTATGTTTAAAATATTAAAAGAACTACCAAGATTGTAACTTGATAGTTCTCTTTTGTCAATACTTAGGCAACTTCCTCTGCTTCGGCTTCTTCAGCCAAATCTTTTTGTTGGCGCCACATCTTGTAAAAGACTAAGGCTAAAAAGAGGACATTGATGATGATGAACAAAATATTTGTTCCTTGTGCTAATGCTCCCATTCCTAAGCCGAAGGTAGTATCTTTGATTAATTGAACTGCATCTTGAACGTTCATATAGCTATAAACCAAACCAACAATAGCTAGTAGAACATAGCCAATATAAGCATAGTTTGCGAATTGCACATTTTTACGTACTAGGAACACAAAGGCTACTACAACTAGAATTGCAGATAAGACAATCAACAACGTATTAAAAATAGAGTGCGATGACGCTGTTACTTGGTAAGTATAGTTGACTGCGTCTTCTAATTGCTGGGCAGTGAGCGTCCCGCTATTTGCCAGGCTAACACGAAGAGCATCTTTACTCGGCAATGGACTCAAGATTCCAAATAATGACATAGATGAAATAAGGGCTGATAGGACTAACAAGACCCAAAGATAAATAGGATTCTTTTTCATGTTTTCCTCCATAAGACATTTTGAACATTATAGCATTTTTTGTACAGGAATACAACCTTTACAAGCTGGTTTCGACTTGTTTGCGATAAGCTTTCGGTGATTTTCCGCACAATTTACGGAAAACCTTGTAGAAATATCCAACATTACTGTAACCTACTGCATAGCAAATATCTTCAATACTATCACTGGTCGAAAGTAAGAGTTGCTGCGCTGCCTTAATCCGCTGTTTATTGAGCAATTCCGCAAAAGTCGAGTTGGTTTCCCTCTTAATCAGCTGACCCAGGTAGACTGGGTTAATAAAGAGATCCTTGCTAATATCCTTAAGCGAGAGCTCTTTCTGATAATCACGCCCAATCACCTCCAGAACGCTCACCACATTTTCATTCATGCGGTACTGGCCAAAGAACTTAATCAAGGTCTCTTTGATGTAGGCAACCAATTCTTCAAAGGTGTTAATGGCATGGATGGCTTTGACAATCTCGGTCATATCATCCGCTTTTAGATGCTCAAACAAGTGGAATACATCCATGACAAACTGAGTGAAGAGCTGTTTGGTGATAGCAACGCGCGGTGTATTCTCTAAGACAACCTTCTCCAGCAGGGTCAATTCTTCTATGATTTGATTGATATTCCCTTGAATAATCACCCGATAAATCGGTTCGTAATAAGCAAACAAACTCTCGGATTTTTCTAGATTGACAGAACCGTAAAAGAGGGCTTTTTCTGCGTTGATTTTCCATTTTTCAAAGGCTTGTTGGTAGGGCGCTCCAAAAGGCGTTACTACGATTCCATCTAGTGGTTGATCAGAGATAAAAATCTGCCAGTCTTGACCTAAAACATAGTAAGGAATAGTGAAAGAACCTTGTTTTTCCTTGGAAAGGCCTATCCACCAGTTGTCTTTACCTGCTAAGAAATTGACAAAGCCTTCTTCATCCAATTCTTGGCTGAGAGTCTGGCTTTGTTCCACCTTTTCCTGAAGTTGGCTCGCAATTTTTTCTAATAAATGACTCAACTCCACCTTATCCACTGGCTTCACCAGATAATCCACAACACTTAGATTCATTGCTTTCTTGACATAGTCAAACTCCTGATAGCCAGACAGCAAGATATAATAGGCATCTGGGAGAGTCTCCTTCATCTCCTTGATCATCTCAAGCCCTGTCTTATCTGGCATGTTGACATCCGAAATAATCACATCAACTGGATTTTCCTTGACGTAGTCCAATGCATCATCTGCGTGATTAGCTGTTGCGACGACTTGCATATCCCATTTTTCAAAGGGGATTAATCGCTTGAGACCCTCTGTCACCATGTACTCATCGTCTACTAATAAAACTTTATACATTTCCCTTCCTTTCTATTCATTTTGAATAGTAATACGGTAACGAACACCTTCTTGTTCAGCAGACTCTACACTGATTTGGTAGCGATCCCCAAAATAGAGGACAAAGCGTTCGTGTACATTGATTATTCCAATTGATTGTCGCTCTCCGCTATAGCTTGCCTCGTGCTCAAAACTTCTCTGAGTTAGTTTTTCTTGCAAGGCAGCTAATTTTTCGGCAGACATTCCACGACCATTATCGACTACCAGGATCTCAACAAATCCTTCACCCTTCAAAACCTTGATACTGATTACATTATCTGTCCGACGGTGGTCAATACCGTGGGCAAAGTAATTTTCTACCAATGGTTGGAGCGTAAACTTGGGAATCTTCATATTTTCTAATTCTGGCGCGATCTTAAAGCCATAAGCAACAGACCTTGGATAGCGAACCATACAGAGATAGCTATATTTTCGGCAAAATTCCAACTCCTGCTTCAACGTTGTTTCCCGCTCGTCGGAGATATTGTTGCGTAACAAGCTACTAAATTCATAGATAATATCTGCCAGTTCATCCTGACTTTCCATAACAGCATACATCCGTAAAAACTCCAGAGTATTGTACATAAAGTGAGGATTGATTTGAGCCTGTAGGGCTCGCATATTGGCATCTTTCTGACTGAGCTCTAGCTGATAGATATCGTGGATATTTTTTTCCAGGCGATCCAACATATCATTGGTTGTTTCTGCAATGAGAAGCAATTCTTGGTCTTTTTCAGAAGTATCGATCCGAAGTCCTTCTTCTCCTTTGGCAATGACCTGGATAGACTCTACCAGATCCACAACCTGCTTTTGGTAATTTGAGAAAGTTTGTCTAAGAGTTGCATATAAAATAATAACAAAGAGAACACTTAAACCAACAATTACAGCGGAACTAGTCAAAGTTCCAGTAAGAACAAAATTCTTTGGAACAGCAACTCGAACCTGATAGCCGTGAGAGGTAACTCCTACAAGCCAGTCCTCCCGCTCGGCAGATACTGTCTCCCCAATCTGAAACATCTCGGTCTCAAAAGGCGAAGTTACTGTTACAGCCATCGGGATATGGCCCCTTGTATTGTCAATAGCATCATGGAGAACATCTGGGGAAAGGGAGATATAGATGACTCCTAAATCCTTGTCAGACACAGGATCGGATACAGGAATGGCAAAACTATTGGGAGCTGGTTTGAAATTTTCTGCTGGAATTTTCTCTCCACTTCGTTTCCCTCGGGTAGAAACAAAAACTTCTTTATAATCTTGAAGGACAATTGCAACACCTGTCACAAAGTCATTTCTTACATACAAATCGTCAATATTTTCATACAAGGATACCGAGATATAGGGCGAAGCCTTGCGCTCTAATTGCCAATAAAAATAGTCTGGTGTGCTGAGACTAAAATACTTGTAAATTCCTTCAATCCGAGCCTGATTTTCAACCAAAGACTGGGCAATCTGAGTCGACTCTCTATGGTAATATTCAATCTCACTCACTGTCCGAGTCGTCACACGTTGAGCTACTCGTTGGGCTTCTTTTTCACGGGAACTCCAGTCAGCATAGGAGAGCATGACCGCAAAACTTGCAATGATGGCAATCATCACCAAGGTATAGATGCGCAAAAGCGAGTGGAGCCAGAACGGCTTCATTTTATTTTGTCGCCAATTTTTCATGGATACTTTCATATACGGGTTCCAACATATCACTGATAAAGAAATGCCACATCCCAATTCCTACGAAGGAAAGCAAGGCGGGCATATAGTAACCAATTCCTATAAGCATAACCGTACCAAATAAAACCTTGGCTAGAGCTGGTAAACTCATAAAAATCCCGACAAGAGCGAGTTTTACAGTATTTCTATAAGAAAGTTCATAATAAACTTGTAGCTTCAATGAAACGGTATACGCCAAGAAAATGAAGACAATGACAAGGATATTGAGAAAGGTCGCCAAGAGATGAAAAATGGTCTGGTGGGGCAATTGAACTAGAAGATACAAACCATAAACTAAGACAAGATCCACAAATACAAAACTATAGAAAGCCAGATTACTCTTGACAAAATTGCTCTTATACAATTCCCAAGCTTCCTTTAAATTGTAAGCTCGGTAACTGTATCCATGCTCAGCATACAAACTCATAAGGGTGGCACTAGCTGGCGCTAAGCCGAACACGATACCTCCTGCTAGTGTTAATAACCAGAAAAAAGCTGTCGCAAGCATTCCTAAAAAGAAACGATTAAAGACGAATTCTAGAAACTTTCCCATGATATCCTCCTTAAAACAACTATGTGACTATTATATCATATTTCAAACGTTTTCAAAAATATAGAGCTTCCATTTACAATCCTCAAAAAGCATGATACAATTGGTTTTGTTAGTTTGTATCAAGGAGATTCTCATGAAGAAAAATATCTTAACCACCCTCTTAGCTGTCGTCCTCTATTTTCTCTGTGTAGGGATTGGTGTCTTCCTAGGACACCTAGTCGACCAAACGGGCAATATGTTCTATGCGCCTGCCTTTTCTGCCCTTGTCGGGGGTAGCGTCTACATGTTTCTTTTGGCAAAGGTTCCTCGTTTTGGAGCGATTACCACTCTCGGACTCTTTATGGCTCTCTTTTTTCTAGCTAGTAAACACGGCGCTGGCGCTTTTCTACCAGCTATCGCCTGTGGTCTTGCAGCAGATGCCATCGCTCGCCTCGGAAATTATAAAGATCGAATTAAAAATACCCTCTCCTTCCTCGTCTTTGCTTTTAGTACAAGTGGCCCTATCTTCCTCATGTGGATCCGTCCCAAAGCTTACGTGGCTACCTTACTCGCGCGTGGAAAATCCCAAGAATACATTGACCGTATCATGGTCGCTCCAGATTTGGACAAAATCCTTCTCTTTGTCGTAAGTATCCTCCTAGGCGCTGTGATGGGTGCTGTTATTGGGCAATTTCTAAGTCAAAAAATAGCTGATAAACTATAAGGTAAAAGCCCTGAAGACTAGCAATGCCTAGTTTCAGGGCCTTTTTGTATACAATCTTAGAATTCACTATAGATAAATTCTTGGATATTCGAAAAATCGGTCACAAAACAGTAAATCACGATGCTCAAGATAACCGTGTAGAAAAATAGTGTCCACAAGATTAAACGATGTGTGTTAGTCAGCTTGGTTTGCAAATTTGTAAAGTTCTTTTTCAACTTCCATCCATCCTTTCACTCCAACGTGCATCACGTCAAATAAAAAGTAATCATCATACTCTCTATTTCCATAGTTTAGCACCGTTGCACCATGACTTTTTGCAACATCTTCTATTTTTTTATAAGTTTTTTCTCGCATCTCTCTTGAGACACCTGTGTAGTCATTCCATTTCCCGTTTACTGGGAAAATAATAACCTCAACTTCAATGCCCAATTCCTTAGCAACTGTCAAGAAAAGTTCCATATCTGAATACTCCGGTGACTCCAGATAACTCAAATCTTTATTAGAACCTTTCAGTGATGCATAGCGATCTTTTAAGTAAGTATTGTAGTAGTTATTATCAACAGCATAGTCATTATTATCTGTTTTCTTTTTGACCTCTTCCACAAACTGATCCGTCATCTTCTGCCAATCATAGTCTGGGGTTTTGTCTCCTGATGAGGGATAATCTGATTTCTCATGATTTTCATAAAATTTTCGTTTGAGCTTAAAGGAATACATCGCGTTATCTAACTCTAATAGTTTTTTATCAACAATGGTTCCTTTTCCATCTATGAAATAACTTTTGTATTTTTTGTAGATGTCATTTTGTTGCTTGTTCCCCTTGGTAATCTCGATAATGCGATTGATTAGTTTTTCTTTCGTTTCCTTACTAATCTTGTCATTATCTAGCATGTGGAAAATATGTTCCTGGGAAGCCTTGTTCAAAAAAGCATCTTGATGAGTCCCATCTTTTTCAAACCACTGAACCGACTCTACTATAGCTACTTTTCGCTTACTCATAGATCCTTCAATCGAGGCTAAAGTAGAGGCTTGAATGATATTTTGAGAATAGCTAGTTCCAATCTGCATGATATTGAAATCGTTGTAATTAAAAATTCTATTGGGATGATAATCTTCATCCTTTGTCGCAACCAACTCGGATGACCCCAATAAAACCAGTGTAGTGGGGGTGATATTGCTTGTTAGAATATCTCTACTTTTATACTTTTCATATGAAGTGCTGTAACGAATACTGTTATCCTTGACTTTATAATAATCATCAATCTTCTTGACATACGTCACATTTAAAAGGGCAAGCGTCGCAATTACGAGCACAAGCGATAGTAAAAATGCTTTTAATTTAATCATCTCGTTTTATCCTATCCCTTCGATCTAGCCGATTTCTTTTCAATCTCTTATCTCTTTAAAATCGTAAGCAAAATTTTATAGGGTTCACCTGAAAAGATAAAGAAACCAATCATAACCAAATTCATGGTCACAAACCAACTTAGTAGCTTATACCAGTTTTTGTTTTTATTTTTCTTATAAAAATTGCTTTTCTTTTGATACACTTCAAATCCAGCCATCAAGACACCATGGTAAAAACCATAGACAATGTAGCTAACACTAAGACCATGCCAAAAACCCATGACCAACATATTGACCATATAGGCATAGGTTGCATTGTGTAGTCTATTTTTAAACCATTTTTTCCTGATAACCTGCATCAATACTCTTGAAAACACAAAATCTCTCAACCAGGTCGACAAGGTGATATGCCATCTGGTCCAGAAATCCTTAATATCGACACTCAAGAAAGGTTTGTTAAAGTTCATCGGTGTCTGAATACCTAGAATATTACTACTTCCAACAGCCATTAGACTATAGCCTGCAAAGTCAAAGAACAGATACAAGGTATAGAGGTACATATACTTGATTGAGTAGACGACTGTGCCAGTATTATTTAGAGCGAGTAACATCTGGTAAACATAGGTTGATAAAACAACCTTGTAAAGAAGGCCTAGAACGATACGATACACACCGTCCCCTGCTAACTCCAGATACTGTTTTCGAGGCATGATCTCGTTTATCTCTTTTAAAAATCTCCTACTCCGATCAATCGGACCAGCACTAACTGTTGGGAAAAAGAGCAAAAACTGTAGATAATTTTTTACACTGACTTTTTCTTTGATTAAGCCATCCGATATCTCTAGCATGATCTGAATGGTCTTAAAGGACATGTAAGAAATTCCAATAAAGGCCAACAAATGCAGAGAAGTCAGAGCAAAGACTTTATTGATTACCAAAGGAAGAATGGAAAGGAAAACCAGTGGTTTCAGCCGCTTTGCTTCTATCCTCTGTGCTAGAAAAACCAGAAAATACTGGTAAACGATAAAGGCGAGCAAATAGACCATCATCGCTCGACTCTTACCATAGATAGCTCCTGCAAATAAGAGGGAGAGCGCCAAAATATAGTAGTCCTTACGTTTTTCAAAAAAGTTTACCACAAAACCAATCAGTAAAACTACAAATAAGAGAAGGAAAAACTCATTCCCCTCGAAATAATTCATATCAACCGAACTCCTTTTTCATTTTCTCACCTCGCTTCAAGGTTTATCTTTCTAGTTTTTTTCCTATCCTATCACCAGAGAGAGTTAACTTTATCTATTATACCATAATTTAAAAACTTTAAATGCCCCCTGTTGACGGCTTCCTAGAACAAAAAAGAGCCCTTCGGCTCTTTTTACTTATGACTTAATTTCTTGGTCAAGAAATCTCCCAAGAACTGGATTGTAAAGATAATCAAGATGATGATAATGGTTGCTAAGACTGTCACATCGTGATTGAAACGGTTAAATCCATAAGCAATGGCTACGTTACCGATACCACCTGCTCCAACCGCACCGGCCATAGCTGTTTCTCCAACTAGGGAAATCAAGGTCACAGTCGTCACACGAATCAAATCTGGAAGACCTTCTGATAGGTAAACACCCACAATATCCCAGAATGTCGCTCCACTTGCTTGAGCCGCCTCAATGACACCGCCATCCAGTTCAGCCAAGACAACCTGCACCTGACGGGCAAAGAAGGCAAAGACCGCAAAAGAAAGTGGGACAAGGGCTGCATTTGGTCCGATACTAGTCTTAACAATCAAGTGAGAAAGTGGCGACAAGATAGCCAAGAGAATGATAAAGGGAACCGCACGGAAAATAGAGGTGATCTTATCCAAAATCCAGAAAACAACCTTATTTTCCAAGACACCACCTGGCGCGGTCAAGACAAGGAAGAGACCTGCTACCAATCCCAAGAACCCTCCGATAATGAAGGAAAGAACTGTCATATAGAGGGTTAAGTAGATGGCTGTTCCCCAGCCTGCCTGACCAGCCCAGCCCATTTTATAGACATTTGGTAAATAGGTTTGAATCAATGATTCCATCTTACTGTCCTCCCTTCAATACTTTTAACTGCACACCAGCCTGACGGATAGCTTCTTGAGCGCCTGCTAGCGCTGCTTTTTCTCCTGACAAGACCACAACCAATTCTCCAACAGGAGTACCATCGAGAATTTCGATATTTCCATAGAGGATATTGGCCGTTACTTGGTAATGTTTGTACAATTCATTCAAAAGTGGTTCGTCTGTCGAAACCCCTGCATACTTGAGCTGCACTAAAATACTGTTCTCAGATAAGTGTTCTACGATTTCTTGCTTCTCAATCTTGACCATGGCTTCGTCAATACCTGTTGCAGTTGAGATAAAGTCCTGGGTCAAAGGTTGTTTTGGATCTGAGAAGATTTCAAGGACACTACCCTCTTCAATCAAATGCCCATCCTGCATAACTGCCACACGATTGGCAATGTCTTTGACAATCTGCATTTCATGCGTAATCAAGACAACAGTCAAACCTAATTTTTGGTTCAAATCTTGCAACAAAGCCAAAATCTGCTTAGTTGTCTTAGGGTCAAGGGCAGAAGTTGACTCATCTGAAATCAAGATTTTTGGATCATTGGCCAAGGCACGCGCAATGGCTACACGCTGTTTTTGCCCTCCTGATAGTTGTGAAGGGTAGTTTTCAGCACGATCCGCCAAGCCAACCAAGTCTAACAACTTAGCTACTTTGGCTTTCTTTTCTTCCTTGCTGAGTCCAGAGTGTTTGAGGGCAAAGGCTACATTTTCCTCTGCTGTCTTTTGACTCATCAGGTTGAAATGCTGGAAAATCATCCCGATATCTTGACGCTTACGGCGCAACTGCTCTGCTGTCAAGGTCACTCTGCCATCAAAAATGACGTCGTTATCAATGGTAATTTTCCCTGCAGATGGCTTTTGCAAGAGGTTAATCACCCGTACAAGGGTTGATTTCCCCGCTCCAGAATACCCAACGATTCCGTAGATATCCCCTTCTTGGATGTGAATGGTCACATCCTTGACCGCTGTGATGGTTCTCTTCTTTTGGTGAAAAGTCACATCAATCTGATCTAACTTGATAATATCTCTACTCATAGCTTCTAATCAGCTCCTCTACTAATTCAATATGGGTGTAGTAATCGGCGATTCGCACGTTTTCATCTCCACCATGGTCTCGGCTATTGGCATTTCCTAGACCAAAGGCCACCATGGGTACCTCTAGGGCATCAAAGACCGTATGCATGGGCCCTGTCCCCGCCGTTGTCGGCAAGACTGAAACGCCCTGTGGATAGAATTTCTTGGCCAACTCGATCACATTGAGAATGGCTGGTGCGCTCATATCGCTTCGATAGCTCATCTCTCCCAAGGTATAGTATAATTCTACCTTATCAAAGCCATTTTTGTCTAGCTGTTTCCGAATTTTTTCCAGAACATCATGCGGTTCTAAGCCAGGAACCAAACGAACTTCTAACTTGGCACTGGCTTCTGCTGGCAAAATCGTTTTAACCCCTTGCCCTTGATAACCTGACTGAATCCCTTCGATATTAAGGGCTGGCTCGAAAAAGAACCTTTTTAGAAAGGCTGCACGATCCTCTTGTAAGAGAGGCAATTCCAAACCATAAATGCGACTGATTTCCTCAGGATTGCGTTGGGCGTAGGCATCTACCAAGGCTAGTTCTCGTTCATTTGGCTCTTGAACATCCTCATACAAGCCTTCTACCAAGATACGGCCATCTGCTGCACGCAGGCTACTTAAGGCCTGGATAAGGTACCACGACGCCGACTCCACAACACCACCATAACTCGAGTGGATATCCACATCAGCACTTTTTACCTTGGCATCAAAGGTCACAATTCCCTTGTTTCCACCAGAAATTTCTAGCTGTTCCAAGGCGTTCTTTGTCCCTTGCTCCCAGACTAGCAAGTCCGCCCCACGAAGTTTGTCTGCGTGTTTCTCTAAATACTTATCTAAATCCATAGAAGCAGACTCCTCTGCCCCTTCCATGATAAAGCTGATATTGACTGGCAGGTCATCGTGGTGTTGCATATACTTTCTCAGAGCACTCAAACGAGCCGTGATATGACCCTTGTCATCATCAACCCCACGTCCATACATAAAGCCATTTCGCACAGAAAGGGTAAAAGGATCCTCAGTCCACAACTGGTCGCCATCCGCTGGCACGGTGTCATAGTGATTATAGAAGATCAAGGTCTTGGCATCCGGACGCGAACTCTTGAAATGCGCCATGACAAAGGGAGCCGTGTGGCTCTCATCAATCTCCACTTCAGCTCCTACACGCTTGAAAATCTCACCCAGATAGTTTGCGACTTCTTTGAGTCCAACCTGCTGGGCAAAGACTGATTTCTTGGAAATTAAGGTGCGCAAGACTTCAAAATAATGCTGGGCCACATGATCCTTTTCAAATTTTTCAATCTGCTCTTGTTCGCTAGGAAAAACCATTTTCTCTCTCTTTCTACTACGTACTTGCGTCCTCAAAACGACAACAAGTGCCTCTTTAAAATCAACTCTCTATACAAAAGCAAGAGGTGGAAACTCTCTCCCACCTCCCTGTGTCTTATTACCAAACTGGTTGGTCCAAACCGTCTGATGTTTCTTCGATAACTTTTTTCACTTCATCAGTGTGGTAAGCTGCGATAATTTTCTTGATGGCATCAGCCTTAGGTGATGATTCCCAATCTTTTTTCGCAACGATGATGTTGTACCATTGTTTTGAGTTTTCATCAGCTTGTTCTTTGAAGAGTGCTTTCTTGTAGTCCAATTTTGCTTCTGTAACGAAGGTATTGTTTACAACAGCAGCATCAACTGATGACAATGAACGAGCTGTTTGGCTAGCGTCCAATTCAGTAATCTTCAAGTTCTTTGGATTTTCTGTGATGTTAGCAACTGTTGCAAGTGCAGTTCCAGAAACATCCAATTTGATCAAACCAGCTGATTGAAGCAAGTAAAGCGCACGGCTTTCGTTTGTTGCATCGTTTGGTACAGCAATTTCACCGTTATCTGGGATTTCTTCCACTTTGGTGTACTTGTTTTCTTCCCCATTTTTACCTGAGTAAAGGCGGATTGGTGAGATGTAGGTATCTGCAATCGCTACAAGGTCTTTCCCGTTTTCTTTGTTCCAGTTGTTCAAGAAGTTGTAGTGTTGGAAAGCATTCAAGTCTACTTCGCCATCAGCAGTTGCCTTGTTTGGCTGTGAGTAGTCTGTGAACTCTGTGAATTCCAATTTAATGCCATCTTTTTTAACCAATTCTTGGATTTTATCCCAACGCGCTTCTTCAGAACCGCTACGGTTAACTGTTGCAATTTTGACAACTGTTTCGTTGTCTGCTTTCTTTTCTGAATTTCCGCAAGCTGCAAGAGCCAAACCTGCGACTGTAGCAAGCGCTGCTACACCGAGCCATTTTTTAATTTTCATGATTCTTTCTCCTTAAAAATAATACCGTAATAGTATCTCATACTTTATTTGATTTCGCAAATTGTTATTAGATAGGCAGACATATAGTTTGAAACTATATGTCTAAAAATTGAGAAATCATCCACCTTTCTCAGACTGGATGATTTCATACGACTATTTAATGTCAGCTTCTGCTGGTAGGTAAGTGTCTCCGAAGAATTGTTTAGACAATTTTTCAAGCGTTCCGTCTTTGTAGAGTTCTTGGATACGTTTGTCTACAAACGATTTCAACTCATCTTGACCTTTGGCAAGAAGTGGGTAAACATAAGGTTGTTGGTCGCTTGGAAGTTCGATGACTTTCAAGTTGTCCAATCCTTGATTCTTGATAACTGTTTCAACACCAATCTTATCAAAAATCTTATAATCAAATTGTCCATCGCTCAAACGTACCATGATTTGTTGGAAATCTGCCTTGGTGTAGTTAAGGATAGTTGGGTTATCTGCGTGTTGTTTGTTATATTCTTCCAACTGTTTAGCTGATGTAGTCGCTTGAACAATCTCTGTTGATTTTCCACCGATATCATCGAGAGATTTGATACTGTTATCATCTTTCTTCACTACAAGGACATTAGGGTTTTGGGCAATAGGTGCTGCATAGAGGTATTTCTCCGCACGTTCTTTAGTATAACTAAGATTGTTTACAGCCATAGTGTAGCGGTCAGCGTCAAGTCCTGCAAAGACACCTGACCATTCTGTCTTTTCAAACTTAACATCATACTTGTCAGAATCTTTAAAGATAGCGCGAACTACTTCAATCTCGTAACCAGTCAATTCACCATTTTCTTCATAGATAAATGGCTTTGGTGATCCGTTAGTCGCTACGACAATTTCCTTCTTACCAGGTGTTGCCGCTTCACTCGATGCAGTATCTTTCTTATCTCCACCTGAGCAAGCTGCTAGTACACCTGTGGCAACAAGTCCTAGAGCAGCAAGAGATGAATATTTGACGATTTTTTTCATGTCATTTCCTCCAAAATAGAATACCTTACTATCTTATCAGAAAATAATTTTTTTCGCTATTATATGATATCTATCTCGGTGATAGGTTTTTTTTATGGCTGACTAAAAGACCAGACGCAAGACTGCAATTAAGACCACTCCAAAAAGAACAGTGCCCACTAGATTGCGGTAGCGAAAGGCTACCCAAGCCGTTGGAAAGACTGCCAAGAAGTCCAGCCACTTGATCTGAGGAAGACTCCCAACCTTGCCTGTCACTACACTTGAAAGGATCAAAGCAAAGATAATAGAAACAGGCAAAAACTTCAAAAAACGCTCGACGATTGCTGGCAACCCCTTGTACTTGACTAAGATGAAGGGAATCATACGGGGAATCCAAGTCACCAAGCCAGAGAAAATAACTGCTAATAAAAGATACTTACTGACCATCTAAGATTACCCCCATAGTACAACCTAGCAAGGTCGCAAACAAAACAGCTAGTGATTGAGATACCACTGTCAAGAGCAAAAAGAAAGATACCGCAACCACTGATAGGATCATCAGCAGATTGCGAACAGAAACCCTTCTTTGCATAATCTGAAATTGCGAAGTGAAAATCCCGATAAACATCCCCACAAGAGCAAAATCTAATCCAAAGACCTCAGGATTTGGAAGAAGACCACCTAAAGCCGTTCCCGCCACTGTCCCAATAAACCAGGCTACATAACTATTGAGATTGTTCCCATGCATCCACATAGGATTGACATTGTCTGTATGGGCTAATTCTCCCATCAAAACCCCGTAAGTCTCATCTGTAAGGAGACTGGACATGCCGATATTTTGCCAGAGACTAGTATGACGGAAATAAGTCGACGCATGCAAGCTCAGCAAAAAGAGTCGCAAGTTGATCAAAAAGACTGTCATAGCAATAGCTACCACAGGCGCTTGAACCGCAATCAGTGCCAGCATGGCAAACTGGGCGCTCCCAGCATAAACAAAGAGGCTCATCAAGCCCATCTCAACAGGTGTCACATAGGGCGCGCCAATAATCCCACAAGCCAGACCAATGCTGACATAGCCAAGGGCAGTCGGCATGGCCGCCTGAACACCTTCCCAAAATCCTTTTTCTTTCATCCTTCTCCTCATATTTTCTCCAATTGAGGCTGTTCATCATCACAGCCACAACACGGACTATTATAACATATTCAAGGAAGAGAAAAAAGTTTAGAGTTTGAAACTAGTAGTTCGCAAACATTGTTAAAAAGCATTACTTGCTTATTGATACATAAGAAACTGATCCACTCGGATAGTGTACTTATCGACTTGGCTTTCAACAGACCCATCTTCTGTCGGATAAACATCGACCCAGAGTTCTTTCCTTTTTCCTTCCAGCTTGACTTTATAGCGATAGCCGTCATCATAGAGTCCTACTGTATCAGTTGCCATGGATTGGTAATCTGGAAGAGCTTCAAGTTCTTTTTTTACAGTCTGGGATAAGTTAAAGAGCAATGCTTGCTGCTCAGCTTTTGAGGTAACGGGGAAATGAGCCGTCACTTCTTCCAAACGATGTGATTTTGAAAATGTGAATCTTGCTCGGCCAGTATAGCCTTTCAAAGTAATCTGTTCATAGTGATAGAAAAGGCGACCTATTTTATAGAAATAAGGATTTTCTGCACGCCAAGTATCGCGATAGGCCAGTTCCTCTTCTTCCACCTCTTCACTAGCCTCTCCAAATACTTCTTCAAAGGATTTAACAGGCATACCGAAAGAAAGGGATTCAAACAAGACCAGTTGCGTCTTTTTAAAATTCTGGCAAGCTGATAAAAGCATGAGTAAAGCTCCAAGAGCAAGCAAACTACTGATTATTTTTGTAATTTTCATATATCTACTATACAAAAAAAGGCTAGGATTTGTCCAAGAATAAAGAGTCAACAATTAGCTGACTCTTTATTCCACCGTATCAAAAGCGAGACTTGGTTTGGCGTTGAGATCCAAGCCTGCAAAGTTTTCTTTGTTCCACTCGCTGACGCTGGCATAGGCGATCATACCCGCATTATCTCCGCAAAGACGCAGAGGCGGGATGATGACCTTGACATCTGTGATTTCGGCTGCTAGGCGTTCTCTGAGGCCTTTATTAGCTGCCACGCCACCTGCCACGACCAGAGTTTTAACAGGATATTTTTCCAAAGCCTTCTTGGTTTTAGCCATGAGAATGTCCATAACTGCAGCTTGGAAGGACGCACACAAATCCTCTGTAGACAGGCTTTCTCCCTTTTGCTCGGCATTATGGTGAAGATTGATAAAGGCAGACTTCAAACCTGAGAATGAAAACTCCAGATTGTCTTCCTTGATCATAGCACGTGGGAAATCATAAACATCCTGACCTTGATGGGCCAACTCGTCAATCTCGCGACCTGCTGGATAGGTCAAGCCCATGACACGGCCGACCTTGTCATAAGCCTCCCCAACTGCATCGTCTCGTGTCTCCCCAACAATCTTGTAATCGCCAGCCTCAGAAACATAAACCAACTCTGTGTGGCCACCGCTGACCAAGAGTGCCAACAAAGGAAACTCCAAAGGCTCCACACTCTGAGCTGCCATGAGGTGACCAGCCATGTGATTAACGGGGATAAGCGGAAGGCCGTGAGCCCAAGCAAAGGCCTTGGCAGCTGACAAACCAACTAGCAAGGCACCGACCAAGCCTGGTCCATAAGTAACTGCAACAGCTGTCACGTCCTCTTCGGTAATTCCTGCTTCTGCCAGTGCCTCCTCGATACAGGCTGTAATAACCTCAACATGGTGACGACTGGCTACTTCTGGCACTACGCCACCAAAACGTTTGTGACTCTCAATTTGACTAGCAATGACATTGGACAAGAGCTGATCATCGTTTTTCAGTACGGCGACACTGGTCTCATCACAGGACGTTTCAAATGCTAAAATATATCTATCCTTCATCTACTTCTCTCTTCATGATGATGGCGTCCTCGACTGGGTTATGGTAGTAGGCCTTTCGCTCAGCGATGATCACCATCTTTTCTTTCTTGTAAAATGCTTGCGCTCGGTGATTTGACTTTCTGACTTCAAGGAAAATCTCCTTATCCGTCGGCAGTGTCGCAAACAAGGCTGACGCAATTCCCTGACCTTGATAGGCTTGTTTGACAGCGATTTGTAGGACTTCTGCTTCAAAGAGATTCTCCTGTACGGCTAGAAATCCAATCACTTCTGCTCCATCATAAGCCAGAGCATACCAAGTCTGGTCTTGGGACAGGTCTGCTTGGATTTGTTCCAGCGTCCAAGGGCTGACTGGATAAACATCTGCCATGACAGCATAGATGGCTAGAGCCAAGTCAGGTTGCTGTTGGATTCGTTTGATCTCTATCATAGGCGTTTAATGTAGGACTCGCCAGACTCGGTGTGATTCTTCAGCCAATTTTCCTCAGCTTCGACACGCTTAAGGTAATTGGGCACAAAGTCGTGTAAGGAGTCTGCTTCCTTGTCCCAGGCCCAAAGAGCTAGATTAGCTGCACTTGGCAAGGTTTCTTGGTAGTTAGCTTGTGGCAGATGCTCTTGAATTTGTTCCACAAAGACACCAACTTCTCCGACAAAGGTTACCTGTTCAGCATCCTTGACTTTTTCTAACACCTCTTCAAAAGATAAATGCGCTTCTGGCAAGACAGCCTTGACATTTTCATAAAATCCTGCATAAACATTGTTGCGACGTGCATCCATGATAGGAACCACCAAGCCTTCTTGCTGACGTGGCACCAGAGCCAAGAGACTCGACATACCAACTAACTCAATGTTCAGGGTATGAGCCAAGGTCTTAGCAGTTGCTACCGCAATTCGCAAACCTGTGTAGCTACCTGGTCCCTCTGCTACCACGATGCGATCTAAGTCCTTGGGAGTCCAGTCCAAACTCGCCATCAAAAAATCAATGGCTGGCATAAGGGTTATACTGTGATTTTTCTTGATATTGATCGTGGTCTCAGCAAGAACCTGCTTATCCTCTAAAATGGCTAGAGAAAGAGCCTTGCTGGACGTATCAAAAGCTAATACTTTCATAACACATTCCTATCTTTTGGTCTGTTTACTATTATACTACAAAAGCTGACGCATGGGAATTTTCTTTGCCCCAAACAAAAAGCCCTGCCACTTAAACAAAGAGGAAGGCAAAAAAAGTTGTAGTTTTTTCCTATCTTTTCCAAATATATAAGTGAACAAGGAATTTGAAAGGATCTTCATAAGAAATTTGGATAAGTCATATATGTTGCAACTCGATTTTCGATGCGAGAGATCATCATCGTAAACATAAGGATATCATCTGAAAATAGAAAAGTCCGCCCCTCTATCAATACGGGGTGGATTTTCTGTATACTTAGATGAATAACTGGAGCTTAAGCATTTAAACCAAAGTAAAAAACAAACCAGACAACATAGGTTACAAGAAGGAGAAAAATTGAATAGAGCGTCACAAAAGCAAGCTTCCAAAGGAATTTTGTTTTGCGGTGTTCTAGATACGTAAAAATAAGATTTCCACCATAGACACAGGCTACAAAAATTACAAACATCAAGAGGCGAACCCCTACTGCAAATTCAAACAAACTAAACATTCTTAATCCTCCTTGTTTTAAAAGCTATAGGGAATATTCCCGTCCATAAACTTCCCTTTCTCTTTCCATTATAACACCTAAGTGCTCTCCAACCAAATCCTATCTATCTTTTTGCCCTCCTTTCCCTCCCGACTTTCTCGTTTTCTGTCTTTTACTAATTTTTCATTTTATGGTATAATTGAAATAATTGTAACGAATCAAGGTCAATCTAGACACAAAATGGAATGAAATCAAGCAAATCTCTACTAAAAGTTTGGAATAAGCTGACCTGTAAATAGAAAGGAACGATATGATTTACAAAGTTTTTTATCAAGAAACAAAAGAACGTAGCCCACGTCGTGAAACAACACGCTCACTTTACCTAGACATCGATGCCAACTCAGAACTTGAGGGCCGTATCGCTGCTCGCCAACTTGTCGAAGAAAACCGCCCAGAGTACAATATCGAGTATATCGAACTCTTGTCTGACAAATTGCTAGATTACGAAAAAGAAACTGGCGCCTTCGAAATTACGGAGTTCTAATATGGCCTACACTCTTAAACCTGAAGAAGTCGGCGTTTTTGCCATCGGTGGTCTGGGAGAAATCGGGAAAAACACTTACGGAATTGAATACCAAGATGAGATTATCATCGTCGATGCTGGGATTAAATTCCCAGAAGATGACTTACTGGGTATCGACTACGTTATCCCTGACTACTCTTACATCGTGGACAATATTGACCGCGTCAAGGCCGTTTTGATTACACACGGACACGAGGACCACATCGGTGGGATTCCTTTCCTGCTCAAGCAAGCAAATGTCCCTATCTACGCTGGACCACTTGCCTTGGCTTTGATCCGTGGAAAACTCGAAGAACACGGCCTCTTGCGCAACGCCAAACTTTACGAAATCAACCACAACACTGAGTTGACCTTTAAAAATCTCAAGGCAACTTTCTTTAGAACTACTCACTCCATTCCAGAGCCTTTGGGGATTGTCATTCATACTCCTCAAGGTAAAATCGTCTGTACGGGTGACTTCAAGTTCGACTTCACGCCAGTTGGAGAGCCTGCAGACTTGCACCGTATGGCTGCCCTTGGTGAAGAAGGAGTGCTCTGTCTCCTCTCTGACTCGACAAATGCGGAAGTGCCAACTTTTACCAACTCTGAAAAAGTCGTTGGCCAGTCTATCATGAAGATCATCCAAGGCATTGAAGGACGTATCATCTTTGCATCCTTTGCCTCAAATATCTTCCGTCTCCAACAAGCAACAGATGCTGCTGTTAAGACTGGACGCAAGATTGCGGTCTTTGGTCGTTCTATGGAAAAGGCTATAGTCAACGGAATTGAGCTTGGCTACATCAAAGCTCCCAAGGGAACCTTTATCGAGCCAAATGAAATCAAGGACTACCCTGCAGGCGAGGTTCTGATCCTTTGTACAGGTAGTCAGGGTGAGCCGATGGCAGCCCTCTCTCGTATCGCTAACGGAACACACCGTCAGGTGCAACTCCAACCCGGCGATACCGTTATCTTCTCTTCTAGCCCAATCCCTGGAAATACTACTAGCGTCAACAAACTGATTAATATTATCTCAGAAGCTGGTGTCGAAGTCATCCATGGTAAGATTAACAATATCCACACCTCTGGACACGGTGGTCAGCAAGAGCAAAAACTCATGCTCCGCTTGATCAAGCCCAAATACTTCATGCCTGTTCATGGTGAATACCGTATGCAGAAAGTCCATGCTGGACTAGCGGTGGATACTGGTGTCGAGAAGGACAATATCTTTATCATGAGCAATGGTGATGTGCTTGCCCTTACTGCTAACTCTGCTCGTATCGCAGGTCACTTCAATGCCCAAGACATTTATGTCGATGGCAATCGTATCGGTGAAATCGGCGCTGCTGTCCTCAAAGACCGTCGTGATCTATCTGAAGACGGTGTCGTACTTGCAGTCGCAACTGTTGACTTCAAATCTAAAATGATTCTGTCTGGTCCAGACATCCTCAGCCGAGGCTTTGTCTACATGCGAGAGTCTGGTGACTTGATTCGCCAAAGCCAGCGCATCCTCTTTAATGCCATTCGTATCGCGTTGAAAAATAAGGATGCTAGCATCCAATCTGTCAATGGTGCCATTGTCAACGCTATTCGTCCCTTCCTTTATGAAAATACGGAACGTGAACCGATCATTATCCCTATGATCCTCACACCAGACGAAGAAGAATAAATCAACAAAACAGCCCCGTCTTCGGAGCTGTTTTTCTCTATGCTTTCTTTTCTTGATTCTTCGAAATACTACGATTTTTACCTTCCAGATAGACCATGAGAATGGAAATATCTGCTGGGTTTACTCCCGAAATACGGCTAGCTTGGCCAATGGTTTCTGGATTGATGAGTTTGAACTTCTGGCGAGCTTCAGTCGCAATCGAGTCAATGTCATCCCAGTCAATATTGGCCGGAATGCGTTTTTCTTCCATGCGTTTCATCTTGGCAACCTGATCCATGGCTTTAGAAATATAACCCTCGTACTTGATCTCTGTTTCAATCAATTCAATGACCTTGTCATCCAAGTCCTCTGCAGCTGGCCCGATAAAGGCCACCACATCTTGATAAGAAACTTCTGGACGGCGAAGGAATTCCTTGGCTGTCACCGCATCTGTCAATGGTTTGAATCCCATCTCTTCAACCTTAGCATTGGTTTCCTTGACTGGCTTGAGTTTGATGCTGTCTAGGCGTTTCATCTCATTATCAAATTGATTTTTCTTGATTTCAAAACGAGCCCAGCGTTCATCGTCAACAAGCCCAATCTCACGTCCCATCTCGGTCAAACGCATATCTGCATTATCATGACGGAGGATGAGGCGGTATTCAGCACGACTAGTCAAGAGACGGTAGGGTTCAATGGTACCCTTGGTCACCAAGTCATCAATCATCACTCCAATATAGCCGTCACTACGCTTCAAAATCAACTCAGGCTTGCCTTGGATTTTCAGAGCGGCGTTGATACCAGCGATAATCCCTTGACCTGCTGCCTCTTCGTAACCTGATGTTCCATTGGTCTGACCAGCAGTGAAGAGTCCTGAGATTTTCTTGGTTTCCAGAGTTGCACGCAACTGATGAGGCAAGACCATGTCGTACTCAATAGCATAACCCGTTCGCATCATTTCTGCATTTTCCAACCCTTTGATGGAATGAACTAGCTCGCGCTGGACATCCTCAGGAAGACTGGTTGATAAACCTTGAACGTATACTTCCTCAGTGTCACGCCCTTCTGGTTCTAGAAATAGTTGGTGACGTTCCTTGTCTGCAAAGCGCACAATCTTATCCTCAATCGATGGACAGTAACGAGGACCTACACCCTTAACTACACCTGTAAACATAGGCGCACGATGGAGGTTGTTTTGGATAATCTCATGACTGGTACCATTGGTATAGGTCAACCAGCATGGAACTTGATCTTTGACATAATCCTCATCACGTGAAGTATATGAGAAGTGATTAGGCGCTTCGTCCCCTGGCTGAATCTCTGTCACATCGTAGTTGATAGAGGAAGCCTTGACACGTGGAGGAGTTCCTGTCTTGAAACGGCCGATTTCGAGCCCAAGTTCCTTGAGATTATCAGCTAGGTTAATCGAAGCTAGACTGTGGTTAGGACCTGACGAATACTTGAGGTCTCCGATGATGATTTCCCCACGGAGGGCAGTCCCTGTCGTCACGATAACAGCCTTGGCAGCATACTCTTGATGGGTCGCTGTACGAACACCGACAACCTTACCATCTTCCACCAAAATCTCATCAATCATGGTTTGACGGAGGGTCAAATTTTCTTGATTTTCAACTGTCTTGCGCATTTCTTTAGAGTAAAGCTCCTTGTCAGCTTGCGCACGAAGGGCACGGACAGCTGGCCCCTTCCCTGTGTTGAGCATCTTCATCTGGATGTAAGTCTTGTCAATGGTTTTGGCCATCTCGCCACCAAGGGCATCTACTTCACGCACGACAATCCCCTTGGCAGAACCTCCGATAGAGGGATTACATGGCATGAATGCCAACATTTCAATGTTGATGGTCGCAAGCAAGACCTTGCAGCCCATACGGCTAGCAGCTAGAGATGCCTCCACCCCAGCGTGCCCCGCACCGATTACAATAATATCGTATTCTTCCGTAAAATTATAAGTCATTTTCTCTCCTATTCTTCAAGATGAATGTGTCTTAGTTGGCCGTCCCAATCTGGTAGGGCTGTTTTTAAAAAGGCTGGAACTAGCTGGATATTCTGGAGCTCATCCAAGTCAATCCACTCACAGGGCAGTGTTTTCTCATCTTCCTGCATGGTCAACGGGGCATCCTCAAGTAAGTCCACCAGGTAATGAAATTCGATGTTGTGATAGGAAACACCGTCCTGTTCAAAACGATTTTCAACCACGAAAGCTAGCTGCCCAGCTTGAGCTTTGACACCCAGTTCTTCTCTCACTTCACGGACTACCGCGTCTTCCGTGCTTTCATTGACTTGAATCGCACCGCCGATAGTGTAATACTTGCCCTTGTCTTTGGTAACTAGGATCTTGCCATTTTGGAGAATCAAAGCTGTTGCTCGAACACCAAAAACAGTATTTCCCACTTTTGTCCGAAAGTCTTGTTGAGTCATTTCTGTCCTTTCCCTTAAACGACACAAAAACAGTCAAAACTCGTAAGGAGTGCAGGACAAAAAAGCCTGCAACATCCATGAGCTTTGACCATCATTTCTATTGCTTTTATTATTGTAGCAAATTGAGAGAATTTGTCAATCTAAATGTACTGACAAACTTGTCCATCGCGGTAGGCATTGTCAATCAAACCACCACCAAGACACTCTTCGCCATCGTAAAAGACAACTGCCTGTCCTGGTGTGATCGCGCGTTGCGGTTCCGCAAAGATAACTTCTGCCTTATCTCCTTTGACATGTACTGTCACCTTAGAATCAGGCTGACGGTAGCGGAATTTAGCTGTACATTCTAGCGTAAACTCTTCAGGCATGTCACGAGTAAAATGAACTTGACTGGCTTCTAGGCTTGTTGACATGAGCGAGTCGTGGTAGAAGCCTTGTCCGACATAGAGGATATTCTTGCTGAGGTCTTTTCCGACAACGAACCAAGGGGCATTGTCACCACCGTGTTGTCCACCGATACCGAGACCACCACGCTGACCAATCGTATAATACATAAGACCTGCATGCTCACCCATATCGCGTCCATCCACAGTCATCATACGACCAGGCTGAGCTGGTAGGTAGTTGCTGAGAAAGTTTTTAAAGTTCTTTTCTCCGATGAAGCAAATCCCTGTCGAATCTTTCTTCTTGGCAGTCGCGAGGCCTGCCTCTTCTGCTAGTCTGCGAACTTCAGGCTTTTCCAAATGTCCCAACGGGAACATAGTTTTTTGGAGTTGTTCTTGAGAAAGCTGGCTGAGAAAATAGGTCTGGTCCTTGCCATTGTCCACGCCACGAAGCATGTGAACGATGCCATCCTCATCACGCGCCACTCGAGCATAATGCCCCGTCGCTACATAGTCTGCTCCCAAGGTCATGGCATAGTCCAGAAAGGCCTTGAACTTGATTTCCTTGTTACACATAACATCTGGATTTGGCGTGCGCCCTGCACGGTATTCCGCTAGAAAATACTCAAAAACGCGATCCCAATACTCTTTTTCAAAATTAACAGAGTAGTAAGGAATGCCGATCTGGTCTGCCACCGTAGCCACATCCTTGTAATCTTCGGTCGCCGTACAGACGCCGTTTTCATCTGTGTCATCCCAGTTCTTCATGAAGATACCGATCACATCGTAGCCCTGCTCCTTGAGCAAGAGAGCCGTCACCGACGAATCAACACCACCACTCATCCCCACGACAACACGTGTTTTAGAGTTATCACTCATGGTAAGTCTCCCATCTATTCGTTTATTCACGATTGAAGGTCGTGTGTGCTTCAACGATTGAAGGTCGCTTGAGCAAGATTCATTATAGCATGCTTTAAAGAAGAAGACAAGGGAGGGATGAGAACACATGTAGAAAAGCATACAAAAAGTCGAGGGATTTCCTCGACTTTTACATATTTTTCTGTTAGCTAATTCTTAATACCAACCGTTGTTAAGCCAGAAGTTCTTGGCAGCTGTCCATGAACCGTAACGTCCTGAAACGTAAGCATCTGCTACACGTTCTTGGTTTTCAGCTGAGTAGTCGCCGTTCAAGTATGAATCTGTCAATTGGTAACGTCCGATATAACGTCCGTTTGTAGCTGTGTAGCTACCGCCTGATTCTTTTTGAGCGATCCATTCTTTGGCTTCTGCTTCAGAGCCACTTACAGTTGAAGCTGTGTAACTTTCTTCTTCATAAGAAGTGCTGGCTGTAGCAGCTGGTGCTTCGTAAGTTGTTGTTTCAGCAACTTCTTCATAAGTTGTAGCTTCGCTTGTTTCTTCTGTAGCAACTGGTGCTTCATAGGTTGTTGCAGAAGTTGCAGTTGCTGTCGATGAAGCTGTTCCTTCGATAACCAAAACTTGATCCACATAGATAAGGTGAATATCTTTGATATTGTTTTTTTCTGCCAATTTTTCAACAGTAGTGTTGTACTTCTCAGCGATTTCTGAAAGAGTATCACCTGGTTTAACTGTATAAGTTACAGTTTCTTGCGCAGAAGCAAGTACAGGCGCAAAGAAAGCAAGTAATGTTGCTACTCCTGCAAGAGTTGATTTGATTTTTTTAGTTGTTAATGTCATTTCTGAAAATTCTCCTTTTTACTATGCTTCTATCATACCGTTTGAATATTACCGTTTCTTAACGATTTTGTGTAGAAATATTACAAAAATATTTTATATTTACTGAAACATTGATATTTTTGTCATAAAAGGCCAAATTTTATACCATTTCTATCCATTTTTTCAGTTTTATAAGGGAAATAAGCACAGAACTTCATTCTTTGATATAATAGATATAAGAATCTTTGTAAGGGGAAACAGATGCAATCACTTCGTTTTCAATCTGTCTTTGATATTATCGGACCAGTCATGATTGGCCCATCAAGTAGCCATACTGCTGGAGCTGTTCGTATTGGGAAAATCGTCTCCTCCATCTTTGACGATACGCCAACAGAAGTCGAATTCCAATTATTTAATTCATTTGCCAAGACCTACCGTGGTCACGGGACAGACCTTGCTCTCGTTGCGGGTATTTTAGGTATGGATACGGACGATCCTGACATTCCAAATAGTCTCGAGATTGCCCATAAACATGGTATCAAGATTGTCTGGACCATTCAGAAAGACAGCAACGCTCCTCACCCTAATACCACTAAAATTACTGTGAAGAATGAACACAAATCCATCAGTGTGACAGGAATTTCCATCGGTGGGGGAAATATCCAAGTTACGGAACTTAACGGCTTTGCTGTCTCTCTCAACATGAACACACCGACCATCATCATCGTGCATCAGGATGTTCCAGGTATGATTGCCCATGTTACTGAAGCCCTCTCTCGTTTCGATATCAACATCGCTCAGATGAATGTGACTCGAGAAAAAGCTGGAGAAAAAGCCATCATGATTATCGAAGTCGATAGTCGAAGTTGCGAAGAGGCGATTGAAGAAATCCGAAAAATCCCTCATCTCCACAATGTCAATTTCTTTAAGTAGGAGGAAACATGTTTTATTCTATCAAAGAATTGGTCGAGCAAGCAGATCTAGACTTCCAAGGAAATGTCGCAGAACTCATGATTGCGACAGAATATCAATTAACCGGTCGAGAACGGCCAGAAGTTCTCCTTCTCATGGAACGCAATCTAGAAGTCATGAAAGCCTCTGTCGAGCTCGGTCTCAGTGAAAATAAATCCCGTAGTGGCCTAACGGGCGGAGACGCGGCCAAACTAGACCGCCATCTCAAAAGTGGCAAGGCCTTGTCGGACTTTACCATCCTATCAGCAGCCCGAAATGCCATCGCGGTCAATGAACACAATGCGAAGATGGGCTTGGTCTGCGCTACTCCAACCGCAGGAAGTGCTGGTTGTTTGCCAGCCGTTCTCACTGCTGCTATCCAAAAACTAGACCTCAGTCACGAAGAACAGCTGGATTTCCTCTTTGCTGCTGGTGCCTTTGGACTAGTCATCGCAAATAACGCTTCTATCTCAGGTGCTGAAGGTGGCTGCCAGGCCGAAGTTGGCTCTGCCTCTGCCATGAGTGCCGCAGCCTTAACCTTGGCTGCAGGTGGGACCCCCTATCAGGCTAGTCAAGCCATCGCCTTTGTCATTAAAAATATGCTGGGCCTCATCTGCGATCCCGTCGCTGGTCTGGTTGAGGTTCCATGTGTCAAACGAAATGCTATGGGGGCTAGCTTTGCCTTTATAGCGGCAGATATGGCCTTGGCAGGTATCGAGTCTAAGATCCCTGTTGACGAAGTCATCGATGCCATGTACCAAGTCGGATCAAGTCTTCCAACTGCCCTTCGTGAAACGGCTGAGGGTGGACTCGCCGCTACACCTACTGGTCGTCGCCTACAAAAAGAAATCTTCGGAGAATAAGCTTATCTATATCTATTAGGAGAAACTATGCCCTCTATCTCAGCAATCTTTTTTGATCTAGACGGAACCCTGGTTGACAGTTCCACCGGGATCCACAATGCCTTCACCTACACCTTTGAACAACTAGGAGTACCTAGCCCTGATGCCAAAACCATTCGTGGTTTCATGGGACCACCCCTTGAAAGTAGTTTTGCAACATGTCTTCCCAAGGAACAAATCTCGGAGGCCGTCCAGATATACCGCTCTTACTACAAGGAAAAAGGAATCCACGAAGCCCAACTCTTCCCCCGAATAACGGAATTACTCCAAGAACTTTCACAAAACTACCCTCTCTACATCACTACAACAAAGAATACTCCTACTGCTCATGATATGACTAAAAATCTGGGAATCCATCATTTCTTTGATGGCATTTACGGCTCTAGTCCTGAAACGCCACACAAGGCGGATGTCATCCGTTACGCCTTGCAAACGCATCAACTCCCTGCAGACCAAGTCCTCATCATTGGGGATACCAAGTTTGATATGATTGGAGCCCAAGAAACTGGCATTAAAAAGGTCGCTGTTACTTGGGGATTTGGAGAGGAGGCTGATTTACTCAGCTATCAGCCTGACTGGATTGCCCATACCATTGATGATATCATTAGCCAGCTCTAATCATATAAAAATACTCCTAACACTAGTAAACTAGGTTGAGGAGTATTTTTTATATAGGGTCATCCTTAGTAAATGACCAGAATGAAACGGAAAAACAGATTAACAGATTCGCAACATACACCCACCAGTACTCTGAGGAGTCGAGCGGCCACTAGAGGGCACAAAAGGTCCCTTTATTTACCTAAACATTATCCTCTTATCTTGACTCCCATCTACTGGTCTTGTCCACATCTCTGTTATTCTTGTACTTCTTTCTGAGCGGCCTTTCCTTGGTCCAGAAGGGCTTGAATAATTTTTTCATCGCGAAGTTTAACAGAATCGTTAATGACTGCAGCTGACTCAACGATGGTTGTTTCTAGTTGAGCACGTTTCTGGCGTCCCAACTCAATGGCAGCAACGATGCCTTGATTTTGAGCGACGAGACTTTCAGCTAGCTTGGTCACCGATTCGACAGCTACTGTTGGACTTTGGGCAATTTTCTCTATCTGCGGTATCACTTCCTTACTAGTTTCAGCTAGCATCTGAAGGGCTGCATTATTGGCATTGACAATGGCATCCGCCACGGCACCTGATTTGATTGATTGTTGCAAAATACCAAGTTGGGCAATCGAGAGTTTCATTGTTGGAATGGTATTGCGGCGAAGCATGCCCAATTTTTGGCGCATGTCTGATGAAACTTTGACGAGATTACGCATTTGCGGGGTCGTCGTCCAGGCTACGTAAAGGCGACTGACATACTCTGTATGCTGTTGTTCCAGTGTATTGACCACTTCTGCCATACGGGCCAACTCTTGGGACTTGGTTTGATATTCTACCGTTGTTGCATCTAATTGATCAACTTGAGCCTTCAATTCTGCAGCACGACCACCAGCTTCTGCCTGACTGGCCTCGATGAATGAAATCACACCGACTAGATTTTCAATGGATTTGGTATTGTCCTCAATCAACATCTCAGCAGAAACAATATTTCGAGCAAGCACATCTTCTTGCTTGACCACTGCAGCTGCCATACCATCTAGTTTTTGTTCAACTGTTTTTGAGTCAAAGTAAAATTCTTGTAGCGTATTCTTGCTCTTGTTAAACAATCGTTGCAAAAAGTTGGGCTTTTCTTCCAATTCTGCAATTTCAGCATTCTTGTATTTGGTTACAAAACCTTGGAGTTCGCGGTTAGTATTTTTTAGGAGATCATCCACCTGCGGAATTTGCAGTTTCTTCTGCTCGGTCAGGATACGGTTCACCGTACTATTGACATCTTCCACAGCTGATTGACCAAAGTCCAAGAGGGCATTTTGGTCTGTGACAAACTGATCCACCAACTGGGGCACGCGCACCTTGATTCCCTCTTGCTGTTCAGGACTTAGCTTTTCAAGAAAGGTGATGGTCTGGGCTGAGCCTGTGTTGGTCCCGATGATTTCAGTGGTTTTGTCCACTTTGGTCACTGTATTACTGGCAATCTGATCAATATCAAAATTAAATTCTGTCATGGTTACTCCTTTGTGTCTACCCTATTCCTTGCGATCTTTACCCAAGATACGCAAGCTAATATCAAAATCGCGCATATCTGTTTCATTGAGCTCTCTCAAAACTTGATCTAGCTCAAGATCAAATTGTTCAATGGCTACTCTAGCTTGTTCCAAGCGTTCCTCAGATCGATTATAGTTCTTAGGATTTGCCTTAATCTTTAAATAACCCTCTAAAACGGTCTGGAATTTTTCCATCTTTAAATTATGAATGGTCGCCAATTCTTCCTTGTCTCCAAAGTTAGATGCCTCTATTTTATTTATTATTTCCTGATGGTCACACGCGATATTGGCAAGCGTCTGAGCCAATTCTGGTGCCACTTCCTCGGGCTCCATATTTTCAATATCTATCTGGCTGTCTCTTTCCAAACGCTCTAGCTGAACACTGATAGTTGCTCTTACTGAGCGAACCTTCTTATCAATACGACTATAAACGGAATCACCAATATAAGATTTAAGCTGTTCGGCTTTCTGATGAATTTCACTCAGTTCAAGCAGTACTTGCTTGGACCGACTTTTATAGGCTGCTGATCCTTTCTCAGATAGGGTCTCCTCTAACTGCTGAATATCTTTATCAGTCTGACGAATTCGAGCTTTTAAGAGTTCAATTTGATCCTCTACAGAGCGATTACCACTCCTGCGTCGGTAAAGTGCATAAGCACCGAAACCAATTAGACTACAGATAGCCAAGGGGAAAGAATATTCAGCTAAGATACTAAAGAAAATCAATACTCCCCAGAAATAAAGGCAGCCTTTTAAAAATACATTACCTGATTTCATAAACATCCCTTATTTTCAATTTATAAATCTATTTTAGCATAAAAGCAGAAAATGAGGGGAAAAGTCGCCTAAAAGGGTTGATTTCTTTACACTAAAACTCGAAACATTCTCCATGAGTAAAAATAATCCTCCACATACCAGCCGAATCTCCAACTCACCCTTTTAAGACAAAGCAAAAAGCCCACTGTTGCAGGCTTTCTGTAAGATATTTCTTAAAATTAAAGCATCTTGTTATCTTGCAGTGATTAGGTACAGAAAAACAGGCCTAAGCCTGCTCTAAATCTAACTTGATTTCTTCAAAAACTATTAAATTCAAATAAGCTGAGAAAACATAAAGGGTAACAAAAAGGGGACTTAAATTGATGAGTTCAGTAAGCAAGTAAATTGCACCTGTCAAAGGTGCTTTTTATTTTACTATTTCTTATGAACTAATATGACGAAAATGACTAGGTTTAACTAAGTCTTTCAAGTATTATATAGCTAAATCGCGTTTTCTAAGTTCAGCCATTACAAGTTCTTCATCCTCTGGAGAGATCCAGGTAAAACGCAATCTAGCGAGTTCTTCATCGGTCCTTTCAGACGGGATGAGCTTAGGAGAACTCAACCCCATTGAGTCAATCTGAGAAAAAGCCTCTGATAAGTTCATTGTTACCCATCCTTTCTGACATTCATTTCAAGGACTATGCCACCCTTGTTTTCTTTCACACTAATTATATCATATTTAGAATTCCAAAAGTAAAATAGGTCCCCTGATAGACCAACCTGCTACTTTGCTTTTCTTGTAAAATGTTGTATACTTAAATAAATAAAGGAACTGGTTTGGCACCCAATGACCTATTTTAGGTCGGCGCCTAAGTCAGTTCCTTTTACTGTTTCGATTACTCCAAAGGATATGCCTTTAATATTCTTGCGTCAGTTAGTTTTTTAGGCTATAATTAAATTAACGGATAGAGGTTTTCCATCTCCCCTTGAAACAGTTCATTCTGCAGTAGGAGGTGGGACACCTCTATTTTTATAATTGCTAACCTCCGATTATACTTGTACTAGAAATTTTTTTGAGTTATAATTAAGTTAAGGTAAAGGTGGTCTAACGCCCATGAAGTAGCTTGCTGTGGAGGCGGTGGGTCACCTTTATTTGATTTTAAAATCAAGAAGATGTATAATTAAGTCGAGAAAGAAGCATGGTTTTCCCGCCCAAAAGCTCTATAGCTGTGGGAGAGTCATTCTTCTTTTTTATCTCTCAAAAGAGAACGAAAAAGCCGTCTCAATCTTTGAAACGGCTATGAAATCAATCTAGCAAATATCTAAGCAAACCCAGAAAAAATGGATTGAAATGATAATTCAATAGAGATATACTATTATCTTTCATATACCGATACAATAATTGTTTTGTAGTACTACTTATTTCTTTATATAATCTATCCAATGAACAATTCCTCCTTACATGCAATCCCAAACAAACTAAACCTATTTGATTGAATTGTTTATATTAAAAAGGTGGACTAGTGTCCACTAAAGATAATGAGGCAGTCGGGACTCGAACCCGAAGCGGTTGCTCTTATATTATTTTGTCCTCACCTAGATTATCACTCAGCTACCTCAGAACCGCATGAAACTGCCAATGATAAAAATATTTCTTTCATAGTAAACTCCTCTTTAATTTTTAACCAAGATAATGTTAGGCTCATCATTGAAATAAAGATTGAGATTGACATAGAAAATCCAAATGAGCTACAAAATATTGCAAGCTACTATCAACCATTCTATTGGTTAACACTAGTTTGGAAAGCCCTTTAATTATATCATTTTATTCAAATCTTATCAAGAAACAATTTAATTCTTCGTATAAGTATTTCTAAAACATACACATATTTATACTGTTTACAACAGAAAATAGTTTTTGAAGCATTATCTATTCCTATAGCCAATTAAACTTTAGTTAGACAACATTAATTTCTAATGTTCCTACATAACATCATTTCCCTTTTCTAAACGTCTTCTTCCTTTCTTCTATAAACTCAATCAATTCCTTCTTGAAGATTGCTTTTTCTTCTTCGCAAGTATATCCCTGCTCTCATCACTTCTATCCTTTGTTTTCCTGTCAGTGCTTATTTGATTACAGACATCGTGCATTTATGGCGAGTTTCGACTAGCGAATTTTTCCTATTTTCACTAGTCGGTTCAGGCATCGTCGTCATCAATCTCCTCTTTGCTCTCTGGCTCGGAAAAAAATATTCCGTCTGGCTTGCCCATAACCATTAACAAAAGTTCCTTGCAATTTCATTTTGCAGGGAATTTTTTATCCTCCTTCACAGTTAAGAAGTGTTCTATGGTTTTTTAAGACAAAGCAAAAAGCCCACTGTTGTAGGCTTTCTGTAAGATATTTCTTAAAATTAAAGCATTTTGTTGTAGAATTCAACGACAAGTGCTTCGTTGATTTCTGGGTTGATTTCGTCGCGTTCTGGCAAGCGAGTCAATGAACCTTCCAATTTTTCAGCGTCGAATGATACGAATGCTGGACGTCCAAGAGTAGCTTCTACTGCTTCAAGGATAGCTGGAACTTTCAATGATTTTTCACGAACTGAGATCACTTGACCTGGAGTTACGCGGTATGATGGGATATCAACGCGTTTTCCGTCAACAAGGATGTGACCGTGGTTTACGAATTGACGAGCTTGACGACGAGTAGTCGCAAGACCAAGACGGTAAACAACGTTATCCAAACGACGCTCCAAAAGAAGCATGAAGTTGAAACCTAGGATTCCGCCTTTAATTTTTGTAGCTTGTACGAACAAGTTACGGAATTGTTTTTCACCTACACCGTAAGTGAAACGAAGTTTTTGTTTTTCAGCCAATTGCAAACCGTATTCTGACAATTTAGAACGGTTGTTTGGTCCGTGTTGTCCTGGTACGTAGTTACGACGTGCCAATTCTTTACCTGTACCTGTAAGTGAAAGGCCAAGGCGACGAGCTTGTTTCCAAGATGGTCCTGTATAACGTGACATGTGTATGTCCTCCTGATATAAATAATATTTTGGTGGAAATAGTCACTTAGAAAGCCCTGATTCGTGCAGATGCCCTTCGCCTAAACAGCCAAGGTTACTTGTCATAAGACACCTGTTGACGAGCTTCATGCTTTCCTGCTGCTATTTCACACAAAGGTTATTGTACCATGAAAAGCTAGATTTGTAAAGGGATTTATAAGTTGAACTAAATTATTTTAATATTGCAGTGTCAACAAACAGCACTCCCTCTATCTTTCTAAGTGGTTTTTTAGAATGAAAATAGAGTGAGGAACATCTGAAAAGACTTGACTTAAAAATTCTAGATGTTGCTTGTCTTCACTATCCAAAGATACAGTATGTTTTACATTTACAGTGCCATCATTATTCTCAATGATCTGATGACCAAAAAGGATATCTCCAAACGGAGTCGCTGTTTTATCCCAAAATTCCTCAAAGGGTTTGACAAGTGTCAGCTGATATTCCATTGGGGGCATTCCTTCGAGTTCCATCATCCCACAAGATCCTGTCTTAAATTCACCATTTAATGTAATATTTTTTAAATCTTCTTCCCAGTCATACCACTTTTCAATATTTTCATAGTAGGCCCATACATCTTCTTTTGATGCTTTTATGGTTAAACTAAAACTAAATTCCATTACAATAACTCCTTTATAATATGTATACTTATTATAAGTGTTTTTATGATGTTTGTCAAATGATTTTTCATCATAGCATTAGCATTTCTTCTAAATGGGCTACCTGCTTTGGTTCTGCTTTTCATACTGATAAAATGGGATAAGAACGATGTCTTGGTCGTATGGCTTGATTTTCGCTCTCTTATTTAACCATTCCGGCAATAGTGCGATTCCTTTCCCGTTTTCAACTAAGCTGATAATGTTCTCAAATGAATCAATTTCTACAACTGATTTTAAATGAGCAAACTTCATTAAGCTTTGTTTTCTAAAAGGACAATTTTCATCTTTATTAACGAATATAGGCATTTCCTCACTAGCCTTTATGTTGCTCGAACAAGCATAAACTGACTCAATATGTCCGATAGTCTCATCATAATGCTTTAAATTTTCAATTTTTTGAAAGCAAAAAATTTTATCAAAGTCTTCCTGATGAGCAATGATTGGTATATCCGAAGTTTTTTGGATATTAATTTTGCTTTTATCCAAATCAATTGTTTGCGAATTATTAATATCGTGATTAAATAACAATTCTGAAATTAAGATGGATATTTTCGAGATTTCACATTTCTGCTTTAATTTCTCTAAATTGTTAGAAGTTTCCTTACAAAATTGATAAAATAAGTCTCCACTTTCTGTCGGAACTAAACCATTATATTTTCTGTAAAATAATTTCGTATCTAATTCAGTCTCAAACACTTTCAATCTAGCGCTGAGATTAGATTGCGCATATTGTAAGATCTTTGAACTTTTGTTTATTGATCTTGTCTCATAGATCGTCACAAAAATGCTCATATCATTAAAATTCATTTAAAACACCCTATCACTTTTTATGATAATTATATCATTTTTAAGTATTATTCAACATGATATAAATCATTTATACTGTCAATAGTTCATTAGAAAAGGGGTACTGCTATGCAAGCAATGCAATATACTATAAAATTACCATCAGATTATGATATGGATATCATTAGACAACGTGTCCGAAATACAGGTCATTTAATGGATGGATTCGACGATTTGTTTTTCAAAGTTTATTTAATCTCTGAAAAGTCTGAAGGCCAATTATTTAACAGTTACTGTCCGCTATATATTTGGAAAAATACCAACGGAATGACAAAATTCATATTTGATGGTTACTTTGATCATATTTTAAATTCTTTTGGCTGGCAGAATATTGAAATCGGAGTGACTTCATCAGTCGAAATATCTGATCATTTTGACTCAAGTAAATATGCTACATTGGAAATCATTGATATAGAAGCGTCTGAAAGTTTAAAATCCTTTACCATTCACGAGCAAATGCAAAACAACGAAAGTGGCAAAGTCGTTATTTTCAATCCTGATAAATGGAAAAAATGTATTTTTACTTTTTATACCAATAAACCCGATACACAACTACCAACATTTGAAATTTTGCATATTTCACAATAAGTAGCATATGATAAGTAATAGGGAAATGCCTGAGCAAACAATTTTTCATTTTTTTTGCACACTATGATAGTATACTTGCTCTTCCCAAAATTGTATGACCTTTACTGTCATCGGCTAAATGAAAAAATCGCTACGACATGTAACGATTTTTTGGCTATGCTATTAACTCAATTCGGCGATAATAGCCTTCAGTTGCTCCTTAGTATGAACACCAGCCACTTGCTTAACGACTTAACCGTCTTTCTTGAACAAAAGGGTCGGAATGGACATAATGCCGAATTCACGGGCAATATTTGGATTCTCATCCACATCTATTTTAAGGATTTTCAGTTCATCTTCACGAACTTCCTCTGCCAATTGCTCTAAGATAGGCGCCTGCATACAGCATGGACCACACCATGTTGCCCAAAAATCAATCAGAACCAGTCCGTCTTTTGTCTCTTCAACAAATGTTGCATCTGTAACTGCTGCTATTTCACACAAAATCCGTTCTACCATGAAAAGCTAGATTTGTAAAGGGATTTTACGCCTTTATTTCAAATTGAGGCTGAATGTAAACTTGCTTCCTAAGCCATATTGACTTTCTGCTGTGATTTCGCCACCAAGCTGATGGGCTAGTTCTCGAGCAATCGCAAGACCTAAGCCATGCCCACCTGTCTTCATATTGCGTGAAGTTTCTACACGATAAAGTCGTTTAAAAATCTTTTCCAAATCCTCAGGAAGGATTCCCTGCCCCTCGTCTTTCACACTGATTGTCAGCTCTTGTTCTGTTAATTGGGCAAGAACCTCGATTCTGGTTCCTGGTTCTGAATATTTAAAGGCATTGTTTAACAAATTGACCAGAATACGAGAAAGTTTGTCAGAATGGCTCTTGATTTTCGCCGACTCAGGTGACACTTGAATATAAACATCTCGCTCCTCTTGTTCAATCTGGAGTTGGAATTCACTCATTGACTCAATCAACAGCTGATCTAAAAAGACCTCTTCGACTTCTTCATCGGCAGTATCTTGAGGTTGTGTGTTAAGAGTCAAAACATCCAATTCCTCCACTAGCTTGTTTAGACGCTCGGTTTGCCGACCAATCGTGGCTAAGTAGTGGAGTCGCTCCTCTTCCTTAATCACTCCATCTAGAATTCCCTCAACAGTAACCTGAATGGAGGTAATGGGAGTTTTAATATCATGAGAGAGCTGCGCAATCATCATTCTCTTTTCTTGCTCGCTCTCATCAAGTGATTGAAAGGTAGCCTGCAAATTGTGGGACATGTCATTAAAAGCCTGGCCCAGCTCTTGAAATTCTAATGGGCCTTTGGTTTCGATTTCTGTACTGAAATCCTTGCTTGCTATATCCTGAGCTTGTTTTTTCAAATGTTTCAGAGAAGAGAACACAGGCGACAAGAGAAAGATGCTCACTGCAGCGCCAATGAAACTAGCAATCAAGGTCATTCCAACTAGAAAGTAAACTTCACTTTTCTCGATCAACATTCGTTGGACTGCCCAGAAAACGACCAAAATCGTTAGTAGAGTCGACACTAGATACCCCACTAAAATATAGTTTTTTAATTTCATTTTCTACCTCTTGGTCTTTCCATCTTATAGCCCAAACCCCAGACAGTTTTGATAGCAGGAGCATTTGAATTCGTATACTTGGTCAACTCTTGCCTCAAAGCATGGATATGAACATTGAGTGTATTGGTATCATCCACATAGTCCTCTTGCCATACCTTCTCGTAAAGTTCCGTCTTTGAAAAGACTCTCTCGGGATTGCTGGCTAATATCCATAGAAGTTCAAAGGATTTTACTGTCAATTCCAAAGGTTGATCCCCAATGCGAACTTCATGAGTCACATGGTTGATTACCAAGTCACCAAACTCGATCTGTTCTGTCTCTCCTCCACGGCTAAGGCGACGCAAGATATTATTCACTCTTAAAACCAATTCGCGTGGGCTAAAGGGTTTGACTATAAAATCATCTGCCCCCAAACTTAATCCATAAATCTTATCCTGTTCGCTTGTCTTAGCAGTTGTAAAGAGGAAGGGTTGATCCGGAGCGATATACTGAACTTCACTGATAAAATCATAACCATCCATATTGGGCATCATGATATCTGTGATAATGAGGTCGATAGATTTTTTTCTAAAAAGCTCTAATCCCTCCTTGCCATCATGGGCGACCAAAACGTCGTAACCTGCCTGTATAAGATAGCGGTTTTGAATATCTAGAATATCTATCTCATCATCAACCAGCAAAATTGTCTTTTTCATCTGACACTCCTTCGATAAAAACAGTGTTATACTTGCTTTAGTATAACACTATTTTCTCTAATGTTTAAGTGATTTGAATCTTAATCTTCTCGTTTGCTTGTCAAACCCAAAAGTCCAACAAGACCTGCCAAGGCTAGACCAAAGATACCAAGGCCAGCTGTAGCTGTTTTAGCTTCCCCAGTATTTGGTAGCATCGCTTTATCATCTTTTTTCATCATATTAGCCATTGGGCTAGAAGCTGGTTGATCTACTTTCATATCTGACATATGGTGATTTGTACCCATCATACCCTCAGTCGTACCTGTAGAGCCTGTTTCAGAAGGCTTCGTATTCATCTGATCTTGTTGAGATGGTATTGTCGCCATTTCTTTTCCACGAAGTCGAATCGTTACTTGACGAGTAGCAATCAGATTGGTCAAATCAGGTTTGCCATCTTTAGAACCATAGACTTTAACAGTAGCTAGGTATGTATGTGTTCCGTTAGCTCGAAGTTGATCCAGCAAGGCCTGACCATCTTTGCCAACCGTATTGCCATTCAAATCCACTTCGTAGAAATATTGACCTTTAGCCAAGCCTTCAAGTGGCAATAGGGCAGGATTTTTAGCTGTTCCGTTGTCTGACCATGGGGCTTTGTCTGAAGCTTTTAACAAGAGGCGAGTCAACATACCATCTCCACCAAAAGCTTCGTATGGAATAACTTGGTTGACACCTGCCAAGAAAGGTCCAGGAACCTTAGCCTTATCAAGGTAGCTAGCTGGAACATCAATCATGTCTTTGACATTGTTAACAACAGAGTCTTTAACTTGATTTGGTGTGGTTGAACCATTCAAATTAACAGTCAAATCTTTAGTCGCTACCAGATTGGTTAAGTCAGGCTTGCCGTCTTTTGCACCGTACACTTTGATGGTAGCCTTATAGCTTTGTGTACCATTTTGTTTCAAGAGGTCAAGCAGCTCTTTATCTGATTTACCTTGGGTGCCTGCCAAGTCCACTTCATAGAAGTAAAGGCCTTTGCCCAATTTCTCTACTGGTGGGAGAGCTGGATTTTTAGCTGAGCCGTTGTCGGACCACGGAGCCTTATCGGATGCTTTCAAGATAAGACGAGTTAACATGCCATCACCAGCGAAGAATTCATATGGAATGACTTGATTGACACCAGCTGTAAATGGGCCTGGAAAATTGGCTTTGTCAAGGTAGCTAGCTGGGACATCTACTGTGTCTTTGGTATTGTCAGCCACACCTTTTTGAACTTCAGCTGGAGTGGTTAAACCATTCAAGTTAACATCCAAATTTTTAGTTGCTACAAGGTTGCTCAAGTCTGCCTTGCCATCTTTCGCACCATACACTTTGATGGTAGCCTTATAGCTTTGCGTACCATTTTGTTTCAAGAGATCAAGCAACTCTTTATCTGATTTGCCTTGGGTGCCAGCCAAGTCTACTTCGTAGAAGTAAAGGCCTTTGCCCAATTTCTCTACTGGTGGGAGAGCTGGATTTTTAGCTGTTCCGTTGTCGGACCATGGAGCCTTGTCGGATGCTTTCAAGATCAGGCGAGTCAACATGCCGTCACCAGCGAAGAATTCATATGGAATAACTTGATTGACACCAGCTGTAAATGGGCCTGGGAAATTGGCTTTGTCAAGGTAGCTAGCTGGGACATCTACTGTATCTTTTGTATTGTCAGCCACACCTTTTTGCACTTCAGCTGGTGTGGTCAAGCCATTCAAATTAACAGTCAAATCTTTAGTCGCTACCAGATTAGTTAAGTCAGGCTTGCCGTCTTTTGCACCGTACACCTTGATAGTTGCTTTATAGCTTTGAGTGCCGTTTTGTTTCAACAAGTCTAACAAATCTTTATCTGATTTGCCTTGAGTGCCGGCCAAATCCACTTCATAGAAGTAAAGACCTTTGCCCAATTTCTCTACTGGTGGGAGAGCTGGATTTTTAGCTGTTCCGTTGTCGGACCATGGAGCCTTGTCGGATGCTTTCAAGATAAGGCGAGTCAACATGCCATCACCAGCGAAGAATTCATATGGAATGACTTGGTTGACACCAGCTGTGAAGGGACCAGGGAAGTTAGCTTTGTCCAAGTAAGCAGCTGGGACATCTACTGTATCTTTTGTATTGTCAGCCACACCTTTTTGCACTTCAGCTGGAGTGGTCGCTGCTTGTGCTTCACTGGCTTCACGGTCTTGTCCAGAAACTGTAGACGCAGGACTTTCCACAGATTTAACTGCCTCTTCTGTTTGTTTCTTAGAGTCAGGTTGTGCTTGCACTTCTTCTTTTGGTGCTACTACTTGGTCTTTAGCAGTCACATCCGCTTTTTCTGAAGAACTTGTCGTATCCACACTTGCTTTAGGTGTTGGAACAGACTGTTCTGAAGGAAGAGCTACATCGACTGCTTTTTTGAGAACCTCTGCTGGTAAGTCGCTCTTTTCACTCACCGAAGCAGCGTCTGGCACGACTTGGGCAGGGGTCGGATTGACGACATCAGCACGTGCAGAACTTGGTTGACCAACTAGGACAAAGAAGCCACTAGCCACAACAACTGAAGCAACACCGACACTGAGACGGCGAATAGACCAACGGGTATATCTCTGATTTGGATTGAATTTCATAGGATTCTCCTTAGAGTTTTCTTTTTTTGATGACTCTAGTATAATCTCCTAAAATTAAAAAGGATTAAGAAAAAGTTAAAATTTTTCTTAAATCCCTCTTATAAAATACTTATATTGACTCGTTAATTATTGGGAAAGAGAGTAGCCCTTCCTCCCCTACTCACTCAGTTCAGCTAGGGTGTCCAGATGTTGGTTATTAATGACGGCCATGATGTAGGCATCTGCCTGCAAGAGGTCATTGGGTCCGAATTGGACATCCAGAGGAGCATTTTCGTAGGCACGAAAACCAAGTACGTTGAGGTTGTATCGCCCACGTAGATCTAACTGACTGAGGCTTTTACCTACCCATGATTGGGGGATTTTCATCTCGACAATCGATACATTCTTGTCCAACTGAAAGACGTCTACGCTGTTATGAAAGAGGATGGTCTGTGCCAATGAGCGCCCCATTTCAAACTCTGGTGAAATGACTGCGTCTGCACCAATTTTTTCCAACACCTTTTTAGCTGTATGGCTTTTGACCTTGGCAATGACGGTCGGCACTCCTAGACTCTTGCAGTGCATGACCGCGAGAACACTGGACTCCAGATTTTCACCCGTTGCGACGACTACGGTATCACAGGTGTCAATCCCCGCTGATAGAAGGAGTTCTTCATCCGTGATATCTCCAACTACTCCACGCGCCAACACTGGTTCAAATTGATTAATGCGTTCCTCGTGGTCATCAATAGCAATGATATTCATGTCATGCTTGGCTAGGGCAGCCAAAACACTGCTCCCAAAAATTCCCAAGCCTAAAATTCCAATTGTCCGATCTGACATCGTTTTTCCTTTCTTATCCGATAGTGATATCTGCTTTCATATAGTGAATCGTATCTTTCTTGTCTGGCTGGTATTCCGCTACACTGACCAGTAGTGTCAAGGGACCAATACGGCCGATAAACATCAACAACATAACGATACTGAGGGCTAACTTACCTAATTCTGGTGTTAAATTTGCCGTTACCCCAACAGTCGCAAGGGCTGAAATGGTCTCAAACATGAGATAGATAAAGCGCGGATTTCCTTCTGCTGTTATCCCTAGTAAAATCAAGCCCAGTAAGAAGGTCAGCAAGAAGATAATAAAGACACTGAAAGATTTTTGCACAGTTCGGGGTTCAATGGTCCTCCGAGCCACATTGGCATGAGGCAAGCCCAATAGTTCGCTACGAGCAAAGACCAACAAGACAAAGAAGGTCGTAATCTTGAGCCCCCCTGCTGTCCCTCCAGGTGCCCCGCCCAGAAACATCTGCAAGATGTAAATCAGTAAGGTAACTGGTCGAGCCTGGGTGTAGTCAATTGAAGCAAAGCCAGCCGTTCTCATGCTGACGGTCTGGAAGAAACTAACCAGCAGTTTCTCTGGAGCGCTGAGATTTCCAATCGTTCCAGGATTATTCCACTCAATTAAGAGAGTCGATACTGTTCCAAAGAGCAGAATTCCCGCTGTTAAAAAGAGAACTAGCTTAGTATGGAAACGCAGACGGCGTTTTTTCTTTTTCCCAAACTGGGTCGCTAAATCAAACCAGACCATAAATCCTAGCCCACCCGTGATAATCAAACCTGCAATCACTAGATTGATTAAGGGGTCCGTTTGAAAGGCTACCAAACTCGTACTTCCAAAATTATCAAATCCAGCATTGCAGAAAGCTGAAATAGCCAAAAAGATAGAGGTTAAAATCCCTCGTCCCCAGCCAAATTCAGGAATAAAGCGGAAACTCAAGAGAAAGGCACCGAGTCCTTCCACCAGAAAAGTCGTCAGAAAGATCGAGCGGATAAAGTCCTTTAGAGACTGAGTTTCCCCATAACTAAAACTTTCTTGAATGGTTTCACGACCACGAAGACTAAGCTTTTGCTTGCCTTGGATATAAAAGATTCCGATAAAGGTCATGAGCCCCAAACCACCAATCTGAATCAAGATCATGCAGATCAACTGGCCCCAGATATTGTAGGTCGAAGCCACCGGCTGGGTGAAGAGCCCTGTCACACAGACCATGGACACAGTCGTAAAGAGATGGTCAAAGTAGGTCGCTTGTGACGTTGCTGCTTGCACAAAGGGGAGGCTTAAAAGGAGCGAACCCAAGAAGATTACTAGAGCAAAACTTAAAAAGATGCGACGGGCTGGCGATAAACGTCCCAGTGTCGTCTTTATTTTTTCCAAAAATGATTTGAATAACATAACTACATTCTACCATAAAAACAGTAAGAGTACTCACATGTGGTGCACAATGGCAAGACAGAGTTCGAGGGCCTTATCAAAAGCTTCTGAGCCCCAATCACGACTGTCGTAGTTGTCTAGATCTGCTAAAGAATCTGCGGTAAAGAGCAACTCTCCCCATACAACCCCACGTAGCTGGGCTACTGCCGCAAGAGCAGAGCACTCCATCTCCACAACAGCACAGCCTTCTTCCTTGCGATAGGCGACCTTTTCAGCCGTCTCTCGGTAAAAACCATCTGTCGTCCAGGTCATAACTTCCTCGTAAGGAATGCCTCTTTGTTCTAAGACTTGCTCAATGGCAGAGATAGCCTCAATCTGCATCTCCATATAACGAGAAGGCGCTACATAATGGTAACTTGTTCCCTCATCTCGCAAAGCGCGAACAGGGACGAGAAAGGCATTCTCATCTATATTGGCTAGGACTCCACAGGTTCCAGTGGAAATGATTTGCTCCACACCATAGCCAATCAACCAATCCATAAACTGGGCCGCTGGGGCAGAGCCCACGGGCGCCTGGGCCAGACAAACCTCCTCTCCCTTGTAGTTGAGGACATAGACTGGATAAGTCTTGGTGGCCGAAACGAACTCACCAATACAGGCCGCACCTACTTCTTGAGCATAGCGGTCAATCTCTTCCTCCAAAAATGCATAGATACACTTCTTTGGCAACTTTAAGTCCAATCCCTCATGTGTTGGCATAAGGACCGCTTGGGGATTGTCATCAAACTCTAAAATGGGAATCGCATGTTTCTGAATCATAACCCACCTCCTGTAATTTTGTACTATTGTATCAAAAGCTGACGGAGTGTCAAGGAGGAAGCTGATGCACTGAGAGTAAAAACAATACAATCGCAACTTTTTAACAGATACTCTTCTTAATGGCACCATGGACTTGCTTAAAAGTTCGATGAAATAAGCATATAAGAGAACACCACCTGTTGTGTACCCACCCTAAAAGTTAGATTTTTCTGTCTAACTTTTTGGGATACAGTACATTGATGTGGGAGGTCTATTTTAGTTATAAGCTCTGCCACATTTTCACCAAGCTCTAATCCAAGCTGAATATACTCCTGTGGGTGATTATATCTGCGAGGTCATCCAGGAGCAACACCGCGATATGTTCATCCGGATGCAAGTTCAGATATAGGGATAAAAACGTCTAGACGTAATCAACCTAATTAATTTTCAAATAATAGTTCAGCAACCAACCTCAGAAATTTTTAGAAAAATCCTTTATCCTAGTATATTCTAGAAAGCAACTATCATAAAGATTATCTGGATTAAGAAGCGTCCTTCTAATAAGTCCAACAAGATAGCCACCATCTTCACCTTAAGTATATTTTGAGATTCTCAAAAATGATAGAAACAATTTCCTAAAAGCAGAAAATAGAATAATAAAAAAGTAGCCCTTAAGCATATTTGATAGCTACTTTTTATTGTTTAGGCAGATTTATTTCGTTACTCAATCAAATAATTCTTAAATATCTCCACCAATTCCCTTGAATTTTTCAACAAAACGACTGATCTTTTGAAAAACGGTTTGTTTTTTTGTACGATATTGTGGATTCAGTGGGCTCATTTTCGGCAGAGCTTCATTCAAATCATTTCCATTTTCACTAGCATACTCACGCTTCAACGAAGCTTGTATGTAGCGCTTAGCTCTTTGTTCATTTAATCCCTCAATCCGTATCAACTCATCCGCTTCCCTTTTCTGCTCACCTTGAGCAAAAATAAAGAACTGCTCAATGATATCTGATTTATCAGCAAAACTATCTAAGTCACTGTCATGGATGAAAGCAACTATCAGATCTTCCTTAGCTCGATTGCCAAGACTTGCTCGAATCGTCCGAGTAATTTCCGAAACAAGTTCATCCTTATCTGAAACCTTTTTATTAGTCTCAAAAATTAGCTCTAAGATATAGTCTAGATTGATTTCTTGGGATTTTAGTAATTCAACTTCAAAAACAATCGAATCCCAATCAACTTTAGATTCGTTATCTTCCCGATTACGGCGTTCATTCTCATACCATGACTTAATGTCATTATAGGTTGAACGGTAGTCTTGAATTTCCCTCGTACTTGGGATGTCTAACCTAGACAACTCCTCCAGAGTTTCATCGTCCACATGGAAACGTTCCTTGAAAGCCTCTACAGCCTTATCATCTAAGATATCAAGTTCTTGTAAAGCTCGTAAACTCATGAAATCATCGTAGTTTTGTAAGATATTATCTAAACGAAGAAATTGACCAAACAACGAGACAAATTCTTTCTTATCACTCTCTTTAATGATAGCTTGCGGGTCCGGAAATTTTTCTTGTAACTCTTGAACAACGTCCATATAACCCTTTTGCTCTTCACCGGCCTCCGTAAAGCCTGTCATATACTCTTGATAAGAACGTTCGAGCAAGACTTCTGCTGTCTCAGTCTTTCCAAATAGCTTAATAGCATCAGTTGTAGCCTTCTCTAAATCCCGGAAGGTTACAATATTCCCAAATGACTTGGTAGCATCATAAATTCGATTGGTGCGTGAAAAAGCTTGGATTAAACCATGATATCTCAAATTTTTATCCACAAATAAAGTATTTAAAGTCGGTGCATCAAAGCCAGTCAAGAACATCCCAACTACAATTAAGAGATCCACTTCCCGATTTTTGACGCGTTTAGCCAAATCACGATAGTAATTCTGGAAATCATTACCGTTAATCGTAAAATTAGTGCCAAATAACTGATTATAATCAGCTATACAGCTACTCAAAAATTCTTTACTACTAATATCCGCTAAATCTTCCGGTGAAAAGCTCTCATCATCAATTTCACCAATAGCCACCTGAGACTCATTCGCAGCATAGGAAAAGATAGTCGCAATCTTCAATGGTTTTTCAGAATCTTTTTGCTGATTTTGCAACTCTTGATAGTAGGCTTTTGCTGCATCAACACTTGAAACAGCAAACATAGCATTGAAACCTTTACCAGTTAATCGATGCGTCTTTTGATCAAAATGATCTAAGACATACCTAGATATTTCAGCAATTCGAGTCGGATGAAGCAGCGCTTTTTTATTTTCAGCTGCAGACAACTTGGCCAAGTCCTGCTCGCTTTCAATTGACTTAAACTTCGGACGAACGTCGTTATAATCCACCATGAACTTCAGAACTTTTTGATCTCGAATCGCATCAGTAAGCACATAGGCATGTAACTCACGACCGAAAACAGATGCCGTTGTCTCGGAACCAAGCGCATTCTCTACCTTAATCGGTGTACCCGTAAAACCAAACTGGCAATATTTCTTAAATTTCTGTCTAAGACGCTTTTGCGCTTCACCAAACTGAGAACGATGACATTCATCAAAAATGAAAACCACTTGCTTTTGATAAATTTCATGATGACTTTCACTGCTCATAAAATTGTTAAGCTTCTGAATGGTCGTCACGACAATTTTATTATCATCCTTCTCGATATTGCGTTTGAGTCCTGCAGTGCTATTTGAACCATTGACTGAGTCAGGTGAAAATCGCTGGTACTCTTTCATAGTCTGATAATCCAAGTCCTTGCGGTCCACCACAAAGAAAACCTTATCCACTTCTTCCATCTCAGTAGCAAGTCTAGCAGCTTTAAAACTTGTCAGGGTCTTCCCTGAACCAGTAGTATGCCAAATATAGCCACCTGTATCAGGACCGCTTTTGATTTTTGAAGCAATAGCTGAACGTATCTTCCAGATGATTCGTTCAGTTGCTGCAATCTGATAAGGACGCATGATGAGAAGAGTGTTATTAGTATCAAAGACAGAATAATTTATCAAAACATTTAATAAGGTCTGTTGACTCAAGAAGGTTGCTGTAAAGTCCTTCAAGTCCTTAATAGGATTATTATTTTTCAAAGCCCAGTTCATGGTGAACTCATAAGAATTCTTATCTCGCTTGGTCGTATTAGCAAAATACCGAGTATCCGTTCCGTTTGAAATGATAAAAATCTGAAGGTACTTAAAGAGAGAATTCTCCTCATTGAAACTCTCTTTACTATATCTGTGCACCTGATTAAAGGCCTCTCGAATCGCAACTCCGCGTTTTTTGAGCTCAATTTGTACCAGAGGCAATCCGTTTACCAGCAAGGTCACATCATAACGATTGCTACTGGTACCGACTTGCTTCATTTGATTAATGACTTGCAGTTTATTTCGACTAATATTTTTCTTATCCCATAGATAGATATTCTGGATATGCCCATCATCAAAGATAAAATCATAAATATAGTTGTCATGAAGTTTTCTGGTACGATCAATCAAACTGTCACTGGGTTTATTGAGGTACTCATCCAAGAAGCGCAACCACTCAGCATCTGTAAAAACCACATTATTCAGAACTTCCATCTGAGTCTTGAGATTAGCCAAAAGCGCCTCTGGGGTCGTCAAATAAGTAAGATACTCGTATCCTTGCTGGCGCAAGTCAGCAATCAACTCCTTCTCCAAATCCGCCTCAGTCTGATACTGACTAGGCTGTTCTAGCTTGGTATACTTTTCTAAAATGATAAAATTATCTGACTCAACAATAGCTGTAGTGAATGTACTTTCAGACATAATTACTCCTTATAATTGCAAGTGCTCTCTAAATGCTGTAACAGGTTTTTTAAAAGCGCAGTTTCTGGGAGGGTTACTAGTTCATCTTCCTCGGTTGATACTTTAGAATGACTAGAAATATTTAATATCCTTGACTCATAGTTACTAAAACTTCCTTCATTATCACGTGGCAATAAATCCTGCCATTTTTGATAACCCAGGAAAGTTGCTGTTTTCTCGTAAAGATTTCTTAAAAAATTAAAATGATATTTATAAACCAAATTGTCTTCTATAGCTTTATGTAATGATTTTCTTAAAAAATTATGATAAGCAAAAGGAGAGTCATCCGGTTGAGGTATCAGCTCATATGACCCATCTTCTAATTTTTCAAATCTAAATCTACTACTATCAGGAACCTTTCGGGTGTCAATATAGGTTCCATACTTTCCAGTTTCTTCGTCAATAGCTCGCTTACTATATCTCTCATTCCGTTTAATATTTTTTAACTCATTATATAAGACGTTATAGAATAAAGGATTGTGAGTTGTTATTATAAATTTAAGATCAGACTTACTCGTTCTAATTAACTTACCTAAATTTGATGCAACTTCTATCAAGTGGTTTTCATCTAATGATGAAACTGGGTCATCAATAAATACATACTCTAAATCATCAAACTCTCTAGTACTACGTTCATCAGGTTCTAGTATATCAAGCTCACTAATAACTAGCTCTAGCAATGTATAAAAAATAGACCAAATAAAATTGCTCTCTTCACCTTTGGATAACTTAATTTGTTCGTTTAGTCTATCCTCACCATCACCACTTTGAATAGTGAAAAGAATATGACCATCTGACAAAAGAAATGAAGGTGTCATTTTATCATTTGTATAATGCTGAAAATGCGAAATAATATTCTGATCCTGTCCCTGCTCTTGAATAATCCAAGATATAAAAGAATTTGGCTGAATCTTCAGTTTAAAATCTTGATTGCTATCAAGATCATTATCCCAATAGAACAAGTCCTCAGTAAAAGCATTATAATAAAGAATCTTATCTCTCGTAAGACCGCCTTCTTCAGCTTGAAACAACTTAGCAAACTCTTTAGAGAGTCTGGTCTTGCCTGTCCCATTAAAGGCGTAGATCAGCTGAACTTTCTGGTTTGAAGCTTTTAACTCTTGTGCAATATCACTTAGCGCTTTTGCCATATCCCTTTCCTATTCTTTTCTATAAATCAAAATTAAGCAATTGTTCCCGCCAGTATTCATACTGTTTTTGTCTCTGTTCTATCTCTTTAGGAAGACCCTCAGAAAGAGAGTTGGTTAGGGTGTTAAAATTATCAAGTATAGAGACGATTTGAGATTGAGTTGATAAAGGAGGCAATAATATTTGAATTTTTGCAAGATTTTTAGGATACAGTTCAATTACTTTCGTTCCTAGAACTCTTTTTTCCTTCTGAATTTGGAAAAAACTAGTCCTAAAAAGATAAGCTAAAAATTTAGCATTTTGTTCGGTTCTGATTATACATGAATGTCCTCCAATACAAACTTCATCTTTTCCTAACCAAACCAAAGACTTACCAACATCTTCAACATTCTCGGATGTCGTTGCAACAATCAAATCACCAGTTTTAGCTTTTTGAAGTTTTTTCGATAATTCTAAATTAATAAACGACTTCGTTATATCAGTTTCAATTCCATAGTATGTATATATCTGTCCGTAATGGATACAAGGAACGCCTGCGTCTTGAAAATCTTTTTTCTGAAGCCCATTCCCCCGAATAATGTCTCCTATAGCTCCCAATTCCACCCGAATTGGACCAAAAACCCAGTTCAAGAGCCTAATGAGGTCTTGTCTGTACTGTACTGTCAGTGTACACGCCTTCGGCGGTGAATGTCAAGAGTTTTTCTCTAAAAAATTCGTACTGTTTTTGGCGCAGTTCAATCTCCTTGGGCAGTCCGATGTTCAAGTCATGACAAACCGTATCAAAGTCGTCTAGAACTTGAACAATACGAGACTGGATTTCGAGAGATGGAACTGGGATTTTGATTTTATCAAGAATAGCTTGAGTTAAACTAGGTCTTGTTGGATTAGTTGCCATTTCCTCTAAATTAACAGTCGTTAAATAATAATAAAAATACTTTGGAATAATCTTATTTTCATCAATTTCTGTATAGTAGATTGTATCAACATTCCAAAAAGCTTTTTCTAAATAGAATAAATTAGAAATAGAACCTTTCCTAGGAATCAAAACAGTTGGTTTGTCATAAGAATAATCTGCAACAAACGCTCCCATTTCTCCACCACTGCCATATACTGGTATTTCTCCATTTGGAAGAGTTTTCCAATCTTTTCCATTCTTCAGTGTAGCAACATCTTTAAGTACTTCCCACTCAACCTGATATACCTTATCCTCAAAGGATAAGAGTTTATCTCGATAATAAGAATATTGCTTTTTACGTGAGGTCAATTCTGAGGTCAATTCTGAGGTCAATTCTGTAACATAATCGGTAAATTTGTCAAGTATTTGCACAATTTTTTCTTGAATTTCTTGAGGAGGGATTGGAATTCTAATTTTTTTCAAATTTGTCTTATTATACTTGGTCTGTCCAGTATTAGAAGTTATTTTCGCCAACTCATTCTGAAATTGTCCAGATTGAAAAAGATGAAATAGGTAGCGATTATTTTCTTTAGAACTTCTAACCAACAAAGCATTTGGTCCTAAAACATTATTTTCGTATGGTAAATTTTCAGGTTCTATGTAATAAATCTCTCCACAATTACCAACATTAGGCATAACTAAACTTTCTTGATCTAGATTTACTCTATATAAATAGTTAAAGGCATGTTCATCAACATAAACAAAATTATTTCCTTTAAATCCACTTTTTAAATCTGTTGTTCTGACAAGTTGAGCAAAAGAAGCTTCTTGAATATACTTGACGTTTTTTGCGTTTGAAGCAAACGAGCCTGCTGCCGTAAAATCTGTTACTATATCACACACTTCCCCCAACTCTTTCCACTCAACGGGACAGTTTTGGATTTCTTCTAGGATGTTCATCACTTACCTCCTTCCTTGGCTAGATTTTCAATGCTTTTGATTTCCTTGAGGTAATCTTTTTCAACTTGACTAAGGGTATTGGCTTGGTAGCTCTTATATTCCTTATCTACCTTCTGCATCATCTGTTCACGAGAGATAGAACCACTGTTAGCTAGCAAGTCTTCCCCAGTAGCCTGAAGGATACGATCTACGTGAGCCACCCAGTCAGCCATGGTCATGACTTCTTCTCGCTCTGCCTGTCTTTCAGCAAAGTCTAGATATCCTGATACAAGCTGATTGAGCCCACGGAGTTCCTTTTCTGTCAGATAGTTCTTGGCAACTTTTGCTTCAGATAGAGTAGGAAAGTCTCCCTTAAAAGTGGTTAAGCCCATAAATTCCTTTTCACTATCGACACGATGATAGATGACTTCACTCGCAGTATTGTGGTGAATGGCATAATGCATCTTGTTTTGCACCGTCGCAAAGAATTTCTTTGCCTCTGGTGAGTTTGCATTGTAATCACTTGATGTCGCGAAAAGATCTAAGACCTGACGGTAAAAGACTTTTTCACTTGAGCGAATGTCTCGGATTCTTTCCAGGAGTTCTTTAAAGTAAGAGCCTCCACTCAAGTTTTTCAAGCGCTCATCATCCATGGCAAAGCCCTTGATCAGATACTCTTTCAAGACTGTCGAAGCATAGTGTCTGAACTGGATTCCACGAGGGGAGCGTACACGATAACCAATTGCCAAAATCATGTCGAGATTATAGTAGGCAACTTTTTTTGACTGAGTTTTACCTGCTATTGCACCGTGACGAGTGGTTGTCAACTGATAGTTGACAACCACTGTTTCATCCAATTCACCATCTTCAAAAATCGCCTTGATATGTTTACTAATATTTTGCTTGGAAGTTTGAAAGAGCTCAGCAAGTTCTTGTTGGGTCAGCCAAACTGTTCCATTATCCAAGTGTAGCTCAATAGCGGACTCTCCGTCATCTGTTCTATAGAGAATCACATCATTTGCCATGGCTAAGCTCCTCTACAATCTTATCTATCTCTGCACGCAAGTGGTCAATCTTAGCAACAGTCTCAGTGATTTCTTTATTGAGCACATCAATATCAATCTTCTCACGTGTATCTTCTTTTTCTACATAAGTGGACACCGAAAGATTATAATCTGCTTCTGCTACTTTTTCTTGTGCCACCATACAAGAAAAGTAATCTTCATTTTCTTTCTTTTCAACACTGGCTAAGATTTTTTCGATATTCTCTTCTGTTAAGACATTATTATTGGTTTCTTTCTTGAACTGCTTACTCGCATCAATAAAGTGGATATCCGTTGTCGGCTTATTCTTTGCTAAAATCAGAATACAGGTCGCAATGGAGGTCCCAAAAAAGAGATTATCTGGTAGCTGAATAACCGCTTCAACAAAGTTATTGTCTACTAGATATTGACGGATCTTTTGCTCAGCACCTCCCCGATAGAAAATACCTGGGAAAGTTACGATTGCAGCTCGTCCCTTATTCGACAAATATGACAAGCTATGCATAATAAAAGCAAAATCAGCCTTAGATTTAGGCGCCAATACACCCGCAGGTGCAAAGCGGTCATCGTTGATGAGCGTCGGATCATCACTTCCTATCCATTTGATAGAGTAGGGTGGATTTGACACAATAGCATCAAAAGGCTTATCGTTTACATGCTTAGGATCAAGTAAGGTATTGCCACGCTCAATGCTAAACTTATCATAATTGATATTGTGTAAAAACATATTCATCCGAGCTAGGTTATAGGTGGTCATATTAATTTCCTGACCATAAAATCCATCTTCAATTATGTGCTCATTAAACTGCTTTTTAGCTTGCAGAAGCAACGAACCCGAACCACAGGCAGGATCGTAAATTTTATTGATTTTATTTTTTTCATTCTTACCCAGCATAACAATTCGCGCCAAAAGTCTCGATACACTTTGCGGTGTAAAAAATTCTCCACCAGATTTCCCAGCGTTAGAAGCATAATTAGAGATTAGATACTCATAAGCATCCCCAAAGAGATCAATATGGTTATCTTCAAAGTTTCCAAAATCAAGACTTGCGATTCCTTCAAGAATCAGAGCCAAGCGCTGATTCCTCTCCGGAACCGTACTACCTAACTTGTTACTTCTGGTATCTACATCATCAAAAAGACCCTTAATGTCATGTTCACTCGCATAACCAATCGCACTAGACTCAATATCATCAAAGATATCTTTTAAATCTGTATTTAAGTGCTCATTTTGACGAGCAGTTTTGACAACATTGGAAAACAACTGCGAAGGCATAATAAAATAACCCTTGGTTTTAATGGCATCATCTCGAACTTCAGGCGTAATTAAATCTTCAGAAACCTCTTCATAGTTAATTGATTCATCGCCACCTTCGATATAGGTTTTGAAATTTTCACTAATAAAGCGATAAAATAGAATTCCCAAAATATACTGCTTGAAGTCCCAACCATCTACTGCACCACGAACTTCATCAGCAATTTTCCATATCTTTCTATGTAGCTCTTGCCTTTGTACCTGTTCTGACATCATATTTCCTCATTAACTTTTTATTCTTCTTATTATATCATTTTTCTCATTATTTAATTCCGTTAGAGTAAATTTATCAAGAGTTTTTATCAAGCTAACTATCATCTTATTGATTACCAATCAAAAATCTACTTAGGCCTCAACAATAAAATTGAAACGACTAATCATTAGGTAAACTATCTTAAATCGATTTACAAGCATAAAAAAGAACATCCCGAAGGATGTTCCATGTAAATATAGCAACTCTCTCGAATTAACGCTTACTAAATTGTGATGCCTTACGAACTTTCTTAAGACCTGACTTTGGGAGACTTCTTCGCCTTCAACCAAGGACTAAATAAAATGGGCGACTGAACAATTTAGCCTTTGAAAGCTACGATTATAAAACCACTCGCAACATATGAATCTACGATACAAAAAGGATAACATTGCTCTTAGCAATGCTATCCTTTTTTGTTTATCCTTGTCCGCCAGGGGCTGGACCGCCGCCTTGAGGACCTCCATTTGATCCACCGCCTCCAGGCATAGAGTTGACGATTTCCGTTTGTTTTTCACCGTTGAGATAGATATCTCCACCTGTGTAGGTCGCTGTTCCATCAAAGTCAAAACCTGTTTGACCAGTCATTTTAATGGTTCCGCCTGTGACTGTGATATTGCCGTTTGAGTCGATTGGATCTGTGTCTCCTTGGCCGACTTCTACTGTCAGGTTCCCACCGTTCATGGTGAAGAAGATTTCACTCTGTTGAGCGTTTTTATTAGCTGCGTTGACTCCATCATCTGTCGAATAGATGCTAATGTCCCCACCGTTGATAGTGATGGATTTCCCTTCAAGTCCTTCTGTCGAATTCTTGACGGTATAGGTACCGCTATCAATCACTAGGTTACCAGAAGCGTGAATTCCATCATCTCCTGCTATGACTGTTATGGTATTGTTAGCCAAATACATATTGCCGACAGTCATATCGTCATCATTATCTACCTTGACACCATCTTCCTTGGCATCGATAGTCATGGTCGTACCAGTGATGTTGAGTTCATCATTAACATTAAAGGCATCGCCAACTGCTGTGATGTTATAGGTTCCACCCGTGATGTGGAGGGTGTCGTTGGCCTTGATACCATTGTTCTTCTTGCCATCTACATTGAGAGTTCCTTTCCCGTTGATGGTCAAATCCACCTTAGAAAAGAGAGCTGCGTCTGCTTTTTCGTCACTGTTAGAGCTTGAGTCAGAGAGACTGTTGGTGGTTCCCTCTGCTAGAGTCAAGTAGACATGGCCAGCTGATGTCGCAGATATCGCTGCATTGGTATTGGTCATGGTCGCACCTTTTAGGACTAGATGAACATCTGCCGACTTATCTGCCTCGACCTTGATCTGCACTCCGTCAGACTGACCTGAAATCACATAGGTTCCAGATTTTGTGATGGTCACTGTTGATTTAGAGACTGTCACCCCATCTCCAGAGACGTTTGCAGATGAGCCAGATAGCTCAATTTTAGAAGCTGTGCTTTCATCATAAGAGGTATCATTGTCCTTCTCTGTAAAATAGGATGATTGGTTTGTCTTTGTTGCAGTTGTTGTTGCACTATTTGTCGTTGCATTGGTATTGGATGAAGTTGTTGACTGGGAACATGCTGCCATCAACACCATTGCCGTTAAACTCGTTGCGAGCAGGGTCCATTTTTTTGATTTCATACCTTTTTCCTCTCCTTCGTATGATATAGCTAGACAGTCTACAGAAGATTCCTGAAACAAAACTAAAACTTTTCTGAAAGTTTCCTTAAATTTAGTTTGGATTAGATTTCGCCTAGTAATTTTTTAGAAAGGACTGCTAGAAACAATTTTTGAACGCTAAAATACCTTTAATAGATTTTTTAAACCAAGATTCCCCAGTGCGATGTTTCCTTGACTAAAAAAGCCAAAAAGAAGAAAAATTTATAAGAATTAAGCTCGTAAAAAGAACAGCCTCGGCTGTTCTTTTTAGTTTTCTTTTACTGGGATTTCCTTGATAACACGCGCAGGATTGCCAGCTAGGACAACATTGTCGCCAAAGGACTTGGTAATCACGGCCCCTGCTCCTGCAACGACATTATTTCCCAGTGTCACTCCGGGAAGGACAATGACGCCACCTCCAGCCCAGAAATTATCTCCGATGGTGATGGGCTTGCCGTATTCGACCCCTGAATTGCGTTCATGCGGATCCAGTGGATGGAGTGGGGTTAAAAATTGACAGTTGGGGCCAAGCATAGCGTTGTCCCCGATGCGAATCGGACAAACATCCAGCATGGTCAAATTCCAATTAGAATAAAAATTTTCCCCTAGATGGATATTGACTCCATAATCGACCACCAAGCGTGGATTGATATAAAGATTTTGCCCAGTTGAGCCAAACCAAGTCTTGATGATTTCGGATCCCTTCAAGGGATCTTCTTCCTTATTAAAGGCAGCCTGTTTTTGGCGAGAAGCCTGCGCCAAGGCTCGTAATTCGGGGTCAAACGGATGATAGGGCTCTCCTGCTATCATTTTCTGGTATTCACTGGTCATCTTAATACCTCACACTTACTTTGGACCCATCATATCAAAAAGCCTTTGAAAGGTCAAGAATGGCCTGCTTTCTAGACTCTCGAAATCGATTCCCTCCCAAGTCAAAACAACTTGCTTGACAAAAGCTTGACTTCATGATTTAATATACCCCCATAAGGGTATATTTGGAGGTGCCTATGTTTCACTTATTTACAAAAATTGACAGTATTTCTACCAGCGAGTTAGAAGCTAAACTCAGAGAACCAATTCAGCTACTAGATGTTCGGACGCCTATGGAATTCCGTAGAGGTCATATCAAAAATGCAAAAAATGTTCCTTTAACGGAAATCGGTTCTTACACACCTGCAACAAAAGAAACACTTTATGTCATTTGTCATTCTGGTGTACGAAGCAAACTAGCTGCGAAGAAGCTAAAGAAAAAAGGTTACGATGTCGTCAATGTTCGAGGCGGTATGAGCGCTTGGACAGGTAAGGTCATCTAAAAGCATAAAGGAGAAAGTCAATGAAAGTTATCATTGTTGGAGGAGTTGCAGGTGGTATGTCAGCAGCAACCCGCCTCAGACGCCTCATGGAAGACGCTGAGATCATTATTTTTGAGAAAGGTCCCTTTGTTTCCTTTGCAAACTGCGGACTTCCTTACTATGTTTCAGGAGAAATTGCAAACCGTGATAGTTTATTGGTCCAAACTCCTGAAAGTCTCAAAGCACGCTTTAATCTGGATGTGCGACCATTTCACGAGGTCATCCAGATTTCGCCAGAAAAGCACACTGTGACCGTACACCATGATGGACAGGAATTCACAGAAAGCTACGACAAGTTGATCCTCTCCCCAGGAGCTAAACCATTTGTTCCTACCATTGAAGGCTTGGCAGAAGCTAAGAATGCCTACACGCTCCGCAATGTTCCCGATCTCGATGAAATTATGGCGGCCTTGGACAATCATCCAAAAGAAGCTGTCGTTATCGGTGCAGGCTTTATCGGACTTGAAATGGCTGAAAACCTGGCGAAACGTGGATTGCAAGTTACCATCGTTGAGAAAGCACCCCATGTCTTGCCACCATTAGATCAAGAAATGGCAGCCTTTGTCCAAGCAGAATTGGTTAAAAACGGCGTTCGCGTTATCACTTCTCAGTCTGCGACTCGATTTGAAGACCAAGGAAAAATCATCGTTCTCGAAAACGGTCAAAAGATTGCTTCTGACCTCACCATCCTTTCTGTCGGTGTTGAACCTGAAAATGGATTGGCTCAGGCAGCTGGGATTGAACTGGGATTACGTGGCGGTATCTTGGTCGACGAACACTACGAAACCAATCAAAAAGATATTTTTGCAGTTGGGGACGCTATCGTTGTCAAGCAAGAGATTACGGGCCAAGATGCTCTCATCTCTCTCGCTTCTCCTGCCAATCGTCAGGGACGCCAAGTCGCGGACGTCATCGCAGAACTCGGTCGTACAAACAAGGGCAGTATCGGCACTGCAATCGTTCGTGCCTTTGATATGACAGCTGCTTCGACTGGTCTCAGCGAGCGTATCCTTAGCATGAATCAACTTCCTTACAAGGCGCTTCATGTCAGCGGTAAAGACCACGCTGGTTATTATCCAGGCGCTACTGATATGACCTTGAAGCTCCTCTTTGACCCAACCACTGGAAAAATCTACGGTGCCCAAGGAGTCGGGAAGAAAGGTGTTGACAAGCGAATCGATATCCTGGCAACTGCTATCAAGGGAAATCTCACCGTCTTTGACTTGCCAGAATTGGAATTCACCTATGCGCCACCATTTGGCTCTGCCAAGGATCCCGTCAATATGCTGGGCTACGCAGCCTTGAACCTTATCGAAGGTCTCAGCGACAATATTCAATGGTACCAGCTCGAAGAGGAACTTGCCTCCGGCAAGAAATTCCTAGATGTACGGACAAGTGGCGAATTCCAGAGTGGTCGACTCAAAGTCGACACCATCCACATTCCCCTAAACGAACTACGGGAACGCTTGGACGAACTGGACAAGAACCAAGCCTACATCGTTAGCTGCCACAGTGGTTTGCGCAGCTATATCGCAGAGCGTATCCTCAAACAAGCAGGATTTACCGTCCAAAACCTTGACGGCGCTTATTCCCTATACAAAATGGCTAACCCAGAAGGAGTAGAATATGGTAACTAATATCAGCATGGCTGACTTTTATGAAAAATATCAAAATGAAAATCTAGATCTTATCGATGTTCGTGAAGTACATGAATTCCAAGCAGGACATGCACCAGGTGCAAAAAATCTGCCTTTAAGCACCTTGGAACAAGGCTACAAAGAACTCAAGCCTGACCATGAATACCATGTTATCTGTCAAGGTGGAGTGCGTTCTGCCTCTGCCTGTCAATTTCTCAGCGCCCAAGGTCTCACCGTTACCAATGTAGAAGGTGGTATGAACCACTGGCCAGGTGAGGTAGAGTAAGTCAAAGCTATTTAAAATCAGTCTCAGCAATCAGTCCGTATCCAAATCCTCACATAGGATTAGACTACGGGCTTTTTGTATTGACCACATTAGTGCCATTATCAGTACGATTCCCCCTCTGGATAGCTGACCTGCACTCTCCCACAAGGAAACAAGCAAGAAAATTCAAACAATTTATACAAATCTCTCTCAAAAAGGTTGCACTATTTTGACTATTTTGTTATATTAAAAGCACAAACAATAATAAATAACTTATTTTTTGTAAGTTTTTTTTAAAAATAAAAATGTATACGCTTACAAGAAAAAGAGGGAGATTTCTATGGACAAAAGATTTTGGGAGAAATCCTGTCGCTATAGCATCCGCAAGCTGACGGTTGGGACTGCTTCTGTTTTGCTGGGGGCTGTTTTTCTAGTCAACCACACTGTAGCCGCAGACAGTGTTGAGGTCAAGCAAACTGAACCAACTTCAGTTGAAGCTCTCACTAAGCCAGATAGTGAACCCAAAGCAGCTGAAATTACCGAAACTACAAAGCCGTCTCCAGCCGAGAGTCCAGCAGTTTCTGAAAGTAAGCCAGATAAGGAGACTCAGACGACAAATAGTCAGGCTAGTGAAGAAGCCATTGTAGAAGCTAAAGAAAATAAGGAACCTGAAAAAGCAGATCAGCCTGTGACAAAACAAAAAAACTATCAACTCAACTACGATCAGCCAACAGCTCCCTCCTATGATGGATGGGAAAAACAAGCCCTCCCTGTCGGAAATGGAGAAATGGGAGCCAAGGTTTTCGGTCTGATTGGGGAAGAGAGAATCCAGTACAACGAAAAGACCCTCTGGTCAGGAGGACCACAACCCGATAGCACCGACTATAACGGAGGAAACTACAAGGACCGCTACAAGGTCTTGGCAGAGATTCGTAAAGCCCTCGAAGCTGGTGACCGCCAAAAAGCAAAACAGCTAGCTGAACAAAATCTAGTTGGACCAAACAACGCCCAGTACGGACGTTACCTAGCCTTTGGAGATATCTTCATGGTCTTTAATAACCAGAAGAAAGGACTAGATACTGTAACTGATTATCATCGTGGTTTGGATATCACAGAAGCCACTACGACAACTTCTTACACCCAAGATGGGACGACCTTCAAACGCGAAACCTTCTCCAGCTATCCTGATGATGTCACTGTAACCCACTTGACCAAAAAAGGAAACAAGACGCTTGATTTTACCCTTTGGAATAGCCTGACAGAAGACTTGCTTGCTAATGGCAACTACTCTTGGGAATATTCTAACTATAAGAATGGTCATGTCACTACAGATGCAAACGGAATCCTTCTAAAGGGAACTGTCAAAGATAACGGCCTCAAATTTGCATCCTATCTAGGAATTAAAACGGACGGAAAGGTGACTGTTCAGGACGAAACTCTGACCGTTACAGGCGCAAGTTATGCGACCCTCTATCTCAGTGCCAAGACTAACTTTGCTCAGAATCCAAAAACCAACTATCGAAAAGACATTGACCTCGAAAAAACAGTTAAAGGGATTGTCGAAGCAGCTAAGGCCAAAGACTACGAAACACTTAAAAAGGCCCATATCAAGGACTATCAAAGTCTCTTTAACCGCGTTAAACTAAATCTAGGCGGAAACAAGACTGCTCAAACGACAAAAGAGGCCCTTCAAAGCTATAACTCAGAAAAAGGGCAAAAATTGGAAGAACTCTTCTTCCAATACGGACGTTATTTGCTCATCAGTTCGTCTCGTGATCGGACAGATGCCCTTCCTGCCAACCTCCAAGGAGTCTGGAATGCTGTAGACAATCCACCTTGGAACGCTGACTACCACCTCAATGTCAATTTGCAAATGAACTATTGGCCAGCCTACATGAGCAACCTGGCTGAAACTGCCAAGCCCATGATCAATTACATTGATGACATGCGCTACTATGGTCGTATCGCTGCTAAGGAATACGCAGGTATCGAATCCAAAGACGGACAAGAAAATGGTTGGCTGGTCCATACCCAGGCGACACCATTTGGCTGGACTACTCCTGGTTGGAATTACTATTGGGGTTGGTCCCCAGCTGCTAATGCTTGGATGATGCAGAACGTCTATGACTATTATAAGTTCACCAAGGATGAGACCTATCTCAAAGAAAAGATTTATCCAATGCTCAAGGAAACCGCTAAGTTCTGGAACTCCTTCTTGCACTATGACAAGGCCAATGACCGTTGGGTGTCTTCTCCATCCTACTCACCTGAACACGGGACCATTACCATCGGAAATACCTTTGACCAATCGCTAGTCTGGCAGCTATTCCACGACTACATGGAAGTTGCCAACCATCTGAAAGTCGACCAAGACTTAGTCACAGAGGTCAAGGCTAAATTTGACAAACTCAAACCACTTCACATCAATAAAGAAGGACGCATCAAGGAATGGTACGAGGAGGACAGCCCCCAATTCACAAATGAAGGGATTGAAAATCACCACCGTCACGTTTCCCATCTAGTTGGTCTCTTCCCAGGTACACTCTTTAGCAAGGACCAAGCTGAATACCTAGAGGCTGCGCGTGCAACCCTCAACCACCGTGGAGATGGTGGTACAGGTTGGTCTAAGGCCAATAAAATCAACCTCTGGGCTCGTTTGCTGGACGGTAACCGTGCCCATCGCTTACTCGCTGAACAGCTCAAGTACTCAACTCTAGAAAACCTTTGGGATACGCACGCGCCTTTCCAAATCGATGGCAACTTCGGAGCAACCAGTGGGATGGCAGAAATGCTTCTCCAATCTCATACAGGCTATATTGCACCATTACCAGCTCTTCCAGATGCCTGGAAAGACGGTCAGGTTTCTGGCTTGGTTGCTCGAGGAAACTTTGAAGTCAGCATGAAGTGGAAAGATAAAAACCTGCAAAGCTTGTCCTTCCTTTCAAATGTCGGTGGAGACTTGGTTGTAGATTATCCCAATATCGAAGCCAGCCAGATCAAGGTCAATGGCAAACCAGTCAAGGCAACGATCCTTAAAGATAATCGTATCCAGCTTGCAACACAAAAAGGTGACGTCATTACCTTTGAACACTTCCCTGGTCGTGTAACCAGTCTGACAGCAGTTCGACAAAATGGTGTCACTGCCGAACTTACCTTCAACCAAGTAGAAGGCGCTACCCACTATGTCATTCAAAGACAAGTGAAAGACGAGTCTGGCCAAGCCTCTGCAACCAGAGAATTTGTAACCAATCAAACCCACTTTATCGACCGATCACTAGATCCTCAACTCGCCTACACCTATACGGTCAAAGCTATGCTGGGCGAAGTTTCTACACAAGTCTCTGAACAAGCAACTGTAGAAACCCCTAGTGAATTGATGGATGATCGAGACGGCCGTATCCAGTACGGAGCTGCCTTTGGAAACTGGGCAGACTCAGAATTATTTGGAGGAACAGAGAAATTTGCTGACCTTTCAAAAGGAGACTACACAGACGAAGACATCACTGCTACCATTCCTTTCACCGGCGTTGGTATCGAAATCTATGGACTGAAATCGTCTGAACTAGGTCTTGCCACTGCTAAAATTGATGGCAAAGAGGTCAGCGAGCTTGACTTCCATACTGCTGGGGCAACTGAAAAAGGTAGTCTCATCGGTCGCTTCGCAGGATTATCTGACGGACCTCATACACTGACTCTTAGTGTTAAACGTGAACACAAAGGACGTGGTAGTGAGCGCTCGAAAATTTCGTTAGACTACTTCAAGATTCTATCAGGAACAGGCAACACGATTGAAAAAATGGATGATCGTGATTCGCGCATCCAGTATGGTTCCCAGTTTAAGGACTGGTCTGACCCTGAACTCTACGGAGGTACCGAAAAATACGCTGATATTAACAACAGCGACTCTAGTGCAGCTTCAGAAGCTCAGGCAACTATTTCCTTTACAGGGACGGGCATTCGTATCTATGGTTTGAAGAGCCTTGCCCTTGGACGAGCACGTGTTACACTAGATGGCAAAGAAATGCCAAGTCTAGACTTCTACACTTCAGGCGCAACTGAAAAGAGAGCTTTTATTGGCGAATTTACAAACCTTACTGACGGTACGCACACCCTGACATTACAAGTTGACCCAAATTCACCTGAAGGTCGCAAGAAAATTTCTCTAGACTCCTTTGATATCATCAAAGCCCCTGCTGTTGGTCTAGATAGCCCGAGCATCGCGCCTCTTAAGGAAAATGACAAAACCATTGCCTTAAGCCTACCAGCTGGAGATTGGGAAGCCATCGCAGTGATCTTCCCAGGTGTCAAAGATCCTCTAGTCTTGCGCAAAGTGGATGAAACGCATCTGGTTACAAGTGGAGATCAGACTGTGCTATCAGTCCAAGACAATCAAGTTCAAATCCCAATCCCTGATGCCACTGATCGACAAGCCGGAAAAGCGATAGAAGCATATGCTATTCAAGGAACTACCACTAGCAGTCCTGTCGTAGCCGTCTTTACTAAAAAGGACGAGAAGCAGCCAACTACAAGCAAGGGGGACGAACCAGCTCCTACTGTTGAAATTCCGGAATACACCGAGCCTATCGGAACCGCAGGTCAAGAAGAGCCACCTACAGTAGAAATTCCGGAGTATACCGAGCCTATCGGGACTGTTGGGCAAGAGGAAGCTCCTACTGTTGAAAAGCCTGAATACACCGAACCTATCGGAACTGCTGGGCAAGAGGAAGCCCCTACTGTTGAAAAACCTGAGTACACTGGCCCTATCGGAACTAGTGGAGATCAGGCTGCTCCAACCCTCACCCGACCTGAGTATCAGTTACGCACCTTGAAAGATAAAAAGACAGGGATCGAAATCATCGGTGGAGTTGCTGACTTGAAAGAGGTTTCCCACTTAGAAAGTCGACGAGTGCTCGCTCAAGAACTCTTTGGTAAGACATACGATGCATATGATTTCCAGCTCAAAAATAAGGAAAATCACATTGTCCAACTACCGAACCAGGTCTTAGTTCGCTTACCAGTTTCAGGAGAAGTGCAAGAAGTCTACTACCTCACTCCAACTAGAGAGTTAGAACCACAGGACTTTACTATCCGAGATGGCATGCTTGAATTTATGACCAATAACGTTAGTACTTATGCAGTTGTCTACAACACCACAAGCTCACCAACTGTTGAGGATGTAAACCCACATGAAAAACCATCTACAACAGAGATAGAGGCACTGGTACACACAACTGATAGTGGTCATCAAGAAAAACTCCCTGCAACTGGGGAAGAAAGAAATCCACTACTCTTCTTAGCTGGTCTCAGTTTGATCTTAACAGCTACTTTCTTAGTAAAAACTAAAAAAGAGTAAAATAAAAATTATCCAAATCACTTAAAGATAAGAAGAAATCACATTGTCCTGCCCCCTAAAAGCTGCATTTGCTTATGGGGCAGGACAATTTTTTATTTGCTTGGTAGTCTAGAAAAGACGGAACAGACTGTCCGTCTACTACCTCAGCAAACAAAGTAAAGTAAAATAGCTAATTTCAAATGCCAACTTGCAGAAATAACTCGCTATATGCCCGTAAACATATTTAATCTTATGCGTGTCCACCTTTTCTTCGAAGACAATTATCATTATGTTGCATATTTTCTAGAAAATAATAACAGAAAGGATGTTAGACCGTTATTGCAATGTAAATCAATTATTATCTGAATATCTTCCTTATTAGAAACTTCATCTCCACTAATTTCTTTAGTGTCCCACGAGAAATACATAGTATTAATCAATTATTTTTCTAGTACCTATATTTAAATTAAAATAGCAACTATAATATTTAATTCAGGTGTCTTTAGCAACTTGTTGTATGATATAATTAACTATAAGAATATTAGTTAAGGACAACATAAATGGAAAATTATTTGCTCAAAGTTTTAGCTTCTCTATTTAAAAATAAACCTTCTGACGACAATTCAAGTGTAAAACTTGAAAGTCTAGCTCCAATAGACTACATTCAAATCGCTTCTGATGAATTTGAAACAAAATACTATAAGATTTATAAAGATGTATTGAATAATGTAACTCAAGATAAACTTATAAAAAATGTTGGAGTAACTGGAGGATATGGAACTGGAAAAAGCTCTTTAATTCATAGTTATTTTAATGAATTAAAGGGTAAGACAAGTATTTATATCTCATTAGCACATTTTGATAGTTTAGCAGGAAATACTATTCCTACTCCCCAAGATGATATGACAATAAATAGTCAGATAGACAACATTTTAGAGATGAAAATTGTCAACCAATTAGTAAATCAAATCAAACCAAATAAAATACCAAAAGCAAACTTTTTGGCTAAAAAAAATATCAAAAATTATAAAATTTTCTTTTATTCATTATTAATTATTTGTTTAATCCTTTATTTTAAATTTTTATTACCAGTTATAACTGAAAAAATTACATATGGCATCAAAAATTCCCCACCTAATCCTGAATCTAATGATTACATTCTCATCATTATATCTGTCATAGCTATGATTATCTTATATTACCTTTTATCAAATATAATTAAGAAAATAATATATAAAGGAAATTGGTCAAAACTTACAATAAATACTATGGGAATTAACGTAAACATGGAAAATAGAGACTTTTCTACAGTCTCATATTTTGATAATTTTCTATCTGATGTTATTTATCTTTTTGATGAATCTGATGCAGATTTTGTAATTTTTGAAGACTTAGATAGATTTAACGACCATTCAATATTCGAAAAATTAAGAGAAATTAACTTGATGGTTAACCAAAGAAGGAATTCTGCAAACGATAAGAAATTGATGTTTTTCTATGTAATAAGTGATGAAGTATTTTCTGAAAAAAATGTCGATCCTACAAATAACAGTAAAAATATTTCAGCAACAGAAAAAACAAAATTTTTTGATGTGATTATTCCAATTATCCCTATTGTCAACAATACAAATTCATTTGATTATCTAAAATCAAGGTTGTTAGATGACCTAGCAATTACGGATAAAAATGACTTCGAGACTTTTTTATATCAAATTTCCATATTTATTGATGACTTTAGAGTTCTTAAAAATATAGTAAATGAATTTAAAATTTACAAAGAAATTCATGAAGATAATGAAGATAATATTGATATAGATTATAAGCAACTACTTGCACTAATAATCTACAAAACTCTAAACTCCAGTGATTTTAACGACTTAGTGAAATCTAAAGGAGACTTGTACACTCAAATAAAAAATTCGTTGGAGGATAATGATGAGTGAGATAGCAAAATTTTTGATAAAAAATAATTTTATTAATGAAACATATACAGATTACATAGTTAGACAATCCCCAAATGGTCTTCGTGGAGAGGAAAAAAATTTTTTTGTGTCTGTATTATTAAAGGATAGTGAGAAATTAAAATTAATAAAAGTTCTTAAACGGGATAAAATTCATGAAATATTCTTAAAATTATCTGATCATCACTTTTCTGTTGATAATTTTTTTAATGAAGCAATTTATGATTATTTTAATAAAGCATTTGCTGATAACAATGAAAATATAAATAAAGGTATAGAAAATTACTTAAAAAAAATAATCTTCCTTCAAGATGTAAATGACCCACAAAAAATTACACTAAATATAAATAGCATTTCCAGAATACTTTATCAGAAATTAGTCTATCCAAATGAAGATCATCTTTTCACCAAAATGCAGAGCTATGTTTTAAAGAGTCAAATAAGCGATCATATAAATGATGATGTAAAATTACTACTATTAATTCTAGATAAAGAAACAAATTTAAAATTTAATTTAGATTTTGCTATTAAAACTCTTCTTGAAAGAATACAGAATATTTCCGAGGAAACAAATAAGCAGCTCTCAGAACAGAATCTATTAAATTTAATTAGGAAAAAAATAAATAATAAAGTATCAGTAACAATATTTGATCCCTCTGATTTCCAAAAAGTTAGACCGGAGCTAAAGGAATTTTACAAGACTTTGTGGGAGGAGGAAAAAATTTCATTAAATGATTTAACTTTATTACCTATTTTATCCATTTTTGAAGATAAACAAATCGATAGCTATGAAAATATTTATGATAAATTAAATACGGAAGATGCTAAAAATTGTATAATAGAGAATCTATATGGGATAAATGTAATTTTCGGTTTTAAAAACATGTTTCCATCCAATTCTGATATTTTATACCTTACTTCTAATATTAGTTCTTTCAGATCTATAATAAGCGCCTACAAGGAGCAAGATAATCAAGAAATCCCGTTTAATCTTTTCAACCCTAACATTTTATGGAAAGAACTAACAAATGTTCAAAGTGAGATTTCTAGAGAACACTATAAAGAAATACTTGACACTTTAGATAAAGATAAAGATTTTATCACCAAACAACTGAATAAACCTTCCATTTCTTTACCAACCTTTGAAAAACTAATAGAAAACTACAAAGATTCATTTACAAATAAAATTAATATCAAAACTCTAGAAAATGATAAGATGAAATCTCTGATTCAAATTCCAAAAAAGACACTTAAGAGAAATTCCGTTAAAAGAAAAAATTCACTAATAAAATACATTAACCAACATTCTAAAATTGATGAAATTGATAAGAATTTTATCAACCGATATTCAGTAGACGACTTACTGAGTACAAAAGGCTCAATAAACAACAAAGAATTATATCTAGATATCCTGAATATGAGAAAAAGTACTGTTAGAAGCACTAGTAATATTAATAAAATAGAAAAAGTAATAACTGAATTGAAGTCTAAATTATCAGATACATCTCGGGCATGAGATATTTTTAAATTAGTAAATCACTTAAAACTGGAGCTATTTCACTTCAAATCAGTTATCCTTAACTACTTTTGACATAAGAATCCCTCTTATTCAGACACCAAACTAATCCCGAGACTTTTCTCGATAGACCACAAACCCTTTTGGCGAGATGACAAGCTGATTATCCAATTCTTGACAATAACTTGCTAGAACTACAGAATCACGATTTACAAGATAGTTTTCAGTTGATTGGTTAAAAATGGCTTGGACCTTTTGTCTATCATAATCCCATGCCAGAGATACCACATCTGGCTTGATTTCTTTCAAGCTATAGGTTCCATGCTGGATAATGTTTGAAGCATCCTTGCGAAGCTGAATCAATTTCTTCATAAAATTAAGCATGTTATTACTGTTGGAAACACGTTCCCAAGGCATGACACGACGACAATCTGGATCTGGCCCTCCATCTAACTCTAACTCGGTTCCATAGTAGAAACACGGCGTCCCCCTTTGCAAAAAGAGGCAGGCAAGGGCAGACCTAACCAGTTGGGCATCTCCCTTGGCCGTAGCCAAAATGCGCTCCGTATCATGCGAATCCAAGAGATTGAACATCACTTCCGAAATCTGCTGTCTATAGTACATAGACTGACCATTGATCTCATCGATAAATTGACTGGTCTTCTTGACCCCGCGCAAGAAATAATCCTTAATGCTATCAGATAGTGGATAGTTCATGACTACGTGAAATTCATCGCCATTTAACCAAGGCTGAGACGTGTGCCAGACTTCTCCAAGAATATAAAGGTCAGGCTTTTTAGCTAGGACAGCCTTCCGGAAATCTCGCCAAAATTGGTGATCTACTTCATTTGCCACATCCAAGCGCCAAGCATCAATATCAAACTCTTCAATCCAGTAAGTCGCAACTCCCAACAAATAGTCCCTAACTTGAGGATTTGCCGTATTAAGCTTAGGCATATAGCTGGCAAAGGCAAAGGTATGATAAGGGAGCTTTCTTGGGTTCCCCAGCTTATCCTTTGTCACGGGGAATTCTTGAACATGGAACCAATCTTTGTAAACGGAATCTTCACCATGTTTGAGAACATCCTGCCACTGTGGAGACTGATCCCCAATATGGTTAAAAACAGCGTCCAGCATGATTTTCATACCTCTCCGATGGGCTTGCTCCACCAGTTGACGGAAAGTTTCCTTATCTCCAAAATGACGGTCAATTTCAAAATAATCCGTCGTATTGTACTTGTGATTGCTTGGAGATTCAAAGATAGGACAGAGATAAAGACCTGTAATCCCTAAGTCTTGCAAGTAATCCAGATGGTCAATAATGCCCTGTAAATCACCACCAAAAAAATCGCTCGTCTTTGGTTTGATAGAGGAATCCCAAGCTAGCGAACCTTCTGGAGAAATCTCAGGGTTCCCATTAGCAAAACGTTCTGGGAAAATCTGATACCAAACCGTCTCTGCTACCCAGTCAGGTACATGACAAGCATCAATTTCATGAATATAAGGAATCTTAAAGCCGTTTCCTTCGTAATGAAGATTTTCGAGCGTGTTTTCAACACATCCCTTATCGCCATACAAGATGCTTTGGCCTTGCTTATCCTTAATCTCAAAGAGATACTGGAGTCGCGCATAGCCAACTGTAACCTCCACTTGCCAATAATCAAACAAAGCATCAGAGGTCACTTTGACCATTTCCTTACATGCTTCATAATGCTCCTCTAAAAAGATAAATGTGTCTCCGTAATGCAAATTGATACTTGCGATATCTCCTCTTTTCGTTCGGATACGAATGTGCATTGTCTTATCCTTATAAAGATAAGCATACTCCGACTCTGGTCTATGGTAAATGGCTGTTAATTCCATTGTTTTGTCTCCTAAATTTTCTCTTAACATTTCGATTCTATGCAAACGATTCCATAGCTTAATCCTAGTATACTACTTTACAACTACCTTTGCAAGCGCTTCTCTTTCCCAGCTCTTCTTCAAAGTACCTAGATCAACCTACTTTAACCGCGGCTCTTCCTGCTAAACCGTTACACTGTTTAGCACCTGATTCACTTCATTAATACCAGTAGCCTTCGAACTACATGATTTTTAAAGTATATTAAAAGATTCCTGTCTCACCTTTACTAGAAACAGGAATCTTATTTTATTTATACAAGATGGTTCTGCAAAATAACTCCCAGTCTTAGTATTTCCCTAACTCACGGAGACTAGTATGATTTTCCTGAATACGTCGGAACATCTTTTCCATATCCGACTTGGTAAAATGTACCAAAACGGGACGTCCATGAGGACAGTTATAAGGATTGTCGCATTGAGAGAGCTGATAAAGGAACTGTCTGGCTGAGTGGTCATCGATACGATGGTTGGCCTTAATAGACCGCTTGCAAGACATCATGATAGCCAGCTCTGCTCGATATTTTTTGATCGAAACTTCCTTGGTCAAGAGGAGCATGTCGCACATTTCATAGATGCCAGATTCGATTTCTTCCTCTGCCATCCAAACAGGATGTTCACGCAGGATAAATTGATTTTCCCCGTACTCTGCTAGAAAGACGCCCACTTCCTCCAAAAGTGCCATTCTTTCCTTGAGACGCAGAACATCATCTGCAGGAAATTCAAAGATGTAGGGCACTAGGAGTTGCTGCTGGCTCTGGTCAACATTACCAATACTCTCACGGTATTCCTCGTACTTGACCCGTTCCTGAGCCGCATGCTGGTCTATGATATAGAGCCCATCTCGCCCCTGGACAAAGAGATAAGTCCCGTGCATCTGCCCGAAAAATTCCAACTCTGGGAAGCTTGATGATTCTTCTCGCTCCAGCTTGTCATAAGCCTTATCCAGACTCGCAAGGTCTAACTCTGGATGGTCTAGTTGATCGTAGTTAGCAGGCTTTCTCTCTGCAAAATGCAGTTTTGCTGGTCTAGTCAGCTGGTCCAAGGTTTCCTTGGCAAATAGGGTCAAATCCTGTCCTTCATCAGTCAATTCTACCTGATAATCAGCCACCTCAACTTGACTAGGTCTTGTCGGCTCAGTTTTCTCATAGTAGAGCGTATTTTCTTTGAGTGGGAGAATAGTCTGCTCCACCTTTTGACGATTGCGCACGGTGGATTTGGCAAGATTTTCCAAAGCATCAGGAATCAAGGCTTGTTCCTTGAAACTATTTGCAATAGCTTCTGAAACCAGGGTCATCAGTTCTTTTTCCTTGGAAATCCGCACTTCTTGTTTGGTTGGATGCACATTGACATCTGCTAGATAAGGATCGATATGGATGTGAATGACAGCCAGTGGAAAACGTCCCACCATGAGCTTGCTTCCATAACCGTCAAGAATAGCACGATTGAGCAGGAAGTTCTTGATATAACGGCCATTGATGAAGAGGCTGATATAGTTACGGTTGGCTCGGGTTAACTCAGGCAAGGACACAAAACCTGAAATTTCGAAATCTAGATCCGAATTCTCAATTTCAATCATCTTCTTAGCACTCGCCAAACCGTAAATCCCTGCAATAGCTTGACGCAGTTGACCAGTCCCTGCTGTCCGCGTCATCTCCTTGCCATCACTAATCAAACTGAAGGAAATCTCAGGATGAGCCAAGCCCAGACGGTTGACAATATCAATGATATGAGACAACTCCGCTTGCTGGCTCTTCATATACTTGAGACGGGCAGGTGTGTTGAAAAAGAGGTCCTCCACACAAACCTTGGTTCCTACAGGACTAGTCGCTGGAATGACTTCCTCAACTTCTCCCCCACGCGCTACTAACTTGGTTCCATGACTAGCACCATCCATCGCGGTCAACAGAGTCAAGACACTGACAGAAGCGATAGAGGGCAGGGCTTCACCACGAAAACCAAGCGTCCGAATCCGAAAGAGATCTGCTTGATTTTTTATCTTACTGGTCGCATGGCGACGCAGGGCCAACTCCACCTCATCGTGGGCAATTCCGTGACCATTATCTGTGATTTGGATCTTCTTGAGACCGGCTTCCTCAATCTCAATGATAATCTGGCTAGAGCCAGCATCAATGGCATTTTCTACCAACTCTTTGACCACACTGGCAGGACGTTCAATGACCTCTCCTGCCGCTATCTGGTTTGCCAGCACCTCTGGCAATTCAATAATATGAGACATCTTTCAACCCCTTTCTGTATCTATTTTCCTAGAAATTGATTAGTGCTATTATACCATATTTCAGATGCTACCAGAAAAAGGAAATACCACATAGACTCCAAATCTCTCCACATAGGCAAAAGCTCTTGCCATGGGTCGTAAAATAGTGTTTAATAAAGGTGTACAGGAAGTGATCACAACCTTGTATAACTTGAAAAGGAGGGAAATTTATGAAAGTAGAACTACAGATTAATGAGACTTACGAGGAGGAAAAACTGATTGTCCAAACTCCTCAGCCGACCGAAAAAGTCCAGAAAGTCATCGAGTTCGCAGAAAATCTTGACCAAAAAGAAACAATCAAAGGAAAGATTGATGATCAGGTCTATCTAGTTGAAATTGGCAAGATTCAGCGCTTCTATATAGAAAACCGAAAGATTCTAGCAGAAACGTCGAGTCAGACCTACAGCATTGATTTGCGACTCTATCAAGTTCTTGAAATTCTACCGACCACTTTTATCCAAATTTCCCAATCTGAAATCGTCAATATCGACTCCATCTCTCATCTCAAACTCACGCCCAACGGACTGGTTGAAATTTTCTTAAAAAACGAAAGTTTCACCTACTCTTCACGCCGCTACCTAAAAACCATCAAGGAGAAATTAGAACTATGAAAAAACAAGTATTTCACGATGCAGCCGCTGGTATTCTTATCGGCCTCATCCTCTCTATCCTCTTTTCACTCATGTATGCACCAAATACCTATGCCCCACTGAGTTCCGATTCTCTAATCGGCCAAGTGATGGTTCAACATCAGGTTCACGGCGCCCTAGTCTTGCTCTACTGCACGATTATCTGGTCAGCTATCGGCGTTCTCTTTAGCTTTGGCAAGCGATTATTCAGCCGTGACTGGAGCTTGCTCCGTGCAACAATTTCCCATTTCTTCCTCATGCTGGCTGGCTTTATCCCACTGGCAACTCTGGCTGGTTGGTTCCCCTTCCACTGGACCTTCTATCTCCAGCTCATTCCGGAGTTTGCGATCGTCTACCTCATCATCTGGGCTATTCTCTATAAAAGAGAAGCTAAAAAAGTAGAACACATCAATCAACTTTTGGCCCATAAAAAGTAATAGACGATGAATGAAAACAGATCCTTCACAATAAATCATTACGAGCCTCAACATGAAATTTTTGAGGCTCGTTTGCTTACTCTATACTAACTGGGACACTTAAAAAGTGACTTTTTCTGCATAATCATTTAATCAAAACAGACAACAATCATTTCCTTTCCCAGTCATACTTGAAAGCGCTACACAAATATTTGTTTTTTTATAAAAATAGGAGTACAATATGTACTGACCCCAAAAAGTTGGATAAATAATTATTGAAAGGATTTAGTTCTGTACTGCACAGGACTAAGTCCTTTTAGTTTGACTTTGATTCGTTTGTTATTGTAGTAATTGATATAGTCTACAATGGCTTGTTCCAATTGCTTAAGCGACTGAAACGACTTCTCATAGCCGTAAAACATTTCGGATTTCAAAATGCCAAAGAAGGACTCCATCATCCCATTGTCTGGGCTGTTGCCCTTGCGGGACATAGATGCTTGAATTCCCTTACTCTCTAGGAACCGATGATAAGAATCGTGTTGGTATTGCCAGCCTTGATCACTATGGAGAATCGTATTCTCATAGTGCTTCTCTGTGAAGGCCTGTTCTAACATCGTTTGTACTTGTTCTAAATTAGGCGAACAAGAAAGATTAAAAGCAATAATTTCGCTGTTAAAGCCATCTAAAACTGGTGATAGGTAAAGCTTTTGAGTACTTGCTGGAATGGCAAACTCTGTCACATCTGTATAGCACTTTTCCATCGGTTTCGCCCCTTCGAACTGGCGTTGAATAAGGTTATTTGCTTTCTTGCCAATCTCTCCTTGGTAGGAAGAATACTTCCGTTTCCGACGAATTCGTGCTGCTAAATCAAGAACTTTCATCAGACGTTGGACCTTTTTATGATTGACCGAATAACCACGATTTCTTAGTTCTAAGTGAATCCGACGATAACCATAATTTCCTTTATGCTCACGATAAATTGACTGAATTTCAGCTTTAAGATCTTGATCCTTATCCGTTTGACCTAGCTGTTTTAAGTGGTAATAATAGGTTGAACGGGCAAGCTTAATAATCTTTAGAAGAATATTTAAAGAAAACTCTGTCACCAATCCTCGGACAATTTCCGTTTTTCTTCTTTCTCTTTTTCCTCCTTCAATCGGAGTTCTCTCAACTTTTTTAGAATGGCATTCTCCGCTCTCAGGTACTCATTTTCT
>NZ_JAHZPJ010000009.1 GCF_019929345.1 Streptococcus oralis
ACCGAAAAAGGCAACTTCTTTAAAGTAGAGGCTGAAACGAGTTTAACAGATGAGCAGGCTGAGAAATTGCGTTATGGTATTGAGGGGCGAGCGGTCGTGATCACAGGTCGCAAGACCTACTTCAATTACTATTTAGATCTATTCTTAAGAAGAGATTGAGGAAAATCATCTGCTTCACTAGGATATACAGAAAGGCTCCCTTATCAACAAGGGGGCCTTTTGTGTGTTAGTAATGGGTCTTTGAGAAAAATAAATCTATCATTTCAACAATCCAAGAACTTCCATATTTAAACTTTGAACTCAAGTTCTTAAGATTTTCCTGAATATCTGAAACGATTGAATTTCAAGTATCATTTATGTCGAAATATTTCGATAAGGGGAGATTTCATTTTCGAAATACTAAAAACGCATAGCATCAAGTATTCAAATCCTTGATACTATGCGTTTTATCATGGAAAAATTTACTCAACGTGAAGCGCATTCTCTATTTTTACAGTAGGTATAAAAAGGCTAAGGTCAAGAGACTTGCTAGAAGCCCAACTCCCCAAAAGAAGAAGTCAACCTTCCACTCGCTCCAAGGATTGCCCTTGCCTGAGAATCCTCCAAGCTCAAAATGATGATGTACAGGTGTCATACGGAAAATACGCTTTCCACCACTAAGTTTGAAGTAGGTAACCTGCATCATAACAGAGCTTGTCTCAAAAACATAGATAATCCCAATCAGTAAAAGAGTCCATTCTTGGTGGAGAGCCATAGAAATAGCTGCCAGCATCCCACCTAGAGCCAAACTTCCAACATCACCCATAAAGACCTTAGCAGGCTTGTGGTTAAAGACGAAGAAACCTAGCAAACCACCAATCATGGCAATAATCACAAGAAGGATATCCAGTTGATTTTGCATATAAGCAATCACACCGTAGGCCGATAAGCTAATCACCACTGAAATACTTGCTAAGCCGTCGATCCCATCAGTCAGATTCACCGCATTTGAAAAGCCAACTAGCCAGAAAAGGGCAAAGAAAATATAGAAAATACCCAGGTGCACTTGGTAGCCAAAAACTGAGAGCATGTCGCCACCACGCTCATAAAAGAGGTAGAAAATCACTCCTCCAAGCAGCTGGAGAGCAAGTTTTTGCTTGGGATTTAAGCCTTCGTTGATCTTGCGAAAGACCTTGAGAAAATCATCCAAAAAGCCTACCAAACCATATAAAACCAAGATAAACAAAATCATGCCTACATTGTTTGTCAATTGTTGGGTAAAGAGAGCGACAAGGAAGCTCACAACAACTGCAACAATAAGGAAGACAATACCTCCCATGGTTGGAGTCCCAGCTTTAGCTTGGTGTTGTTTGACATCCTCGTGCATCTGCTGACCCGTAATCTGTGCTTTTCGATAAAATCGGATAAAGGCTGGAATACCTATCAAGGTCAATAGAAAGGCCAGAATTCCAGCACTAATGGAACTAATCATCTTAATCTCCTAAAGTTATTTTCATTTTTTTAATGTCTTTGAGGGCCGTATTGGCACGGACACTTTGTTTTTTAACCGTTTTGCCACTACCTTCCCACTCGACTTCTATATTCAGCCATTTGGCGAATGTTTGCACATTTTCATCTGTCCAGCCGTACATATCAGGCATTTCTTCGACCTTATCTGACAGAATCAAGATCTGCTGATTGGCTTCCAAATTATCTCCTTCAGAAACCGAGAGTTCCTTGATCTTGGTTCCTGTTCCGATAACGATTGGTTGGACAAGGTTACGACGCAATTCCTCTGCTAGATCACCTGGGGTAAAGTCCTTGGTAGCTGGCATCGCATAGCTTGTTGTCTTGCTGACCTGATCCAAGCTCTTGGCAGTTGACTGAAGATTGAGGGATTCTTTCATGGCAGAAGCTCGCTCAAGGATTGGATTGGCAAACTCCCCAAGCTGAATACCTGAATAATGCTCTGGCTGTTGCACCGTTACATAGAGGATAAAGTCAGGATTTTCTGCAGGATGCATCGACACAACAGAGAAGATATAGTTGGTTTCACCTGTCAGGTAGCCCCCATTTTTCTCATCGGCAATCTGAGCAGTCCCTGATTTCAGGGCGACATTCTGACCTGGAACATTGACAGTTGCTTTTCCTGTGTTATGGTTGTACATGGTACCATAGACAGGATCTGTTCCGACCATGACCATGTGATCCCGAGTAGAGGACGCTGCCGCTTTTGATACAGGATTTCCGACGATTTCCTTTTGAGACTTACGGACAGACTGGTCATTTGGGTCATAGAGGGCACTGATAAATTTCGGCTCCAACATAACCCCATCGTTGGCAATGGCTGTAAAAGCACGAAGCATCTGGGTCTGGGTAACAGAAATCCCTTGTCCAAATGAACTCATGGCGATATTGACAATGTTATCCGCAGGTAATTGACCTGTGTACTCATCTGCCAGACCAAAACGGGTCGGCACCCCAAACTTAAAGCGGTTAAGATAGTCCAGCCAGGTTGCATCGCCCATCTTTTGCTCGAGCAAGGTCATCCCGATATTACTTGAGTGGGCAAAACCTTGGGAGAAGGTCATGGTTCCACCACTAGTCAATCCTTCATTGACGTCCCAGTCACGAATGGTCGCATCAGCTATTTTCAATTCACTACTGTTAAAGTATTCACCACCGGGGAAGGTGTTGTTATCAATAGCTGAGGCCAACATCATCACCTTCATGGTCGATCCTGGCTCATAGTTGCTTTGATAAAGGATATCACGCCAGACAAAGTCTTTTGTAATGCCATCCTTGGTATCTGCATTGAAGGTCGGCCGTTGAGTCGTAGCGAGGATTTCCCCTGTCTTAGCGCTAACCAAGGTAGCCGTCATGTACTTGCCTTTTACCTTTTCTTGGAAGAGATCCATCTGGGTTTCCATAAAGGATTGCAAAGGACTGGAAAGAGTTGTGTAGACATCCTTTCCATCTACCGTTTGTTGCGAGGCTTGTTCTGTTCCTGGAACAATATTTCCCAAGGGATCCTTTTCATAAGTAATGATTCCATCAGTCCCTGCAAGGATATTATTCAAGGAGCTTTCCATCCCTGATGTTCCAATTAAGCGTTTGGTGCCATCCTCATTTTCATGGAGTTGTGCGAGTCCGATAAAGGAAGAAGCAAACTGTCCATTGGGATAACTGCGGTTTGGACTAGTTGTAAAGTCAACCCCCTCAACCCCAGCTGTTTTGAGGTCATTTTTAATGGCCATCATATTGGCATAGGTAATCCCATTTCCCTTGGTCCCAAAAGATACTTGTTTCAGGTCTGGCTGAGAGAGTTGTTCTTTTACATAGGACTCATCCATCTCTAGGTACTTATGAAAAATCTCTGCTACTGTACTATATTGTGAGTCTTCTACATAGAGAATTTTTCCTGTTGCTGACTTGTAGGTCTTGTCAATAACGGCATAGATATTATACGATGTCGCATCTTCAGCGATAGGAACACCATTTCGATCATAGATGGTTCCCCGTTTTGCAGGAATCGTCTTGGTTGTTTGGTGAACCTTTTTGGCCTCTTTGACTAAGTCCTTGCCAAATTTGCTACCCGTTCCGATAATGACCGCAAAGTTAACCAAAAAGACAGCGAAGAGTATGACAGCCAATAAACTCAGGCTTTTCCCTACTCTTCGGCGGTTTTCTTCTGGAGATTTACGGTTACGAACGGCATAACGGATGATTTTTTCTTTCCACTGTTTCATTTCTTACTCCGCTGCTCGGATATTTTCGTTATTCAGCTGCAAATCCTTAGAGTTTGCAATTTCTTTCAAACGTTCTGAACGAATCAATTCATTGACCTCTTGCTTGGCATCGTCTAGCTCGGTTTTCTTTTCTTCGATTTGAGCATTGACCTTGGTCAATTCATTCTGAACTTGTAATAGCTTGGTCTGCATAAACACAACGCTAATTGCCAGGATAATCATTGTTGCAGCAATCGAAACATAGAAGGCCTTTTCTACACGTGAAAAACCTTTAAACTTCGTTTGCAATAACTGGCTTGTTTTTTCGATTCTTTCTGCCATGTTTTTCCTCTTACTTGTGAATTTTTCTAGCCACGCGCAACTTGGCTGAATGCGAACGATTGTTGGCTGCTAGCTCTTCAGCACTTGGCAAGATTGGCTTGCGGGATACCAATTCCATCTTGGGCTTAAGGTCATCTGGAATGAAGGGCAAGCCTTTGGGAACTTCCACTGTTGAAGCTTCCTTGAATAATTGCTTGGTCAAGCGGTCTTCCAGCGAATGGAAGGTAATGACCGAGATTCTACCATCCAGAGCCAGCATGTTCATGGCCTGCTGGATGGATTCATCTGCTGCACCCAGCTCATCATTGACTTCGATTCGGATAGCCTGAAAAATCTGCTTGGCAGGGTGCCCCTTTTTCTTGAGTTCCTTGGCAGGCTTGGCTGACTTGATAATCTCTGCCAACTCCGTCGTCGTCTCAATGGGTTTCACCTCACGCGCTTGCTCAATCTTACGGGCAATCTGTTTAGAGAATTTATCCTCACCATACTTGAAAAAGATCCGAACCAAGTCATGATAGTCATAATGATTGACCACCTCATAGGCCGTCAGACTAGCTTCCTGATTCATCCGCATATCCAGTGGCGCATCCTTTTTATAAGAAAAGCCACGCTCACGCTGATCTAGCTGAGGACTGGACACTCCCAAGTCATAACAAATTCCATCAATTTCCTGGACACCAGCCTCCTGCAAACGTGCCTGCAAATGACGGAAGTTATCCTTGATAAAGGTTACCATCCCCTTTTCGATATAGGGTGCCAACCGTTTTTGCGCATTGTCAATGGCATTCTGGTCCTGGTCAAAGGCATAGAGATGCCCTTTTTCGCTCAATTTACTTAATAAATATTCGCTATGGCCTGCTCCGCCCAAAGTCGCATCAACGTAGATACCGTCAGGTTTTACGTCAAGCATATCAATCGTTTCATGAAGCAAGACCGTTACATGATGAAATTCTTTTGTCATATCCTATCTATTTTACCACAAATCTGACCAGCTTGCACTTGTCAGACAAGGCTAAGTTTCTTCGAAAAAAATTCTCAAAAAAATGTCGCATATACTTGACACCCTCCTCCTAAAAGAATATAATATAGTCAAATATATACGACATATCGGAAAGGAGACCCTATGAATCGTGTGAAAGAATTCCGCAAGGAACTGGGCATTTCCCAACTCGAGCTCGCCAAAGATATCGGTGTCTCGAGACAGACCATCAACATGATTGAAAACGACAAGTACAATCCAACCCTAGAACTCTGTCTCAACCTTGCCCGTAGCCTCCAAACTGACCTCAACAGTCTCTTTTGGGAAGACGATTTTTAAAAAAGGAGCAAACTCATGAAAAAAGAAACTCTCACTGAAAAACTCATCAAACGCATATACGGTATTTCTGGTCCCCTTGACGAACACAAACGGCGCGAGGCCGATCGTATCGGAAATCAGGTCTTTATTGTCCTCTTTTATCTGATGACATTTGGCAACCTTATCCCGCTCGTTCTTGCCTATAAATACCCGCAAATTGTCGCTATCGGCTATCCTCTTGTGGTATTCGGCATTTCGATGATAGTTGCTCTCTATGTGATCTCTCAAACCAAGAAAACAGGCATCACAGCTATTGATCCCGAAATGCTGAGTCAAAAAGAAAGCAAACAGCTACATTTCCCTGGTCTAAAAGCCGGCCTAATCTATGGCATGGGCATGTTCTTTGGAATACCGCTTCTGAATGTCCTAACCGATGATAGCAAGGATTATCTTAGCTCTCTTTTAAATACAGGGCATTTTGTGTCAACTATCCTAGCAGCCTTCTTCTTCGGATTAATAATGCAAATGAGCGTCTCTCTTCGCATTCGAAAAGCAAAGAAAGACCAAGAAGACGACTAGGAGGTGCCTTATGAAATCACTAGCTAGACTACTGATCAGTCATGTTTTTATCAGTATCTTTATTACCTTTTTCCTACTTTCTGGACATATTGAGCATCCTTTCTTGATTATCTTTCTTTTATTCCTTCCTGTATTGAACAAGGGACAGAGATTCCAGAAAATCCAATCAAAAAAAATACGTCTTCTAAACGCATCTCTCTGTTTTATCCTCGTATCCTTTCCACAACTTTTAACAAATCCTATGGATTGGAGATACCTGGTATTTTTAATAATCTGTATCATTTTTAGTTTGGTTTACTTCTATACTCTCTATCAACTCTTTAAAGAAGTCAATCAAAAATCGCTCATTTAGGAGGTTACTCCCATGAAAAAGAAGATTTCACCACTCGCTTACTCAAACTATTCTTTCACATACAAGGGCCTTTTGATGAATGCCGTCAAGAGATGATTTACAAGGCTTGTGCCCGTGCCTTGATCCAAATCGTTTACTCCTCCCTCCTACTCTTCTTGTTCTATCTCCTATTTGGACGCTTCATAGAGTTAGTTCGAGATGCCATGCTCTACCTCTATTTTGGACTTATCTTCGTCCTCTCATCTAGGGCGAGACTAGCAGTTCGCGACTTACGTTTAGACAAGGATGACCCGTCCGAAATCCATCACAAAAGCTACAGCAAAAGTCAAATCAAAGTTCGTAGTTGGGGTGTATTCCTCAGCATTCAGCTTGGTCTCTTCCTCTTACTAATCTTTCACAAACTCTTTGTTCAGCATCTTCCCCTCGATACCTTTTGGGACAATCTCTCCCAGTTCAATAAAACGCTCCCTTTACTAGTCTTGGGATTGGGAATTGGTGCCATCTTTGGAACCATAACCTACGTCTTTTTATCGGAACACGAGATGAAACACTCTGAATCAGGAATGCATAAGGAGAATATAGAAAAATGACCAGTATATATGATTTTTCCGTTTTGAACCAAAACAACCAATCAACTTCCCTAGAGAGCTATCGTGGCAAGGTTCTCTTGATTGTCAACACTGCTACTGGATGTGATTTAACGCCCCAGTACCAAGGACTTCAAGAACTCTATGAACGCTATCAAGATCAGGGTTTTGAAATCTTAGATTTCCCTTGCAATCAATTTATGGGACAAGCACCCGGTAGCGCAGAGGAAATCAATAGCTTCTGCAGCCTACACTATCAAACAACTTTCCCTCGCTTTGCCAAGATCAAGGTCAACGGCAAGGAAGCAGCTCCTCTTTATGTTTGGATAAAAGACCAGAAATCTGGTCCGCTAGGAAAACGAATAGAATGGAATTTTACTAAGTTTCTCATTGACCGAGATGGACAAGTCCTTGAGCGCTTCTCTTCCAAAACAGACCCCCAAACCATCCAAGAGTTCCTCCCCAAAATACTCTAATTTCTTTTTAAAACGTATTCTTTCATTTAGTTTGAGACATGAAAGGATGCGTTTTTTCTTTAAAAAGTAACGGATTTTCTTTAATTTATGCTTATTTTTTTGCTTTTTGCTATTGCAATTCTTTCATTAATTTAGTATATTTGTTATATTAAAAGTTTTCAGTCATTTTAAGGGAGAAATGACCTTTTAAATTTTTTTATCTTAAAATGAAAGCGCTTTATAAACAGGAGGTAAGGTGGCTTACAAATTATCAGAGAGTTTTTATCTTTAAATCAAGTTGTAACCAAGTCAGACTTGGGCTCGGGCAGTAGCTGACTGCCTTTCTAAAAACTAGGAGTATATTATGAATCGATACCTTTTTGAAAAAGGGCAAACGTTTAGCATTCGAAAGTTGACTGTAGGTGTAGCCTCTGTCATCGTTGGACTGACATTTTTTGCTTCTGGAACCGTGCGTGCGGACGAAACATCTCCTGCCACGACATCCAATTTAGATCAGCAAATGAAACAAGTAGCAGATATAGAAGAGACCAAGGCTGAACCAGTCAAAGAAGAAGGCCGTGTAGAAGCTGAAAAACAAGAAACGCCTGCTGCCGATACCAGCAGTGCTGATTTGCTCCCTGAAGACATTCAGGACCGTGCCTATCCAGACACACCTGTCAAAGAACTCGACACAAAGACTATCGTTGACCAGAAAGCTAGTCCTAAAGTAGAAACTGAGAGCATTCTAAAAGATAAGGAAAAAGCTACAAAGGAAGCTGAGAACGGAAACCGTGCTATTATTAACGGTGGACAAGACCTCAAGCACATCAACTACGAGGGACAACCCGCAACTGCTGCAACTATGGTCTACAGCATTTATAATGGTGGGGCTCAACGATACATCGTTTCTGGCTCTGGTATTTTCGTATCTCCTAACGTCTTCTTGACAGTTGCGCACAACTTTTTAGACAAAGAGGGCCATGTTCGTGGCGGAGATTCTGCGCGCTTCTATTACAATCTAGGCTCCAACACTCCCGTTAAAAATTCTCAGCCAAATTCAGGAAATACCACACTCTTTCAAGAGAAAGATATCCACTTCTGGAACAAAGAAGAGTTTAGCAAGGGATATCAAAATGACTTGGCAGCAGTTGTATCACCTGTCCCTATACAAATTGCAAGCCCAAATAAAGCAGCAACTTTTGCACCACTCGCTGAGCATAAGACTTACAAAGCAGGGGATCCTGTCAGCACGATTGGTTACCCAACTGACTCAAGCTCAAAAGAACTCAAACAGCCTATCGTAGCTGGACAACTCTATAAGGCTAACGGCAAGGTAAAATCTGTTGATCCTTATGATGACAAGGGAGCTACTGGCATCACTTACCAAACAACTTCTGTATCTGGTTTGTCTGGTGGCGGAATTATCAATGGTGATGGAAAAGTCATCGGCGTACACCAACACGGAACGGTTGACAACGGTGTGCCTGAGAAAGACCGCTTCGGTGGCGGACTTGTCCTCTCTCCTGAGCAACTCAAATGGGTCAAAGATATCATTGACAAATATGGTGTCAAGGGCTGGTATCAAGGTGATAATGGCAAACGCTACTACTTTACACCCGAAGGTGAAATGCTTAGAAATAAGACAGCTGTCATCGGAGAAAATCAGTACTCCTTTGATGAGAGCGGTATCGCTACTCTAGTCAAGGGAATTGATTACGGACGTGTGGTTATCCAACACGTGGACGAAGCAGGCAATACAGTCAAAGAAAACGATACTTTCTTAGACAAAACAGAAGTGGGAACTGGCTTTGACTATGATTTCAAGAAAGCAATCACTCCAACCGAATTCTACAAGCAAAACCTAGAGAAATACCAGATTGTTTCCATCGATGGGGTCGAGATTCAGAAGCAACTAAAAGACGAGTGGAACCACAATGTCGTTAGTAAAACAGCTCCTGGAACCCGTGTCATCAAGGTGGTCTATAAAGTTAACAAAGGCTCCTTCAAGGTTTACTACCGTCAAAAAGGAACCACTACTGAACTAGCGGAAGCGACAGTTGATAACAATGAAGGTCAAGAGTATGACGTTTCCTTTGTCAACACTTTCCATGCAAAAGACATTTCTGGATACCGTCCAGTCAAGGCTAGTTTGGAAGCAACCATCCAGCATAAAGGTGTGAATGAAGTCGTCTTTGAATACGAACCAATCGCTGATACATCCAATCCAACGACTGCGACTCCTCCAGTTGCTCATCCAGAAGATAAAGAAACTGAGATTGGCAATCATGGACCTCTTCCAAGCAAGGCCCAACTCGATTACCACAAGGAAGAATTGGCGGCCTTCATTCACTACGGAATGAACACTTATACTAATTCCGAGTGGGGAAATGGAAAAGAAGACCCTCGATACTTCAATCCAACCAACTTGGATACAGATCAGTGGATCCGTACCCTGAAGGAAACGGGCTTCAAACGAACCATTATGGTGGTTAAACACCACGACGGTTTCGTTGCTTACCCATCTAAGTACACCAACCATACCGTAGCTGCTAGTCCATGGAAAGATGGAAAGGGTGACCTTCTCGAAGAAGTTTCCAAATCTGCTAGTAAGTACGATATGAATATGGGTGTTTACTTGTCACCATGGGATGCCAACCATCCAAAATACCATGTTGCAACCGAAAAAGAATACAACCAATACTATCTCAACCAACTGAAAGAAATCCTTGGCAATCCGAAATACGGAAATAAAGGCAAATTCATCGAAGTTTGGATGGATGGTGCGCGTGGTAGCGGTGCCCAAAAAGTAACCTATACCTTTGATGAATGGTTCAAATACATCAAAGAAGCTGAAGGAGATATCGCCATCTTCTCTGCTCAACCGACAAGTGTTCGCTGGATTGGAAATGAACGTGGTATCGCAGGTGACCCTGTATGGCATAAAGTCAAAAAGGCCAATATCACAGACGATGTGAAAAACGAATACCTCAACCACGGTGACCCAGATGGTGATATGTACTCTGTAGGGGAAGCTGACGTTTCGATCCGTTCTGGTTGGTTCTACCATGACAATCAACAGCCGAAATCACTCAAAGAGTTGATGGACATCTACTTCAAGTCTGTTGGTCGTGGAACCCCACTCCTTCTCAATATTCCACCAAATAAAGAAGGAAAATTTGCAGATGCGGATGTGGCTCGCTTGAAGGAATTCAAGGCAACCCTAGACCAAATGTATGCGACTGACTTTGCCAAAGGTGCCACTGTAACAGCAAGTTCTACTCGTCAGAACCACCTCTACAAAGAAAGTCACCTGACTGACGGTAAAGATGATACGAGCTGGGCGCTCTCAAATGATGCCACAACTGGTAGTTTCACAGTCGATTTAGGGCAAAAGAGACGTTTTGATGTTGTTGAACTCAAAGAAGACATCGCCAAAGGTCAACGTATCTCTGGTTTCAAGATTGAAGTTGAAATCAACGGACGCTGGGTGACTTACGGAGAAGGTTCAACTGTTGGTTACCGTCGCTTGATTCAAGGTAAGCCTGTAGAGGCACAAAAAATCCGTGTGACCATCACAGGAGCACAAGCTACACCAATCTTGAACAACTTCTCTGTCTACAAAACACCAAGTAGTATCGAAAAGACAGACGGCTACCCTCTTGGACTTGAATACCACTCAAATACAACAGCAGATACAGCCGGTACAACTTGGTACAATGAATCTGAAGGTGTTCGTGGCACTTCTATGTGGACCAATCAAAAAGATGCCAAAGTAAGCTATACCTTCACAGGAACCAAGGCCTATGTCGTCTCTACAGTTGACCCAGGTCATGGAGAAATGTCCGTCTACGTTGATGGCCAAAAAGTTGCGGATGTGCAAACCAAGAATGCTAGCCGTAAACGTAGTCAAAAAGTCTTTGAAACAGGCGATTTAGCACCTGGCCAACATACTATTACCCTCGTTAATAAAACAGGTGAACCAATTGCTACAGAAGGAATCTACACCCTAAACAATGATAGCAAGGGAATGTTTGAACTCGAGTCTACTAACTATGAAGTCGAAAAAGGAAAACCAGTCACTGTTAAAATTAAACGTGTTGGTGGAAGCAAGGGAACTGCTACTGTTCGCTTTATCACGGAACCTGGAACTGGAGTTCACGGTAAGGTTTACCAAGATACAACTCAAGATGTGACTTTTGAAGATGGAGAAACAGAAAAGACTGTTACCATCCCAACGATTGACTTTACAGAACAAGCCGACTCTGTCTTTGACTTCAAAGCCAAGCTCACTTCTGTTTCTGATGGTGCCTTGCTCGGTTTTGCTACCGATGCAACGATTCAGGTGATGAAGGCTGAATTGCTAATTAAGGATCAAACAAGTTATGATGACCAAGCTAGTCAGTTGGATTACAGTCCTGGCTGGAACCACGAAACCAATTCCGCAGACAAATACCAAAAGACGGAGTCTTGGGCTTCCTTTGGTCGCTTAACTGACGAGCAAAAGAAAAAGACAACTGTAACAGCTTACTTCTACGGTACTGGACTTGACATCAAGGGATTTGTAGATCCAGGTCACGGTATCTACAAGGTCTTCTTAGATGGTAAAGAAGTTCCTTACCAAGATGGCATGGGAAATTCTTCGACTATTGATGGCAAGAAATACTTTAGCGGTCACGCTGCCCAACGCCAAGGCAATCAAACTCTGGTTAGCCTAAAAGGTCTTGATGAAAACTTGCACGCAGTCACCCTTCAACTAGATCCTGATCGAAACGATTTGTCTCGAAACATCGGTATTCAGGTGGATCAATTCATCACTCGTGGTGAAGGAAGCGAACTCTACAGCAAAGAAGAGCTTCTCCAATCCATCACTAAATGGAAGGACGATTTGGCTAACTTTGACCCAACAGGATTGAAAAATACACCTGCTGCACGCCAAGCTTTCCAAGCAAATCTAGACAAATTGAGAAACCAACTCAGCGCTGAAACTGTAGATGCTCAGGATGTTATGTTGACAGTAAGTACTTTGCAAGATATTCTCAGCAAGGACGAAAACTACCAAAAACCTGGCGAAGAACCTAGTCCAGAACAGCCTGCTGAACCGAAACAGCCGGAAATCGAATACAATAAGGCCATGGCTAGCTTGACAGAAGCCATCGAGAAAAAAGTCGGTGAGCTTGGAACTAACAATGAAGCTAAGAAGAAATTAATTGAACTTGCAAACCAAGCAATCGCTGCAATTCAAGAGGCCAAGACTCAAGAAGAAGTTAATAAAGCGCTAGAATCCGCTCTTGAACAAATTAACAAGCTTGAAGCAGCTAAGCCTGAGAAATCGGCTGAACCAGAGAAACCAGCTGAACCAGAGAAACCAGCTGAACCAGAGAAACCAGCTGAACCAGAGAAACCGGCTGAACCAGAGAAACCAGCTGAACCAGAGAAACCAGCTGAGCCTGAGAAACCAGCTGAGCCTGAGAAACCAGCTGAGCCTGAGAAACCAGCTGAGCCTGAGAAACCGGCTGAACCAGAGAAACCGGCTGAACCAGAGAAACCGGCTGAACCAGAGAAACCGGCTGAACCTGAGAAACCAGCTGAGCCTGAGAAACCAGCTCAACCGGAGAAACCAGCTGAACCGGAGAAACCAGCTGAACCAGAAAAACCAGCTGAACCAGAAAAACCAGCTGAACCAGAAAAACCAGCTGAACCAGAAAAACCAGCTGAACCGGAGAAACCAGCTGAACCTGAGAAACCAGCTGAGCCTGAGAAACCAGCGCCGGTCGTAACAGACAATTTACCAGCAAAAGATGAAAAAGTTCCTTCTGCAACTACAGTCAAACAAGAAAAGGAAAAACAACTCCCAGAAACTGGGGAACAAGAAGGAAACACCTTCCTCTTCTTGGCGGCAATTACTTCAGTCTTGTCTCTCCTCATCTTCCAAAAGAATTTCGAAGACTAACAAATATCTTTGATTGATTCTTTTCCATTATTTCAGTTCCCCCGTTGAGAAGACCATTTGGTCTTCTCTTTTTCTATTTTGAATAATCAAATTAAGTAGCACAATTTTATCATAAAATACTTCATAAGGAGTTTCCCTATTAAGACATTTTCGTAGTTTATGATTCAATTTATATCCCCACAGCAATCGGGCTAGCAATATCAACATATTTCTTAGACAAGAAGGGAATTCAGTCATTCATATCACGCAAGGGCAACAATCCAGACAATGGCATGATGGAATCTTTCTTTGGCATTCTTAAGTATGAGATGTTTTACGGATAGGAGAAGAACTTTAAGTCTTTAGAAGGCCTTGAACAAGCTATTGTCAACTACATTGGTTACCACAACAACAAACGAATCAAAATCAAACTAAAAGGACTTAGCCCTGTGCAATACAGAACTAAATCCTTTCAATCATTATTTATCTAGCATTTTGGAATCAATACAGAGCTGTGCAAAATTCGATTATCCTGTTTCCTCGTCAACAAAATAATCAAATACGGCTTTCAACATACCCCGTCAAATATTGACTTTAAGGAAAATAGTAAGAAAATATTCACTAGTATGAGAAACATTAGCGTCAGTAAGAAGTACATTATTCATGCTTTAGAGTGATCTTATTCAAACTAAACCTTGAATCCACTAATAAGCTCAGCAAAAATGGAGAGGGTAGCGATTGTCCTCTCCAGATTATAGTCGATACCAACCCACTACAGTTGACAAAGAATTTATATATTAATCCTCTTGTCTACGCTTTTGAGATAGACCTAGCAAACCTGCTACTGCCATCACTACACCTGCGCTTGCTAAAGCAACCGAACCTTTTTCTCCTGTATTCGGAAGTGTTTTGGCTGGTGCTGAATAAGCTAACTCTTGAGCTTGAGGAGCTACTGGTTCGTCTCCCTTCACATCTTTCACATCACTAGTAATATCAGACACAGCATGCTTAACCGAAACCTCTTGAATGCTTGCCTCTAAGTTGATTTTAGGAACTACTGCAAACAATCTTGGTAAATAGGGTTCATATAAATCAACATTAGGTCTTTTTACTGTTACTTTGAGAAAACTTGGATCAGTTGGCATATTGTAGCGATCATTGATGAGCTTTTTATTATAAATTTTATCCAGCTTAATCTTGATGTCTAGCACCTCGTCCTCGACTGCGCTATAACGATAACCTTCTATACCATCTACTGTGATATCCAGACCTTTTGCACGGTAGTCTGCTATGACCTGTTCAAAGGCTTGCTTGGCCTCACGTTGAGCCTTCAAGGCACTATTGGTATATTTAATAAAATCTTTTACCTCAGAGTTAAATTCTGCCTTAGACTTTCCACTATTCTTCCAAAACTCCGTTTGTGGTTCGATTGTAACACCTGCATTCGTTAAATCAAATCTCAATTTTTCTACGATTTTCTTTGTTTTTGCAACTAACTGAATATCATTTTGAAGATCTGCTAATTGTTTTTCAGTAGCTTTTTTAGCTTCTTCTACTGTCTTGTAAACCACCTCATCCTCACGATAAGCTATCATTCTGAGCGCTTCAGCTTCTTTTACTTTATCAGCTATAGATTTTTCAAGTTGGTCACGTTTTGCAATCAAGTCTTTAGCCGTTTTAACTTGCTTATCCATCGCTTCAGTTGCTTCCTGAATCGTATCGTACTCTGCTTTTTCTTCCTTATATCTTAGATTATTCTCATTAAGAAGTGATTTCAAATCTTGATAAGACTTAGAAAGATCTGCCTCTGTCTTAGGAGCTTCTTCTTTAGGTGCCGCTTCTTTAGATTTTGATTCCTCTGTTTTAGGACTCTCTGCCTCTACCTTAGGGGCTGGAGTTTCAGCTTTTGGAGCTGCTTCTACATCTGTTTTTGGACTTTCTACATCAACTTTCGGCTCTTCTGCCTTAGGAGCAGTTGATTCAGTAGCTACTGTTGCTGGAGCAGGAGTTGAAACCTCATCTGCACTAGCTGTTACCGCATTCACTGCACCAAAAAGAAGGGCTGCACTTACAAATAAGACTCCCGTAGCACCTTTTTTCATTTTACGAATAGAGCCATGTCCTTTATATTTAATCATTTTACATAAACCTCACTTTTACTTTTCATTTTTTTACGATGAGCAATCTAGCCAAGGTGGGCTAAAAAAACATTACACGGTAGAACATCTGATACTAAATAAAGCTAAGTCATTCCTCCCCTTCTCCTACATCTCCTCGCATTGATTGCAACTTTTATATTCTCAAATTCTTTGAGTGACTAGTTAATCTGCTCACATTTCCCTTATACAGATTTTCAAGGCCACCATTTTTGGCATTTATGAGAGCAAGAGGAGACTACATTTAATTACTAGTTTACTCCAAAATTCGGTAATTGTCAAGTTGGACTAGCCTTTAAAGCTTGATAGAATGGGATTCAGGCGTATTTCCGATTAATATTCACTCATCTGACACTCATAAACCTATATTATTCGCTTTTTAAAACTATTTTCTCAAATTTGAGGAGAGATAAGTTTATCTCACCCCCTTACTCTAAGCTTTCCAATACCTATTTCAGTTGATAAAGAGACATGTTTGATAACTGTTTGCAAAACAAAAGGCAGATCCATTTTAAGAATCTGCCTGTAAGCCTAGTTTAATCTTCAAATTTTTCATGATTCTTGTCATAAAAATCAATCAAGCCTAGGGCTGTTTCAAATGAAATATTTTTCACTTTTGCACGACCTTGTGCCAAAGCAATAATTGACATTTCACGTGCATTTGTTTCCTTAGAGATACGGTAACCTGTGATTTTCTTATCACGAACCCAGCCAACAACTGATTCTACTTTTTCAAAGTTTGACTTAGCCATGTTCTTCTCCTATTTCATTCTTTACGATGTTGAAATATAGCCATTTTGAGGACTATCCATTAAAAAAACATCTACTTATTGAAAACAAATAATGAATTGTTATTACTTAGCTTTTAAAGCTGATAATATGCTTGTTCGTATATCTTCAACTCCATCAGGATTTGCTGGTAGGAAGATGGTATTATTGCCCTTATTGTCTGCGAAATTATTCAAAGTATCCAAATACTGATTTGTTAATAGAATAGACATAATCTGGGCTTCCGTGAGTTCAACATTGGCTCCTTTTAATTCTTGAATAGAATCAGCAAGTCCGTCAACAATAGCCTTACGCTGTTCTGCAATCCCTACCCCGTGTAGACGATCTTTTTCTGCCTCTGCTTCCGCCGCTGTCACAATCTTAATCTTATCTGCTTCTGCAAGTTCTTGCGCAGCGACTCTCTTACGTTGGGCAGCATTGATTTCATTCATTGATTGTTTAACTTCAGCGTCAGGCTCAACCTTCGTAATCAATGTTTTTACAATGATGTAACCATATGTAGACATTTCTTCTGCTACTTGCTTTTGAACTTCTAATGCAATTTCATCTTTTTTCTCAAATAGTTCATCCAAGGTCAATTTAGGTACAGACGAACGCAAGGCATCCTCAATATAGGATTTGATTTGAGCTTCTGGTCTCATTAGTTTATAGTAAGCATCTGTGACATTATTCTCATTCACTCGATACTGAGTTGCCACATTCATGGTCACAAAGACGTTATCCTGCGTTTTTGTTTCCACGACAATCTCACTTTGCAATAGGCGCAACTGCACCCTGGCCGCAATTCTATCAATCCCAAAAGGAGCTCGCACATGAATCCCACTGTTACTCAACTTTTGGTATTTACCAAAGCGCTCAATAATGGCGACAGACTGCTGCCTTACAACATACACAGAGCTGATAATAATCACTGATGCAATCAGCACTAGAATTAATAGAATAAATAAAACATGTAAAACCATGGGAATCTCCCCCTTTCGTCATCCTCATTATAGCATCATCATATTTATTATGCAAATAATATGTTAGCAAATTTATTTTAGACTAGCATATTATATAAAGTCTCATTCCCATTTAAATTAATATAAGACGGGTCAAACTTCTCCATTCGATGAATCAATCCAGCATAATCATGCTTATTGGCAAGAGCTACCCCAATCAATACAGGACCTGTCCCCTTGCTTGCTCGTTTGATATATTCAAAACGAGTGATGTCATCATTTGGCCCCAAAATGTCATTTACAAACTCTCGTAGAGCTCCTGGACGTTGTGGGAAATTCACTACAAAGTAATGCTTGATTCCATCGTAAATCAAGGCACGTTCTTCCATCTCTGGCATACGGTTGATATCGTTATTTCCTCCAGAAATGATACAACAAATCGTCTTTCCTTTGATGTAGTCTGATAGAACTTCCAAGGCTGCAACGCTAGCAGCTCCGGCTGGTTCTGCTACAATACCTTGTTTGGAATAAAGATCAATCAAGGTTTCAGAAATCAATCCCTCATCCACTCCGATAAGCGTTTCAACATTCTTACGAGTCGCTTCATAAGTTAATTGTCCAACTTTTTGTACAGCTATCCCATCAGCAAACTTATCAATTTCTTTGAGTTTAACTGGTCCCCCAGCTTCAAAGGCAGCTTTCATAGAGCGAGCACCATTGGCTTCTACACCAATTACTTCGATAGCGGGATTGGTTTCCTTAATATAAGTTGAAACCCCTGCAATTAATCCGCCACCTCCTACTGGCACGAGTACTGTATCAAAATCGATAGACTCTTTACGGGCTTCTTCAAGAATTTCATAAGCTACAGTTCCTTGACCGGCCTGTACATGCGCATCATCAAAAGGATCGATAAAGGTTCTATTTTCTGAAACGGTGAATTCTTGAGCCGCCTTAGCCGAAGCGTCAAAAGTATCTCCAACCAACTTGATGGTCACGAAATCTCCACCAAAAAAGCGAACCTGCCCAATTTTTTGTTGTGGTGTAGTGATAGGCATAAAGATTGTTGCAGGAATCTTCATCTCATTACAAGTATAGGCAACACCTTGAGCGTGATTCCCCGCAGACGCACAGACTACACCACGCTCACGTTCTTCTCTTGTTAGTTGAGAAATGGCATAATAAGCTCCGCGAATCTTAAAAGAGCGAACTCGTTGCGCATTCTCCTTTTTTAAATAGATTTTAGCTCCATATTTCTCTGATAAATAATGATCATATTCTAGCGGTGTATTAACTACTACACCACTTAAAACTTTGTGGGCTTTCACCACGTCTTTTGCACTTAGCATTGTCTCCTCCTCAAATACTTTTCAAGATAAAAGGCGAGTCAGGTACCCCCAACTCGCCTTCTGTTCTTATTATCAAGAATTAGTTATAGATTTTGAATGCGTCGTCGTCGTTTTTACCAACGAAAGGCATTGCTTTACGCAATTCTGCACCAACTTTTTCAATTTCAAGGTTAGCTGCTTGTTCACGGTAAGCAGTGAGTTTTGGACGTCCAGCCTTGTAGTCATTTACAAAGTCATTTGCAAATTTACCATTTTGGATGTCTGCAAGAACTGCTTTCATGTTTTCTTTGACTTGCTCAGTAATCACACGTGGACCTGACACATAGTCACCGTATTCAGCAGTGTTTGAAATAGATTGACGCATTTTCTTGAATCCACCTTCATAGATCAAGTCAACGATGAGTTTCATTTCATGAAGAACTTCAAAGTAAGCCAATTCTGGGGCATAGCCTGCTTCTGTCAAGACTTCAAAACCTGCTTCGATAAGGGCAGTCAAACCACCACAAAGTACGGCTTGTTCACCAAACAAATCTTCTTCAGTTTCTTCTTTGTAAGTTGTTTCAAGCAAACCAACACGAGCTGCCCCAACACCTTTACACCAGTCCATAGCAATATTTTTCGCATTTCCTGTAGCGTCTTGATATACTGCATAAAGAGCCGGAACACCAAATCCTTCTTCGTAAGTACGGCGTACCAAGTGGCCTGGTCCTTTAGGAGCACACATGAAGACATCGACATCTGCAGGAACTTTGATAAATTCAAAGTGAATGTTGAAACCATGAGCAAATCCAACTGCATTTCCAGCTTCCAAGTTTGGAGCGATTTCTGCTTCGTACAATTCTTGTTGAATTTCGTCTGGTGCCAAGATCATGATAACGTCAGCCAATTTAGTTGCTTCTGCTACTGTGTAAGTATCAAATCCGTCTTCTTTTGCTTTGTCAAAAGATTTACCTGGACGCACACCGATAATGACATCACGACCTGAATCGCGCAAGTTTTGCGCATGCGCATGTCCTTGTGAACCATAACCGATTACGGCGATTTTTTTACCGTCAAGCGCTGCTACTTTAACATCTTTTTCGTATTCCATTTGAACTGCCATAGTTTTTCTCTCTTTTCTATTTTTTATTGCCTTAGAGGCTGGTTTAACAAATTTAAGCTGGATTTTTAATCACGGGTAAATCCGGTCGCACCCGTACGAGCGATATTTTTAATACCGTATGGTCGAATCACTCGTAATAAAGCTTCACTCTTTTCAGCATTTCCCGTCATCTGGATGGTGATTGAGCTTGGAGCCACATCTACTACCGTTGCACGGAAAGGTTGGATAATAGCCAAGATTTCTGCACGCTTTTCAGCTGGTGCTGCAATCTTCACCAAGATAACTTCTCTTTCCAAGTGTGGCTTATCCGTGATATCTCGAATGCGAATCACATCAATCTGACGATTGAGTTGCTTGATAATTTGCTCTACTTCATCGTGTGAAGCTACATCGATAATGATGGTAATGCGAGATACATTGGGGTTCTCCGTCGCACCAACTGAGATACTCTCAATATTGACTTGACGACGTGAAAGGACACCCGTAAAACGGTTCAGAACTCCTGAGCGATTTTGTAGTTTTGCTGTTAACATTCTACGCATGGAACTTCACCCCCAACATCTCATGATTACTCTTACCGGCTGGTACCATTGGTAAAACCTGTTCCTTACGAGAAATATCCACCTCGATAAACATCGGCACATCCTCCAGAATGACTTCTAAATCCTTCTCTATCGTCTCTGGATTATCAAATTTATAGTTTTTGATACCGTAGGCCTGTGCCATCAGCTGGAAGTCAGGGAGAGTGTCAAAGACTGACTCTGAAGTTCTACCCTCATAGAAGGATTCCTGCCACTGACGAACCATTCCTAGTGAGTGGTTATTCAACATGACAACCTTAATCGGCACCTTGTAGATGTTTAGGATAGCCAGCTCTTGGTTGGTCATTTGGAAGCCACCATCACCGACAAAAAGGATAACTTCTTTTTCTGGATTGGCAATCTTGGCTCCGATAGCCGCAGGAACTCCGAACCCCATGGTACCCAAACCACCTGAAGTGACTAACTGACGCTCATTTTGGTAAGGATAATACTGAGCCGTCCACATTTGGTGTTGGCCAACGTCTGTGACAACAATGGCATCCCCATTCGTCAACTCACCGATACGTTCAATAACAGCCTGCGGTTGAACCACACGTTCTTTCTTATCATAAGAACGAACGCGATTCTTGTCCTTGGTGACTTTGTCAATCCACTTTTCAGTATTGTTATGAACAGTTGGTTCTGCTAAAAGCATCTGCAAGGCTTTCTTAGCGTCCCCAACCACTGGAATATCTGCACTGATAATCTTACCAATCTCAGCTGGGTCAATGTCAATATGAGCAACCTTAGCATTCTTAGCAAAGGTCTTAGGATTGCCAGTCAGGCGGTCATCGAAACGGCAACCAATACTAATCATAAAGTCCGCTTCGGTCATTGCAATGTTGGCCGCGAAAGAACCGTGCATACCTCCCATTCCTAGGAAGAGCGGATGGCTAGTCGCAATCGTACCTTGCCCTAAAAGACTGGTCACCACTGGAATTTGGTAACGTTCAGCAAATTCATTGAGCTCGGCAGCTGCTTCTGCATAACTAATCCCACCACCTGCCAACAAAACAGGTTTCTTGGCTTTTGACAATTGCTTCAAGATTTTCTTGATTTGCATGTCATTCGGATCAAGCGTCGGTTGATAACTTGGTAAATTCACCTCTGGTGAATAGATGAAATCTGTCTCTAGAGCTGATACATCCTTTGGCAAGTCGATCACAACTGGCCCTGGACGACCGGTGGTTGCGATATGGACAGCTTCGGTGATGATACGTGGAATGTCCGCTGTCTCACGGACTTGGTAATTGTACTTGGTAATAGGCATGGTAATACCGACAATATCCGCCTCCTGAAAGGCATCTTTCCCAATCCCAGCTCGCGCAACCTGACCTGTAAAGACCAAAAGGGGAACGCTATCGCTCATGGCATCCGCAATCCCTGTAATGGCATTCGTTGCTCCCGGTCCACTCGTAACGACGGCAACACCCAACTTTCCAGTTGATTTGGCATAACCTTCAGCTTCATGCAAACACCCCTGTTCATGACGGCCTAAGATGTGGCGTATGCCTTTGAAATTATAGATAGCATCATATAAAGGCAAGACCGCACCACCAGGATAACCAAATATGGTATCAATTCCTAAATCACGAAGTGTTTCCAAAACTAGATCCGACCCTGTCTTAGGAGAGTCTAAACTGATTTTCTCCATTGTTCCCCTTTCTCTTCTCTTAAAAATAGCTTGTTACTATCATACCATTTTTTCAAAAATTTTCAAGACAAAAGAATCAATTTTCTGAATTTTCTATCTAAAAGTGTTTTTATGAATATTTTCCTCATTTTTATTTATACATTATCGAATTTAGGAATCTTTAACTACTTTAATTTATCAAATGAATGTGTTTTCTTTGTGAATAGAATTAGTATTTTCAGAACCTACATACTAACAACACCTTACGTGTATAAGGCAAATATAGAAAAAAGGAAGCCACTAAGTGACTTCCTTCTAGAGTGAGGACTGATTAGTCTTCACCTTTGTTTTTCTTAATGATTTCTTCTTGTACTGACTTAGGTACATCTTCGTAGTGGTCAAATACCATCATGAATGTACCACGTCCTTGCGATGCAGAACGAAGAACTGTTGCGTAACCGAACATTTCAGCAAGTGGAACGTAAGCACGAACGATTTGGCTGTTACCGTGTGCTTCCATACCATCTACACGTCCACGACGAGCAGTTACGTGACCCATAACATCACCAAGGTTCTCTTCAGGAACAGTGATGGTTACAAGCATCATTGGCTCAAGGATAGCTGGTTGTGCAGTCTTAGCAGCTTCTTTAAGAGCAAGTGAAGCCGCGATCTTGAAGGCAGTTTCAGATGAGTCGACATCGTGGTATGAACCATCGTAAAGCTTAGCTTTAACGTCAACCATTGGGTAACCTGCAAGAACACCGTTAGCCATAGATTCTACCAAACCTTTTTCAACCGCTGGGATAAATTCACGAGGAACCACACCACCGACGATTGCGTTTTCGAATTCGAATCCTTTACCTTCTTCGTTTGGACTAAACTCAATCCATACATCACCGAATTGACCTTTACCACCAGACTGACGTTTGAAGAATCCACGTGCTTGAGTAGAAGCGCGGAATGTTTCACGGTAAGATACTTGAGGAGCACCTACGTTCGCTTCAACTTTGAACTCACGACGCATACGGTCAACAAGGACGTCAAGGTGAAGTTCACCCATACCTGAGATAACTGTTTCACCAGTCTCAACGTTTGTTTCAACGCGGAATGTTGGATCTTCTTCAGCCAATTTTTGAAGGGCAATACCCATCTTGTCTTGGTCCGCTTTAGATTTTGGCTCAACCATCAATTGGATAACTGGTTCTGGAACGTGGATTGACTCAAGGATGATTTTAGCTTTTTCATCTGTCAATGAATCACCAGTAGTTGTATCCTTCAAACCAATAGCAGCTGCAATATCACCAGCATAAACGGTTTCGATTTCTTGACGACTATTGGCATGCAATTGCACAAGACGTCCGATACGTTCACGTTTACCTTTAGAAGTGTTCATTACGTAAGAACCTGATTGAAGAACACCTGAGTATACACGGAAGAATGTCAAACGACCTACAAATGGGTCTGTTGCAATCTTGAAGGCAAGAGCTGCGAATGGTTCTTCGTCAGATGCTGGACGAGTTTCTTCTTCATCTGTATCTGGGTTGATACCTTTGATCGCTGGGATATCAAGTGGGCTTGGAAGGTAGTCGATAACTGCATCAAGCATCAATTGAACACCTTTGTTCTTGAAGGCAGATCCACACAATACTGGGAAGAATTCAACGTTGATAGTTGCTTTACGGATAGCAGCTTTCAATTCTTCGTTAGTGATTTCTTCACCTTCAAGGTATTTCATCATCAAGTCTTCATCAGTTTCAGCAACTGCTTCAACCAATTTTTCACGGTATTCTTGAGCTTGGTCAAGGTATTCAGCTGGAATATCTTCTTCAAGGATATCTGTACCAAGGTCGTTAGTATAGATTTCAGCTTTCATCTTGATCAAGTCGATGATACCACGGAAGTCATCTTCAGCACCGATTGGCAATTGGATTGGGTGTGCGTTTGCTTGAAGACGGTCGTGAAGTGTGCTTACTGAGTAAAGGAAGTCCGCACCGATTTTGTCCATTTTGTTGGCAAATACGATACGTGGAACTCCGTACTCAGTTGCTTGGCGCCAAACTGTTTCAGTTTGAGGCTCAACACCAGATTGTGAGTCAAGAACAGTAACCGCACCGTCCAATACACGAAGAGAACGTTGTACTTCGATTGTGAAGTCCACGTGTCCTGGTGTGTCGATGATGTTTACGCGGTGGTTGTTCCATTGAGCTGTTGTCGCAGCAGATGTGATAGTGATACCACGTTCTTGCTCTTGCTCCATCCAGTCCATTTGTGACGCACCTTCGTGAGTTTCACCGATTTTGTGGATTTTACCAGTGTAGTAAAGAATACGCTCAGTAGTTGTTGTTTTACCGGCATCGACGTGAGCCATGATACCAATATTACGAGTTTTTTCAAGTGAAAATTCGCGTGCCATGAGGTTAGTTTCTCCTATTTTTTATTTTACAATCTATTATAACATTATTTAGAAAAAACGGATAGGCAGGACCTACCCGTTCTCAATGTTTATCTTGTTTTTGTTGGTTTCAACTTGTATACAAGTTGAATTGAACTCGGGCTAGAAGCTTAAGTTAACTGATTTGAACCCGAGCGAGGCCCGGTGCAAAAAAGATAAACTGCTTTGTGTTCACGGAACACTGCATCAGTTTCCTATTTTTGCCTTGGGCCTTTGCCGCTCTTGGTATCATTTTATTACCAACGGAAGTGTGCGAAGGCACGGTTAGCTTCAGCCATACGGTGAGTGTCTTCACGTTTCTTAACTGCTGCACCAGTGTTGTTCGCAGCGTCCAAGATTTCTTTTGCAAGACGGTCTTGCATTGTGTGTTCACCACGAAGGCGAGCGATGGTTACCAACCAACGAAGTCCAAGTGTTGTACGACGTTCTGGACGAACTTCAACTGGGACTTGGTAGTTAGATCCACCAACACGACGTGCACGTACTTCAAGTACAGGCATGATGTTTTCCATAGCTGTTTCAAATACTTCAAGTGCATCGTTACCAGTAGCTTCTTTGATTTGCTCAAAAGCACCGTAAACGATTGAAGCAGCTGTACCACGTTTACCATCAAGCATAACGCGGTTGATAAGACGAGTAACTAGTTGTGAATTGTAAAGCGGATCTGGCAATACGTCACGTTTTGGAGCTCTATTTTTACGACTCATTTCTCTTTATCCCCTTTCCTTATGCTTTTGGACGTTTAGTACCGTATTTAGAACGGCCTTGTTTACGATCGTTAACACCTGCAGTATCAAGTGCACCACGGACGATATGGTAACGTACCCCCGGAAGGTCTTTTACACGTCCACCGCGAAGAAGCACCACGCTGTGCTCTTGCAAGTTGTGTCCGATACCTGGGATGTAGGCAGTAACTTCGATAAGGTTGCTCAAACGTACACGAGCGAATTTACGAAGGGCAGAGTTAGGTTTTTTAGGTGTCATTGTTCCAACACGAGTTGCAACACCACGTTTTTGTGGTGAAGAAACGTTTGTTTGAACTTTTTTATGACTGTTGTAACCAACGTTCAAAGCTGGTGATTTAGATTTTTCTACTTTTGATTTACGCGGTTTGCGAACCAATTGGTTAATTGTAGGCATCTACATTCTCCTGTGTTTTTTTATTTTTGGTGATGATACACTTGGTGACAGCTACCATCTGTGTGTACTTTTGCAACATTTGTCAGCACGTCCCTGTACACTTTTGAGAGACCAAAAGTAAAAAGTACCGTCTATTATTGTAACACAATTTTTCCTTCATTGTCAAGATATTTTTCATTTTTATTCTGATCTTTTAACTCTTTGACACTAGCTTTCACCGCTTTTCTAAACCAGAAAAGGAGGCAATTTGCCTCCTCCTTTCTAGTATGGATTTCCTTCGATTTAGCAATCATTTGAGTTGTTTTTTATCTTTCTTATCAAAGCCAACCAGATTCTTTTGCGATGTTGGCTGCCTCTGTTCGATTACCAGCAGCTAGTTTCGAAAGAATATTGGTGACATAGTTTCGGACGGTTCCATTTGATAGATAAAGCTGATCTGCGATTTCTTGGTTGGATAAGCCCTGAGCGATTCCCTTTAAGACAGCGATTTCTTGCTCTGTTAACGGATTGGGATGCGACATCACCACTTCCATCAATTCAGGCGAATATTCTTTACGCCCTTCAAGGACAGTGTGCAAGGTTTGCATGAGATCTGCAATGCTTCTTTCTTTTAAGACATAAGCATCTACTCCAGCCTTGATTGCACGTTCAAAATAGCCGGGGCGCTTGAAGGTCGTCACCACAACCACCTTTGTTTCTGGCTTTTCTGCTCGAATCCACTCCAAGACTTCGAGGCCTGTCTTAACAGGCATTTCTACGTCAAGAATGGCGATATCTACTGACTCTTTTTCTAGGAGTTGGATTGCTTCTTGGCCATCCTTGGCTTGTAGGACAATCTCTACATCTGGTTGAAAGGTAAGCAACTGGCACATGGCATCTCGCAACATACTTTGATCTTCTGCAACAAGTAGTTTCATCTTAGTTTCTCTCCTTATAAGGTAGCTGAACCTGCACTTCAGTCGGATGTTTCTGACTAATCACTTTTACTTCTCCTGAAAAAGGAAGGACACGGTCTCGAACGGTATGGAGGTCATCTCCTTTTAGAGAAGCAAAGCCACAGCCATCGTCTCTCACGGTTAGAATGAGTTCTTTCTCAGTTCGTTCTAATTTCAAGTAAGCCTTCGACGCTTTGGCATGTTTGATGATATTGGTCACTAACTCAAGTAAAATCATGGAAGCCGTTGACTCCAATTCCTGAGTTAGGCTAGCAGTATCTAGTTGGTGGTTGATTTCCGTTTCAATTCCTGCAATTTCTAGCATTTTTTTAACAGTCACAAACTCGGAGGCAAGTGTTCTGGTTTTAAGATTTTCGATAATTGTACGAACTTCATTCATGGATTCTTTACTAATCTGATGAATTTCTTTTAATTCCTTTTCCACCTGTGGATAAGCCTGCATCTGTAATAACTGTAATGCTAAATCTGTCTTGACACTCAGCATGGCAAAGGTATGGCCTAGACTGTCATGGAGATCCTGACCGATACGATTGCGTTCATTTTCAGCCAAGAAAAGATTAAGCTTGGCATTTTGCTTTCTCTTTTCTTCTTTTATTTCCTCCGACAGTCGAATCCGATAGAGGCCAAAGGTAAAAGCATCCGAAAAGACAAAGGTCACCAAGAAAAAGAGTAGCTGCCAGGGACTAACATGATTGACCATATAGATTCCGGTCAGAATCAATGGTTGCAGGACAATAAAACTGACAAAACGCCAAGAGTGAAAAGAAATCTCATCCAGCTCATAAATAAGGAGGTTGGATAAATAAAAGATAAACCAGCTGAAACCCGAATTTAGCCAAACAGATGTGTAAAAAATGTAGACAAGCATGAACCACCATGCTAGCCACTGCACGGTGCGATTCTGATTGATTAAAATCGAATAAAAGGCTAGGACAAATAATAATGTCCAGAACAAGGTCAAAGACGGGTACTCTCCACTGATGACACCCGCTATAGGAAAGATGGTAAACACTAATGAAATATGAAACATATAATGAGTGTTTTTAAATTTTTCCAACATAGATTTATTTTACCTCGATCCGTTTTTTCAGCTGGATTACTAGGACACCAAAGAAAACTGTATAGCCTAGTACAACCAAGGCGGAAAGAATATTAAACTCATGGCGCTCTAAATAAGCAGAAACGACCTGCATCAGTTGATAGGTTGGGGTCAGTTTTCCAATAGATTGGAGCCATTCTGGGAAGGAATTCAAAGGAAACCACAGTCCACCTAGGACAGCCAAAGCAATATAGGCAATATTTCCAACAACCGTCATCAGTTGAGCACTAGGAAGCAAGCTCACCAAGACACCCATGCTGATAAAGACCACGCTTCCGACCAGCAAAATAGCACCGATTACCAACCAGTCAAGCCAAGGTAGAGTCACTCCGCGGACAAAATGACCAACTGAAAAGACAACTATAATTGATAACAAGAAAGTTAGCAGAGTGCTGAACAGTTTTGATACATAATATTCTACCATAGATACAGGAGAATGTTGAATCAATTTTTGCCAGTTGTTTGTCTTGTCGGATTCGAGTGTGCTAGGGATACTGAAAAAGGCGCTTGACATGATACTAAAGAGCGTCATGGCAAAGAGATAGGCTTGCAGAGCGATTTCTGGAATGTCTGATCCTGACATCATACCAGAAAAAATAAGGTAAAACACACTTGGGAGTCCGATGGATAGCAAGTAGTAGACGGCTTGCCGTTTCATCAAAATGATTTCCACTTTCATGAGACTTGTCATATTTTTCATCGTCAATCTCCTTTAGTCTTGAGTCGTTTCGAAAATACTATCTAAGAGAGTTCGATTGCGAACTTCAATTTCTTCGATCGTGCAGCCCTGCTCTTGCAAGACTTTCCACACCTGGCTGGCTTCTTTGGTGGTGAAGGAAAGAGCATTTTGCTTGATTTCAAGCTCTTGAACCATAGTCAGGGTACTGACAAGATCCTGATAAGTTAGAGGTACCGTAAAGTGTTTTTCTTGTTCTTCACCACGCATGGCATAAGGTGTCGTATCACGGATCAATTCACCCTTGTGGAGGACCAAGATGCGATCAGCCGTATGCTCCACCTCTTCGATATAGTGAGAAGAATAGACAATGGTCACACCATTTTTCTTCAACTGATCGACAATCTCCCAAAAATGCTGACGTGTCGAGGTATCCATTGCTGCAGTTGGTTCATCTAAGAATAGAATTTTCGGACGACCTATTAAAGCCAACACGAAAGAGAACAAACGTTTTTGCCCACCAGATAGCTTGCCCGCTAGCTGATTTTTCTGTTTGTCCGAAAATCTTAGCAAGTCATCAATTTCTTTGTCTGAGAGACTGTTTGAATAGATTGATTGAAAGAAGGATAAAAGTTCTTTCACTTTCAAGTCTTGAACCACCGTATTTTCTTGAGGCAAAATAGAAATAAGGTGCTTTAAACGAGGATCTGTTGGCGCAAAGCCTTGAATGGCGACCTGACCTGAGCTCATGAACTTATCGCCCAAGAGGCAATCAATCAAGGTCGTCTTACCTGCTCCATTTGGACCAATCAAGGCGACACATTCACCATGATGGATTTCAAAAGAGATGTTCCGCAAGATCTCCTTGTCTTTTATTTTCTTACTTAATTTCTCAACTTTAATCACAGTCATGAGATTCTCCTTTCAACCACTCCATTCCCATAGGAAATAAGACGAAAATCATAAATCCACCCCCCAAGCACCACGAATGAATTGGCCCAGCAAGGTTTGGTCAAACCAACCAGTAAACATTTCCACCAACCATACCAAGAGTGACAGACCGATAAAGAGATAGATGATTGCTTTTTTCATTTCTCAAACTCCTTTTTCACATCTCTAACTAATTTCAAACCTTCTCTGACAAGCCAAGACATCATCCCAAAACCAGCAAATAGCTCCCAAGGAAAATGATAGAAACCCTCGTCCAATCCTGAAAACATGAGATAGGTCATCACTCCTGCTGCTACTAAACTCACTGCGACAATCATTTTATTTTTCATTTCTTCTTCCTCCATTTCATACTTCAATTATAGTCTTTTGAAGTTAGCGGAGCTAGATGCTTCTGTCACTAGGAAATATGACAAATGTCATACAAAGAGGCGGTGGGATAGATTTCCCTATACCAAGTATCAATTTCCTAATTCTAGTCACGTGAATATGATTAGAAATCGTTTAAAGTCTAAGAGAGACTTAATCTATCTGTTACCCGCACAAAGGATTCTTACAAATAAAAAGAGGGCAGGATTTACAATCCCAGCCTCTTTTGTTTATTCTTCTTTAAATCCGTGTAATTTTAAACCAGCAATCAGAGCATTCGGCTTCTTAAAGTCTTCTATACTATCCTCAAGTGGTTCAAAGAAATAAGTCTTTTTAACTCTATCCATATCTGCTTTTTCAAGGTCAAGATCGATAACTATTCTCATCTTTTTATTATCGGCGATAAAATATTCAACCTTAACACCTGGTTCGTCCTTGATTTCAAGATACTCTGGAGAGCTTTCCATAACTTCGCGAAAGGCTGCTTGAAATTCCTCCAGAGTAGTTTCTGCAGGAATCTCCTCTCCATATTCTCCCAACATATCCATCTTGTATCGTTTGACAACATCTGTGTAAACTAAAGTCAGAGTAACATCGGAGTTATCAATTCTTCCTTTTAGAACTTTGGTTGTTTCCTTGATTTCTTCTTTCACCTGACTTGACTTTGTGGATGAATCAACCGAACTTGCTGTACTACTTGATTCTGTTGTTGCGGTGTTGGTTTGACCACAGCCAGAAAGAACAAGTAACGCTGCAAAAACTAATCCTAAAACTTTCTTCATTCAAAGTCTCCTATTCCACACTGAAAAGATATGGATATACAGGTTGTTGACCTTGGTGGATTTCGACTTCAACGTCTTCGAATTCTTCTGCGATTTCTTGGGCGATTTGGTTGGCCAATTCTTCACTTCCATCTTCACCGACATAGAAAGTCACGATTTCACTATCTTCGTCCAACATGTGTTTCAAAGTTTCAGTCAATGTTTGATGCATATCAGGATTTGATACGAGGATTTTGCCATCTACCATACCAAGATTGTCATTTTCATGAATTTCTAAACCATCGATTGTCGTGTCACGAACGGCTGTTGTTACACTACCGCTGACTACATCACCAAGAGCTACAGTCATACGTTCTTTGTTTTCTTCGATAGACTTGCTTGGATCAAAGGCAAGAAGACTAGTCAATCCTTGAGGAAGGGTACGAGCTTCTACCACAACAGCTGGTTGATCCAATACCTCTGCTGCAGATTGAGCTGCCATGAAGATATTTTTGTTGTTTGGCAAGAAGATGATGTTACGAGCGTTGACTTGCTCAACAGCCTTGATAAAGTCCTCTGTCGAAGGGTTCATGGTTTGTCCACCTTCGATGACATAGTCCACACCTTGGGCACGGAAGATATCTGCCAAGCCTTGACCTGCTACGACTGCGATAAGGGCATATTCCTTTTCTTCAGCTGGCTTGCTGACTTGAGCTTCTTTTTCTACTTGTGCTTCGTGTTGGTTGCGCATGTTATCTACTTTAACCTTGACCAAGCTACCATATTTAAGGCCTTCTTGCATAACAAGACCTGGATCTTCTGTATGGACGTGGACTTTGACGATTTCATCATCATTGACAACAAGTAGAGAATCGCCTAGGTCATTTAAGTAACTGCGGAATTCATCATAGTCAAAATCTTTGGCATAAGTTGGACCTTGTTTAAGGGCAACCATAATCTCCGTACAGTAACCAAATGTAATGTCTTCTGTTGCGACATGTCCAGCTACAGACTTGTGGTGTTCAGCATTGATCATTTCACCCATATTAGCCGGAGTTGCGACAAAGTCCTCAGACGCACTGTATTCTCCAGTAAGGGCTGATAGGAAGCCTTCGTAGATGAAGACCAAACCTTGACCACCTGAGTCCACAACACCAACCTCTTTCAAGACTGGGAGCATGTCTGGCGTTTTGGCAAGAGCTGTTTTAGCTCCTTCCAAGGCTGCACGCATGACCTCAACAGCATCATCTGTCTGTTCCGCTTTTTTCTTAGCTCCGATCGCAGCTCCACGTGATACAGTAAGGATTGTTCCTTCAACAGGTTTCATAACAGCCTTGTAGGCTACCTCGACACCAGATTGGAAGGCAAGAGCTAGGTCTTTTCCTGTTAACTCGTCTTTATCTTTGATAGCTTGAGAGAAGCCACGGAAAAGTTGAGACGTGATAACTCCTGAGTTTCCACGCGCACCCATCAAGAGCCCCTTAGCAAGAATGCTCGCCACTTCTCCTACTGTAGAAGCCGGCTTATCTGCTACTTCTTTGGCACCATTTTCGATGGTCATTCCCATGTTTGTCCCAGTATCTCCATCTGGAACTGGAAAGACGTTCAATGAATTGACATATTCTGCTTGCTTATTCAAACGAGTTGATGCAGCCTGCACCATCTCTTGAAATAAGCTGGTAGTAATTTTTGACACGATTATTCTCCTACAACTTTGATATTTTGAATGTAGACATTTACAGTCTGAGCAGTAATCCCAAGTTGGTTTTCCAAACTAAAACGAACGCTCTCTTGGATGTTTTTTGAGACTTCACTAATCTTTGTTCCGTAGCTCAACACAGTGTAAACATCAACTGCAATGCTGCCATCTTCGGATGCTTTTACGACAACACCTTTTGCATAATTTTCCTTACCAAGAAGGGCTTGAAAATTATCTTTGAGGGTATTTTTACTAGCCATACCGACCACACCAAAAATCTCAGTTGCTGCACCACCTACAACGGTTGCAATCACTTCATCTGTCAGTTCGATTTGACCATCTTTTGTATTCATTTTTACAGTCATTTTTTTTACCTCAACTTGTTGATACTCTATTTTATCATATTTCAGCTCAAGTGTAAAAGCAGAATGCTGTATCGGCGGATATTTACTCTATTTTTCAAATAATTTCATCTCTAGAGCAAAAGAAAAAGACCAGTTAGGTCTTTTCATTTTTATTAAACGCGTTCAACTTTACCTGATTTCAAAGCACGAGCTGAAGCCCAAACTTTTTTAGGTTTACCATCGATAAGAACAGTAACTTTTTGAAGGTTTGGTTTTACGGCACGTTTTGTTTGGTTCATCGCGTGTGAACGGTTGTTTCCAGATACAGTCTTACGACCTGTAAAGTAACATACTTTAGCCATTGTGTTTTCCTCCTATTAGATCTAATATAGCGGATGTGCTAGCACCACATACCGTACTATGTTATCACACTTTCTTGAATTTATCAAGAGAATTAAAAGATTTTTTTATTTGACGTAGACAACGCCAAGTTTACCAAAGGCGACTTCCCCACGGATAATCAAGGTTTTGCTGGTTGGGGCTACAGGAGCATCTGCCTTAGCTGCACCAAAGGATGTTTCCACTTTCAAATCGACACGCCAGTGTTGTGGAACATAGACGGTTGCATTCCCGAAAGCCACTTCGATATTCAGAGTGGCAAAATCACCTAACATCTCTGCGTTATCATAGTAGATTTTTGCGTCTCCAAAAGCGACTTCCACTTGGTCATCTACAAAATCTTGATCTTGTTTATAGAAGGTTCCGCTACCAAAAGCGACTTCCTTATCCGTGATGACTGTTCGTTCACCCTTGTACCACCATTTTTTTCCGTACCAAAACTTACTTGAGTGAGTGAGATAGCCGACACCTAGCACTGCTAAGATACTAGCCCAAAACAAAGACTGATTGGGAATAGGTAGAATAGCATAAAAATGATTCGCAATCATTAAGGCTACTAGAGCGGTAAAAACTGCCGATGTTAGATGACGACGAAGCAAGGCCTCAACTGATTGGTAGGCAAAAAAGACGATACCGATCAAGGGCCAAATGCGATTACCCAAAGAAGGAATTCCAAAATTTCCTTGCAGCAAGATCCAGGCTGCTAAAACCAATAAAACAATACCAAATGCTTTCTTTTTCATGTTTTTTACCTCATGTTTCTTAGATTTTCTTTTAGGAGGGATTGGTAATGCCGTGAGACATGAACCTCCTTGTGGGTCTGATAAAAGGAAATGGTGCCCGTTCCTGAAAAGGACTTGTCCACTGAGTAAATCTGACGGATGTTTGCGATCGTTGACTTGGAAACTCGACTAAAATAGCGAGGTAAGATGGACTCCAACTCATAGAGTTTGAGGCGAACTTCATAGGCTTCCTTCTGGTTATGAGCGTAGATCTTGCTCCCTTCTGTTTCAAAGAAGAGAATTTCTGACAGGTCTAGATAATATTCACCTGTCCCCTTGTAAAAAGTCAACCTCGGAGCCTTTGACTCTTGCAAAAGTCGTTGCAAATCTGCAATTTCATCTGTCAAAGCAGGTGTCTTGATGACAATTTCAGTTTCCTCTAAATTGCCGTCAATCTCAATTCGTAACTTCATCACATCTCCTTTCTGACTCTACTATATCAAAGCTAAGTTAGGAATACAAGGGCAAAAAAGCAAGTGGTCATTTTGAAGCAGTAAGTGGTTGTAGGACTAGCTTAACTTACATATCAGAATAGGAAGAAAAGGAATCCCCACACCAGACCACAAGCATAGCCAGCGATGACATCCTTGGGATAATGTACACCCCCTAAAACCCTCACCAAGCCCAGCAAAGCTGAGAAGAGCAAGCATGCTAAGCCAACAGGTAGACTAGCATGCAGACAGGCCATGGAGATGATGGTTGCCGAAAAAACATGGCGACTGGGCATCGACTGTCCCGAACTATCCTTTTCAAGCAGGGGACAGATATCCCAAGTTTCATAAGGCCGCGGGTGGTTGATTTTCTTACGAAAAAGAGACAAAATCACAAAACCTGATGCAGGAATAAGCACATAAACCCCAACTTGCTGACCCAATCCTAGCTGCAGGTAAGTGGTAACTAGCAAGGTTAGATAGACCAGGGGCATAGCTACTGTCATCAAACGATTAAAACTGCGTAACAGAAATAGAAGGGTGGGATGGCTGGTGAGCCTGGAGCTGATATTTCGATACCATTCTTGATAATTTTTCATTAAATTTCTCATTCATTACCTTGTTTTCGTCTACAGGTGAGACGTTTGTCTTCTAGTATAGTGCAGAAAAAGAAGGCCGTCAAGCCTTCTTTTGATTTATTCTTCTGCTTGGTCTTCTGTAAATTGACTATTGTACAAGTCAGCGTAGAAGCCACCTTGCGCCATCAGCTCCTCATGGTTTCCTTGTTCGATGATATTGCCATCTTTCATGACAAGAATCAACTCTGCATTACGGATGGTTGACAAGCGGTGGGCAATGACAAAGGAAGTTCTTCCTTCCATCAAACGGTCCATGGCTTTTTGGATCAATTCCTCTGTCCGTGTGTCAACAGAAGAGGTCGCCTCATCCAAAATCAAGAGTGGTGCATCCTTCAGCAAAGCACGAGCAATGGTTAAGAGTTGTTTTTGCCCGACAGACAGGGTCACTGTATCGTCCAAGATAGTATCGTAACCGTCTGGCAAAGTCATGATAAAGTGGTGGATTCCCACAGCCTTGCTGGCTTCCATCATTCGTTCATCACTGATGTCTATCTGATTATATATCAGGTTCTCTTGAATCGTTCCTTCAAAGAGCCAAGTATCCTGCAAGACCATTGAAAAGGCATCGTGTACTTCCGAACGCTTCATACCCTTGGTATCCACACCATCGATTCGGATACTTCCCTTATCTATCTCATAGAACTTCATCAAAAGATTGACAATGGTTGTCTTACCAGCACCAGTCGGTCCAACAATAGCGACCTTTTGCCCTGCTCGAGCTGTAGCTGAGAAGTCATGGATGATGGTGCGCTCTGGTGTATAGCCAAAGGAAACCTGATCAAAGACTACTTCACCTCTCATGCCAGTCAATTGTCTTTCCTTATGAGATTCATCTTGCATCTCTGCTTCAGCCAAAAATTCTAATACACGAGTCATGGCTGCACTCGCTTGTTGCAGGCTCGTAATCCCTTGGGCAATCTGTGACAGAGGTTGGGAGAAGGTCCGTACGTAAACCATAAAGGCTACAATAATCCCTATCGTGATATGCCCTTCTAACGCCAGCGCGGCCCCAACGATGATGACTAAGACATAACTAAAGTTCCCAACAAAGAACATGGCTGGCATCATGATACCAGAGATAAACTGAGATTTCCAGATACTATCATGCAAGTCTTGGTTTAAATCAGCAAATCTCGCTTTGGAGGTGTCCACTGCGTTATAGCTGGTCACCACATTGTGGCCAGAGTACATTTCTTCCACATAACCATTGACGGCCGCTAGATTATTTTGTTGGGCTTTAAAATAACCCTGTGACTTGGCCATGATTACGGAAACCGCCGCAAAACCAACAAGGGTTGATACAACTGTTACCAATGCCAAAATCCAGTTCATTCCAAACATGGTCACCAAGACAGCAATCAACAAGAAACTAGCTGAAAGAACTGTCCCTAAACTTTGGTTGAGAGATTGCGCTGCCGTATCCACATCATTGGTCACGCGCGAAAGGGTGTCTCCTTGTGAATGGCGGTCAAAATAGCCAAGTGGCAAACGATTGATTTTTTCAGCGATTGCTGTCCGCAAGCGTTTTGAAAAATGTTGGATACTCGTTGAAAAGATATAGGCCTGAGTATAATTAAGGATGACTCCAAACACATATAGGACAACCAAAAATCCAGCAATACTTGAAACAGCCTCTAAATCAATTTCTGTCATCAAGCCATCTGAAATCAAGTTAGTAATTTCTTTAATCTTAGTTGGACCATATACGGTTATGATGCTTGAAATGACTGCAGCCACAACTGCTATTAGGAGAGGGAGTTGGAGGCCTGTCATATAAGGTTTGCACTGTTTCCAGAACGACACTTTTTTATTTTCCATGTTCCAATTCCTCCTTCGATAGTTGTGAGTAGGCAATTTCTTGGTAGACTTCGTTGGTAGCTAGAAGTTCCTTGTGGGTGCCTTGTCCCACAACTTTTCCTTGATCCAACACTAAGATCAAGTTTGCATCCATAATGGTAGAAATCCGCTGCGCTACGATGAGCTTGGTCATGGATTTTGTTTTCTCAGCTAGTTCTTGGCGTAGGACACGATCTGTCTTGTAGTCCAAGGCTGAGAAGGAATCATCAAAGATGATAATCTCTGGTTTACGAGCCAAGGCACGCGCAATGGCCAAACGCTGTCTTTGACCTCCTGAGAAGTTGGTTCCACCTTGGGCTACTTCTGATGCAAGTCCTGCTTCCTTATCCTCTATGAAGCTTTTAGACTGGGCCAATTCAAGGGCTTGCCACATAGCAGCCTCGCTTAGAGGAGTTTCTTTGCTCTTACCAAAGTCCAAGTTCCCCTTGACATTTCCAGAAAAGAGTACAGCTTTTTGTGGAATATAGCCGACCTTATTGCGCAAATCTTCCAAATTGTAATCTTGTACATTGACACCATCCACTAGGATTTGTCCATCTGAAACGTCGTAAAAACGTGGCAAAAGGTTGACTAGGGTGGACTTTCCTGATCCAGTCGATCCGATGAAGGCTACGGTTTGACCCGCTTCTGCTTTGAAAGTGACATGTTCCACGACTGCTTCTGAGTTTTTAGAGTAGCGGAAAGTCACATCACGGAATTCCACTTGTCCTTGAACTGAAGGATCCGCTGTCTGTGCATGACTAGGATTTTCAATAGAAGAATGCAAATCCAATACTTGATTGATACGTCCTGCCGAAACCAAGGTACGAGGAAGAACGATAAAGAGTGCTCCCATGAGAAGGAAGCCCATCACGACCTGCATAGCATAGGACATGAAGACCACCATATCACTAAAGAGTGGCAGACGTTCTGCCAAACTTGCATCGTTGATGATATAGGCACCAATCCAGTAAATAGCTAAACTTAGTCCACTGGAAATCGCCATCATAATGGGATTCATAATGGCCATCAATCGATTGACAAAGAGATTGAGACGTGTTACCTCATCGTTGGCTGCTTCAAATTTCTTATCTTGGTAATCCTCGGCATTGTATGCGCGAACAACTCGAATCCCAGTCAAACTTTCACGAGTGATGCTATTGAGTTTATCTGTCAATTTTTGGATGACCGATTGTTTAGGAAAGGCCAGAGTCATAAGAACGGTTGTCATCAAGACATTGACAATAACAGCCACAACGACCGCCCAGAGCCAGTATTCCGATTTCCCAAGGATTTTTCCAATAGCCCAGATTGCCATGATTGGCCCACGAGTAACCACCTGGAGTCCCATGGTAAAGAGCATCTGAACCTGTGTGATATCATTAGTCGTCCGAGTCAAGAGACTTGGGATTGAAAAACGTTTGATCTCTGTCTGCGAGAAATCTAGAACACGATTAAAAATATCGCTTCGTAAATGAGTTGTGTAAGACGCTGCAACGCGAGCAGCAAAGAAACCAACCATAACAGATGAAAAGAAAGCCAATAAAGACAAACCAATCATCTTCGCAGCTGGTGACCAGAGTGCGTCCATCTGTGTCCCTGACGTTCCGAGTAATTCTGTAATTTGCGAAATGTAGGTCGGTACCTCTAACTCGAGATAGACCGAGAAACAAGTGAAAAGAATCGTAAGGACAATCATCCCCCACTCTTTTCCTGTAATACGTTTAGCGAGTTTCTTCATTCTCTCCTCCTATCTTCTCAACATTTTCTTGCAACTGACCGAGGACCTTTTCAAAGATTGCCAAGTCTGACTTTGAAACACCCTCTAGCAGACTCTGATCGATCCGATCAAAAAAGGCCTTAACTTCTTGCATCTGCGAACGCGATTTATCCGTCAAGCGAACAAACTTTGCCCGCTTATCACTCGGGCTGGCCTCTAGTTCAACCAAACCATTTTGTACCATGCGCTTGACTAGATTACTCGCAACAGATTTAGTAATATTGAGTTCCTGCTCGATATCCTTAATTAAGACCAGATTTTCAGACTGTTCTTGGCAATCTAAAAAACGCAGAACCTGCCCCTGCGGTCCACCCATAAATTCAAGGCCACATCGCTTGGCTTCTTTCTGTATCATCAGATGAGCCTGGTATCCAAAACGTTTAAACATCAACATCGGCTTGTTCATGATTGCTCCTTTCTCACGATAAATATAGTTCTCTGGAGAACTAATTAAGTTTCTATGAGAACTATTCTATCACTTCCAGAAGAAATGTCAAGAAAAAAGTTTCCAAGAGAACTATTCTCTTGATAAAAAATATCCTAAGCCAGCTTTTCTCGCTTAGGATGATTTTCATTTCTTCAAATTAGAATCCATCTACGTTTGTGTAGATCTTTTGCACGTCTTCGTCGTCCTCAAGAACGCTGTAAAGTTTCTCAAATGTTTCCAAATCTTCACCTGACAACTCAACTTCTGACTGAGGAATCATTTCCAATTCAGTAACTTGAAATTCTTGGATACCTGACTCACGAAGGGCAACGATAGCCTTGTGAAGGTCTGTTGGAGCTGTGTAAACAGTGATTGTTCCATCTTCTGCTTCTACATCATCCACATCAATATCTGCTTCAAGCAAAAGTTCAAAGATGGCATCCGCATCATCACCTGCAAATACGATAACACCCTTGTTGTCAAAGAGGTATGAAACCGAACCTGAAGTGCCCATATTTCCGCCATTTTTACCAAAAGCAGCACGAACGTTCGCAGCTGTACGGTTGACGTTTGAAGTCAAGGTATCCACAATCAGCATAGAACCATTTGGTCCAAATCCTTCGTAACGTCCTTCTGTAAAGGTTTCGTCTGTGTTTCCTTTTGCTTTATCAATCGCTTTATCGATAACGTGTTTTGGCACTTGGGCTTGTTTAGCACGATCGATAACGAATTTCAAAGCAGTGTTTGATTCTGGGTCTGGATCACCTTTTTTAGCTGCTACATAGATTTCTACACCAAATTTTGCATATACTTTAGAGTTAGCTCCATCTTTAGCCGTTTTCTTGGCTACGATATTGGCCCATTTACGTCCCATTAGGAATCTCCTTTTTTCACATTTTAATCTTTCTTATTATAACACAAGTTTTTTCGATTTTCACTAGAGGAAATGGATTTTATTCAGCAAATCGAGCTATGATGACACTTTTGTTGCCAAGATTGCCTTGCCTTCTTTTATCAGGGGATGGCGGAAAAGTGAAAAGTACAGTTGGGTAGTCATGGCAACCCAGATAAGGGGTTCGCAAAGGATGACTCCCCTATACCCTGCCCAAGGGATAATCAAAACCACAAAAATGATTTTCCCGATTAGTTCTATAAAGCTGGAAACTAGAGGAAGGACTTTCTGCCCCAAGCCCTGCAAGCAATTCCGATAAATCAGCAAAAGGCTCAAAATCGGATAAAAGACTGAACTGATTTGCAGGTAGAGGCTACCATTTTCTACCAAGTAAGTATCTGTTGAACTGACCAAGAAGGAAACTAAGGTAGGACTGGCAAAAAAGAGGATGACACAAACAAAGCCTGCCCAGGACATGCTCAAACGACTCCCAATACCAAGACCTTGAACTATGCGGTCTGGTCGCTTGGCCCCGAGATTCTGAGAGGCAAAGGTCGTCATAGCAGAAGAAATAGCCGTCATCGGAAGGAGAGCAAAGGCCATAATGCGGCGCGCTGCTGTTTGGGCACTAATAATCACTGCTCCAAAGGTATTGACCGAAGATTGTAAAATCACACTACCGATAGACACAATAGAACTCATCAAACCCATAGCCAAACCTTGCTCCAAGAGATCAGCGTACAAGGCCTTATCCCATTTGAAATGCTTGAGTTTAGGGAGAAGTTCTGGAACACTCTTGCGGATATAATAAAAGCAGAGAACCGCTGATAAGCCTTGCGAGATAATGGTAGCAAGCCCCGCAGATTGAACTCCCAGATGCAGTTGCGTAATGAAATACAAATCCAGAACCACATTGACCAAGGCAGAAAAAATCAGAAATCCAAGAGCCGCTAGACTATCACCAATAGACCGCAACAATCCCGCAAAGAGGTTATAAGCAAAGCTAACACCTACACAAGTCACAATCATAGAAATATATTGATAGGATTGAGGAAGGATTTCAGCAGGGGTATCTAAATATTGCAAGAGTGGATACAGACCGACAAAGCCCATCAGCATAACCAAAATACTGAGAAGTCCTCCTAAAATCCAGGTTGCAGCAACTGCTTCTTTGATTTTAGTGAAATTACGAGCCCCATAATAGCGGGCAATGACAATCCCCATGCCATTTCCAACACCAAGCGTAAAGCCTATAATCAAGTCAAAAATGGCAGTTGTCGCCCCTACTGCAGCCAAGGAATCTTGACCAAGAAAACGCCCAACAATCAAGACATCAGCTGTATTATAAAGCTGTTGGAAAATATTTGACAGCAAGATTGGAAAGGCAAAGCTTAACAGCGCAGGAAGAATAGGACCATGTATCAAGTCCACGGATCGTTTCTTATTCATAAAGCTATTATATCAGCTTTCTAGAGGAGCGACAAGGCTCTATAACTAAGTTTGCAATCAATTGCTTACAGAGAAACAATTTGCTATAATCAAGAAAAGGAGGTCATTTATGAGTTTGACCAGTCAATTAATTACCGATGTATTTCCCGATCTGGATAAGGTTGAAAAGCTAAACAAGGAAGCATTCCCAGAGGAAGAACGAGTTCCTCTGTCAGAGTTTTTACGCTATCAGGACCGAGAAGATGCTCACTTTTTTGCCTTTTATAATCAAGAAGAGTTTGTCGGCTTTGCTTTTGCCATCTCCAATCCAAAGGCCTTCTATATCAGTTTTTTTGCCATCATGCCCCACTTGAGAAGCCACGGATATGGAAAAGAAATCATCGAAAAGCTGACTGATTTTTACCAGCGAACCATGTTACTAGAAGTCGAGCGATTGGATGAAAAATGCGATAACTTGGAGCAGAGAAAGGCCCGCATGGACTTCTATCGCCAAAATGGCTTTAAAACAGCCAATGCTTTTCTAGAGTATGAAGGTTTGAGTTTTGAAATCCTCTATCGTGGCGATCATTTTGACGAAGAAGCCTATCGCGACATCTTCCAAAAGTTACAGGATGAGCATTATTTTGACTTTCATATCGAGTATCGTCGTTTTAGCGATCATTAGCTCTTTCATCTGAAGCAAATATAAAAAGTAGCAGTTCCTATCTGCTACTTTTTATGTTATTCTTCAATTTCGATTTCAAGTCCATCGCCTAGGTCAAGTGTTACTTCTTGGTTAGGTGCTAAATCTTCAACTACAGAAGTAGGGGTTGTCCCTTCTTCATCTTCAATCAAACCATATTGAACACGAACTTGATGGTCAATGGCATCAAAGATTTCTGGATGATCCGCCAAGTATTTCTTAGCATTTTCAGATCCTTGCCCGATTTTTTCACCCTTATAAGAGTACCAAGCTCCTGCTTTTTGGATGATATCGAGATCACTTGCAATCTTCAAGAGCTCACCAGTCTTAGAAATTCCTTCTCCGTACATGATTTCAACAAAGGCCTCCTTAAACGGTGGAGCCACCTTGTTTTTCACGACCTTGATCTTGGTTTCCTTACCGACATTGGTATCTTTTTGGTCACCAGTTCCCTTGATTTGTGTGCTTCCACGAACATCCAAACGGACTGAAGCGTAGAATTTCAGAGCACGTCCACCAGGAGTTGTTTCTGGGTTTCCAAACATAACTCCAACTTTTTCACGCAATTGGTTGATAAAGATGGCAATTGTTTTGGTTTTATTGATAGAAGCTCCGAGTTTACGCATGGCCTGGCTCATCATACGAGCCTGCAAACCAACGTGGCTATCTCCAATATCCCCATCAATTTCTGCACGAGGTACAAGGGCCGCAACTGAGTCAATAACGACGAGGTCAACTGCACCTGAGTCAATCAATTTTCCTGCAATTTCAAGACCTTGCTCACCTGAGTCTGGTTGTGACAAGAGCAGCTCATCAATATTCACACCAAGGGCCGCAGCATAGGCTGGGTCAAGAGCATGTTCCGCATCGATAAAGGCAGCAATACCGCCTTCTTTTTGCGCCTGCGCCACCGCATGAAGGGCAACCGTTGTCTTACCAGATGACTCCGGTCCATAGATTTCGATGATACGTCCTTTAGGATAACCACCTGAACCAAGAGCAATGTCCAGAGCCAATGAGCCTGAACTCATCACTTGAACTTTTTGCTCCGCGCGCTCACCCAAGCGCATGATTGATCCTTTACCAAAGTCTTTCTCAATCAATTTCAGGGCATCGTTCAATGCTTTTTCACGGTCAGCCCCAAATTTTTTCCCAATTTCATCTAATTTTTTTGTTGGTTTTTTCGCCATTCTATTCTCCTGTATTCTAATAGTCCTAAGACCTATCTACTATTATATCAAAAGTTAGTCACTTAATAAAGCCTTGCGAACTAGGTTAAAGGCATGCATGACCGCGATATGTCGAACATCTGCTCGACTACGTCCTGCGATATTAACCTTGATAACCTCTGTCCCTTTTACATGTGCCAGTCCAATAAAAACTGTGCCAGCTGGATGCCCCTCTAGGCTATCTGGCCCAGCCACACCCGTCAAACTGACTCCATAGTCAGACTGAGTCTTAAGCCGTACCTGCTCTGCCATTTTTCGAGCCGTAAACTCAGAAACGACCCCATGTTCTTTCAGCTCTTGCTCAGCAATTTCCAGCATCTTAGACTTTTCTTCTAAACTGTAAGTGACAAAACCGCCATTAAAGATGGCAGAAACGCCTGAAAAGTCTGCTAATGTCGCTTGAAAGAGACCTGCCGTCAAACTTTCTGCCGCAGTAATGCTTTTCTGTCTCTTCTTTAGCCCTTCTACTACGACACTTGCGAGGCTGGTTTCTTCCCCATATCCATAACAGATCTCTCGTAGAGAAATCCCCTCGAAAGTTTGGCGATCCAATATTTGATTTTCTAGGATATCCAGTGCTTGATCAGCCTTTTCTTGACTGACTGCTTTTGTAGACAAACGCAAGGTCACCTCTCCCGTTTTGGCATACGGAGCCAAGGTCGGGTCGGTTTGATTATCAATCAAATCCGCTAAAATGGTCACCAACTGACTTTCACCAATCCCAAAGAAACGGAGCACTCGTGAATACAGCTTGGCACCTGTCATCAGCTTAGGTAAGAGGTGATTTAATACCATGGGTTTCAACTCGCTTGGCGGTCCTGGGAGAACCACGTAGGTCACACCATCCACTTCCAACACCCCTCCTACTGCTAAACCTGTCTCATTTGGCAGTGGAGTTGCCCCTTCTACAATTTGGGCTTGGCGCTCATTATTCGGTGTCCGAGCATAGTCAGGTCTATGAGCAAAGAAGATATCCAATTTCTCTTGTGCTTGAGGGTCAAACACTAGATCTTTTCCTAAAAATTTTGCCAGAGTTTGTTTGGTCAAATCATCCTCAGTTGGTCCCAAGCCCCCTGTCAAAATCACAAGATTACTACGTTGACTCGCAATCTCAAGCAAGGACAAAAGACGAGCTTCATTATCTCCCACTGCTGTTTGGAAGTAGACGTCTACCCCGATTTCGGCTAGTTTCTCTGATAAAAACTGAGCATTGGTATTGACGATCTGCCCTGTTAAAATTTCTGTTCCAACAGCAATAATTTCTGCTTTCATGTTTCCTCCTACTTATCTATTCGAATTTTTTTGAAAAAATCGCAGGAAATTTCCCACGATTTGATTCTTAGTTTTATTCTATCTCTTCGTTTGAAGCATTTGTGGAAGGTGCTGTTCGACCATAAAGATTTTCATACAGAACAGCGTTGGTCTCCAGCTCCGTCACATCTTCTCTCCCTAGGGAACGGCGCAAGAGATTTTGCATTTCTAGCATATGCTCTCTCGTTACGATTTGGTAAGAGATTCCCTGTAATTCTTCGCCTTCACCACGAAGTTGAAGTGTCTCAATATTTTTAAAAGAATCTTGATAACCAAGTAATTGAGGTACGCTTTTCGCTGAAAGGTCTATGTTGGTCTGCATATTTTCACTGAGCGCTTTTAGGACTGCCTGATAATGACTAATGCTATTCAAACTCAAGACTTTTTCCACAATTTTTTGAATGACTTCACGTTGACGTTTTTGACGACCATAATCCCCTTCAGGATCCTGATAACGCATCCGTGAGTATACCAAAGCTTCCTCACCATTCAAAGTCTGCTCACCGACTCCGATTGAGATTTTATTAAACTCCTCTTGGTCAGTAATGGAAATTGGGAAACCAAGTGTGTTATTTACTGTGATTCCCCCAACTGCATCAACTAGCTGTTGCAATCCCTTCATGTTAACCATGACATAACGATCGATATGGATATTCATCATTTTTTGAATAGTTGAAATAGCCAACTCTGCACCACCATTGGCATAGGCAGCATTGAGTTTTGCTTCCTGAACTTGTCCTTTCCCAAGATCAATCTTAGTCAAAATATCCCGTTCCAAACTCATCATAGTGGTTTTCTTGGTTTTTGGATTGACTGTCAAGAGAATCATGGAATCGCTGTTCCCTACCCAAGGATCAAGACGTTCCTCATTTCCCGTGTCCACCCCCATCAAGAGAATAGTTAGAGGTTCTGTCGCTTCAATAACGTTGGTTTCTTCACCAATTTTCTTATAAGTTTTTTTACTTAAGGTTTCAGTTCCTTGATAATAAATAGTATAGGCATAAGCACCCACACCTAAAGCTGTTACTGCTAGAAAAGCTAATAGCATTCCGATTATTTTTTTTACCATCTTATCACTTATCTATCAGTCTACCCATCAGGTAAACGTCTAAAAATATCCCTTCTTCTAAATAGGCTCCTCTTTCTTGTAAGCCTTCTGTAACAAATCCAAATTTTGAATAGAGGTGGATAGCTGCCTCGTTGCGCTTTTGTACACTGAGCTGCAAACGATGCAAAACTCCACTAGTTTTAGCCCACTCAATACCTTCTTCAAGGAGCATGCTTCCTAAGCCATGATTCCAAAACTTCCTTTGGATGACCAAAAAGATATCCCCGATGTGGCGAATCCGTATACGCTGCTCTGCCGTGATGTTCAAAACACCTGCAATTTCATCATTCAGGAAGGCTAGGAGAGTGATTTGGTTATCTGAAGTCGCTTGCTTTTCAATAAAAAGAGCCATTTCAGATTCTGTCATCAGGATACCATTTTCATCCAAACTGGTGAAATCTGTCTCCTGACCAACTAGATCCAAGAATGCAACCAAAGCAGCGGCATCATGAGATTCAGCCTCACGAATACAAAGTTCATACTCCATCTTGAAGCTCCTTAATCAGTTGTTCAGCACGAGAACCCTGAGCGGTAAAATAGAGGCGACGACCCTCAGCTTCTTTCAAGAGTTCCAACTCCAAATAGGAATCTGGTAAATCCTTACCTAAAAGATGGCCCCACTCAATAACGGTCACACCACCACCGAAGAGAAACTCATCCAAGTCAATAGAATCAGCATCCCCTTCAATCCGATAGACATCCAAGTGGTAAAGTGGCAAACGACCTTCATACTCTCTCACGATGGTGTAAGTTGGACTTTTGATCATCTGATGAATACCCAAGCCCTTGGCAAGACCCTTTGTAAAGGTTGTTTTACCAGCACCCAGTTCTCCAGACAAGATCAAAACATCGTTTTTTTGGAGTAAGGTCCCTAGGCGTTCTCCCAGATTGATCAGCTCTTCTTCATTTTTTGTGTACATGCTACTATTATACCAAAAAGTTTTCTTTTGTGTGAATTTTCTTTACAAACTTACTATAATAAATTTGGGAAAATAGGGAATTTTTATTGATAGAAAAGCGTTTTTAGAAGAATATACACATGGCGCTAACAAGTAAAATATCTCGGATTACGTGCCCGTAAAAAGAAAATTCCCTTCTCATAGATTTTGGAAACAGAAAACGAGCAAAAATGAATCCCAAACCGACATAAAAAACAATGGATAAGACTGTTATTGGATTTCTCAAGAATAGCAAGGTTGCCAGAACTGTCAGGATAACTGTTTTTTTCTTATCGAGAGAAGTTCCCAAATCTCGGCTGTACTTTTCAAATGGTAAAAAGACAAGTAAATCAATCCCAAACAAGAAAAAGAAGGAGGGCAAGAAAAGATCTACTAACTCTTGCTGAAAAGCTGTCTTTGTAAAAATAGTCTCCGACAATACCAGACAGACACCAGCTAGGTTTAAGACCAACAAGATACTATAAAATAGTTTCACTTTTTTCTGACTGTTTAAGATGCTATGGACATCCTGATCTTGGGTATAAAAGAAATTCATCCCCACGCACAGACCTGATGCCAATACGATAAACACTAGAAAATAGGCGCTTGACTGCTTTAAGGTTAAGATGGCTCCCTTCCACAGCAAGCAGCTACTCAAACTAATCTGGATCAAAGCTAGTAACAATAAGATGCGAATTGATTTTATCATTTTCAGTTCTCCCTTCGTATACATGATTATACTCTGCGAGAAAGATAAAAATTCCCCTCTCTTCTCAAATGTCCAATTTTGACGCTCAACTGACAAAAATATGAAAAAGCAAGTCATTAAACTAGGTTTTCTAGTTAATAATTACGATAAAGATGCAACCGTTCAATCAACTCTTTTCAGAGGCTATATGTTCTCATTTTTCTAAAATTCGCTCTCATTTTCGTAACTTTAACAAGTTTATGATTCGTAAACCTACTTTTCCTAAACCATCAAAAAGGGAAGATCAGACTGGTCTTCCCTAAGGTTTTAATAGAAAATACGAACATTCCCTTTCAAATAAAAAGAAAGGATAAATGACAAGGAATTATATACAATCTCCTCATTCAGATACGGACCGAAATCTATCTCTTCAGCGCCTACTTGTTTCTTTTGTTTATCAATGTCAATTTTGATAAGTCTTGTGTAGTGCTACTAAAGTCAAAAGTCGTTTTATCAGTTGCTGACTCTGAAGCGACTAAATCAGTTGAAACTTCTTGGCTAACGCTGAGAGATTCTGCTATCACCAAACTTTGAGAAGACGATTCAGAAGCAGATAGACTAAGGGAGTGCTCAAGCGACAAACTTTGGGACACCGACTCCAATACAGAGAAACTATGCGATAAGGATGCCGCTTGGCTCAGAGACTCTTCTACATAAATACTGTGCGAAGTTGAGGCTGAAACAGATGCTCTATAGGATTCTGATTCCGAAACGGACAGACTGTGAGACTCTGAAGCTGCTTGGCTTAGAGATTCCTCTACATAAACACTGTGCGAAGCTGAGGCTGAAACGGATGCTCTATAGGATTCTGATTCCGAAACGGACAGACTGTGGGACTCTGAAGCTGCTTGGCTTAGAGATTCCTCTACATAAACACTGTGCGAAGCTGAGGCTGAAACAGATGCACTATAGGATTCTGATTCCGAAACGGACAGACTGTGAGACTCTGAAGCCTCTTGGCTTAGAGATTCCTCTACATAAATACTGTGCGAAGCTGAGGCTGAAACAGATGCACTATAGGAGGCTGATTTCGAAACAGACAGACTGTGGGACTCTGAAGCTGCTTGGCTTAGAGATTCCTCTACATAAACACTGTACGAAGTAGAAGCTGAAACAGACAAGCTAGTGGATGCCGACTCTAAAACGGATAGACTGTGAGACTCTGAAGCTGCTTGGCTCAGAGACTCTTCTACATAAATACTGTGCGAAGCTGAGGCTGAAACAGATGCACTATAGGATTCTGATTCCGAAACGGACAGACTATGAGACTCTGAAGCTGCTTGACTTAGAGATTCCTCTACATAAACACTGTGCGAAGCTGAGGCTGAAACGGACAGACTGTGAGACTCTGAAGCTGCTTGGCTCAGAGACTCTTCTACATAAACACTGTACGATGTAGAGGCTGAAACAGATGCACTATAGGATTCTGATTCCGAAACGGACAGACTGTGAGACTCTGAAGCTACTTGACTTAGAGATTCCTCTACATAAACACTGTACGAAGCTGAGGCTGAAACAGATGCTCTATAGGATTCTGATTCCGAAACGGACAGACTGTGAGACTCTGAAGCCTCTTGGCTTAGAGATTCCTCTACATAAACACTGTGCGAAGCTGAGGCTGAAACAGATGCACTATAGGAGGCTGATTCCGAAACGGACAGACTGTGAGACTCTGAAGCCTCTTGGCTTAGAGATTCCTCTACATAAATACTGTGCGAAGCTGAGGCTGAGGCTGAAACAGAAAGGCTAAGCAAGTGAGAACCATACTGACTTAGAGATTGTTCAAGAAAGGCACTTTGTGATTCGAACTCTGAAATAGCAAAACTAAGAGATTCTTCAACTGATGAAGTCTGTAGTTCCACTTGAGAAAGGCTGATTAATTCAGTTTCTGAAACGGATGCACTTAGAGAGATTGCAGCCTCGGCGCTCAGTGATTGTCCCGCTGAACGGCTAGCTGAGGCTGACTCTGAAAAACTAAGAGATGTTTCGCGAGATAAAGTCTGCGACTCTACTTGAGAGAGACGGGTTGAGTCGGATTCTGAGATAGAAACACTTAACGATGCTGCAGTCTTAGCGCTCAGTGATTGCTCTGCTAAACGGCTGGCTAAGGCTGACTCGTGGGATAAAGTCTGTGACTCTACTCGAGAAAGACTAGCCGAGTCGGATTCTGAGATAGAAACACTTAACGATGCTGCAGTCTTAGCGCTCAGTGATTGCTCTGCTAAACGGCTGGCTAAGGCTGACTCGTGGGATAAAGTCTGTGACTCTACTCGAGAAAGACTAGCCGAGTCGGATTCTGAGATAGAAACACTTAGCGATGTTGCAGTCTTAGCGCTCAGTGATTGCTCCGTTGAACGGCTGGCTGAGGCTGACTCAAGAACAGATAAACTACTTGATGTTTTTTTGTTTTCGAGGCTTAATGATAGTGAAATGGAGTCTGCTGTACTCTTCAAGCCTTTTGTTTTTCGAGAATCTATAGTTTTAGAGAGGCTAGTTTCCAAAGAATGTGATGCACTAACTGTTTGACTCTTAGCTGGTTCTTTTTCTTGAGAAAGATTAGAGTCACTTTCTGGCAATAGAGATTCTTCGGAACTGCTTTCCTCACCTATATTCATCACATCCAAACGATCGTAGTACTGAATAGACTCTAAAGCCTTATCAATAAGAAAAGTTTCACTTTCTTCAGGAGATATACTTTCTCCTACTACTTCTGTATCCTCACCCTCATTTTCTCTTGCAGCAGACAACTCTTCCTCTTGATTTCCTCTTTTTATGAGACGTTTAAAACCATCTAAAAATTTACGAAACGTACCTTTAGCGTTTTCATTGTTTGACATAAATATTTTCTCCCTAATTTTAATGATAATACTATTATAAAGGCTTGTAGACTATCTGTCAAAACAATTTCATCAAAATAGTATTTTTAAAACAAATTCTTTAGATTGACTAGTTTCTCGCTTTAAAATCAAGTGCTTACTCTAAATTCTAAGTACTCCCAAAACTCGAAAATGTCTATCCAAAAGTGTAGAATAAGAGAGATTTGTTCCAACTCTTTTTGTACCTCAATTTTTTCTCCTAGTAAGATAATGAAAGCACCCAATCACCACTGCTAGGATGGCAACATAGAGAAGCTGTTGGGCTTCTAAAGGCACAAAAGCTCCTTGCAGGATAAAAGTATTGGCAAGTACGCCAACAAGGGCTGCAAGGCTCAAAAACGTGAGTAAGAGCATCTTGTATCGATTAAAAGGTAGGCTGACCTTTGCAACTAGACACAGACCATTGATCAGGGCAAGGAGGAAGCAAATAAATTTGACCTGACCTGGGACAGTGATAAAGAAGTTAGTCAGGAGAACACTAACAACCAGAATTCCACCACCAATCGCAGCATTAGTCAGGATATCTCTCATAAAATGTGTGCTGACCTTTTCATTATTGGACTCAAAGGTTAGGAAGAAGGATGGAATCCCAATCGTAATGGCTGAAATGATTGTAAACTGAATGGGGATAAAGGCAAATTCCAAACCAAATATCACACTTAAAATCGCAAATACAATGGAGAAGAAAGTCTTTGTTAGAAAGAGAGAGGCGACCTTTTGGATGTTATTGATGACCCGGCGGCCTTCCATCAAGATATCATAGAATACTACAAAGTCATCTGTGAGAAAAACAATGTTGGAGACGCTTTTGGCTGCACTAGTAGCACCATTCATAGCAAAACTAATATCTGCTTTCTTGAGAGCCAGAACATCGTTGACCCCGTCACCACTCATAGCAACTGTTTTACCAGCATTTTGCAAAACGGTCACCATCTTTTCTTTCTGCTCAGGAGTCACGCGTCCAAAGATATCGTGTTCCAAGACCACTCTTTCAAAGTCCTCATCACTCACCTTGGTCATATCAATTGCTCGCGCTGATTCTTTAAATCCTGCTTTACGAGCCACCCCATATACAGCCACATGATTATCCCCACTGATAATCTTCACTTCAACACCTTGTGACTCGAAATAATCAAAGGTTTCCTTGGTATTATCCTTGATCTCATCTGACAGAACGACATGCCCTAATAGTTCCATATTGACTGGGCTTGTAATCTGGTCCTTGCTATGAGCAAGCGATAAGATTCGATAACCTTGCTGTTTGAGATGTTCATAGTAAGGATCCATCGCTTTGGTAAAGCCGAGAAACTCATAAGCACCGAAGAAATATGTTCCACCCTCTTTTACTTGGACAAAGGAATACTTATTTTTACTTGAAAAGGCACCTACCTCTTGAACGTCCCACTTTTTCTCACAGGTTAAGTAAGTCTTCAGAGCCCGCGACGTCGCATTTTCATCCTCAAAATAAGACAGATAAGAAGACAGTTTCTCTGCTAGCTTATCATCTATTTCTTGGACCTTCATATTACCAGTTGTGATGGTTCCTGTCTTATCAAAACAAAGAACATCTACACGCGCCAAGGTCTCCACACAGTATAGTTCCTGCACCAAGACTTTCTTTTTAGCCAGTTTCATGGCTGCTACCGCTAGGGATACGCTAACCAGGAGAATCAATCCCTCTGGTATCATGCCGACCAAGGCACCTGAACTTCCCAAGACAATCTCAACATAAGTCCGTCCTAGACTAAAACCTCTGATATAGAGCAGAATGGCAACTGGCACCAGCAGGATAGAGACAATTTTTAAAATCTTATCCATGTAATCGCGCAGTTGAGAAGGATATTTTTTGAATTCCTTGCTGGATTTTGCGAGTTTATTGATATAACTATCTGGACCCACAGCCGTCGCCGTAACCAGACAAGTACCGCTGACAACATTGCTTCCGCTCATCAGCTGGTCACCAACCATTTTAAAGACCGAATCACTCTCACCCGTCAGCAAGGACTCATCAACTTCAATATTCCCTTCAAGCACTTCTGCATCGACAGGTACCTGATCTCCCAGATTGAGATGCAAATATTCCCCCAGTACGATGTCTTCTGGATCAATCTCAATCGTTTGACCATCTCGATTGACCTTGTACTTACTTTTACCAAGTAAACTTAGCTTTTCTAAGGCATTTTTTGAACGCACTTCTTGGAAGATACCGATGGCGGTATTGATAGCAATCACACCTAAAAAGAGCATATTCTCAAATCGCATGGTTGTGGCTACCAGAACTGCCAGAGCCAAGTTCATGGCATTAAAGAAGGTAAAGATATTTGAAACGACAATTTCCTTGGTTGTTTTGTAAGGTTTAATGTCGCTGATGTTTCGTTGACGATCCTTGATGTCTTGGCTACTTAAATACTTCATTTCTACTCCGATATCCTTTTGTACTACTATAGTAACACATATCCTTTTCTCTGTCACTTAAAGACTCAAACTAAGAAGGACTTACTTGACAAGCATCATCTGTCGCCACTTTAAGAAGCTACTTGAAAAAAAGGAGGATAGGATTCCCCTAACCTCTTTTCTCCATGCTTATTCTGCCAAGGCACCCATTGGATCCCATGGTGCGAGTACGATTGGTTCTGCTTCATAGGCAGCTTGTTCTTCTGCTGTCAGCAATTCCTTACGGACAACTATTTGATAGGTGTATTCATCCATCCAAGCGTCTGAGGCAACAAAGTAGCCATCTGTACCGACCTTGTCTCCCCAAGAGTTTTCAACCTTCCACTTGGTTGACTTGCCATTTTCGTCCAAATCAACACCTGTCAAGACCATGGCGTGGGTCATCAAGCTTTCGCTGTAATCCAAACGTCCAGCCTTGTCTTGAGTGAGTTGAATATCCATGCTTGATTCGAAATCATAAACATCTGTCGCAAGGATTCCAGCTTTGCGGTTGCTGAGCTGGCCGACATCTGAACCAAACCAAACAGTCTCACCTGCTTGCATTTGGGCAATCGCCAATTCCTTCAAGCGTTCCATTGGGACGTTGATGTAGCGAACTGCACGGCTACCAACCACATTTCCTAACATCTCAACTGTGTAAGATTTGCCGTAAGGCTTGTCAGCAGTTGGGGCATTGATAACAGAAACATAGTCTTCTAGAGGAAGATTGACATATTTCTTGTAAAACTCTTGTGGTGTGATACCCTTTTCGCTTTGGTAGTTATCATCCTTGTCACGATAAGCAAAGTTAAACTTACGTGGTGGAAGTCCTAAAGACATAGCAAGGAAGTTAAAGATTTCTTGCAAGAGGTCTTCTTTCTTAGCTTGAACAGTCGCTTGGTCTGCACCAGAAGCAAGCAAGTCACGCAAGATTTGGGCATCTTGACGAAGCAATTTGTTAAGGATTGCATTGAGCTCACGGCTATTGCTAGATGAAACTGACTCAGGATAAACAGACTTAGGAACGACACCGTATTTCTCAAAGAGAGCCACAACCATATCCCATTGTCCACCGTCTTGTTGAGGTGTTTGGAGTAGAAAGCTAACCTTGCGACTCGTCAATTCTTGGTCTGCAGTAGCAATCACTTGCTCCAAGAACCAGTTAGATTTTTCATACTTGTCCCAGAAGAAGGTGTGGGCTTGTGATAATTCAAAGTTTTCCAATTTGTATTGAGAGATGAGTTTGTGGCGGAAGGTGTTGAGAGCTGCAAACATCCAGCAACGACCAGACGCTTTCTGGTTAGTAACCTTGTCCTTGGTCAAATCCAATGAGAAAACAGGCGTGTTGTCTACATGGCTTTGACGACGTTCTAGAGCTGCAAAAATTCCATTATGGCTGGCAGCATTTTCAATCGCTTGGTATTTGACATTTGCTTCATAGTTAGCAAATAGTTTATCTGTAAATGATTCTTGAATCGCGTTCATAGATTCCTCCTTTTATTCTACTGTCTATTATAACTCTTTTCACAAATGAAGCAACCGAAAAACTTAAAAAGGCAAGGACATTCTCCTCACCTTTTCTAACATAATCCAAACTAAGCAATACTAGCAAGGAGCTCCTCTAACTCCTCCCTAGTCAGGCGACGCCATTCTCCTCGTTCTAAGTTCTCATCCAAGGCTAGAGTTCCCATCGTCAAACGTTGTAGGTCCACCACTTCTTTGCCACAGTAGGCCACCATTCGTTTGACCTGGTGGAACTTCCCTTCTGCAATGGTTACACGAACCAAACTTTGATTTTTTTCTGGATCTACCGACACAATCTCCAGCTTAGCTGGCTGGCAGGTAAAATCCTTGAGCGGAATGCCCTTGACAAATGTCTCCACATCTTCTTGGGTCATAATTCCCTCGACGTGTGCCAGATAGGTCTTATCCACATGACGTTTTGGTGAAAGAAGAGCATGGGCAAGCTGGCCGTCATTGGTCAAAAGCAGGAGGCCATGCGTGTCAATATCCAAGCGCCCTACTGGAAAAACTTCCTTGGTCCGAGCAATATCATCCAACAAGTCCAACACTGTTCTGTGTTTAGAATCCTCAGTCGCTGAAATGACTCCTTGGGGCTTGTTCATCATGTAGTAGACAAACTCTTCATACTCTAGCACTTGGCCATCAAAGCGAATCTCATCTCTTTCTTCATTAATCTGCAATTTAGCCGACTTTTCTTTTTTACCATTTACCGTCACGCGCCCAGCCTTGAGCAAGTTTTTGACTTCTGTCCGACTCCCCACAGCACAGGCAACTAAAAATTTATCTAATCTCATAGAACCATTATATCATACTCAAAAGGAGGCTGGTTCAATGACCAACCTCCTTTTCTTTTCATACTCTTCAAAAATCAAATTCAAACCACGTCAACGTCGCCTTGCCGTACTCAAGTACAGCCTGCGGCTAGTTTCCTAGTTTGCTCTTTGATTTTCATTGAGTATCAGATTTAAGAAATTAACTTCCTCGTCTCCAGAAAATAGCTAAGACAACCATAGCACCTAAAACAGCTGGAACAATAGCTATCCCCGCTAGGTTTGGACCCCAAGTTCCAAAAAGTAGGTGACCCAAAGAAGCACCAATCCAGCCGAGAAACATTTTTCCAAAGCATCCCATGCTCTCTCCACGATTGGTCAAAGCACCTGCTAAGAGCCCCACTAGGAGACCAACAAACATACTTCCAAGCATTGTAACTCCTTAAATAGCCCAGTCTCCATTACGGAAGAGGGGTACGCGTGTTCCATCCTCACGGATACCATCGATATCCATTTGACTCGAACCAATCATAAAATCCACGTGAACATCTGAACGGTTCAGCCCTGCAGCTTCAAGCTCTTCTTCGCTCATCTCTGCACCACCAACAACGCTGGTCGCATAGGCTGCACCGATAGCCAAGTGGTTTGAAGCATTCTCATCGAAAAGGGTGTTGAAGAAGGTAATGCCTGATTGAGAAATTGGACTCGGATCTGGTACCAAGGCACATTCGCCCAAGGCACGCGCACCCGCATTTTCAAAGACAAGGTCTTTCATGACCTGATCACCCTTTTCAGCAGTAATGTCAACGATTTGTCCGGCTTTAAAGGTTACTTTAATGCCTTCGATGATATTTCCGTTATAGCTAAGTGGTTTTGTAGAAGTGACATAGCCATCTGCACGACGGAAGTCAGGCGCTGTGAAGACTTCCTCTGTCGGCATATTTGGCAAAAATCCTTCGCCCTGTGCATTGATGGCTCCAGCTGATTCCCAGACGTGGTTCTTAGGCAAGCCAAGTGTCAAATCAGTTCCTGGTGCTGTGTAGTGAAGGGCTGAGAATTGTTCTTTATTGAGCATTTCTGCCTTGCTCTTGAGGACGGCTGCATGTTCTTCCCAAGCCTTAACGGGATCTTCTTCATAGACACGACAAGTTTTAAAGATTTGGTCCCAAAGGAGATCGACTGCTTCTTCATCGCTCGCAGCATTTGGAAAGACTTTCTTAGCCCACTCAAGTCCAGCAGCGGCCGCTACTGTCCAGCTAACCTTGTTGGATTGAGTTGCGATGCGCATTGGCTTCATAGCGAGTCCCATCGCTTTAGCAGAAGCTGAAAGCTTGTCAGCGTCCACTCCGTTCAAGGCACCTGGGTCAGAAGAACGGACACCGAGACGGCTAGCCTTGTTTTCCAAGAGGTAGTTCATCTCAGCAATCTTGTATTCTGGCACATTGTCCAGACGCTCCATCGGGGCGTGGAGGAATTTCTCACGATTGATGACATCATCTGTCCACTGAACGATAACTTCGTGTGCTCCAAGTGCATAGGCTTCTTTCACGATCAAATGCGCCAACTCACGTTGCTCTACATCGATAGAGAGAGCCAAAGTGTGACCAGGTTGCACGTTAATTCCGTTCGCAACCAACAATTTCGCATATTTTTCTAGATTTTCTTTAAAATTTGGTAAAACCATTTTATTTTTCCTTTTCTATTTTTCTTTCAAAGCAGAAAATAATCCTGCTAAAGCAATGGCACCAGACAAGAGCGCTGTCGATAGAATAATTGTTTCATCTGCCAGCTCTAGCTGATAGTCAAAAACCTTTTCAGCTGGTTTGTCTTCCGCAAAGACTCTAAGTTTCATCTTGAACTCCTTTTATACTTGCAAGTCACTAACCTTTTCATATTTTATATTTACTTCCGAATTTGAATTTGCAAATTTATAACCCATAAACAAAGCATTTAAATCGCTATAAGTTGATAAAATGATCTGATACTTATCTATAATTCCATGACGTAAAATTTCAATAAAAGATAGTACATTCATAGCATCCATGTCTTGAACTGGATCATCTATCATTAAGAAATTCAAATTATCAGATAGCTTGAACATCGTATTCAGTGAAAGAGTAAATGCTAGTGAAACAACCGCTAACTGACCAGTGCTTAGTTGATTAATCGCATCATGATCATTATTAGGATCCGACTTGAACCTAATAATTGTCTTTGTTATCTTTTTAATCGTTTTTACTTGATTACCTGTTGCCTCATCAGTCGTCGTTTCTTCTTTATCAATTGTTGTTTTGTTATACGTTAGAAAAATTCCCAAACCTTGTTGATAATTTTGTAACATTTTTGCTGAGTATATAAAGAATGGGATACGTAGCTTTTTAACAATATCTATTTTGAACTGTTTTACCTCTTCTTTATATATAGTATTAATTTCTTCTAATCGTTCCACAGTTATTCTCAATGTTTCTATCTGACTTGATAAATCTTGAAGTTGCTGATTTTGAACTAGTTTATGCTGTCTATCAAGATAAAGTTTCTTATTCTCTAAATCTCCAATACGAATATCCTCTAATACTTCCACTTTACTTTGAAAATATGTAGGAAATATGTTCTCAGTGTCTGCTATCAGATTCTCATTAATAGCATATTTATTATCAACTGCCGAGTGAATAGCATTTTTTAATTCAAGCAATCGACTATCAATCATCGCAATATTTATCTTCGAATATGAACTTGATTCTAATTGGTATGTTTCAAACTGCAATTCAGGAAATTCTTCTCTTAAGACCTCCAGTTCTTCCTTTATATTTCCCAAACTATTATTATCTAGCAAACTGTAAACATCATCATCAACTACTAATTTAGATTGAAATTCTTGCCAGTTTAACTGGTGCTGCTGGTTATAGTCTTTAAATTCTAACCTTCCCAACTCATATGGCACCATAATTGTGTACGACTGAATAAAAGTTTTAAAACCTTCGACATTTTGAGAATAACTTTGATACGAATTTTTTAATTTTTGTAATCTATCTAATAAATTTTTATCTACATCTATTGAAAGGCTATTTATTTCATCAATGATTTTCTGCTTCAGTTGCTGGATCCGTTCATTCAACAATAATTGAGCTTCTTGCAATTGCAGACTACTTTGAGACGAAATTTCAGTTAGATAATTTTTATAACTATCATAAGCTTGCTTCAATTCTTCAAATGTTTGGAACTGTGAATTACAGAATGGACATTTGTTTTCATCAATATGTCGATGTCTCAACTCGTCAAACTTATTGCCTAAGTTACTCCTTAATTGTCGTAGTTCACTTAAATTTTTGTCTACCTGGCTAGCATTATTCCTCAGACTTTGGAATTTAACCACTTGTATTTTAAGCAATTCAAAATCACCTGACAATCTATCATTTTGAGTATAAGTAATGGACTGTTCTGTCATCTCAGTAATATCCGATGATAAATTAGTCAAGTAGATATTTAGTTGCTTTCTTCGATTGCAATCATGAACAACTCTCTCATATGATTGTAGGTAATTCTCTAAAAGCACATATTCAAATAATTTTGGATTGTCTAATGAATACTTTTCCCACAGCCATTGAGAATTTGATTTAAGAATATTTGGAGATAACATTGAAAAATATAATGCTTGTTTAATAGCCCTATCACCAGCAATATCTTTTTTTCTTTTATCTCTTTCCGTCTTTCTATTATACTCCCCTATTGAGAAATTCTTCTTAAAATCAATAATATTTTGTAAAGTATTTTGATAAGTTAATAATTTGTCAAGATTAGCAATAGAAAAAGGAGTTTCACGATCAAATACAAATTCCCTATGATTAAATAATCTATGATAAGAGACATCTGATAGTTCTTGCTGTTTTAAGTTTTGTAATTGCCCCTTGAAATCACTAATCTTTTTTCTAATAACGTTTGTTACTGTATTAATCTTTTCTATTTTCTTCTCTATTTTATCCGTTTTTACTAAAAAAGATAAACTATCGCCTCTTTCATATTCCGTTTGCTTTAGAAAGAAAGTTGTTTCTTCCTGTTGAATATAATTAAATAGATTGAAAATTTTTTCTATCTCATATTTCCCATTAATACCTAAAAATGTATCAATAGAACTTTGAGTAATGTCTTCAAGCTTAATATTATCTGTATATCTAAAATTTGACTCGCTCACTTCCACTTGTCTAAATAACTTAAACTGACTAGCAGACTTTAAAGGTGCAAATATGTTTTTACTTTCAGTACAACTATTTACTAATTTTCTTACAATTACAAGTTGGTCACCATTCATTTTTTCTAGCCACAATTTTATAATTACCGGCTGACCAATCTCATTCTGAAAGAAGGGCTTATTATATACAATATTTTCAGCAGTAACTTTATTAATGCGAGAAAGATTACCAGTCAATCCTAACTCAATTGCATCAAAAATCGTTGTTTTACCATAACCATTTGGTCCCACTAAAAATGTTATCCCATCACTAAAGTCAATAACTGTTTCATTTCTAAAGTTTTTGAAATTATAAAGTAAAATTTTCCTAATCTTCACAAGTTCAGTCTCCTAAAATTTGATTTAAACTATCCAGCAAAAAACTAGCTTCATTTTCAAGTTGTTTCCTAATATCAACTCCATTAAAAATTTCTAAAATATCATCTACCTGCTTTTTATGATCATTTAAACCTTCCATTTCAATTCGTGATTGGATTTTATTTTCAACTATTTCAAAATGATTATCAGAATGAGGATGAGAAGCAAATGGTAATTTAATAATTAGTTGTATAGCAATGAAGTAAGAAGTATCAAAAAACATATCACTCTCAAATTTATCAAATAAAGACTCACCCTCAGGAGATGTAGACTGAATATAATTTAGTAAATCTTCAATATTCGAGTTCAGTCTACTCAATCCTTCCTCGGTATATAAGATGACATATTTTCTAAAATAATATTCATCTTCCTCAACTTTCATAATCATATTTCTAAGACTTTCATATGATTGCTTCAGTTCATCAACTTTAATAGTTACAAATAAAGAGGTATTTTTCTTAATTTTTTCATCATTAAGTTCTTCAAAGCAAGATATCAACTTATTTGTTTGCTCACAAGTAAAAAAAACTGCCCCTCCTTCGCTGCTAGATTTAAAATCCTCCCTATTATATTCTTGAATAAGGAAAAATTCATTTCCGTCCCCTCCCCACAATTCTAAATGTTCATCACATTTATGAAAATTATGTTGTCCTAAGATTTGTTGCAAAAAACTATTCATTTCAATCCTCTTTCAATTTTTCAACAGTATTCACATAATCAATATATTCTAAATTATTTGAAAATATTCTATTTTTTTCCTCTCCAAGGGCTTCTGCAAGCAACTTTTCTTTTCCATCTTCATGAATTGGCTTCTCTTCAAAAAACTTTTGTCCATTGATACACAGATTAATCAAATAGTCAGTATCAAAGCTAGCTCTTATAAAGCTTTCATTAGTCATAATTTTATCTCGAACTCTACTCTCTGCGCCCTTAGGAGCATGAATCATGCTAAGTCTGAGCGACTCATGATTTAAATTATACCGTAAACTGTCTAACGAAAGCCTTTCTTGTTTACAAGTTTTAAGGAAATTATATAAAATATATTCAATGCTAATTTCATCAATTAATCTACCAATATCGTTCAGCCTTTTTGAACCAGAAATATCGCCATCTGGATGCAAGTCAATCAGCAATTGTTCAAATTTGTCATCAGGTAAATTTAATATCTGATTTATAACAGTCGTATCAACATCATCTTCAACAATGTTATTCCAATACATTTCAAGACTTAACTTTGCTCTCCTAATAGATTGTCTCTGGCGCTTCGCTTGCGAAGTAATAATGTTGAAAATCTCTTGAAAAGATATTACCGAATAGGCACCATTCCCATTACTATGTGCTTGCACAATCTGTCTAGAAATTAAATCTTTAATCTCAGACAGTGTCTCCTCTATATGTTCAATATCATCTACTAAAGAACTTTTAGAAAATTTCAAAATCTCCTTAATTTCATTTTTGCAAAAATTATCAATAGGCGATTGATTCTCTACTACTAAATCACAATATTTTTTACCATCAGGATAGGTATATAGTTGAACTTGACTCTGATTAGGGACATAAGCTGCTCTTTTATATGTTTGCTGAAATGTTTGCTTATCCATATCCCAGCCTCGAACTTCACAAATTACATGTAAAAATCTATTATTTCTGTTCGTACCCGAGGTTTGATATCCTGTAGGATGAAGTCTAGAATTTATTGTTCTAACATTAGCATAATCATTCGGATACTTTCCAGCTTTTTTGGCTTTTACTTGATGTCTTGATACTACTGTTTGAGCTTGAAAAATCTCAACATCTTCACCGCCATTTTTTTCAAGGATTAATTCATATGAGCTATAGTCTTCCTCTTTTTCTACAAGTTTTCTAAGTTCAGTTAGTGCCAAAAATATCCCAACTTTTCCTTGATGGTTATACCCACTCCAACTTGAAGTGGCATTTCGCCTATCATAATTCATTACTTTATCCTTCAACTCTATTAATTTCTCTTGTATCTTACTCCACTTTTAAAATAATAGCCTCTAGAAAACAACCACTACAAATATATCAATATTCCTAAAGTCATCAAGCTAGTTAACAAATTCTGATTCTATCACACACTCCAAAGTCCTCAATTCCTATCATTTTCAAGCCCCTTCAATCAAGATAGTTAATCTTACCAGCTTTAACTTTTTAAAAGCATTGCTATTTTTCTAGTTTTATTTAAAACAACTCATCAAACAGACTCAACTGGTTATCCTCTGGCATATTGCCGAGAATCCCCATTTCATCCATCTTCTCAACCAAGGTTGATGAGAGTCCACCGCGTTTGCGTAGTTCTGTTTTGGAGAGGAATTCTCCCTCTTGTCGAGCACGCACCAACTGCTTGGCAACGTTCTCTCCCAGACCATCCATTGCTACAAATGGTGGGATAAGAGTGTCTCCGTCAATGATGAATTCAGTCGCATCACTACGATAGAGATCTAACTTGCCAAACTTAAAGCCACGCTCCCACATCTCATTAACAATCTCAAGAGTGGTATAGAGGTCAATTTCCACATTAGAGGCTTCATTATTCTTCCGTTTTTCAGCGATTTCTTCCATTCTACGCTTGATGGCATCCAAGCCGGCACCCATGATTTTGATATCAAAGGCCTTGGCACGGATAGAGAAGTAAGCACAGTAATAATAAATCGGATGGTGAACCTTGAAGTAGGCTACACGCAAGGCCATCATAACGTAGGCTGCCGCATGGGCCTTAGGGAACATATACTTGATTTTTCCACAGGATTCGATATACCACTCTGGTACCTTATTAGCCTTCATAGCCTCGATGTAGCCATTTCGCTCCTCTTCGGAAATCTTCAGCCACAAACCTTTACGCACCCGTTCCATGATGGTAAAGGCCATCTTAGGTTCGAGACCCGCATGCATGAGGTAAACCATGATGTCGTCCCGACAACCGATAACGGTTGATAGGTCCGCAATCCCTTGCTTGATCAAATCCTGGGCATTTCCCAACCAGACATCAGTACCGTGGGACAGTCCTGAGAGCTGAAGCAATTCCGCAAAAGTCGTCGGATGCGTCTCATCTACCATCCCACGTACAAAGTTGGTTCCAAATTCTGGAATCCCCAGCATACCCGTCGGCGTTCCTATTTGCTCAGGCGTCACCCCTAAAACTTCCGTTCCAGAAAAGAGAGCCATCACGCCTTCATCATCCATAGGAATTTCATTAGGGTCAATACCAGACAAGTCCTGCAATTTCCGAATCATGGTCGGATCATCATGACCCAGCACATCGAGTTTGAGGACGTTCTCATCGATATCGTGGAAGTTAAAGTGAGTCGTCTGCCATTCAGCCGTCACGTCATCTGCTGGATACTGAACAGGCGTAAAATCATAGACATCCATGTAGTTAGGAATAACAACGATTCCCCCTGGGTGTTGTCCCGTTGTTCGCTTGACACCAGCAGCACCTTGAGCAAGGCGTTCCACCTCTGCATCACGATAAAACTTGCCATAGTCACGCTCATATCCCTTTACAAATCCATAAGCGGTCTTAGCAGCTACCGTACCAACCGTTCCTGCACGGAAGGCATATTCCTCACCAAAGATATCACGAACATCCAAGTGAGCGCTAGGCTGGTCTTCTCCCGAAAAGTTCAAGTCAATATCGGGAACCTTGTCCCCATCAAAACCGAGAAAGGTTTCAAACGGAATATCCTGCCCATTTTTACTGAGTTTATGACCACACTTTGGACAATCCTTATTGGGCATATCAAATCCTGAACCATAAGAACCATCGGTGATAAACTCGCTGTACTGACACTGACCACAGACATAGTGAGGAGAGAGAGGATTAACCTCTGTAATCCCAATCATAGTCGCAACGAAACTGGAACCGACAGACCCACGAGAACCAACCAAGTAGCCCCGTTCATTGGAACGTTGCACCAGCATCTGGGAAGCCAGGTAAATCACAGCGAATCCATTCCCCAGAATAGAAGTTAATTCTTTTTCAATTCGCAAATCAACAATATCTGGCAGCGGATTTCCATAAATCTCAAAAGCCTTCTTATAGGTCAGCTCAGCGACCGTTTCTTCAGCCTTATCGATAAAAGGTGTGTACAAGTCACCCTTAACGACCTCAACAGGCTCAAAAATATCTGCCAAGGCATTGGTGTTCTCAATAACCAGTTTACGAGCCAGTTCCTCTCCTAAGAAAGCAAATTCATCCAACATCTCATTAGTTGTTCGAAAATGAGCCTTAGGTAGCGGAGCCGGTTGGGCATGTTCGCCATGACCGATGGTTCGGTTAATCATAGCCCCTTGTCCCAAACTACGGACGATAATTTCACGGTAAATCTCTTCTTCTGGTTCGATATAATGAACATTACCCGTAGCCAGAACAGGTTTGCCAAGACGGTCTCCCACCTCTATCAAACTCTTGATAATAGTCTGGAGCTCCTCCATATTCTTGACCTGCTCCTTAGCAATCAAGGGAGCGTAGATAGCTGGTGGCATGACCTCGATAAAGTCATAATACTTGGCCACCTCAACCGCCGCATCCACACCTTGGGAAACGACTGCGTCAAAAACTTCGCCTTCCGAGCAAGCCGACCCCAAAATCAAGCCCTCCCGATGGGCGTCTAGAACCGTTCTCGGAATCCGTGGCACCCCTTCAAAATACTTGGTGTTAGACAAAGAAACCAACTTAAAAATATTTTTTAAACCAACTTGATTCTTGACATAAATGGTCGCATGTTTAATCCGAGCTTTTTTATAAGAATCTGGACTGATTAGATCAATATTGAGTCTAGCTAGATCGGTCACACCATGTTTTTCTGCTACCTCTTTGATAAAGATGAAGAGCAGACGACCAGTAGCTTCCGCATCGTAATTAGCCATGTGGTGGTGTTCAAGTGCTACACCAAAACGCTTAGTCAAAGGTCCCAAACCATGGCGTTTATACTCAGGATAGAGATTTCTAGCAAACTCGAGCGTATCGATGACTGGCTGGCTAATCTTAGGTAGACCATGACGCTCATAGTTGGCATTCATAAAGCCAACGTCAAAGGTTGCATTGTGGGCAACTAAAACTGCATCCTTGCAAAATTCTTGGAATTCTTGTAAAACTTGTTCCAGTGGTTTGGCATTTTTAACATGATCATCTGTAATACCAGTCAGCTCGGTAGTAAAGGCTGACAAAGGATGTCCTGGATTGATAAATTCATCAAATTCAGCAATAACATTCCCCTTGTACATCTTAGAGGCCGCAACCTGAATCAAGTCATTATAGATAGCTGAAAGACCTGTCGTTTCCACGTCAAAGACCACATAGGTCGCTTCTGACAAGTCCATCTCCACTTCGTTATAGACGATAGGGACACGGTCTTCCACAATATTGGCTTCCATTCCATAGATCAGCTGGATTCCAGCTTTCTTAGCTGCCTTGTAGCCATGCGGGAAGGACTGGACATTCCCATGGTCCGTGATGGCAACCGCCTTGTGTCCCCACTTAGCAGCTGTCGCAACGATCTCCTCTACTTCTGGCAGAGCATCCATAGTCGACATATTAGTATGAGCATGAAACTCAACCCGACGCTCACCTTCTGGCATCAAATCCTTCCGCTCATAGTGAACAACTTCCTGCACATCCTGCACGTTCATGGTCAAATCGCGTGTAAAGTTATTCATCTCCACATTTCCACGAACACGAAGCCAAGAATTTTTCTTAATGATGTCAAACTTCTGAGCTTCTTCTTCATTCTTAACCCATTTTTGCATAGAGAAGCTTGAACTATAGTCCGTCATCTTAAAGTTAATCAAGACACGACCTGTTCTGGTCACTTTATGCTCGACGTCAAAGACTACCCCTTCAAAGACCAAACGATTTTCCTCAGTCGTCACATCAATCATCTGGGTAACTTCTGCCTTATCTAGTTTTGGCTTAGCTGCAGCTTTTTTAGCCTGAAAGTCAAAGGTCGGTTTCTCTTCTACTGGAGGAGGAGCCATTTGTTCTAGTTGTTCCATAGCACGCAAAGCTTCTTCGTTGGCAGCTTGAACGATCTGCTTATTCTCCATATGGAAGGCTTCCTCCTGCTCTTGTGTAAGAGCATCATTCTTTTCTATCTGACAAACAAAAACAGGAAAGCCAAATTTCTCAAGTTGCTTTGCTAGATTAGGAAGATGATTCTTCTTAAAGTGTTCCTTATCAATCGCCTCTGAACCTTCAATAAAGAGTTGATTTCCCTCCGCACGAACTTGCAAATTCTGATAAAGAGATTTAAACCCTTGACTTGCACACGGACCTTCAGAAAAAGCCTCCTTATAGTAGGCCTGCAAAAGTTCATTTGAAAATTCCTGAGAGAGAACCTTGATTTCGAAAACAGCTCGATTCCCTGTCTTAGAGAATTCCTCACTAAGCCCTTTCTTTAACTCTAAAAAGATTTCAATCGGTAAAATATTAGAAAATACAAAATGAAATTCCCAGACCTTACTAATTTTATGAACCACAACACGCTCAATACTTGCATCAACAAGAGTAGGATCCTGTCTCAGCCGATCAGAGATTCCTAGTTGATTCATTAAAATTTCAAACTTACTTGACATTCAATTTCCTCACATTATTCTCTTACTATTTTACCATAATTAAGACAATTTTATCGATAGTATTATGGCTCCCCAACAAGAAGATTGGCTAGCGAGTCCGTCAATTCCATAATGTTTATAACTATTCTAAACTGAGAATAGTTATAAAGTAAAAGAGCTCCAATTCAGAATTTTGGATTGTTACAGAAAAAGAGAGACTGCTCTCCATCCTTTTGACAACAAAAAGGAGAAGACCTAACTGGTCCTCTCCAAAATGTGACTTTTTCAATCTACTACAGTTGACAAAAAGTTTTTATTCTACTGTTTCTTCAACTTGGATTTCCACAACTTCCTCTACAGGTGCAAGTTCTGCCTCTTCTTGTTCTGGAGCCAGATATTCTGCTTCATTAATGGCTTGTGGTTCAAGGTTACGGTAGCGAGCCATACCAGTACCCGCTGGGATGATCTTACCGATGATAACATTTTCCTTGAGTCCAAGGAGATGGTCTTTCTTACCACGGATAGCCGCATCTGTAAGGACACGAGTTGTTTCCTGGAAGGAAGCCGCTGACAAGAAACTGTTGGTTTCAAGTGAGGCTTTGGTGATTCCCATAAGGACTGGTCGACCTGTCGCTGGCACTCCACCTGCGATAAGAACATCCTTGTTAGCATCTGTAAAGTCGTTGATATCCATGAGAGTACCCATGAGAAGGTCTGTATCACCTGGATCCATGACACGAACTTTACGGATCATTTGACGAACCATTACCTCGATGTGTTTGTCACCGATTTCTACCCCTTGGCTACGGTAAACTTTTTGCACTTCACCGAGAAGGTAGGTTTCAACTGACAAGACATCACGAACAGCAAGGAGACGTTTTGGTTGGATAGAACCTTCTGTAAGAGCTGCACCGCGAGAGACTTGGTCTCCAACTTCGACACGCATACGTGCTGTAAATGGTACCACGTACTCACCTTCGCCAGTTTCACCCTTAACGAAGACTTTCTTAGTACGAGTTGAAGCATCTTCTTCGATAGCTGTGACCTCACCCTTGACTTCAGTGATGACCGCTTCCCCTTTAGGATTGCGGGCTTCAAAGATTTCTTGGACACGAGGAAGACCCTGAGTGATATCGGTATTTGAGGCAACCCCACCCGTGTGGAAGGTACGCATTGTAAGCTGTGTACCAGGTTCCCCGATAGATTGGGCAGCGATTGTTCCGACTGCTTCACCAACTTCAACCGCATCACCAGTCGCCAAGTTGATACCGTAACAGTGACGGCAGACACCATGACGAGTGTTACATGTAAATACGGAACGGATAGTAACTTCTTCCACACCAGCATTAACAATTTCACGCGCCTTGTCTTCTGTAATCAATTCATTTGGACCGATGATCACTGCACCAGTTTCTGGATGTTTAACAGTTTTCTTAGTGTAACGACCATTGAGACGTTCTTCGAGAGACTCGATCATCTCTTTTCCTTCTGCGATAGAACGGATCAAGAGACCACGGTCTGTTCCACAGTCGTCCTCACGGATGATAACGTCTTGGGCAACATCAACCAAACGACGAGTCAAGTAACCTGAGTCGGCTGTCTTAAGGGCCGTATCGGTCATACCTTTACGAGCACCGTGAGTTGAGAAGAACATTTCGAGTACTGACAAACCTTCGCGGAAGTTTGAAAGGATTGGCAATTCCATGATACGTCCGTTCGGAGCGGCCATCAGACCACGCATACCGGCAAGCTGTGAGAAGTTTGAGATGTTACCACGGGCTCCAGAGTCCATCATCATAACGATTGGGTTCTTAGGATCTTGGTTGGCAACCAAACGTTTCTCCAATTTTTCACGGGCTGCACGCCATTCAGCTGTAACAGCGTTGTAGCGCTCGTCGTCTGTAATCATACCACGACGGAATTGTTTGGTGATTTGTTCCACACGTTTGTGTGATTCTTCGATAATTTCAGACTTGTCTTCAACGACTGGGATATCGGCGATACCCACCGTCAAACCCGCAAGAGTTGAGTGGTGGTAGCCAAGATCCTTCATACGGTCAAGTAGGGCAGAAGTTTCTGTCGTACGGAAACGTTTGAAGATTTCAGCGATGATATTTCCAAGATTTTTCTTCTTGAATGGAGGGTTGAGTTCAAGATTGCGAATCGCTTCCTTGATATCTCCACCTAGTGGCAAGAAGTATTTAGCTGGAACACCTTCTGTTAAGTTGGCATTTGTTGGTTCTTGCAAGTAAGGCAGACCCTCTGGCATGATATCGTTGAAGAGGATTTTACCAACTGTTGTCAGCAAGACCTTGTGTTTTTGTTCTTCAGTCCAAGGTTTGTTGAGGCTATCTGTCGCGATACCAACACGTGAGTGGAGGTGAACATAACCATTGCGATAAGCCATAACAGCTTCGTCACGGTCTTTGAAGACCATTCCTTCACCTTCACGACCAGCTTCTTCCATGGTCAAGTAGTAGTTACCCAAAACCATGTCCTGAGATGGAGTAACAACTGGTTTACCATCTTTCGGGTTCAAGATGTGCTCAGCAGCGAGCATCAAGATACGAGCTTCTGCTTGAGCTTCTTCTGAAAGCGGTACATGGATGGCCATTTGGTCCCCGTCAAAGTCAGCATTGTAGGCTTCACAGACAAGTGGGTGCAAGCGAAGGGCCTTACCATCAATCAAGACTGGCTCGAAGGCTTGGATACCCAAACGGTGAAGGGTCGGTGCGCGGTTCAAAAGTACTGGGTGTTCTTTGATTACTTCTTCAAGAATATCCCAGATACGTTCGTCTCCGCGTTCTACCAAGCGTTTTGCTGCCTTAACGTTTTGCACGATGTCACGGGCAACGATTTCACGCATGACGAATGGTTTAAAGAGCTCGATCGCCATTTCACGTGGCACACCACATTGGTACATCTTAAGAGTTGGACCAACGGCGATAACGGAACGTCCTGAGAAGTCAACACGTTTACCGAGCAAGTTTTGACGGAAGCGTCCTTGTTTACCTTTGAGCATATGGCTCAATGATTTAAGTGGACGGCTACCTGGTCCTGTGATTGGGCGACCACGACGACCATTGTCAATCAAAGCGTCAACCGCTTCTTGAAGCATACGCTTCTCATTTTGAACGATGATACCTGGTGCGTTCAACTCAAGCAAGCGAGCCAAACGGTTGTTACGGTTGATAACACGGCGATAAAGGTCATTCAAGTCAGATGAGGCAAAGCGGCCACCATCCAACTGCAACATTGGACGAAGATCTGGTGGAATAACTGGAAGGATGTTGAGAATCATCCATTCAGGTTTGTTTCCAGACTTGTAAAAGGCATCCAAAACATCCAAACGACGGATAGCTTTAACACGTTTTTGTCCAGTAGCTGTTTTCAACTCTTCTTTGAGTTCAGCAATTTCTTTTTCAAGATCTACTTGTTTCAAAAGGTCTTGGATGGCTTCGGCACCCATCTTGGCAACGAATGATCCATAACCATATTCACGCAAGCGCTCACGGTATTCACGCTCTGTCATGATAGACTTGTGCTCAAGTGGTGTATCCTTAGGATCAATCACCACATAAGCCGCAAAGTAGATAACTTCCTCGAGGGCACGAGGACTCATATCAAGGGTCAAGCCCATACGGCTTGGAATCCCCTTGAAGTACCAGATGTGAGATACAGGAGCCTTCAACTCGATGTGCCCCATACGCTCACGACGAACTTTCGTACGCGTTACTTCAACCCCACAGCGGTCACAAACAATCCCTCTGTAACGAATGCGTTTGTACTTACCACAAGCACATTCCCAGTCCTTTGTAGGACCAAAGATGACTTCGTCAAAGAGTCCTTCACGTTCTGGTTTCAAGGTACGGTAATTGATTGTTTCAGGTTTTTTGACTTCTCCATAAGACCATGAACGGACTTTGCTTGGAGAAGCTAGGGTGATTTGCATACTTTTAAAACGATTTACATCAACCACTATTTCTTCCCTTTCTATTCTAAGTGAACTGCTTATTCTTGTTCAGCAGCTTCTTCTGTTGCTTCCGCTTTTGTTGCTTTCTCAGCTTCTTCTGCTTCAAAGGCTGCTTTAGCCTCTTGGGCTGCTTTTTCGCGGGCTTTTTCAAGGTCATCTACGTGGATGACATCTTCGTCCATTCCTTCATCCAAGTCGCGAAGTTCCACTTCTTGGTCATCTTCGTCAAGGACACGCATGTCAAGACCAAGAGATTGCAATTCTTTGACAAGAACTCGGAAGGATTCTGGAACACCTGGTTTTGGAATTGGTTTTCCTTTTGTAATAGCTTCATAAGCTTTCAAACGTCCGTTGATATCGTCAGACTTGTAAGTCAAGATTTCTTGGAGAACATTTGACGCACCGTAGGCTTCAAGAGCCCAAACTTCCATCTCACCGAAACGTTGTCCACCAAACTGAGCTTTACCTCCGAGTGGTTGTTGGGTAACAGTTGAGTATGGTCCGACTGAACGCGCGTGCAATTTATCATCAACCATGTGGTGGAGTTTGATCATGTACATGACACCAACTGATACACGGTTATCAAACGGCTCACCTGTACGTCCGTCGTAAAGGATTGTTTTGGCATCGCTATCCATACCTGCTTCTTTAACAGTATCCCAAAGGTCTTCAGAACTTGCTCCGTCAAAGACTGGTGTTGCGATGTGGATACCAAGAGTACGGGCTGCCATACCAAGGTGGAGTTCCATAACCTGACCGATATTCATACGTGATGGCACCCCAAGTGGGTTCAACATGATATCGACTGGAGTTCCGTCTGGAAGGTAAGGCATGTCTTCTACAGGGACGATACGAGAGACAACCCCTTTGTTTCCGTGACGTCCGGCCATCTTATCTCCGACCTTGATCTTACGTTTTTGAGCGATGTAGACACGAACCAGCATGTTAACACCTGATTGCAACTCATCTCCATTTGCACGTGTAAAGATCTTAACATCACGAACGACACCATCGGCACCGTGAGGTACACGAAGAGAAGTGTCACGCACTTCACGAGACTTGTCTCCGAAGATAGCGTGCAAGAGACGTTCTTCAGCTGAAAGGTCTTTCTCACCCTTAGGTGTGACTTTACCTACAAGGATATCGCCTTCTTTAACCTCAGCACCGATACGGATAATACCCATCTCGTCAAGGTCTTTAAGGGCATCTTCACCAACGTTTGGAATTTCACGAGTAATTTCTTCAGGCCCAAGCTTTGTATCGCGTGTTTCTGATTCGTATTCTTCGAGGTGGACAGATGTGTAGACATCGTCTTTCACCAAGCGTTCGCTCATGATAACGGCATCCTCGAAGTTGTAACCTTCCCAAGTCATGTAGGCAACGATTGGGTTTTGTCCAAGCGCCATTTCCCCTTTTTCCATAGAAGGTCCGTCAGCAATAAAGTCACCTTTTTCAACGACATCGCCAACTTTAACGAGAGTGCGTTGGTTGTAGGCAGTACCTGAGTTTGAACGACGGAATTTTTGGATGTGGTAAACATCTAGCGAACCATCTTCACGGCGAACTTCTACCTTGTCCGCATCTGCGTAGGTAACTTTACCGTCATGCTGAGCAATAACCGCAGCTCCAGAGTCGTGAGCTGCTTGGTATTCCATACCAGTACCAACGTAAGGTGCTTTTGGATCAATCAAAGGCACAGCCTGACGTTGCATGTTGGCACCCATGAGGGCACGGTTGGAGTCATCGTTTTCCAAGAAAGGAATACATGCAGTCGCAACGGCAACTACCTGTTTTGGTGAAACGTCCATGTAGTCAACCACTTCTGCTGGATACTCTTGGTTGACCCCTTGGTGACGTCCCATGACAACTTTCTCAGCAAAAGTACCATCTTCGTTCAATTTTGAATTAGCCTGTGCTACAGTAAATTCATCTTCTTCATCGGCTGTCAACCAAACGATTTCGTTTGTGACTACACCAGTTTCACGGTCAACCTTACGGTATGGTGTTTGAACAAATCCATACTTGTTCAAGTGTCCGTATGATGACAAGTTATTGATCAAACCGATGTTAGGTCCTTCAGGTGTTTCAATTGGACACATACGACCATAGTGAGTGTAATGCACGTCACGTACTTCATATCCAGCACGGTCACGTGTCAAACCACCAGGTCCTAAGGCTGACAAACGACGTTTGTGAGACAACTCAGAAAGTGGATTGTGTTGGTCCATGAACTGTGACAACTGTGATGAACCAAAGAACTCTTTAACCGCAGCTGTTACAGGACGGATATTGATGATTTGTTGTGGTGTTAAAACTTCATTGTCCTGAACAGACATACGTTCACGGACGTTACGTTCCATACGAGAAAGTCCAAGACGTACTTGGTTAGCAAGCAATTCACCAACTGCACGGATACGACGGTTTCCAAGGTGGTCGATATCATCCACACGTCCGATACCTTCTGCCAAGTTGAGGAAGTAGCTCATCTCTGCAAGGATATCCGCAGGAGTTACAACACGAACCTTGTCATCAGGGTTGGCATTTCCAATGATGGTTACGACGCGGTCTGGGTCCGTTGGGGCAACAACCTTGAATTTTTGAAGCACAACTGGTTCTGTCAGAACCGCTGCATCATTTGGAATATAAACGATCTTGTTCAAGTCGCCATCCAAGTGATTCTCGATACTTTCAATCACGCTACGAGTCATAATGGTACCAGCTTCTACCAAGATTTCACCAGTTTCAGGATCTACCAATGGCTCCGCGATGGTTTGGTTGAGCAAGCGTGTTTTAACATTGAGTTTTTTATTGATCTTGTAACGACCGACTGCTGCCAAATCGTAGCGGCGTGGGTCAAAGAAACGGGCCACAAGCAAGCTACGTGAGCTTTCAGCCGTCTTAGGTTCACCTGGACGAAGGCGTTCATAAATTTCTTTCAAGGCTTCGTCTGTACGAGAGTCCATTGGATTCTTGTGGATATCTTTTTCAACAGTATTGCGAACCAATTCGCTATCACCAAAGATATCAAAGATTTCATCATCACCTGAGAAACCAAGTGCACGAACCAAGGTCGTAAATGGAATCTTACGAGTACGGTCGATACGAGTATAAGCGATGTCTTTTGAGTCGCTTTCAAGTTCCAACCAAGCTCCACGGTTAGGGATAACAGTAGAACCGTAGCCCACTTTACCGTTCTTGTCTACTTTGTCATTAAAGTAAACACCTGGTGAGCGGACCAACTGAGATACGATAATACGTTCACCACCATTGATGATGAAAGTACCCATTTCGGTCATGATTGGGAAATCACCAAAGAAGACTTCTTGGGTCTTGATTTCACCAGTTTCTTTATTGATCAAGCGGAAGGTTACAAAAATTGGTGCTGAGTAGCTAGCATCGTGGATACGTGCTTCTTCGAGCGTGTATTTTGGTTCCTTGATTTCATAGCCAACAAATTCCAACTCCATTGTGTCTATGAAGTTTGAAATTGGCAATACATCTTCAAACACTTCCTTAAGACCATGGTCTAGGAAAGCTTTGAATGAATCTGTTTGAATTTCAATCAAATTTGGTAAGTCAAGAACTTCTTTGATTCTTGAAAAACTACGACGGGTACGATGTTTCCCGTATTGAACGTCATGTCCTGCCAAGATGATTCTCCTTTGTAAATAAGTTCCAAGCCTTGTCAATCAGGCTTTTCTAATCTTCATATGGTTTTTAAAACCCCTATCACCGTGTCCCTTTGATGAATTTTCAGAATCTTTAAATCTTTGTTACAAACACTCGAAAACCTGAAAAAAAGCACAAAAAGAGCAGCTAAATCTGACTTTTTCAGAAGATTTAACTGCTGTGAGCCTTGTCTGGACAATATTTCAGACAAAACCTACGACAAATGATTGCTTATATTATATCTTATTTAGCTAAATTTTTCAAGGTTTTTTTACTATTTTTTAAACAATCTTTTCCTATATATTATTTTAAAATTTCAAGAGAATGAAGCATTATATTGTCTCTTAAAAATCAGGAAAACGCTTGCACTAATGTTTACCTCGTGCTATACTGATAGAGAACAACTACACAAGGAGAATTGTGATGAAAAAGATCCCATCTCAAACTGAGAAAAAAATGATTTACGGTATTCGTTCCTTGAAGAACGGAACTGGTTCTGTCCTTATTGGTGCCAGTATTGTCCTACTTTCTGCTGCAATGCCAACTATTTCGGCTAACGAAAACCTTCCTCAAACCCAGGAAAATACCAGCGCTGTGACCAAGGCTCCTACTGAGACTGAAACTAGTCAAACTCAAAAGGAAACGCCTATTTCTGAACAAAATAATGCAAACGCTTCCCTTGTTTCTAAAAAAGAAGCTCCAGCTGTGGAAACTACTACGGTACCAGAAACACCTAAAACAGAAGATGCTACTACAAGCCAGGCTAATAGCAAGGAAGAGAAAGTAGATGCCAGCACTTCGGCGCCAACTTCAGATCAAAAACCACAAGCTGACACATCTTCTGAAGAACCCATCGCAGACAACCACTTCCGCATCCACGTAAAAAAACTCCCAGAAGAAAACAAAGATTCTCAAGGTCTTTGGACTTGGGACGATGTTGAAAAACCGTCTGAAAACTGGCCCAATGGAGCCAAGTCCTTCAAGGATGCCAAGCAAGATGACTACGGCTATTACCTAGATGTCAAACTCAAAAATGAGCAAGCCAAGAAAGTCAGCTTCCTTATCAACAATACCAAAGGGGATAACTTGACTGGGGACCGTTCGGTAGAGCGCCTCTCTCCGAAAATGAACGAGGCCTGGCTAGATGAAAACTACAAGGTATACAACTACCGCCCTCAACCAGTAGGAACTATTCGTGTCAACTACTACCGCACCGATGGCAACTATGACAAAAAATCTCTTTGGTATTGGGGCGATGTCAAAAACCCAAGCAGTGGAGAATGGCCTGACGGTACTGACTTTACCGCAACTGGAAAATATGGCCGTTACATTGATATCCCACTCAATGAAGCTGCTAGAGAATTTGGATTTTTATTACTAGACGAAAGCAAGAAAGGCGATGATGTGAAAATCAGAAAAGAAGATTATAAATTCACTGATCTAAAAAATCACAGTCAGATTTTCCTCAAAGATGATGACGAAACCATCTACACTAACCCCTACTATGTGCACGATATCCGCATGACTGGAGCCCAACACGTGGCTAAATCTCGTATCGAAAGCAGTTTTTCTACCCTTGTTGGAGCTAAGAAAGACGATATCCTCAAACACTCTAGCATCACTGATTACCAAGGGAATAAAGTAACTATCACAGACGTGGAAGTAGATGAAGCTGGTAAAAAAGTGACCTATATCGGCGACTTCTCTGACACTCAACACCCTTACACTGTCAACTACAATTCAGACCGCTTTACCACACGTTCAAGCTGGCGCCTCAAGGATGAGTCCTACAGTTACGATGGTCCACTCGGCGCAACTCTGAAAGAAGATGGCAAGCGTGTTGACCTCACCCTCTGGTCTCCAAGTGCTGATAAGGTTTCCGTTGTCGTCTACGACAAGAAAGACCCTGAAAAAGTAGTCGGAACTGTCGCCCTTGAAAAAGGAGAAAAAGGAACCTGGAAACAAACTCTGGATGCAAACTCAGGTCTCGGTATCAGCAACTACACTGGCTACTACTACCACTACCAAATCGAGCGCCAAGGTAAAACTGTTTTCGTTCTTGATCCTTATGCCAAATCACTAGCAGCTTGGAACAGTGACCTAGCAAAAACAGATGCCGCTCATAAGGTCGCTAAGGCTGCCTTTGTCGATCCAGCGAAGTTAGGTCCGCAAGACTTGACCTATGGGAAGATTCGTAACTTCAAATCGCGTGAAGATGCCGTTATCTATGAAGCTCATGTGCGTGACTTCACTTCGGATCCTGCCATCGCAAAAGACTTGACCAAACCATTTGGTACCTTTGAAGCCTTTATCGAAAAACTAGACTATCTCAAAGACTTGGGTGTGACTCATATCCAGCTCCTTCCAGTCCTGTCTTACTACTTTGTCAATGAATTGAAAAACCATGAGCGTTTGTCTGCCTACGCTTCAAGCAACAGCAACTACAACTGGGGATATGACCCTCAAAACTACTTCTCCTTGACTGGTATGTACTCAAGCGATCCTAAGGATCCAGAAAAACGTATTGCCGAATTCAAAAATCTCATCAACGAAATCCACAAACGTGGCATGGGGGCTATCCTGGACGTGGTCTACAACCATACTGCAAATGTTGATATTTTTGAAGATATTGAGCCAAACTACTATCACTTTATGGATGCTGATGGAACTCCACGGACTAGCTTTGGAGGCGGTCGTTTGGGAACTACCCACTACATGTCTAAACGTGTCTTGGTAGACTCTATCAAGTATCTGGTTGAAACCTACAAAGTGGATGGTTTCCGCTTCGATATGATGGGTGACCACGATGCGACTTCAATCGAAGAAGCATACAAGGCTGCACGCGCCCTCAATCCAAATCTTATCATGCTAGGTGAAGGCTGGAGAACCTATACTGGTGATGAAAATACGCCTGTACAACCTGCTGACCAGTCTTGGATGAAGAAAACGGATACTGTCGCTGTCTTTTCAGACGACATCCGCAACAACCTCAAGTCTGGCTATCCAAACGAAGGGCAACCGGCCTTTATCACAGGTGGAAAACGCGATATCAACACTATCTTTAAAAATCTCATTGCCCAACCAACCAACTTTGAAGCAGACAGCCCTGGAGATGTTATCCAGTATATCGCAGCCCATGATAACTTGACCCTCTTTGATATCATCGCCCAGTCTATCAAAAAAGACCCAAGCAAGGCTGAGAACTATGCTGAAATCCATCGCCGTTTGCGACTTGGAAACCTCATGATTTTGACTGCTCAAGGGACTCCGTTTATCCACTCTGGTCAGGAATACGGACGCACCAAACAATTCCTTGATCCAGCCTATAAGACTCCTGTTCCTGAAGATAAGGTTCCAAACAAGTCTCACTTGTTACGTGACAAAGACGGCAAGCCATTTGTCTATCCTTACTTTATCCATGACTCTTACGACTCTAGTGATGCTGTCAACAAGTTTGATTGGACCAAGGCTACAGATAGCAAAGCATATCCAGAAAATGTCAAGAGCCGTGACTACATGAAAGGATTGATCGCTCTTCGTCAGTCTACGGACGCCTTCCGACTCAAGAGTTTACAAGATATCAAAGAGCGCGTCCGACTCATCACTGTCCCAGGCCAAAATGGTGTTGAAAAAGAAGACGTAGTCATCGGCTACCAAATCACAGCTCCAAACGGCGATGTCTACGCAGTCTTTGTCAATGCGGATGATAAGGCTCGTGAATTTACTCTAGGAACTGCCTTTGCTCACTTGAGAAAGGCTGAAGTCCTGGCAGATGAAAATCAAGCCGGACCAGTAGGAATCGCTAAACCTCAAGGTCTCGAATGGACTGAAAATGGCTTAAAATTGAACGCTCTCACTGCCGTTGTTCTCCGCTTGTCTCAAGGTGGTGCCATTGTCGCTCCAGCTGTGGAAGAAAAACCAGAATTTGATCTTTCTAGCTTGGAAGTTGAACCAGAACAAGGTCAAGCTCAAAACCTAGCCGCCAATCCTGAAACTCAAGAAACTACTTCAGAGGCTCACTCTCAGAACCTCCTTCCAAACACAGGAACCGAGAGCAAATCCCTCCTTGCCCTTGCTGGATTCAGCATCCTTGCCCTTCTCGGACTTGGATGGTTGATGAAAAACAGGAAAAAGAACTAATACTCAATGAAAATCAAAGAGTAAACTAGAAAGCTAGCTGCAGGCTGCTCAAAGCACAGCTTTGAGGTTGTAGATAAGGCACAGCTGACCTGGCTTAATGAGATTTTCGAAGAGTATATCCTAGCCCTCCTATAGAGAAAACACCCCATGATTAGAAGAATCTTCTAGTCATGGGGTGTTGTTTTTATGATACACTTATCTATCAAATCATATATTCTACACTATAGGTGGCATCTGATAAGATACGAGCCAGAAACTGTTTGGTTCGTTCTTCTTGTGGACGACTAAAGAAATCGTGGGGATTGTTCTCCTCTACGATACGGCCTCCGTCCATGAAAATAACGTGGTTAGCGACATCCCTAGCAAATCCCATCTCATGCGTGACGACCACCATGGTCACACCTTCTCCCGCCAACTGTTTCAGAACATCCAAAACATCTCCAACCAACTCAGGGTCTAGTGCAGATGTTGGTTCATCTAGCAAAATGACCTCGGGCTTGACGGCAATGGCACGCGCAATTCCTATTCGTTGTTGTTGCCCTCCAGATAGTTGTGAAGGGTAGTAGTCCTTATAAGCAAGTAAACCAACTTTTTCTAAGGCAGATTCTGCACGTTTGAGCGCTTCTTCCTTGGGAACTTTACGAGCCACGATTAGGCCTTCCAGAATATTTTCCAAAGCAGTTTTATTTGCAAAGAGATTGTAGTGTTGGAAAACAAAGGCTGTTTTTTGGCGAATTTCTAGAATGTCTTTCTTGCTTAATTTGGCTAAATCATAGGTCTTTCCTGCCAAGGTTAAATGGCCACTGTCAGCTTTTTCTAAGTGGTTGAGACAACGGAGAAAGGTTGTTTTCCCCGAACCTGATGGCCCTAAAATAACAACGACATCCCCTTGGTTGACCTGGAGATTGACATCCTCCAGTACTTGCCTCTCACCAAATGTTTTTGCGATATGTTCTACTTGTAACATTCTGTCCTCCTATACAAAACGCGCGCTAGATGCTTTTGCTCTCTTTTCTTTTTTCACATAGCCTTTCTCCAGTAGGGAGAAGCCCCACTGAATCAAACCACAGATCAAAATATACTGCAAAAAGATCACAAAATAAGACTCAAAATACTGGTAGCCGTAGGACGCTTCCACACGAGCAATAGCGGTGATGTCCTTGATGGTCATGACAAAGACCAGGGAGGTCCCTTTGACGATATTGATCACCAGATTGGCCAAGTTAGGCAAGGCTGAGCGCAAGGCTTGAGGAAATACAATCCTTAAATAGGCCTGGGTCGTAGTCAGCCCAATCGCATGCGCTGCCTCTAGTTGTCCCTTGTCCACCGTCAAGATAGCTGAACGCAAAATCTCCGATAAACTCCCGACTGTCATCAAACTATAAATGATAAAGGCATAATAGAGAGGATCAAGCTTGAAAATATCAAAGTCGCTTCCTATGCTTTTGAAAAATTGATTCAGCAAACTTGGAAACAAACTATAAAAGAAGAGAATCAATAAAATCGGAGGAGTCGCTCGGATAAAGGCCAGATAGACTAGAGAAAAACTCCTCACCCCTTGAACCTTGTAAATCTGCCCCAAGGCTAAAAATAGAGCCGGTAAAAAGCTTAAGACCATAGCCACAATCATGATAATCAAGGTGATTGGCACACCCTTCAAGGTCTCTAGAAAAGTCTTTACAATATAGTCTATATCCATTTCTTACCTCCCTTTTGTTTCCAAAGACTTCTCAAGCAAACGACTCAAGCTAGAAATAACCAGGGCAATCCCCCAATAAAGAAGTGCAACTGCCGTATAGGTTTCCAGAGAGTAGTTCCCTAAATTGCGACTGATCAAGAGATTCCCCGCCCCCATAACATCAACGAAACCAATCGTATAAGCCAAAGCAGCATCCCGCATGAGATTGAGAATAGCAGTCGTTATATTGGGAAGAGCAACTTGAAAAGCTTGGGGGAAAATGATTCTCCAAAAAGTCTGACTTGGAGTCAAACCAATACTAAGCCCGGCCTCTGTCTGCCCCTTTGGAATAGCTTGATAGGCCGCCTTGAAAACCTCGGCAACAATAGCCGCAAACAAGAGAATCATCGTCAAGAGAACAAAAATAGTTTTAGACCAGTTGTTGATATCCAAACCAAGCCACCATTTCAGAAATTCTGGCAAGCCATAAAAGACTAGAAAAAGCAAGACAATCGGCGGTGTACAACGAAGGGTAAAGATATAGCCTTTGGAAATCGCTGCAAAACTCTTGTCTTCTCCTACTTGTGCCCAGGCCAAGAGACCTCCAAAAAGGGAACCAAGAAGAGTGGTAAAAAAGAGAATGGACAAGGTCATAGGAAGTGCCTGCCATAAGGTCGGTAAAAACTGAAAGACCTTGGAAAAATCATAAGAAACCATGCAAAACCCTTTCTAGTCTTGGAATTTCTTGTCTAGTCTTTGTCTACGTAACTAAAGACATCTTCTTTAAAGTATTGCTGAGATAGCTTAGCAAGCGTGCCATCTTCTTTCAACTCTTTGATTGCTTTTTCGTATTCTTTAGCGAATTTCTCACCCTTTTCATCACGGTGAATCAAGGGATAAGTTGGAATACCTTTATATGGGAACCAGCTGAGTTTATCCGCATATTGGTGGTAAGGGCCATCTTCTGCGGTAACTGCTTTTTCAAAGGACAGTTTGATATCAAAGAAGGCATCATAACGTCCTTCTAAGACCCAGGCATAGGCATCTGCCACTTTAAAGGATTCAGCTGCTGTTAGCTCAATCGGTGCGTCCTGATGTTTTTCATTGTAGCTGGTGATGACATTCCATTGAGCATTCTGTGGAGAGATGGGAACCAATTTCCCTTTATTCTTAGCAAAGTCATCAATGGTTTTGTATTTCTGTTCATCTTCTTTTCTGACAGTAAATCCGATAATGCTCGCTCCCACTGGTTCAGATGGAATGACAAACTTTTTAGCTCGTTCATCTGTGTACCAGGCTCCCTTAGTTCCGATGTCATACTTGCCTGATTCCAGACCAATCAAGAGGTCGTCATCACTGGTACCCGTATATTCAAATTGATAGTTTGCCAACTTCTCATCAACAGCCTTCAAAACAGCTACTTCATAACCATCTGATTCCCCTTTTTCATTGACAAAGTCATAAGGTACGTAGTTTTGTGTATGGGCAACCTTCAAGGTTATGACTTCAGCAGACGAAGCCGCTTCTCCCTCCTTGAATGGAGCGCCAGCTAAACTTCTCCCGATAATCGTTGCCCCAATTACTGCAACAACTGCTACACCACCGATAATCCATGCTTTTTTACTCATCTTTTTCTCCTTTAGTTTTCAAGCGCTTCTCTCACCCACTGGATACGTTCAACTGCGATATCACTTGGAATGGTGCAATCTGCCCCAAGTACCAAGCCCTGTTCCCCAGCTTCTGCAACTAGTTTCTTTGCCTCAGCCTGAATGGCATCCTTGCTACCAGTATACAGCAAGCCTGTCTTGCCATTTTCGAATCCTCCAAGAACCGTACGTCCCTTGAAAATCTCACGACCTTCCTTGAGAGTGATTCCCTCTGGTCCTACAGCCCAGTTAAAGACTTGGGCTGGATAGTCTGCAAAAAGGTGAATATCATTTCGCGCCCCCTCGTAGCCACAGATATGAAGAACAGTAACACCACCAACAGAACTAGCTGCTCCCAGAACAGTTATCTCGTTAGGTGCAATGACAGCTTGATACTCTGCTGCCGACACTCGTTGATCTTGGATACTCTGCACGCTGAGGTAGATTCCATCAGCACCAGCCTCTTCGATGACAGCTCGACTGAGACTCGCAATATCCTCTGCAATCACATCCAACACTTTCTTCAGAGCTTCAGGATCTTCTACCAGAAAGTCCGCAATAAGGTCATCCCCGCCAGACACTTCCCCAAGCAACCACTTGAGATAGGTCACAGGAGCAAAAATATTGTAAATCGCAACGATATCTTCTGTAAATTCTTGCTTGATTTTCTTAACCAAGTCCACCTGCTCTTTTATCCAAGCGTGATCTGGTCCGAGTGGTTGAATGGCCGCCAATTCTTGAAGTGATTTTCCTTTGGCAATCGCTGGATTTGGATAAGCAAAGTACCCATCGCTCATGAGTTTGATAAAGTCTGGCTGAACTTCTCGGATAAAGCGCTTATGGCCCTCAATATTCTTCTCGATAATGGCTGGATTTGAGAATCCGTGTAGCCATTCGTCTTCGGATGTGAAATGATGCCAAAAACCAACTGGCACACGATCAACCTTTTCACCTCTAAATGCTTTTAAAACCCATTCTTTTTTTTCTGACATTCTTATTCTCCATTTCTTACTTTTTCAACTAATAAACTGCTTGCGATATCATTCGAGCGTAAAAAGGGGAGACTGGACTTGGAAAAATCCTGAACTCCACGACATCTCTCTCCATTTTTGCAGTGCCCATTTTTTACGACGCTTATGGCAACCAAAGCCAGCAAACCGACAACTGCAATGAATATGCCCCATCTTTTACTTTTCATAGCTCCTCCTTTTAGAGAACAGCTGCCTGCCGAATCCAGTCCAACCTCTCTAAGTCAAAGTCATCTGGAACAGTACAGTCAGCTCCCAGAAGAACGCCTTTACTACCCGCTTCAGCCAGCAACCGTCTTGTTTCATTTTGCAATTCCGCCTTGGAACCGTGATAAAGCAAGCTTTTCTTGCCATTTTCAAATCCACCTAAAACGGCCTTGCCTGGAAATAACTCTTGCCCCTGTGTCAAACTAACATCCTCATGATGAGTCGCCCAGTTGACCACTTGAGCTGGATAGTCCTTAAATATCGTCACATCATTGCTCGCACCTTCAAAACCACAGATATGGAGGATATTGGTCCCACCAACCTGATTGGCTGCCTCCAAAATCGCTATATTGCTCGGTTCGATGTAGATTTGATATAGTGCTGGTGTGATGCGCTCATCTTGAATTTCCTGGGTACTGAGATAAATCCCATCGACCCCACCTTGCTGGATGATTTTCTGAGTTAGGATAGCAATATCTCCTGCAATCACATCTAGAATCGCTCTGAATTGCTCAGGGTTTTCTAGCAATAGATCAGCCACTTCCCTATCTCCTCGAGAAGTTTCTGTACGGAACCAGCGCCTGAGGTAGGAGATAGGCGAAAAGATATTGTAGAAAGAAGCAATCTCTTCGGTAAAGGTCTCTCGAATCGCTTGTACCACTTCCACCTGTTGCTGAATCCATGGGTGTTCCTCACCAATCGACTCAATAGAAGCCAACTCCTGAATGCTTGCGATCTTAGGACTATGGACATTACTTGGATAAAGGAAAAAACCGTCGCTCATAATTTTGACAAAATCAGGATGAATCCTTTCCACATAGTTGCGATGCCCATCAACACTTTTTTGAAAGATACGTGGATTGTTTAATCCCTGCCCCTTTTCTTCGAGTGTTACAAAATGAAACCAAAATCCCACAGGAACTCTTTCCACTTCATCGCCTCGAATCGCTCTAAAGACTAGATCTCTTTTACTTGCCATACCTTTCTCCTTCCATTTGGATTGAAACTATCTTACCATTCCTTTTTTCCTTTTCCCAATATATATTGACTATCGACTTGATTGGGAATTTTTATATCTATAAAGAAAAACACCTTAGAAATCCCTTTAAATCAGATTTTCTAAGGTGTTTATACTCATTGTTTTCAAATGATGTTCTCTACGATATGAAATTTTTATAAGCTTGATAAGAATTATTTATACTCAGTCTTATTCCACAGTTACTGACTTAGCAAGGTTACGTGGTTTGTCCACATCAAGGCCACGGTGGAGTGTTGCAAAGTAAGCGACTAATTGCGTTGGTACGACCATTGAGATTGGTGAGAGGTAAGGGTGGACGGTCGTAAGGACGATATCATCGGTCTCTTTAGCAACATTTTCTTCTGCGATAGTGAGAACCTTGGCACCACGAGCTGCGACCTCTTGGATATTTCCACGAGTGTGGTTGGCAAGGACTGGATCTGACAGGAGGGCCAAGACAGGCGTTCCTTCTTCAATCAAGGCAATCGTTCCATGCTTGAGTTCTCCTGCCGCAAAGCCTTCACACTGGATGTAAGAAATCTCTTTGAGTTTGAGACTAGCTTCCATGGCTACGTAGTAGTCTTGACCACGTCCGATGTAAAAGGCGTTGCGAGTTGTTTCAAGAAGCTCACGAACCTTGGCATCAATAGTTTCTTTCTCAGAAAGAGTTGATTCGATAGACTGAGCCACGATAGACAACTCACGAATCAGATCAAAGGCTTGTGCTTTAGCATTGCCATTTGCTTCACCGACTGCTTTTGCAAGGAAGGCAAGGGCTGCAATTTGCGCTGTATAAGCCTTAGTTGATGCCACGGCGATTTCAGGACCCGCGTGAAGGAGCATGGTATGGTTGGCTTCACGTGAAAGAGTCGAACCTGGCACGTTTGTAACCGTTAAGCTCGGAATCCCCATTTCATTGGCCTTGACCAAAACTTGACGGCTATCAGCTGTTTCACCAGACTGGCTGATAAAGATGAAGAGTGGTTTTTTGCTGAGAAGTGGCATACCGTAGCCCCACTCAGATGAAATTCCAAGTTCAACTGGCGTATCCGTCAATTCTTCCAACATCTTCTTAGAAGCAAATCCTGCGTGGTAAGACGTTCCAGCCGCAAGGATGTAGATGCGGTCAGCGTCTTGAACAGCCTTGATGATAGCTGGATCAACCACTACTTGACCCGCCTCATCTGTGTAGGCTTGGATGAGTTTACGCATCACCGTTGGTTGCTCGTCGATTTCCTTGAGCATGTAGTAAGGATAAGTTCCCTTACCGATATCTGACAAGTCGAGCTCAGCAGTATAGCTAGCACGCTCACGACTGTTGCCGTCATAATCTTGAACTTCGACACTATCAGCTTTGACGATTACCAACTCTTGGTCATGAATTTCCATGTATTGGTTAGTCTCACGAATCATAGCCATAGCATCTGAGCAGACCATGTTGTAGCCATTTCCAAGACCAATCAAAAGTGGTGATTTATTTTTCGCCACATAGATGACATCTGGATTTTCAGAGTCAATCAAGGCAAAGGCATAAGAACCACGAATGATGTGAAGGGCTTTTTTGAAGGCTTCAAGCACTGAGAAACCATCTTCTTCAACAAATTTACCAATCAAGTGAACGGCGATTTCTGTATCTGTTTGCCCCTTGAAGTGGTGACCTGAAAGGTATTCTTCCTTGATCTCAAGGTAGTTTTCAATCACCCCATTGTGCACCAAGACAAAACGTCCAGTCTCAGAGCGGTGTGGGTGAGCATTGTCCTCAGTTGGTTTCCCGTGAGTCGCCCAACGCGTATGTCCGATACCAGTTGTTCCCTCAACACCAGCTGTCTTAGCAGACAATTCAGCGATACGGCCAACAGCCTTGACTAGATGATTTTCAGCACCACCTAGGACAAAAATCCCCGCAGAATCATAGCCACGGTATTCAAGCTTTTCAAGCCCTTGAATCAAAATATCAGTTGCGTTTGTGTTTCCAACAACACCGACAATTCCACACATAGTATATACGACACAGACCAGCTGTGCTTTCCCCTTAAATTGGTATAGTCTGATTTCCCTTTTACAGAATCAGCAAAAACAGTATATACTTGTTTTTATCACTTGTCAAGAATAAAAATTGGTATAGTTTTTCTAGAAAACAGGTCATTAAGATTTCATCTAATAGCTGACAAGCTGGTATTAACAGATTAAACTAGAGAAAAGAAATATTAATATATAAAACTCAAAAGCTAGGCAGGAAAATCTAGCTTTTAGAGCTAACAAAAAACGCGACTTTCTTATTTCAAAATCAAAATACTGAATAGAGTTAGAATAGCAGGCCCACCTTGCTTCAGAATAATCTTCTTGTCTGCTGTCAGAGAACCGTAGGTCGCTGCACCAAACACAAATAAAACAAAGATGGTCACAATTTCCAAACTTTGTGAGAAATAAATCCCATACAAAAGAAACACACCTATCAAAGCATTATAAATTCCTTGATTTTTAAATAATGAACTCACTGAAGGACGAGCCAGTTCTTCCTTATCCACATTAAACACTCGACTAGTAGTGTCTGATTGAGTAGTCACACTTTCCAGATAAAAAATGTAAAAATGCTCCAAAGCAACGATAGTTGCTAAAACAATTGTAAAAATAGACATATTCTTCTCCTTAAATTTCTATCTCTTCTAAGCCCGATTGCAACTTTTCTAACAAGCGACTGAACTCTTCTCGCTCTCCTTTTGTAAGTACGCTTTCCATCTGACTCTTTACCTTTATATGTTGTTGGGGAGAGTTGGTTACTAGTTGCCCTCTCGCAAAGTCTGTCACTTCCACTAAAACCTCCCTCTGATTTTCAGGATTCCGACGTCGATCAACCAAACCTTCCTTTTCCAAAATTTTAAAGTGCCGTGTCAAGGCAGCCTGATCAATCTTCAAACGCTCCTGAACTGCTATTTGATTACACGGTGACTGATCGATTAAGAAACATAAGATTTGATAACGAGTCAGACTAATTCCTAATTGGCGTTCGAATAATTGTGTCATAGACTGATCTGCCAACCGTAGTTGATACAGTAAATCATGGATTGCTACCATCATTCCCTCCCAACATATATGATTCATCAATACTTGACTTATCAAGTATAATATATGCTAAAAAATAAATCAAGTAATATGCTTAAGTTTTCTTGATTTATCAGACCCCATAATATTTGTAGTAGGCAAATCTCCTATGGATCTTATGGAGCCTATTTTGTTGTAGAAAAGGAAATAGTCGCTAAACTGGACTATGACGGCTCATCTTGTCCTGATTGCGGAAGTCAAATGAGGAAATATGACTTCCAGAAACCGTCTAAGATCCCTTACCTTGAAATGACTGGTATGCCTACTAGAATCCTCCTTAGAAAGCGACGTTTTAAGTGTTATCAGTGTTCGAAAATAGCGGTCGCCGAAACCTCTCTCGTCAAGAAAAATCACTAAATTCCTCGTATTATCAACCAAAAAATTGCTCAAAAGTTGATTGAAAAGACGTCTATGATCGATATTGCTCATCAGCTGTCCATTCCAACTTCAATTGTTATTCATAAGCTCAATGACTTTCACTTAAATCATGACTTCACCTGGCTTCCAGAAATTATGTTCTGGGACGAATGCGCCTTCACCAAGGGAAAGATGAGTTTCATTGCACAAGATTTTGACAAGCTTAATATCATCACCGTCCTTGAGAGAAGAACACAAGCTGTTATCCGAAATCACTTTCTTCGCTACGATCGAACCGTTTGCTGTCAGGTGAAAATCATTACGATGGATATGTTTAGCCCTTACTATGACTTAGCTAAACAGCTTTATCCCAGTGCTAAAATTGTTCTAGATCGTTTTCACATCTCAAGGATAAAGAGAAAATCGTCAACGCCCTTCAATTACCTTATTCCAACGCCAAATTGGAAGCAACTAATAATCTCATTAAACTCATCAAACGCAATGCTTTTGGTTTTCGAAACTTTGAAAACTTCAAAAAAAGGATTTTCATCGCTCTCAACATCAAAAAAGAAAGGACGAATTTCGTCCTTTCTCGATCTTAGCTGACTTCAACCCACTACAGTTGACAAAGAGCTTTGATTTACAAATAACAGTTAATAAAAGCTCATATAAATATAATCGGGAAGACAGGATTCGAACCTGCGACACCTTGGTCCCAAACCAAGTACTCTACCAAGCTGAGCTACTTCCCGCATTAAATAAAAAATGCACCCTAGAGGAGTCGAACCTCTAACCGCCTGATTCGTAGTCAGGTACTCTATCCAGTTGAGCTAAGGGTGCTCATTACTATATGCCGAGGACCGGAATCGAACCGGTACGATCGTTACCAATCGCAGGATTTTAAGTCCTGTGCGTCTGCCAGTTCCGCCACCCCGGCCTCTCTAAGCGAACGACGGGATTCGAACCCGCGACCCCCACCTTGGCAAGGTGGTGTTCTACCACTGAACTACGTTCGCATCGACCTCTTATTCTATATAAAAAAATGCCGGCTACATGACTTGAACACGCGACCCTCTGATTACAAATCAGATGCTCTACCAACTGAGCTAAGCCGGCCTATTTCTATTATGCGGGTTAAGGGACTTGAACCCCCACGCCGTTAAGCGCCAGATCCTAAATCTGGTGCGTCTGCCAATTCCGCCAAACCCGCTAATATGACCCGTACTGGGCTCGAACCAGTGACCCATTGATTAAAAGTCAATTGCTCTACCAACTGAGCTAACGAGTCTAAAATAACTGCCGTTATCTTAAACGGTCCCGACGGGAATCGAACCCGCGATCTTCGCCGTGACAGGGCGACGTGATAACCGCTACACTACGGGACCTATGGGAGTTAACGGGATCGAACCGCTGACCCTCTGCTTGTAAGGCAGATGCTCTCCCAGCTGAGCTAAACTCCCAATAAGGAAGTCTCTAAACTTCCTATTCTGCTAAGCGACTTCCATATCTCACAGGGGGCAACCCCCAACTACTTCCGGCGTTCTAGGGCTTAACTACTGTGTTCGG